>CAWGQU010000027.1:0-121869 GCA_963824795.1 uncultured Verrucomicrobiae bacterium | reverse complement strand
AACGACTGCGTTCCTCGCGCCGGTGGAAGATGGCGAATCCAATCGCTGCGTTAAAAGGACTATTTGGCGGCAATAAGCACTCGTTAGGCTACGGACACCTGGAAAAAATTGTGGAGGCATATTCCGCGTGGTGCGAAACGCATCCGGAAGCCGTCGCCATTGACGAAGCGATTCAGGCGCTGAATTCACGCACGAGCTCCGCTGCGACAACCTTGCCTAACCAACAATCGAACAGCCGAAGGGAACCTCGAGCACCAACAAGACCGATAGAGTTCAAGATTCACGACGAAGTCGATGTCTCGATCGTTATTCCTGTCTTCAACCAATTTCATTTCACGCAAGCCTGTCTTGCTTCGATCCAGGAACATGAAGGAGCCGAGCGTCTGGAGATAATCGTGATTGATGATTGTTCGACCGACGCGACGGCAGAAGTGATCGCAAAGTTGCCGGGCGTCGTTTATCTGCGCAACGAGAGTAATTGCGGTTTCATTACGTCGTGCAATCGCGGCGCAGAGAAAGCGCGCGGTGAATTTCTCGTTTTCCTGAACAACGACACCGAAGTAACGCCGGGCTGGTTAGGCGCGCTACGCGAAACTTTTCAATTCGAGCCCGAGGCCGGCTTGGTGGGATCCAAATTGATTTTCCCGGATGGACGCTTGCAAGAAGCCGGCGGAATCATTTGGCGCGATGGGTCTGGTTGGAATCGCGGCAAATTCCAGGACCCGCGAAAGCCGGAGTATAATTTCCTGCGAGAGGTCGATTACTGTTCCGCGGCTTGTGTAATGATTCCGAAATCAGTTTTCGAGAGTGTGGGCGGCTTCGATTCGAAATACGCTCCCTGTTATTACGAAGACACCGATCTTGCATTCAAACTACGGCGTCAGGGTTTGAAGGTATTTTATCAGCCGGTAAGCGAAGTCATCCATTATGAGGGCGCGACCGGCGGCACCGACTTATCGGCCGGCGCAAAAAAATATCAGGAAATGAATCGCGAAACGTTCGCCGCAACTTGGGCGAGTGAGCTGGCGGAGAGACCTGCGAATGGCGATCTGGTCGCGTACGACCAACTCAAGCCGGGACAAAAGCGGATTCTGGTCATCGACCATCATCTCCCGATGCCCGATCGAGATTCCGGCTCGGTCCGCATGTCGCAAATTCTGAACATTCTTCATCGCCTGGGACATCGTGTGACATTCGTCCCTGACAACGCTGCCGATATCCCGCCTTACACTGGGGAATTGCAAAAACGCGGGATTGAGGTCGTCTGCTATCCTCATATTAAAACTGTGCGCGAATTTCTTGAGCGCGAAGGATCGAAATTCGATGTCGTCATTCTTAGTCGCTGCGATTTTGCGCAGAAGCATATGAGCGATGTTCGCATCCACGCTCCGCAAAGCCGCGTGATTTTTGATACGGTCGATCTGCATTTCGTCCGGACGACCCGCGAAGCGGAGGTAACGCGAGATATGCAGGTCGAAGTGATCGCGCGCGAGACGGAAGCAAAGGAATACGAGCTGATCGATCAGGCGGACGAAACCTGGGTCGTGAGCGAGTGTGAACAGGAACTACTTCGCGGCGAACGACCGGATAAATCCATCGAGGTCGTTTCCAACATTGTCGATATTCCGGGTTCGACGACACCATTTCAGCGGCGGCGCGATTTTCTATTTATCGGCGGCTTTCAGCACACACCCAATATTGACGCCGTGCTTTTCTTCATGAGGGAAATTTATCCGTTGGTGCAGTCACAGCTTACGGACGCGATGTTTTACGTCATCGGAGACAAAGCGCCGCCTGAAATTATCGCATTGGCGAGCGAGAAAGTTATTTTCACGGGGATGCAGCCCGATGTTCGGCCCTATTTCGAAAGTGTGAAGCTATCAATAGCTCCGTTGCGGTGGGGAGCTGGCGTTAAAGGTAAGATCAATCAAAGCATGGCGTTTGGCGTTCCAGTGGTCGCAACATCAGTCGCGGTCGAAGGAATGTTTTTGACCAACCGCGAAGACATTCTAATCGCAGATACTCCGGAAGATTTTGCACGAGCGTTGATCGAACTTTACCAATCGCAGGAACTCTGGGAGCGCATATCGAGCAACGGGATCGAGAAAACCAAATCGACGTATTCCGTGGAGGTCGCAACGAAACAGTTGTCGCGGCTCCTGAGCGATGAACACATGCATCCTTCGGCATCGTCGCCGTTGCGAAACGAAAGCATCAAACCAGCACGTCAGGTCGCAGGCGAAATTCAGCACGGTGCCGCGAGGTGAGTAAAGCCACCACGCCAGTCCGCTTCACCGGAAAAATCACCGCCAGACCCAACCCGCCGCTCTCCGGTTCAAAGACAAAAATAATCTGGGAAACGAACGATCCTTTAGGAGCAGAAGTTCACGTCATCACTGCGAAAGACGGCGACAAATTAGTCACGCGAGGCCCGAGCGGTTTTGTTGAGGTGGATTGGATCGTGGGATCGACCTCATACGGCTTCGAGCTTTACGGAGTGAGTGATCCAGATAGGTGCCTTGATCGCGTCACCGTCCGGCCGGGCGATAGTTCACTTACTGGAGTCTTGGACAAAGTCGCAGCCGAAGCCGCCAAAGGAAATATCGACCTTGAAGAAATCGCACGGTTCGTCGCTGAGGTAGCTCCTCGCTGCGTCAACAACGCGCGTTATCCGGAATTTTTTCGGATCTGGGAAGAGCGCGGGGTGCATCTCACTCCTGTCCACTTTTACCAACCGATTCCCGATACGCGCACGCTGCCCGAATCGCTTTGGGAAAAGCGAAGCGAGTTACGCGGAATCGACATGAACGATGCCACGCAGTTGGATCTGCTGCGGAATTGCTTTCCAAAATTTCGCGAAGAGTACGAACAGTTCCCCCGCGCCTCGACCGGGGAACCCGCACAGTTCTATTTCGATAACGGGCGCTTCGGTGGAACGGACGCTCTTGCGGCGTATTGCATGGTTCGTCATTACAAACCCAATCTAATTATTGAAGTCGGGAGTGGTTATTCCTCGTTAATCTCCGGTCAGGCGGCTGCCAAAAATGGGAATACCCCTCTTATCTGCATCGAACCGTTTCCTCTCGATTTCTTCGCTAAAGGTTTTCCCGGTTTGCGATCCTTGATCGAAAAAAAAGTTCAGGACGTAGATCTGGATTTCTTTTCTCAGCTTCAATCTGGCGACATTCTTTTCATCGATAGCTCTCACACAGTGAAAATAGGTGGAGACGTTAACTACCTGTTCCTCGAAGTGCTGCCACGCTTGAATCCCGGCGTAATCGTCCACGTCCACGATATTCTTTTCCCGCACGATTATCGGCGCGATTGGGTGATGGACGAACTTCGCTTCTGGTGTGAGCAATATGTCCTGCAGGCGTTTCTCGCGTTCAATTCCACGTTTGAAGTCTTGCTTTGTAACAGCTATCTGGCGGATCGTTACCTTGAGGATTTCAAAAATACTTTCCCTGCTTCGCCGTGGTGGGGCGGAGGCAGTTTTTGGATGCGGCGCAAGACTTCTTGAAGATTCCAGCATTTGCCTGATCGCATGAACCGGCCCGAACTCAGCATCGTCATTCCTTTCCTGAACGAGGCAAAAGTGTTGCCACTCCTGCGCGAGCGTTTGGAGAAAATATCCGATCGGCCCGCCTCATGGGAATTGGTTTTCGTGAGTGACGGCTCGACCGATGAAAGCATCTCGTTCATTGAAAACTGGGCACAAGCTGACGCGGCGGTGAAGCTGGTTGTACTGACGCGAAACTTTGGACATCAATATGCGCTCTCCGCCGGCTTATCCCTGGCATCGGGTGAGTCCGTCGGCATTATGGACGCGGATTTGCAGGATGAACCCGAAGCTTTGCTGGAGATGTATCGCATCCTACGAGCAGAGCGACTCGAAGTGGTCTACGCGGTGCGACTGAGCCGACGCGAAGGAAAGGCCAAGCGCTTTTTCTATCGTCTCTTTTACCGGCTTTTTGCGTTTCTGGCCGATACCCCAGTGGATTTGGATAGTGGCGATTTTTGCGTGATGAGTCGTCGCGCCGTGCAGTTGTTGCTGGGACTTCCGGAAAAATTGCGCTTCGTTCGAGGATTGCGCGCATGGCTTGGGCTGCCCAGCAAACCGTTTCCTATTTCGCGGGCGGCACGCGCCGCAGGTGATCCGCAATATTCCCTCATGGGATTAATCAAGTTAGCTACATCGGGACTTACGTCCTTCTCAACCAAACCGTTGCGCCTCGGTTTTATTTGCGGTGCACTACTCTGTTTCCTCGCGGTGATCGGGGCTCTGGGTTACGTCGCCCTCGCTTTTTTAACAAATGCGCACATTGCCGCTCCTGGCTTTACGACGTTGGTTGTCGTTCTTCTGTTTTCGAACGGTCTGGTATTTCTCTACCTGGGAATTCTCGGCGAATATATCGGGCAAATGTTCATGGAGGTAAAAGCCCGCCCCTCCTACGTAATCGAGCGCACCGTCAATCTGGAACAATCCCGTCCGGAATGAGCGCCATCGAATTTCTTTCACCGGCCACGTCGGTTTCGATGGCCGATGAATGGTTCGAGTTCGCTCGTGCCGATCATTTTTGGATGCAATGGCGTCAGCACGTCCTGCTTCGCGAACTCAAACGCGCCAACGCTTCCATCGAAAATGCGTTGGAAATTGGCTGCGGCCATGGGGTGGTGCGGGAAATGGTCGAGCGCGACCTGAACATTCCGGTCGATGGCTGCGATCTGAATCAACACGCGCTTGAAATGGCGAAGAATGGAAAAGGACGCCTTCTCGTTTACAACATTTTCGACCGAGATCCTGCGATGCTTCACCACTACGATCTCGTTCTCCTTCTGGATGTGATTGAGCACATTGACGACGACGTTGCATTTCTAAAAGCATCGCTCGACCATCTCCGACCCGGCGGTCTCGTTGCAATTAATGTTCCCGCACACATGGCTTTCTACGGAAAGTACGATGAGGTGGCGGGACACAAACGCCGTTACAACACTGCGGGCATTGAATCGCTCTTTCAGAAAACGCACGTAACACCGATCAACATTGTCTCGTGGGGATTTTCGATGGTGCCAATTCTATATGCGCGGAAGATTGTCCTTCGCTTCGTGCCGCGCGAACGCACAATTCGGACGGGCTTCGCCGAACAGAACGCGCTCGTACACGGAATCTTTCGCACGTTGCAGCGGTTGGAAACAAGCATGCCGTTTCGCATGCCAGTCGGGAGTTCCTTACTTGCGGTGGGCCGGTTAAATAGTTGACATCACTCGGGAACAAAGGTCCCATGGGGTTAATTTTATTTGCATAGTTAGGGCAAATTTGGTTTCATCGACACCGCGAAATTGTTCGGAATAATTTGCTGTTTTGCGCCTCCAGAGTTTTTCAATTCGAGGTGCGCCGGGTTGTAAATGAATTCTCAAAGGAACCATTGGCTTATGAAAAATAATTCGTCTTCTGTTTGGTTTAACATCCGTTCCGTTTGGAAATGCGCGGCAACGCTTCTGCTCGGCTTCGTCCTGTGCACACAGGGATCTGCCCAAGTCGCAAACCGAGTCGCAAACCAACTCGCATCCAACACGCGGAATCAAATAGCTGAGCTTCTGCGAGAAAAAGCGACGCGCACTCCCACGCAACAGAAAATAAATACGCAGTTGCTGTATGCGGCGAAGGAGCGCCGTTTTGGTTTCATCAACAGGCGTGTTCCCACACTTCGAGCTTCCCTAAAGACTCAACTTTCGGAAGGCGGCAGGCGCGTAAAGGTGGATATCGATGCGACTGTCACGGACGACTTGACTGCGGCGATCAAGGCTGCCGGCGGAGAGATCCTGGAAAATTTTCCAGATTACCATGCCATCCGCGCGATAATTCCTCTCGATCAAGTCGAACTACTCGCAGGGCGAAGTGAAATCAAATTCATTCGGCCAGCGGTAGGAGCCACGACAAATACGGGAACCGTCAACGCAGAGGGCGATGTTGCGCACGGCTCGAACCTTGCGCGGCTTTACGGTGCATCTGGATATGGCATTAAGGTCGCGGTGTTATCCGATAGTTTGGACGATGGCCACAGCGCGTTAGCTCATTCGCGGGCCACGGGAAATATTGGACCAGTGACCATTCTTCCCGGCCAGGCTGGCAGCGGTGAAGCAGAGGGCCTGGCGATGCTTGAGATCGTGCACGACCTCGCACCATCCGCGACTCTTTACTTTGCCACTGGCTTCGGCGGGCCAGCCAGCTTCGCGCAGAACATTCGTAATCTGGCGGCGGCGGGATGCAAAGTCATCATCGACGACGTGACGAACTTCTCTGAATCGCCATTTCAAGACGGACCGATCGCGCAGGCCGTCAACGACGTCTCAGCCCAGGGCGTGCTCTTTTTCTCGAGCGCGCGCAATTCCGGCAACAAGGACGACGGAACTTCCAGCACATGGGAGGGCGATTTTGTCGATGGCGGCGATGCGTCTTTCTACGATGGCTTGGGCTCCCGTTACCATGCTTTCAGCGCAACGGACCTCACGGATACGGTCACCATGACCGATCAGCCACGCGCCGATCTCTTTTGGGCCGATCCGCTCGGCGCTTCAACGAACGACTACGATCTTTTCGTCCTCGACAATGCCGGCAACGTGCTCCGAAGTTCAGTCGACACCCAAAACGGAACGCAGGATCCCTACGAAAGCGTCGACACACTCAACGTCAACGAGCGCATCCTTATTGTTAAATACTCGGGCGCGGGAAGATTTATCCATCTCGATACTGGTCGTTGTCAGCTAAGCATAAGCACGGCGGGTTGCGTGCGCGGTCATAATGCCTCCGGGGCCGCTAACGCCTTCTCGGTCGCCGAGACAAACGCGGACAACCGCACCACCCTGTTCACTGGTGGCGCAGCTAATCCCGTGAACACGCAAAGTTCCGATGGGCCGCGGCGCATCTTCTTTAATCCCAACGGAAGCGCCATTACTCCCGGGAATTTTTCCTCGACCGGCGGACGTGTATTGCAAAAGCCCGATATCACTGCGGCCACCGGAGTTAAGACATCGCTGCCGACCACTTCGGGATTGAACCCGTTCTTCGGGACAAGCGCGGCCGCGCCGCATGCCGGCGCCATCGCGGCGCAGATTTTATCATACCGTCCGGGCCTTACGCCCGCGCAAGTGCGTGTCGCGCTGAATCATTCCGCACTAAATATTGAAGCGCCGGGATTCGATCGGGATTCCGGCTTCGGTATTATCATGACGTTGCCCGCGCTGAACTACGCCTCGACTAAAGGCGACTTTAATTTCAACGGCAGGTCGGAAATCATCTGGCAACATACTTCCGGAGCCCGCAGTCTTTGGTTTCTCAATGGTTACACCTATGGCAGTGCGGTTAGCCTGGGTGTAATCTCGCCCGCATGGAACATCATGGGCCTGGCCGATTTCGATCGAAACGGCAATTCCGACATTCTTTGGCAAAATACAGCCGGCGGCCGCTACATTTGGTTAATGCAGGGCACCAGGATCCTGCGCTCCGTGCATATCGGCAACTTATCGACGGCTTGGAACTTCGCGGGCGCAGGGGATTTTAACGGTGATGGCAAACCTGACATTCTCCTGGAGCACTCGAGCGGTGCGCGCGGCGTCTGGCTGATGAATGGCATCCTGTTTAGCGCAAGCCGAAGCCTCCCCTCTGCAGCGCCCACGTGGAAATTTATGGCGTCCGGCGACTTCAACCGAGACGGCAAGACTGACATCGTTCTGCAAAATACTTCCGGCGCTGTCCAAATCTGGTTGATGAACGGCACTACTTTACTACGAACTATAAATTTGGGTACCGTTGCTACCACGTGGAAGGTGGCGGGTTCCGGCGATTTCAACGGCGACGGGAAACCGGATATTCTTTTTCAGAGCACGACAGGCGCGCGCCAAATCTGGATCATGAACGGAACCGTTCGTGCGGCGACAGTAAACTTACAGGCTGTCTCACCTACTTGGACGATTAGAAATTTTTGACGGACCTGCTTTAGCCCGCGTATCGCAAACCTGCAGATTTGTTGAACTAACCATTGCTGCCCGTTAAGGTCGCCGTCGCGAATTCCTTCGCTGTCGCCGCGGTTGGCTATGTGAGCACGCGAGGTCTACAGTGCAACCGATCGGGATTAAGAATGCAAAGTAACTCCGGCTTACACCGTTGGTTGAAGTTGCCAGCTGTCTATAACTTGTTTCAGGACGCCATCGGAGGTAATGCACTTCGGCGCCGCTTTATCCGGGATCACGTTCTACCTAAGGCCGGAGATAAGATTATCGATATCGGATGTGGGCCCGCACAAATTCTTCCCTGGCTTCCGTCTGTGAGCTATCTCGGCTTGGATGTCAGCGAAGCCTACATTGAAGCAGCCAGGGACCGGCATGGTAGCGCGGGGGTTTTTGTTGTCGGCGATACAAAAACAGTTTGGAATGATTCGCGATTTCGCGATGCCGACATCGTAATAGGCCTCGGCATTTTGCATCATCTTGACGATGCGGAGGCTGCACACTGTATTCAGTTTGCTCATCACGCTTTGAAAAGCGGCGGGCGATTTGTTTGTCTGGACGCCTGTTGGATGAACAACCGAAAGAGTATTGCCGCCTATGTCATGTCGCTGGACCGTGGACAGAACGTCCGTACCGAAGAAGCTTATCGTCGCCTCGCAGAGAATGTTTTCCAGAAAGTGAAAACCTCTGTGGACATGAAGCCCATGCGCATTCCCTACATAACAGTAGTTTTGGAATGCCAGAAATAGCCTAGGTTACTACTTCAGAACTCTCGCTTCCAAGCAGGACCTTCCAAATCGCGACCAGGGCGAGGAGAACAAAAGTAACTCGTTGCAGAATCAACAGATACCAGAAAAGCATTGGCTTGTATTCAAATTCCACATATTCCCGCCCCGCCGGCAGCGCCACGCCGGGTTGAACAAAATTTACGGGCAGGACTCTTTTCGAGAGAGAGTTCACTCTCACGTGCCAATCATGGCTCCATCGCTCATTCAGGATCAGGATGCCCGGACGATTTGAGTCGACCAGGAAACTGACAAGGTTATGTGAATCTCTTATGGGCTCGACCAGCTCGTCAGAGCCAGCCGTAGATGCACTTGTCTTGCCTGACTTCCCCGTCATGGGAGGCAATCGAAAACCCTGCGCAATTGCGCCGATGCGTTGGTAATCGAAGCCTCGTGTAATGACGTAATTCCGGAAAGCAGTCTGGTCGCTAAAGGCCTGTGTCCGGTGCACAAGCTCATATGGTTCCATTGCATTTGGCACTTCGTAAACACGGTAGCCGCTTTCTTCGAATAGAAGTTTGGCATCAGGGTCCATCGGTCTGGCGTCCTGTCCGCAAATGAAATATTTTCCGCCTCTTAGTTTCCGGATTCCCTCCGCCTTTTCATCGAACATTTCCTTGAACTGATCGTATGGAAGAGGCGTAAACTGGAAATAAAAGGTTCGAATACCGTAGAAGCTCGCGTTGTCCGCCCACGTCATAGGTCTGAATTGGTTATCGAGGATTACAACGCGGTACCGGTGAATGTCCGATATTTGCGCGACACGACGCAGTACCCGATGAGACACCAGGTTATCCGTCCGCAAATACTCGGAGCTGGAAAATGGAAGTGTGCCAGGAGGAGATAGCGCAGAAGCCAGGCACGTCAGTAAAACAAGCGCGCCAGTAAAAATCGCAAATCGCCGTGAAGCTGGCCAAAGCAGAAGTATCGCCAGCGGGACAATTGCAAACACAATCAAATTTGTCGACTTATGCGGCCAATCGATGGCGACAGCTACGGCGAAGACAACCAAAGCCACAGTAGTAGCTACCCAAACGTACCGCCGCCAACCGCGGCTGAGTTGTTGCTCACCGAGAAAGACATCGATCAACACCTGAAATCCCAAACCAGCCAACAGCGCGGTAAGTGTAGTAAAAATAACAAGGTAACGCGCAGCCTCTCGCATGCGATTGAGGAGTGGTATGTGAAAATGCAGATAAGCCAATCCAAAGTGCGTCCCGAATCCCGCAATCAAGCAGTACACACCTATAAAGGCGAAGGTGGCGATTAAAAATCGACCGAACGCCGTCGCGCGGTGGTAGGCGAGAATGCACATCAATATTCCCAATAATGCCAGTGGACCAACATAGGGGCTGCCCAATGCTTTAGTTTCGGACCCGTTGAAAAGAACATTCTTTAATGCTCTCGGTTCCAACTGACTCGCATTGAAACTCTCCCACGGAAGTGATGCATGACCGATGAGCGGCGGATGATGCCCAACCGCCCGAATCATTCTCCCGGTCTCGATCGCCATTGGAAGAAACGCGACCCCGGCCAGGGCGATGGCGAGGACACCACCAATGACTAATCCCCAAATCAATTGCCTCACCGCTGTGAATCCGTCGTTTCGCCAGCGCCAGATAATAGCCGCCGTAAAAAACAAGAAACAAACAAAGGCCGACTGAATAACCGGCTGGGCCGGACTAGCAGTACATATAAGGGCCGCGGCAAGAGAAAACACCGCGATGCTCCGGAATGCGAGCGGAGCGCGGACTAACAGAATCATTCCAGCAATCAGTAGAGGGAACCAACTGAAGGCGGCGCACATGGTTAACCAATGGGCGTAAACCTCAGTGTTGCCGCTGACGAGACCTATGGTCGCTCCACAGAGAGACGCCAGACCCCTGGCGCCTGCGACACGAAGCATGATGTAAAAGTTAAGATAAAGAATAAGACTATGAAGACACGCCAGGTAACTCAACGTGTACATCACGTCGATCGCCTTTCCATAGTTTAACAACCCAAAGAAGTAGAACGGGTAGGTGACCGAGAAATGTGGCGTGCAATAGACAGGGAATCCGCCGAGGACCGTATCAATCCAGTAGGGATAGCTACCGGTCAATGCAATTTCGGATGTGCGAGAGAAAAGCGAACCATAAAGCCAGACGTTATCCCGGAAGGGCGCATAAAGTTGTCCATGCAGAAAGGCAGGCCAAAAACGCAGAGCAAACAGCGCCAGCATCAGAGCTAGAAATACTCCATCCTCACTCCAGAAGCGGCGGAAGCGAGAAACAAACGACGACGTCATGTGGCAGGCAGCACGAGTCGCCGGCAAAATTCCGGAGACCAATGTCGGAAGAAATGCGTTGGCCCGCGATAACTGGGATGCCGGCAAATCGCCATCATACGAGTTGGTTTGAGATAACCGACATCGCACAGGGTATCGTTCATGAGCTGCACAGCATCGATGAACTCCCGATCCTCGGCGGAATCCGCCTTGAAATTGTCTCCAAACCCACGTCCTACAAATGGATCAGTCAAACCGCCATACCCGAGGAAATATTCGAACGAAAAATTCTTGACCATTAGAGGCAGGATGTCCTGTGCACGAACTCCTTCGAACCCTTTTGTCGAACAGTCGAAATTCGGAAAAGTAACGTAGTTCTTCTTAAACTGGTGATGAAACTTCTTTGTTGTCGAAAGATTTTTCCACAGAGATTCGATGATACCGAGTGCTTCCGGCCAGAGGAGATGTCCGTTTCTCCCAATCACATCGCATGTGATAAAGATTCCAGTGGTTCCTATGCATTGAAGAATGCCAGTAAATATTTTTTCAAGCTCAACGAAGTGATGCAGCGCCTGATGAGCCATCACCGCGTTATATCCTCGATCAGGAGTCCAGCCGTTAAGGTCCACCCGCGAAAAAAGCATCAAGTCAGAAACTCCCTTTTTTTCCGCCTCCTCCCTCCCCTTTTGGAGGAGCGCGTCGGATAGCTCCAGGCATTCGAATCGAAACTGATCTAGTCCGCGCGCTCTTAACTCATGAGCGATACCTATCTCAAGTTTACAGTCGCCTGCACCAAGACTAAGGAACCTTGCTTGTTCGTTCGCACTGCCACGCAAAATATCCTCGAAAGAATTTGCGTAAAGGTACCCCCGCCTTGGCTTGCCATCATAAAACACATGAAAGACACGCGGTCCGATAAACTTCTCAAACCAGTAATCACGTATAGCCGGCAATCGATGCAACAGTTCGACACTGGCATACTGCTCCAACTGTTCGCTTATCTTTTCTTCGTAATCAGACTCTGTCTTCAACGTAAAGCTACTTTCTCGATGTCCCGATGTGAAGTCTACCGAAAAGACTGATTACTTATCGGCTTGAAAGAGGATTTGTTCGGTTCCGAGATAACCGTATTCGCGTGACCAATAAAGGTATGCTCTCGCTTCGCGGAAACCGGCGGCGCGCATATCATCCAGTAATTCCCAGCCAAAATGGTAGTAGCACAGACAACCTTCTTTGCGCAGCGGGTCGCCATGATACTCCGCTGGTAGCAGGTGTTCGATGGTTCCATCGTCGTGCTCCTTGGCCCTCGTAATGTTGTGCGCTGAGTCGCGGCGGAATGGCACTGTGATGAGCAGGCTACCGCCATCCTTGAGCACGCGAGCGCATTCACGCAAGCCCGACTTATAATCGGAGAAATGCTCGAAGCAGTCGAAGCTCAGAATAAACTGCATCGATCGACTGGGAAAACTGAGCGCCGTGAGTGACTCGTGCCGAATGCCTTGTTCATCAATGGTTCCGGGTGACGTATCGGGACCGAAATACTCACTCCCAATAGTGTTGCGGTACCTTCGTTTCAACCAGCCATAGAGCGGCGCATATTGTTCGGTAATAAAGATCGAATCGTCCTTACGCGGTCGCAGGAACTGCTCAAACAGATGCATCGAAGCTCGCATCCGATTATTATAAACGCCGTGCGAAATAAGGCTCTCTCGCCAGTTAACCCGAGGACGCTGGCCGGCTTCGACGCCGGGAATCAGCGTGACGGAAAAATCTGTATATCGAGACGTGAGGTAGCAATATCCTGGGACGGTAAACTCATGAGCTTCCGTTAACAGAGCATCCTCTATCTGCCGCCGACGCTGGTATTCCCCCAGCTTTTCAAGTTGGTTGGCAATCTCTCGATAATGCTCATGCGAGTAGGCACACGTAAGGCTGAGGGTCGAAAGCGGTGGGCGTGGTTCCTGATTCATCGAAGCAGTTGCTAGTTGCACTCAATCAAAGTCCTACCTGTTCACAAAGCTGCCGGAAGCGGCGGATCCCATTCAAGTAGATCCTGGTGTCCAGATCGTTAACGGCGAGGATGCGTTCGCGAACGCCGGGCGCGAGTTCGTAGAAACCGTGCTGTCGCTCAGGGTTTGAGTTTTGAATACCGGGGGCGACTTTCGCATCGGGAGAAATCAGCCTGCGGAACAATTCGAGGCTGCGTTCATATTCTTCCGTGATGCCGACAAATGCGAATCCCTCCATGGCGACCGGCGCAAGAAATCTATTCTGGACGTTGCGCGCGATATCGAGGCGCGCAAAGTCCTCCAAAGTCATTTTCTCACTGATGACTCGATTGCAAAGCGGATCTTCCATGAAGGGCGTGCGCTGCCAGAAAAAATAGTGAGACGCAAGACGCTCAACCGGATCGCGCAACCAGGTCACATATGCCGCGCGCGGATATTTTTCGAAATATTTGCCAGCTCGGAAGTGTCCATGGATGACACTTCGCCCTGGAAGGGACTCGATATCGGCAATCGATTCGAACGGCTCTTCTATTCGTTGTCCGTATCGATAGAGTCCGGTGGGATTAATGCCTTTACCGTAATCCAGGTAAAGGAACTCTTGCGCGCTTGCTTTGAGCACATCGAGAAAGGTTGTCCCGCCAGTCTTGGGGATGTGAATCGATATGATCAATTTTGCATCTGCCGGATTCATTTTCTCTGCAGTGCTGGAGGAAGATACTTCCA
This sequence comes from uncultured Verrucomicrobiae bacterium, assembly GCA_963824795.1. Taxonomy (GTDB): domain Bacteria; phylum Verrucomicrobiota; class Verrucomicrobiia; order Chthoniobacterales; family UBA10450; genus JBBQFI01. The sequence continues at coordinate 108,079 of CAWGQU010000027.1, read as the reverse complement.
GCGCTGAGACTGAGTCCGATAAATCTCTCTCTCCAGACATCTTGATTTCAGATGCAAAATTCACCCTTCAGCGTCGTAGCTCGAAGAAATGAATGGCAGGCGCCCGACGCCAGTTCCAGTTGAAAATAAGACAATCCCACATCGACCCTGCGAATCAGACTGTGATGGAAATGACTTGGTGGCAAACGCGGATCGATCACTTCCATGGTGTGTCACAGTAGCCGGAAGAAAATGATTGAGCGAATGCGGTGAATTCCTGACCCATTTGTTCTCGCAGGACTACGAGATTTTCGGAGCGCCATCAGCCGCGTTGGTCGAGAGACGTTTGCGCGCATCGGCATAAGCATTGCGCAATGCGCTGTCGGCGCCGCGTTCGGCCAATCGCCGCGTGAGCAAAGCATCGGCGACCTGGTGAAGAAACATGTCCAGTTCGTTAGCCTGCAAGAGGCGGTCGGCCAGATCATGGCCGAGGTCGCGCACCAACTCGTCGAGGATTGTCGTCTCGTCGATCTTTTCCCGACTGGTATCGCTTACGTTTTTTCGCACAACTTTTAGGGCGATATCGGGAAATTTCTCCGCGAGAACTATCTGTGCCAGAGCAAGCCAATCACTATACCGCTTCACTGTGCCGACGATGTGAACTCTCATCCAGATTAGCTATCGCCTTTTGCAAATACGATTCATCGACCATGAAGAAACGCTTGGTTGCCTTTGTTCGAGAACAAAAGTGAACCTGGAAGTTGCACAATATCCACGGAGAGGTGGCTAAACGCCATTCGACATAGCCTTTGAAGTCCAACTGTTTGGCCTTGGTTGAACCAGGCAAAGTATTTTTTTGCCGGCGTTCAAACGAATAAATGGAACGAATCCGGGCGATCGGATCACGAATCAAAATACTCGTAACAATATCACGGCCCGGAATGTTGGGAGCCGGTAATGTTGCCTGATGACTGGAAACCACGGCCAATTCCGGCGCGCCCATGACGTAGTCCAGGATATCATCCCCTGACAGTACGGCGCCCGGTGCCTCATCGTACCTTCTGAAGCGCTCGCCGAAATTTTGTTCGAGCGACCATTCATAGGAAACACCGGCGTTCTTGAAAATGTGATAATGAAGAAGCAACGGACCTGTTCCGGCGCCGCGCGATGGAAAATCCGCAATGCGTCTCCGGCGATCCCGGGATTTTCTCAAGGACCGCGGCACACCTGGCAACCGACAAAATCCCACCTCAACCATTCGGGCCGCGCTACGGAAAATCCCACTGCCATGACGGGCCAGGGAAATCGCACGGTTGATCAAGTCTGGAAGGTGATGATGTAAACCCACAGGTTCCGATTTTGCCGGTTATGCGCGTCGTTTCCAGAAAAAATTACAGAGATCATGGTCATTGCAATTGGCTGACTCATCCTCGAACCTAACAAATCGACTGATCAGCATTGGAACCTGAAAAGCGAAACATGGCGCGCATCGTCGACGAATTTCAGCTCCAGAAAGCACCTGTACCGGAACGGTGTCTTGACACGCCAGAAGCGATTTATAATTTCAATTCGTTCAGCGCGCCTACCGGCCGCGGAATATCTACCGTGACCGCTCAGTACGCTTTCTATAAGTCCTCAATCGGAAAGAAGTTCATTGTCGCGATCACCGGGATTATTTTGATCCTGTTCGTCATCGGTCATTTGCTTGGAAATCTGCAAATTTTTCTCGGGCCCGATTGGGTGAATGGTTATGCGCAACATTTGCGTGATTTGGGAGCGTTGCTTTGGATCGTACGCGTCGTTCTGCTGATAACGGTACTGCTCCATATTTATTTCACCATCCGCCTTGCCATCGAGAATCGCGGCGCCAGGCCGAAAGGTTACGCTAAGAAAGAAAACGTGAAGGCCAGTTTCGCCTCACGCCACATGGTGGTGAGTGGACTCGTTGTCTTTGCCTTCATCATCTTTCATTTGCTGCATTTTACGTGGCGAAAGATAGATCCGCGTTTTCCACTTCTGAAAAACGATCCGCTAAATCATTACGATGTTTACTCCATGATGGTTTACGGGTTTCAGAACGTTTACGTGTCGGCGTTTTACGTTGTCGGATTGTTTTTGCTCACGCTGCATCTTACTCACGGCTCTTCGAGTTTCTTCCAGTCGTTAGGTTTAAATGACAAGAAAATGGCTCCGCGCCTGGCTCTCGGTGGGCGAATTTTTGCGTGGGCGATTTTTGTCGGATACACATCGATTCCCGTCGCGGTTCTTCTTGGGCTGGTGCAACCGGCACAACAGTTATGATCGGCCATTTGGATTCACGCATTCCGTCCGGGCCGCTTGCGGATAAATGGCGCAGTCACCGAGATCATTCGAAATTGGTCGCGCCGAACAATCGTCGAAAATTTGAGATTATTGTCGTCGGAACGGGACTGGCCGGCGGATCGGCGGCGGCGACGCTCGGCGAACTTGGCTACAACGTTAAGTCCTTCTGCTATCAGGACAGCCCGCGCCGTGCGCATAGCATCGCGGCGCAAGGTGGCATCAACGCCGCAAAAAATTATCAGAACGACGGCGACAGCGTATTCCGTCTCTTTTACGACACGATCAAGGGTGGCGATTTCCGATCGCGCGAAGCGAATGTTTATCGCCTGGCTGAAGTCAGCAATTTGATCATCGATCAATGCGTCGAACAAGGGGTGCCGTTCGCGCGCGAGTATGGAGGCTTGCTTGCTAATCGATCTTTTGGCGGGGCGCAGGTCTCGCGCACGTTTTACGCGCGCGGGCAGACTGGACAGCAATTACTGCTCGGTTGCTATCAAGCGCTATGTCGACAAATCGCGGCGGGCGCAGTGCAAATGTTTCCGCAGACGGAAATGCTCGATCTCGTTTTAGTCGACGGTCACGCGAAGGGCATTATTACGCGCAGTCTGATTACCGGAAAAATCGAGCGACATGTGGGCGATGCCGTAGTGCTGGCGACCGGCGGATACGGAAACGTGTTTTATCTCTCCACCAATGCGCGCGGCTGCAATGTCACCGCGACGTATCGCGCATACAAAAAGGGCGCGCTCTTCGCCAATCCCTGCTTCACCCAAATCCATCCCACCTGCATTCCGGTCACCGGCGATTATCAATCGAAGTTAACGTTGATGTCGGAATCCCTGCGCAACGACGGGCGGGTTTGGGTTCCGAAGCGCAGGGAGGATTGCATCAAGCCGCCTAACGACATTGCAGAAGCGGATCGCGACTATTACTTGGAACGAAAATATCCGAGCTTCGGAAATCTCGCGCCGCGCGATATCGCTTCACGCGCGGCCAAGGAAGTCTGCGACGAAGGTCGAGGCGTCGGCCCGGGCGGCCGCGGCGTTTATCTGGGTTTTGCCGATGCGATCAATCGTCTCGGCGAAGATACGATTCGCGAACGCTACGGAAATCTTTTCGAGATTTACGAAAAAATTACCGGCGAAGATGCTTACAAAGTGCCGATGCGCATTTATCCCGCGGTCCATTACACGATGGGAGGATTGTGGGTGGACTACAATTTGATGAGTAATGTTCCCGGCCTTCACGTCATCGGCGAGGCAAACTTTTCCGATCACGGTGCGAACCGGCTGGGCGCGAGCGCCCTCATGCAGGGTTTGGCCGACGGATACTTCGTTCTGCCTTACACGTTGCCGAATTATCTGGCAGGCCAAATCAACAAGCGTCCATCGATCGATCATCCCGAATTCGCCAAAGTGGAAGAAGAGGTTCGCGCGCGCATTAAGAAACTATTGAGCGGAAGCGGCAAGCGTTCCGTCGATTCGATTCATCGAGAACTAGGTTTGCTGCTTTGGGACAAATGCGGCATGGCGCGAAACGCGGAAGGCTTGCGCGAGGCGCTCAAACGAATTCCGCCATTGCGCGAGGAATTCTGGAGCAATGTGAATGTTCCCGGCTCAGGCGAAGAATTTAATCAATCGCTCGAACGCGCCGGGCGCGTAGCGGACTTCCTTGAGTTCGCGGAATTGATGTGCACCGATGCGCTCACGCGTGATGAATCATGCGGTGGACATTTTCGCACGGAACATCAGACGCCGGACGGCGAAGCAAAGCGCAACGACGAGGATTTCGCTGCCGTTTTCGCCTGGGAATTTCAGGGCAATGGGCAGGTCGCGCCGCCGAAATTGCATCGTGAGCCGTTGCATTTCGAGACCGTGCAGTTAACTCAGCGAAGCTACAAATGAACGCGGATGACATCGAGCAATTCCGGGAAGGGCACGCGCCCTCGCGTGCCGATTTCGGTGCCTCGCCAAAATCTACCTTGGAGGGACATGCTTCCGCATGTCCGGGACGAGCGGAAGCTCGTCCCTCCACCAGCACGCGAGGCGCGTGCGCTCCCCTAACGAATAATGAATTTTAAGCTCAAGATCTGGCGGCAGAAAGACCCCAAGACTAAAGGCAAGCTCGTCAATTACGAAGCCCGCGAGATTTCGCCCGACACTTCGTTTCTCGAAATGCTCGACATCGTGAACGAGCAGTTGCTCGATCGCGGCGAAGAACCGATCGCGTTCGATTCTGATTGTCGCGAGGGAATCTGCGGAACCTGTTCGCTTAACATTAACGGAGAAGCGCACGGGCCGGATCATCCCGGCGCAGCGTGCGAACTTTACATGCGAAAGTTCCGCGATGGCGCGCGAATCGTGGTCGAGCCATTTCGCGCGCGAACGTTTCCGGTTATCAAGGATCTTGTTGTCGATCGCAGTGCGCTCGATCGCATTGTTCAGGCCGGCGGTTTTGTTTCCGCACGAACCGGTTCCGCGCCAGAGGCGAATTCCATCCCGGTCCCGAAACACAACGCCGATCTCGCAATGGAAGCAGCGGCCTGCATCGGTTGCGGCGCATGTGCCGCTGCCTGTCCGAATGCATCGGCCATGCTGTTTACTTCAGCGAAGGTTTCCCACCTCGCGCTGCTGCCGCAGGGTGACGCGGAACGGACGCGCCGCGTTCTGAAAATGGTTGAAGCGATGGACGCAGAAGGTTTCGGCAATTGCACCAACACTTACGAGTGCGAAGCGGTTTGCCCGGCAGAAATCAGCGCGAGCTTTATCGCGAAGCTGAATCGTGAATACGCGCGGGCAAAGTTGCAACGAAGCGCCGGCGAATAGTTCTGGGGAGCGCACGCGCCCTCGCGTGCGGGTGATCGCGCCCTCGCGATCACGAACTTTTTCTGGAAAAGGATTTCGGCGAGGCGCCGAAATCTGCACGCGAGGGCGCGTGCGCTCCCCGGAAATTAAAGGGTCTCGCACGAGCAAGTCCAAAGCTGCTGGATCGAGTTCCGTTAGCGCACGTTTCTTCAACGCATCGGAATCCGCGGAATTCTTAAGCACTGCGAAAACAGTACGAGCCGGAGCCGCTAAGCAAAGCCGCACCGGCCTCCGGTTGACGCTGAAGCCATCGTTTCATTTCCGCGAGAAAGACAAATTTCTCGAAAACCGGACGCTCGAGATCATTCACGAATTGCGCGCCATTAAATTCCTGGACCTTGTAGGAAACATCCGGCAGTTCGCGCGAATCTTTCCAGCGCGAATAAGCCCACGGCGTCGGAACGGAAAACTCCGGCTTAAATAGCAAGAGCGACAAAGGCGTTTTCAGCTTCGTTGGCGTGACGATCTCTCCTCGTCCGCGACACGTTGCCGCACTTTGATAAATAAAGAACGCGACGTCAGATCCGATTTGTGCGGCAAGTTCGCCGAGCTCTTCCCGCCCGAGATTCGCTCCGAGTAATTCATTTAAACCAAGCAATGTCGTCGCGGCATCGCTGCTGCCGCCACCCAGCCCGGCGCCGTGCGGAATATTTTTCTTCAGGGTAATTGCGACCGCGGGTTTTGTTTTCGTTTTTTCAAAGAATAATTCGGCAGCACGCACGACGAGATTATCGCTGCCCGCGAGCGAAAGCGTTGTCGCAATCGAACTGAATGCCAGACTTGTTAGGCTCAATCGTGATCTCGTCAAAAAGCGAGACCGGCGCCATCAGCGTTTCGATTTCGTGGAAGCCGTCCGCCCGGCGTCCAAGGATGCGGAATGAAAGATTGATCTTCGCCGGCGCACGGAGCTGCATGGCTGCCAATTTGCTCGGCGCAATTGTCATGTCGAGCGAAGTCGCCTGCCGCGCCGTAGTGAAACGAAGGAGGGAGACATCTCTCCGCGTTTTGCGCTCGATCTTTGACAATGAGAGGTTCCTCGACTTCGCTGCGCTACGCTCGGAATGACAAAGATGGCCGACAAAATTATCGTGGCGCTCGACGTGTCCACCGAAAGAGAAGCACTCGACCTGGTTGAGCAGCTTCGCGGCGAGATTTCGATTTTTAAGATCGGCTTGCAACTGTACACGGCGGCAGGACCAAACGTTGTCCGCGAAATTGTCGCCAGGGACGCGAGTGTTTTTCTGGATCTTAAACTGCACGACATTCCAAACACCGTTGCCGGTGCGGTCGCAGCCGCGAGTGAATTAGGAGTGCAAATGCTGACGGTGCATTTGAGCGGTGGGCGCGCAATGCTCGAAGCAGCCATCGCTGCAAAAACTGAAGGCCTCCTGTTACTCGGTGTGACCGTCTTAACGAGTGCGAACGAATCAACACTGCGTGAAGTCGGCGTAAATTCTTCGGTTGAAGAACAGGTGATGCGACTGGCAAAGTTGGCCACAGCCACTGGAATCGACGGCGTCGTTGCAAGCCCGCATGAGATCAAAGCGTTGCGGACAAGCCTCGGGAATAAGCCAAAGATCGTGACGCCGGGCGTACGGCCAATCTGGGCTGCACCAGGCGATCAACGACGTTTCGCGACACCGAAGGAAGCAATCCAAAGCGGCGCCGATTATCTCGTCATCGGGCGACCAATCACGGCGCATGCAAATCCACGGGAAGCCGTGGAAAAAATTCTGGAAGAGATTTCTGCCTAACGAGCGCATGAGCGTGTTCGAACGCCTCGATGTCTATCGCGACGACGTGCGAGTGTCGGCCGCGCTCAATATGGCGATCGACGAAGCGCTGCTCGAAACGGCAACGACACCGGCAATTCGATTTTATGGCTGGGCGCGTCCGTCGGTTTCGTTTGGCTATTTCGGGAAATTTGCCGAGGCCGCTCAGGCAGGCGAAGGCCGCGAACTCGTCCGCCGTTGGACAGGCGGTGGGATTGTCCTGCACGGCGACGATCTCACCTATTCCATCGTGGTTCCCGGAACGGATCGCTATTCGATTCGCTCCCCACATGACTTGTATTTCGATGTCCATTCCGTAATGCGCGCGGTCCTGGTGCAGGACGGTGGAGAGGCGATCCTGGCGGATTCCAGTGCGCAAAAAATTTCGGACGCGTGCTTCGCCAATCCGGTGCGCGCAGATGTGTTGATCAACGGCGAGAAAATCGCCGGCGCGGCGCAACGCAGAACGCGTCAGGGATTGCTGCAACAGGGCAGCATCCAATATGAAAGGCTGACGCCGGACTTCGCAGACAAGTTTGCCGACGCGCTCTGTCCATTCTCGCAGTCGCGCCTCGTTGACGATGGAATCCGGCAACGCGCCGAGGAGATTGCAGGGCGAAAATACGCGCTCCGTTCCTGGCTCGAGCGGCGATAAATAACTGGTTTTCGCCCCGTCTGGGGCTTTGACATCTCACGCCGTCCCCTTCTATTCTGAGGGCGTGGAAGTATTCACACACTCGGCTGCGGCCCCTGCGCTTCCCGAAGGACCGCTTAACCGGGTCGCTCAACTCGTCCAACCTCAACTCGAAGAAGTCGAGGCGCGTATCGCAAAGCAGGCCGCCGCGTTCGATCCCGCCATCGAAGGTTATGTCTCTTATGCCGTTGGGAGTCGCGGAAAACGCCTGCGGCCAATCCTCGCGTTGCTTAGCGGTGGCGCGACTGGCCCGGTCAATGGCGAACACATCGATCTCGCCGTCATCGTTGAATTGATTCATCTCGCGACACTCGTTCACGACGACATCATGGATGAAGCCGAACGACGCCGTGGACAGCCAACTGTGAACGCGCGTTGGGGAAATTCTCTCAGCGTGTTGTTAGGCGATTGTCTTTTCGCGCATGCGCTTAATCTGGCGACGAATTTCGATAATGCGGACATCAGCCGTGTTATCGCGCGAGCAGCCCGCGAGGTTTGCTCGGGCGAAATCATTCAAACCCAACACCGCTTTGATTTGCATCTCGCGACCGAAGATTATTTGCGAATTGTGAAGATGAAAACCGGATCACTTTTCGCCGCTGCTTCCGAACTGGGTGCGACGATTAATTCCGCTGAACCAGCTGTGGTATCCGCACTGAAGGATTACGGGATGAAAATTGGCGCGGCCTATCAAATTTACGATGACTGCGTTGACATCGCGGGCAGCGAGAAAGAAACCGGCAAGACGCTCGGGACTGACCTGCGAAAAGGGAAACTGACGCTCCCGGTGTTGATGCTTCTGCAATCAGCGCCGGCAAATGATCGCGAGCGTTTGAGTGCGCTCATTCTCGATGATAAATCGGACGAGATCGGGAACCTGCTTAAGTCGGCAAACAACAATGGAGCGTTAAGCGCGTCGGTAGATCTGGGCCAGGAATTGATTCGCAAGGCGCAACAGGATTTGGAGCATTTGCCGGCCAATCAATACACGGATGCGCTTTCGCATCTTGGCGATGCGTTGCGTGAATTGCTCGATCAATTTCACGCCTAAATGAAAGGTGGGACAGACGTCAGTGTCCCGACGCAGAATGATCGCGGCGCTAAGGCCGCTCCCACATTAAAAATCCGCGAGATGCCGTTGGACGAACGGCCGCGCGAAAAGTTGGTGGCGCGCGGAGCGGCAGCGCTAAATGATTCGGAGTTGATTGCGATTCTACTCCGCACGGGCTTGCCCGGAGCGAACGCAGTCGATGTCGCGCGCAAGCTTCTCGCAAAATATGGATCGCTTGGTGGATTGAGTCGCTGCACGGTAAAAGAAATTGCGGCAATCCCGGGGATTGGTCAGGCGAAGGCCGTGCAACTGGTAGCGGCTTTCGGCCTGGGCCAGCGATTGGCGCGCGAAACCCTGGCGCGAAGGAAAATTGATTCGCCCGAACTGGTTTGCGATCTAATCGGCGCAGAAATGCGCATGCTGCACAAGGAATCGCTCCGCGTGATTCTGCTCGACACGAAATATCATTTGCAGCGCATTGAGGAAGTCTCGGTTGGCAGCGTGAACGAAAGTATCGCGCATCCACGCGAAGTCTTTCGGCCGGCAATTATCTCGTCGGCATATGCTGTGATCGTGGTGCACAATCATCCTTCGGGCGATCCATCGCCCAGCCAGTCCGATCACAGCCTAACGAGACGCTTGAGCGAAGCGGCCGAGCTGTTGCAGATTCGCCTGCTCGATCACATCATCATCGGCGCGCCGGCAGAAGGCCGTGCGCCTTACTTCAGCTTCAAGGAAGCCGGCGTGTTGTGAACATTCATTCGACTGCGTTGGTCGATCCTAAAGCGGAGCTCGGGAGTGATGTGACGATAGGCCCGTATTCCGTGATCGGGTCGCAGGTTTCAATCGGGCAAAAATGTGCGATCGGCTCGCACGTCGTGATCGAAGGCGATGTAAAAATGGGCGAGCATAATGTGATCGGACATGGCGCGATCATCGGAAGTGCGCCGCAGGACCTCGCCTACGGTTTTCAGACGCGCAGCGGTATTCGCATCGGGAGCAACAACACGATCCGCGAACACTGCACAATCCATCGCGGAACTGTGGAAGAGAGCGTGACGACTCTCGGCGACAAAAATTTTCTCATGGTTGGCGCGCATGTCGGTCACAATTGCACGATCGGTAGCCATGTTATCATCGCGAATAATTGTCTTCTCGGCGGCTACGTTGAAATTCAGGACAACGCGTTTCTCGGAGGCGGATGCGTATTTCATCAATTCATCCGCGTCGGGCGACTTGCGATCACGCAAGGCGGATCTGCGTTTAGCGTAGACGTTCCGCCGTTTATCATGGCCGCGCAGCTTAATTGCGCGATCGGACTTAATGTCGTCGGGTTGAAACGCGCCGGCTTTACACGCGAAGAACGCGATGAACTAAAAGCGGCATTCAAATTAGTTTATTTGAGCGGACTCAATACCAGCCAGGCGTTGGAAAAAGCAGCGGAGAAGAATTGGGGCGCGCTTGCGCGTGAGTTTTTTGATTTCATCGCGAGCGCGAAAAAGCGCGGGATCTGCGCGTATCGCGGGAGCGATCGCGACCGCACCGACTAAATTAAACGACGCGGTCATCCCGAGGTCGCCGCGGCGACCGAGGGACCTCGGGAACATCTGACGTGCTTTCGTGAGGTCCTTCGCTTCGCTCAGGATGACAGAGCAAGTAACGCGAGCATTCGGCCGGTGCGTGCTTTTTCGGCGCGATAAGAATAGTAGCGGTCGAGATCGCAGGCGGTGCAGATGTCGCAATCGTTCACGTTCTCTACCCCGGCATTCCGACATTGCCTAACGATCTCCGCCGCAAAATCGACTTCGTAATGGGGCGGTCGAATGCACGGGCTCAATTGCACGATCAAATCACCTGGTTTGCATCCAAAGCGCTCTGTCATCAATGCAATCGCTTCCGTAACAATCCCGAATTCCGTTCCTTTCTTTCCCGAATGCACAAGGCCGATGACTTTCCGAATTGGATCGACAAGGAAAACGGCGCAACAATCGGCGACATAAATTCCAAGACACACGTCGCGCTGGTTGGTCACTAATCCGTCGCAAGAATCGAAGCAGCGATCGCCTGAAACCGGGGAATCGATCACCGCCACTTTCTTGCCGTGAACTTGTTCCGCGGTAAGAAAGGTTGCCTGTCCGAGGCCTAACGAGTCGCGCACTTGCCGATGGACGGCATCGAGGCGCGCAAGCACTTCCGATTTATCATAGGAAACATCGACACCCGGCACACGACGAACGAACGCGTGCTGAAAACCCTCGCGACGCAAGGCCGCGAATTGCTCGACCGGCAGATTGCTATTTTCCAGACGTTGTGTGCCGCGTAGTGGTCGTGGTCCGCGTGGTTTCCTGCGGCTCGCTTAGTTGCATCGGCGTCGGTTTGGGCGCGGGTGTGGGAGCAGCGTCAGTCTTCAGCTTGCTCCGCGTTGCAGGTTCATCGAGTAGGGTGGAATACTGCACCTCGGTCGCAGTTACGCGATCGAATTCAGCGACGGCCGTGTTGTAAGTATAGAGCGCCTGAAGTTGGGTGGATTGCGCGGTCGTTAGCTGCACGCGGGCGTCCAGCACTTCGAGTTGCGTTCCGGCTCCGGCACCGAGACGTGCGCTGGCCAAACGCAACGCTTCATTGGCTTGCTCGACATTTTTTTCCTGGCTTTGAATCAACTCGCGGCCCTGCTGCAAGTTCGAAAACGCCTGCTGTACTTCGAGCTCCACTTGCCGCACGTCGTCATCGAGTGTGATCTTCGATTGCTCGAGAAGCGAGCGCGCCTGTTTCAATCGCCCATACGTCGCGCCCCAATCCCAAATCGCCCACGTCCCAGTCGCGCCAAGAATGTAACCGTTTTTCGCGTCGCGAATGTTATCGGTGAAAGGAGAACTGCGCAATTGTTCGCCGGCGGTGGCGTTGAATTGAGGAAAAAATCCGGAGCGCGCCACTCCGATCTGCGCCCGATTAGAAAGAACGGTCGCCTTTTGCTGTTTGATGAATGGCCTGTTTTTCTTGGCGACCGCGATCGCTTCAGTGATGGGCATCGATCGGGGGACGTAGGTTAACTCCCCGAGACATTCGAGTGGCGCGGCGCCGCCGCGCGTCGGATCGAAATCGAGGCCAAGTGTTTTCGCGAGCTGCAACTGCGCGATCCGAAAATTATTCCGCGCGGCAATCAACTGCGGATATTGGTTGGAAAGGGCGACCTGCGCCTGTAGCACGTTGAAACGGGGGACTGTTCCCGCTTCAAATCGATTCTGCTGATCCTGCAACTGACTCTGCAAAAGATTGACCGATTCTTCCTGGACACCGATGAGCGCTTTGTCCAACAAGACGAGATAAAATTGCTGCCGCACGGTCGAGACAATGGAGTCGATCGCGTCGCGGAACGCGTAGTAACTGCTATCGCGTTGAAAATCGGCGGAACGGATCTGTGAGATAATTCGCCCGCCGGCGAAAATAACCTGCGTCGCCGCCAGCTCCACGCTGTAACTGCGTTCGGTGCCGAAGTTGTTATTGAAGTTGATCCCGTTATTGATCCCGAAGTTTGTCAGATGCGGATCGGTATCCTGAAATTGCCCGGTCGCCCCGAGCTGGGGGAGAATGGCTGCACGCATTTCAATGTAGAGACCTTTTGTCCGCTCAATGTCCTGGCGCGCGCGCAAAATATCGGGGTTCCGCTGCAAGGCAGTAAGAATGGCTTGATCCAGATTGAAGCGCGGAATGCCAGGACGCGTTTCCGTGTACGTTTCGGTTGTCGCTGCGGTCTCGCCTGCTTTCACATCGGATGCCAACAACAGGGCTGCCACTGAGAGGAAGCAATTTACAATGGTAAGTCGCATGATTCTTTGAAAGGTCGGGCTGGAGCGCGCAGTCTAGCGGGCGCGCCGGAAATTCACAACTAACTCTGCTAACGGCCAGCCGCCGCCTGTTCCGCCTGACAGACGCCGTAAATTTTCGTGTAAATCTGAAGCCATGCTTTCTGCTCCTCCGGTGTCAGGTGCGCCATCATCTTAATCAGGTTGCCCACCATGTCTTCGCGAATGCGGCGGACCAGCGCAGTACCTTTCGGCGTGATACAAACCATGACCTTGCGCCGATCTTCCCGCGCACTCGAGCGCACAACGTAATCATGATTTTCGAGACGCGCGACCAGGCCACTAGCCGCCGCCGTGGTATGCCCCATCTTCTGCGCGATCGCCGACATGGTGGCCACTTCTTTTTGATCGAGAAAAGCGAGAAGGAAAAATTGCGGGAAGGAAACGTTGCCTGGAGCGAGCTCCTTGCAGATGTGGAGGACGAAGCAGCGCTGCATCTCCATAATGATGTGCGCTAATTTCTCCGCATCCGCCCGAAATTGGTCCGACGGTGTACTCGTGAATTTAGTAGCCAACGAAGTGTTCAACGCGCGCTTAAGCTAAAATGCTCGGTGGGAGTGTCAACTCGTCGTTCAATTCCATAAATACACAGAAACACTGGTCCCAGCGGCGATTTTGTCGCCGGGAGCGAGACGCAGAAGCGCGTTCGATCGGCTCAAACCGTAAAGTGCGTGCGATTCCTGACGACCGACCACGCTAAATTCCCCGTCGCGCAGCGTCCCGCGGAAATAATGCACGCGATCGCCGTCATTGCTCATGTCGCCTTCCAAACGAGCGGCTGTCTTAGGCAAACACAGCGCGTCGTTCGCTGCGCCCATCATTTTGAGAATCGCCGGGCGCACAAACACGAGGAAAGTAACGAAAGCAGAAACGGGATTGCCGGGTAAAGCGAAGATGGCGCAGTCGCCACGTCGCCCGAACAAGAAGGGCTTGCCTGGTTTAATTGCGACTCGCCACAGATCGATTTCGGCGCCGAGTTCTTTCAAGAGCGGTCGAACCAGGTCGTGGTCGCCGACCGACACGCCGCCGCTGATAATTAACACATCGCCTTTCAATCCCTCGGATAACGCAGATCTTAGCTCGTCCGCACGGTCCGGAACGCTGCGAACGAGTTCCACCCTCGCGCCCGTCCCTGCCACCAGTGTCCGCAACAGCACAGAATTGCTCTCGTAAAGTTGTCCCGGCTGAATCGGTTTCCCGGGCGGCACAAGTTCGTCGCCCGTTGAAAGAATCGCGGCGCGCACGATGCCGCCAACTTCGATTTCCGCAAATCCTTGCGCAGCGAGAAGAGCGAGGTTCTCGGCACGCAAACGCTCACCAGCAGAAAGAATCTTCTGCCCTTCGCTTAGATCGCATCCACGACGTCGAATGAATTCCCCCACCTCAACTTCTGTGTTCACGATAATTTGATCGGATTCGCGAGTCACATCTTCCTGCATCACGACCGCATCCGCGCCCGAAGGAATCGGCGCGCCAGTAAAAATTCGGACCGCTTCTCCGCTGCGAACACGAAGATGCCGGTCAAGACCTGCGGGCTGTTCGTCTGCGACACGCAGTCGTTTGCCGCCCACGCAATCCTTCGCAATGACGGCATAGCCATCCATCGCTGAATTATCGAAGAGCGGCAGCGGCAAACGCGCCGCAACGTCACGCGCGAGAAAACATCCAGATGCCTCCTCGATTGCAAGAGTGCGTGGCGGCAACGGCTGAGTTCGGCTCAGAATTTTTGCAAGCGCCTCTTCCTCGGTGATCATTTACAATCAATTGCGTTGGCAAATGAAAATTGGCAATCGCCAATTCATGCCATATTTTCGCAACCCATTGGTGAGGTGGCTGAGTGGTCGAAAGCAGCGCTTTGCTAAAGCGCCGTACCCCAAAAGGGTACCGAGGGTTCGAATCCCTCCCTCACCGCGGTTTCTTCTCTAATCGGTTCGTGGGCTCGCAACGACTATTCCGGTAAGGAAAAAAATAATCGCGGCGGAGAATAAACAGTAGCGGCAATAAGCATGCAGTAGAAATGCCTGCACGAATAGAAACCACAGCGTAGCCGCAAACATCGCACATACCGTCAGAGAAAAAAATGTGCGCGCGCGTTTCGAACCAAAAGCGGTGAAGGTGGCGAAACTAAATGCGCTGAAATACGCGAGCGCGCCGAACGCCGCGACCGGGATGCCACCGATTTTCGCGAAATGACTGCCGAGCACTTCGAAACAACCCGAGGATCCTTCGCAGATTGCCGTTTCACCGGCAAAAGATTGCACGGCGAGATAAACCGCCTCGGCAAGACCAACCAGCGAAAGCAGGGCCGCAATAGTATAGATAAAAGTCCGGACGCGTGAGGCTGTCATTTTGGTTTCGAAGCTAAAGCTTCCTTTAACGCAGAATCAATCGCGGCGCTTAATCCCACTTTCGTTAGATTGCTCGGCGCCAGCGCGCGGTCATTCACAAAAACAGTCGGCGTACTTTTAACACCGCGTTTCTCCCCGGCACTGTGATCGCTTTCCACCGTATTCTTGACGGCAGCGCTGCGCATATCTGCTTTAAAACGATCAAGGTTTAGCCCGAGCATGCCGGCGTAACCATTGAAAGTCTTTTGCGCGTCGGTCGTGTCGCTCCAAACCGATTGCTCGCGGTAAAGCAAGTCGTGCATTTCCCAAAAGCGACCTTGCCGCCCCGCCGCTTCCGCTGCATATGCCGCTTCCGCTGCGTGCGCGTGCATCGGGAGTGGAAAATTGCGGAACACGACACGCACTTGCGGGTGGTACTCCCGTTCGATCTCATCAATCAGCGGGGAAAGTGTCCCGCAGGGCGGACATTGGAAATCACCGAACTCCTCTAACGTCACCGGCGCATCGCGCTCTCCGCGGATGTGAACTCGATCGGACTCGGCTTGCTTGGAAGCGGCACCGGAATTTCCTCCGCGTGGCAGAAGGCCTGGCCGTTTCGAACGGTAGAGCATTGCGCCACTGCCGACGGCGAGGAGCGCCACCACAATAACAATGAAAAAAGGAAGATATCGTTTCATTTCGCAAAGTCCGACCCTAGCCGAGCCGCGCCATCGCCGCTACATCCCCTTGCAGAATATTTCGCTGTCAGAAACGCGCTGGCAATCGAGCAAAATTAGAGAATAAGCCGACATTTTGCACATTCATTGCTGCGTGATGACGCTCAAGTCCGATGTGATCAAGATCGATGCATGATTCCCGCGTTTGTCGCTTTGCGGTTGCTTTCAGGTTGAATGCCCTGCGGAAGGCATTACTGTGCGCGCCTTTGTGAACCCGAGATCCTGTTTCAGCATCGCGTGCGTTTCTTGTGCATTTATTTTTTGCACCGGCTGCGCTGAGTTGCCGACGCAATTAGAAACACCACGCCGCGTCCTTTCGGATGCCATAAGAACCGTGCTCGCCGCACCACACGGCAAACCCGCGTATTGGCGTCCGGATCATTTCAAAGGTGCCCCGAAAATCGTCGTCCATCTCGATGAACAGCGCGCCTACTTTTACAAAGGAAAACATCTCATCGGCGAATCGAATATCTCGACCGGAAAAAAAGGTTACGAAACTCCTCCCGGCAGATACCGCGTCATTCAGAAGGATAAGGATCACGTCTCGAGCGAATATGGCGACTACATCGATGCAGACGGTCTTGTCTTGGAGAAAAACATCAGTGTTCGGGAGAATCCGAAGCCGCCGGGGGCGATCTTCGATGGCGCTCGAATGCCGTACTTCCTTCGTTTCACTGGCGGCTACGGAATGCATGCGGGATTCGTCCCGCGCTATCGCGCATCGCACGGTTGCATTCGCATGCCTGGCGAAATGGCGAAGCATTTCTTTGAAGCCGCGCGCGACGGCACTCCAGTCATCGTGAAAGAATAGCTGAAATATGGGAGGGGACCTCAGTGTCCTGACTCCCGGCCTGCTCATTGCAATCGGGACACTGAGGTCCCTCCCCCATTTTATCCCGGCGGCCACGCCATTGTGCGCCCGCCGAGCACGTGCACATGCAAATGCGGAACACTCTCCCCCGCATCGGGGCCGTTGTTAATCACGACGCGATATCCATTCGTTAGGCCAAGATCCGCCGCGACTCTTTTGGCCGTCAAAAGCAACTTTCCCAAAAGGGCTTCGTCCGATGCGCTCGCCTCCGATAACCGCGGAATCACTTTCTTCGGCACGATCAACACGTGCACCGGCGCCTGCGGATTTACATCGTGAAATGCCAGAACATCGTCATCTTCATAGACGATTTTCGCCGGAATCTCCCGCGCGATTATTTTCTCGAAGATCGTCATCGCGCAGCTCTTGCGATTAACAAATAGAACAACTCAGTTCCTGCCGCGCTGCCGTGGCCGCCAGTTTTTCCCGGACGAAACAGACCACTTCCTCGCGCAAACGATCGCACGCGCGCGACCATGCTTTCGCGCCCTGCAAATGTTTGACGCACGGCTGCAACCCGCGAAGGCGCAAGCTATCGATGCCGATTCCCACGAGCGCGTTGATCCTTTTCTCCAGGTGATCGAAAAACGCCAGCTCATATCCGGCACCCGCCTGCTGCGCGATCTCGAGTAACGAAATAGTGATCGGTGGAAGCGCCGGTTCGAAATAGGGAACGATTTCCTTGTAACCGATTACCTTCAAAACGTAGCGCACCGTTTGCGATAACTGACTGAACGCGACGACCGGTTCGTCACTCCGCAAGTGCAGGTAAAAGGCAATGCTTTCCGTCACATGATCCGTTAACCACCAGCTTGGATAACCCGCCTGGTCCGCCGCGCGCGTGATCGCCTCACGCAGCCACGTGCGATCGAACTCGAAGAGCTGCCCCGACTCGCAGCGCAGGTACGGAAATTCTCCCTTAAATGCGACCATGAGTTGCCACCTCCGGCGGAAACAATTCCTTTTGTGCCGCGTTCGTCTTGATCCGGCGTCCGAGCGCCTGAATCGCTTCCACAAACTCGTCCACCTCCTTGAAATGTTGATGAATCGACGCGTAACGCAGATACGCCACCTCATCGATCTCGCGCAATTTTGCCAGCACCTTCGTCCCAATCTCCGCTGAAGTAACTTCGCGCCCGCTCGTTTCGAGTTCGTGAATGATCTCATCCACCGCCTGTTCCAACGCCACCAGACCGATCGACCGTTTCTCGCACGCCATCGCCAGACTCTTCACAAGTTTTTGCCGATCGAACATTTCATGCGTGCGATCGCGCTTGATCACGCGCAGATCCGAGCGCTCGACTTCTTCATACGTGGTGAAGCGATAGGAACACTTGAGACAAACGCGCCGGCGACGAATCGCATTACCATCACGAGACTGGCGCGAATCGATGACTTTGTCGTCACGAAATCCGCACTTGGGACAACGCATAGTGCTGCGTTCGTAAGTAGCACACCATAACTTGTGGCGTCAACATGCCCTTTGCCGGTAGGCGCGACTGCCCGCCTGCTTGCGAACGTTTCGGAGTCGCGCCGACGGGCCGCAATTTCGAAACTGGTCACGTGGTCGCGCTGTTCTCTTTTTCCTCAAACCAATCAGGCAACCAGGAACCCAGGAATTTGTTTCAAAAAATCTGCGTCAATCTGCGAAATCTGCGGACGAATCATCTGCTCGATCGCGACAGGCGATTTAAAGAGCGCCGAAATCCATTTTTCGAGTGTGTAACTTGGCTCCTCGAGTGCATCAGCGCGCTCCTCGACCGTGTTAATCGAGACCTCGAGCGCGTCAACCGCTTCCTCGGGCGCGTCAGTTCGCTCCTCGACCGTGTCAGATTGTTCCTCGACTACGTCGCCCGCCTCCTCGGTCGCGCAAATTCCCTCCTCGCCCCCATCAATTTCACCGCAAACATGTGCAGACGGTTTCTCGACTGAGTAAATCGGCTCATCGAGCCTGTAAAGGTGGTCATCGACCGCGCATCGTCTTCCCCGACGCTGTCAGCCACGCCATCGGACTCGGCAGGCGATTTGGCTTGCCCTCAATGCCAGAACCAGATAATCAGCACGGAAAAAATTATGTTCCCCTTACGAACCGCCCTCGCCGCGCTCATTTCGTTTACACTCGTTCTTCTTTCGACCGCCGAGACGTTACGAGCCCAAAGCACTATTATTCCCGTCGGCACGCGCAGCGATTTTGTTTTCGATTTTTCCGGGCAGCGCCTTTACATCAGCACAACAGACGGATTTGTTCAGCGATACAATATCTCTACGGAACAACTCGAAGCCCCCTTTAATCTCGGCGGCTCGCTCAACGGCATCGATATAACTCGCGATAATTCCTTCGTCCTCGTGGCTCAGAACGCGGTCGGCGTCACCCAGGGCACCGTTCACAAGGTAAACACATCCACGGGCGCGGTTACTAATATTAACTACCCGCTCGGCGATTATGGCGCCGGCGCATTTGATGTAACAATCGCTTCGAATGGCATCGCCTTCGTCACCATCGGCGGCTCCGGTTGGAACCCAGTGTATCAGATTAACGTGGCGACGAATGCCATCACAGCGCGGAACGACGTGCCGGGCTCTAAGGGCAACAACGTCACGAGCGGTACTCAAGTCCACCGTAGTGCTGACGGCACTCGCCTCTATTTCCTTGAAGGCGACATTTCGAGCGGACCAGTCTTCTCCTACAACGCGACCTCGGACACTTTCGGAGCGAGTGCGGATACGAATTCTTTTCCTCGATTCGCGGCTGTGAATCGTAACGGCACGCTGGTCGGCACGATTCTCTATACATACGGCGCTTCACTGGATACCGCGGTCGACTTCAACTACGTGCACACTTTCACGGCCGCCGATAGCGGCGTCGCTTTTGATGCGCTCACGGATACCATTTACATCGTCAAGACGTCCCCGGACCAGATCGTTGCTTACGATACCAACACATTCGTCGAGAAATTCCGGCTAAACATCAGCAAACCGCTTTCCTATGGTGACGGCAAGCTTGTCGCCAGCCCTGATGGTGTGCACCTTGCATTGGCCACCAATTCCGGCATCGAGCTTTTTGATATTCGAAAAGCTACGCCGGCGGTTCCTCCTACATTCGGAACGCCCCGCGACATGGTGTTCGATCACGCGGGACAACATCTCTACGTCACAACGGCCGAAGGATTGGTCTGGCCCTACAATCTTTCCACGCATGATTTCGGCACTCCGTTCAATCTTGGCGGTTCGCCTTACGGACTCGACATCACGGCCGATGATTCGATCCTGCTCGTGGCCCAGGCAGCTACTGGCCTTACCCAAGCCGCATTTCAGAAAGTGACACTCGCCAGCGGTGCGATGACCAACATCACGTATCAACTACCCTATTATTATGAAGCTGGCTCATTCGATGTCGCGATTACATCGAACGGCCTGGCGCTGGGCGCGTCCACCACGATACACCAGATTAATCCCGTAACGAATGCCATCAGCGACCGCAACGATCCGCCGGGCTCCTCATACGGCTCGAAAATAATTTATCGCAGCGCCGATAGAACACTTCTTTATTTTCTCGAATACTACGGCCTGTATCTCTACAACGCGTCGACCAATACGTTCGGCCCCATAGTTAACACACAAAGCTACGCCGGCAGCGCCGGCGTAAACCGCAACGGGATGCTATTGGGCACCAGACTTTACAGCGGCGGGGCATCTCTGGATACAGCTCCCAATTTCAATTTCGTGCACAACTTTGGTACTTTCGACAGCGGTATCGCATTCGATGCCGTGCAAGACACAATCTACGGAGTCAGCAGCCTGCGAAACCAAATCATCGCCTACGACACCGGCACGTTTGCCGAGAAATTCCGCTTCGATATCGGCGAAAATGTGGACGCTGGTGCGGACTCATTTGGGCCGGGCAACCTCGTTGCCAGTCAGGACGGTCATTATGTGGCGGTGATCACACCCACCACACTTCGTGTATTTCGGACTTCCGGCCGCGGCATTGACCAGCGTCGTTTCAAGAAAGACCCAAGGGGCTGCCGGCACGTTCGACGTCAACCTGCCACTGGACGGCAATCCCGGAGTCGAATGTCGCTCCGGTGGCCCTAACGGCCAATACACGCTTGTCTTCACCTTCGCGTCGAACCTAACAAATGTCGGCGGCGCCGTTGTTACTAGCGTGGCGGATTTCGGCACAGCCACTGTCAGTAGCGGAATGATCAACCCTTCAAACGTCAGGGAATACATCGTCAACCTAACCGATGTAACCGATCAGCAATATGTGCAGGTCACGTTAAACAATGTGAGCGTAGTTGGAGGAGCTCACACCGACAGTATCTCCCAGTTTATGGGCGTTTTGATTGGCGACACAACCGGCAACCGTTCCGTCAATTCTGGCGACATCGCGCAAACCAAATCGCAATCCGGCCACGCACTCACCAGCACGAACTTTCGCGAGGACGTAACCGGGAACGGAGCGATAACCGCCTCCGATATATTCTTCGTTAAGTCCAGAGCCGGCGCATCATTACCCGATTTTTCCGAGTTACTGAAGAAACGATCACTACAATCGGCGCAAAAGCCCGCTCAAGCCTCGCCGCGCGCGGTCCAGAAATAGAACTTCTTTTCCACAGTAGCCTCCCCATCACGACAACGGGCGATTTCGGGCGTGTAATTTCGTTCCTCGAGCCTGTCAATTTCGCCCGAAACATGTGCAGACGGTTTCTCGATCATGTAGATCGCCTCATCGAGCGTGTCATTCGGCTCCTCGATCGTGCCAATCACCCCTCGACCGCGCAAACACGCAACCTGTAGTCGCCTCGCCGTGCCTGCCGCGCCGAAATCGGTGAAGGCGGGTCGAGGCGTTCTTCTATCTGGTCCCCGCACCGAGACAAGAGCGACGCGATTTACGCGGCGTCGCCTTCGCGTCGTCGGAGTAAATCAAGGTGCGAATTGAGGTGATCATAAATGTTTGCAACCTAGATCGGTTCACACTGCTCTGCTCGCGTCGAGTATTACTGAAGCGGACCGCGACTATGCCAAACGGCGCGACCGCGAACTTAGTTTGAGAGAGGTTGCGTGGTCTCGCTCGGCGCGGAGAGTCGGGGCATGAGTGACAACCTTCTCTCACGATTCCTGCGCTACGTCCGCGTGGATACGCAGTCGGACGAAACCAGTAACACATTTCCGAGCACGCCAGGTCAATTGGTGCTGCTGAAGATGCTAAAGCAGGAGCTGAGTGAGTTGGGAGCGGCGGACGTGCAGATGACAAAGCACGGCTACGTCACTGCCAGCATACCCGCCACCACGCGCAAGACCCGCGTGCCGACCGTTGCCTTTCTCGCCCATGTCGATACGGCGCCGGACTGCTCCGGCAAGGACGTTAAACCCATTCTTCATCGCAAGTACAATGGCAGCGTCATTAAGTTCCCGGATAACCGTGATCTAACTCTCGATCCCGCGACCTCGCCGGAGCTTCGAACAGCTATCGGCAAAGACATTGTTACCGCCAGCGGCACTACGTTACTTGGCTCCGACGACAAGTCAGGTGTGGCGGTAGTCATGACTTTGGTCGAGCGATTGCTCCACGAGAAAAAACGCAAACACGGACTGATCCGAGTCTGCTTCAATCCCGATGAAGAGATCGGCCGCGGCATGGACAAACTCGATCTGCGAATGCTAGGAGCCGATGTTGCTTACACTCTCGACGGCGGTGCGCCGGGCGAGATTTGCTGGGAAACATTTTCCGGCGATGCGGCCGAGGTCATCATCGATGGCATCACCACTCATACCATGGAAGCGCGAGCCAAAGGCATGGTGAACGCCGCCTATCTCGCGGGCAAGCTCCTCGCAGCACTGCCGCGCGAGCGCTTGCGCGCCGGAGACAACCGAGGGCAGGGACGGCTTCATTCACCCGACCAATGTGGAAGGCCGGACAGAGCGGGCCATCGTGAAATTCATCCTGCGCGACTTCGAGCTGAATGGGTTGGCGGAGAAAGGCAAAATTCTGCGGGGCCTTTGCCGAGGGTTACAAGCGACCGAGCCGCGGGCGCGCGTCCGCTGCAAGATCCGCAAACAATATCGCAACATGGCTTACTGGCTGCGCAACGACATGCGCCCCGTCGACCTGGCTCGCGAGGCGTTTGTGGCGGCGGGCCTCAAACCCTATGATCACCTCGTGCGCGGCGGCACCGATGGTTCGCGCCTGACTGAGCTAGGTCTTCCCACTCCCAACCTGTTCTGCGGCGAACACAACGCGCATGGACCGCTGGAATGGGTTGCCGTGCAGGATATGGAGTCAGCCGTAACCGCCTGCACCTATCTCGCAGAGTTATGGGCAACAAAAAGCTGAATCGCTGCGCGTTATATCCGTGGTTAGACAAGCCGCGTGGAGCGAAGCGATTTACGCGGAGTAATCAGGGTGTGAATTGAGGTGATCATGATTTTGGACTTAGATCAGTGTGCGTTGCTCTGCATCGCTTTCGCCTTTGGTTTGTCTGACGTTCAGATCCTTGTGCGACCGGCGAAGCTCGGCGCATTGACTGCATGTCGGACTTTCACTACTCTCCGCGGCAATGCCAGCGCAGCGTAACCAGCCGAAGCGCGAAAACTTCAATCGCGACGCGGAGCTTCCATATGAACTGCGCCTTCAGGATTTTGAAATCGCGATGCAGGACGTCTATGACCTGTTCTTCGATTTAAACTCTGGCCTACTCGAAAAAGGACTGGAGCGTCTCGACGACTTTCTCAGACCTGCAATCATGTCGGGCTTTATTTCTGACTTGCTGACCGCGAGCATTGCGAAGCATGCGCGAGCCTTGACAATCAACGCCTATTTCAACGGGCATCCCGACTTGGTCGTCAAAGGCGTTTATCCGAACGATTCTGTGAAGGCTGGCACTGAAGGCGTGGAGATCAAAACGACACGAAAAAGCGGCGGCGCTGTGGACACACACGGTGCGCGAGATCAATGGATGGCGGTGTTCGTCTACAACGTCGACGTGGTCACTGAGCCAGCGCGAAATCGCCGCGCGATGACATTTACGGAAGTGTACCTTGGGAAGGTGGACGTAGCCGACTTCCGCAAGAACCCTCGCGGAGAGCTGGGTACTCGAACCGCCACCCTTCACAAAGAAGGTATTTTGAAACTGCGCGGCAACTGGATCTACAAAGAGCACTTAACCGACGCGGAGCGCGCGTAGCTTTGTGATGCCATGTCGCGCGATATCGAAGTAGTGAGTATCTTTCTCGATACCAATGCTTCGATAACCGACAGCTTCCGC
The DNA here is from genome assembly GCA_963824795.1 of uncultured Verrucomicrobiae bacterium. GTDB lineage: Bacteria > Verrucomicrobiota > Verrucomicrobiia > Chthoniobacterales > UBA10450 > JBBQFI01. The sequence goes on along the minus strand of CAWGQU010000027.1, from coordinate 84,331 downwards.
TGCCGCTAAGGTCGAACCGGCTCCCGCGAACGGGTCGAGAACAGTTCCTTCACCGAGAGGCAGAACAGCCCGCACAATCTTCCGGAGAAACGCTTGCGGCTTAAGGCTAGGATGAGACGCTAGTGCGCGCTCTTCTTTTCGAGTTGGGGCCGACTGGATAACATCGCCAAACGGCTGCTCCTTTGTTGGCCGTCGGAAGCCGCCTGTCTTCCAACGTCTGAGATTGTCTTGGACACGTCCTTCGATTGGTTTGCGGAACAGTAACCACGGTTCCCACATTGACCGCGGCATGACGCTCACGTCGGGAAATTCTTCGTGGGCTGCTTTCGGTCGATCGCCACCGCGCATCGTCATCGTGAGTCGGATGACTTCCCCGCGTCGTTCAAATCCCGCGCGTGTTACCGCATGTGCGACAACAAACGAAAGCAATGGATTCGACGCGACGATGACCTGAGCGCCGGGCACCACTACGGGCATGAGTAACCGCGCCCAGGCAAAGAAGAACTTACTAAGTCGCGCAATATCCTCACCGGAGAGCACTGTGAATCGAGGCAAAGGCGCGCGTTTGTTGCCGTCGAACGACGGCGGGATACGCCATACGCCGCCACGCCCCGCGCGCAACTTCTTCTGTTCTTCATCACTATATTCGACCAAACCGTACGGCGGATCGGTCACCACCGCCTCCACACTGTTAGTCGCCGCATTCCCCAGCCACTCGAAACAGTCACCGTGGATGAGAGTCGCGTTCCCGTAACGGAACGCCTCGCGCCTCCGAAGGATCGGTAGCCGCTCGGTAATCGCACCGTTTTGTCGTGCAGAATACGATACGGCCCCGAGACGAAGAAACGGCAATGTCGTCTGGGCATCTTCTCGGATGCGATAGTGACCGCGATCGAACTGTGTGAAAAGCTTGGGAGTATTCAGCCGCAGATAAGATCGGACCGAAGATGCCGGTGTTTCCCCAATCCGGGCACTTACCTCTCGCACAATCTCCGCGACCGTTGCACCACTCGGTCGATAGGTCAGCGTTTCGACGATCGCGTCACGTACCGCGCCCTGTTTCCGTTTTGCGGAATATTTCACTTTCTGCCATTAGACGTCCCGACGTCTTTGGATGCAACTTTAATTTAATAAGGGCCCGGATCGCGCTTCGACTCATCGAATGCCCTGACCGGTCGAAGCCACGTAAAATCTTCGATCACGTGGCGGGCTCACGTAAACTCTGCGATCACATGGCAGGAATGTGATCCGGTGAATCAATCCGGGCGCGCGATCAAAGCCGAGACGGGTCAGATAACATGAAAGCAGTCCAGGGTTTCGACAGCATTTTGAGGAACGAAACTCAACCGTACACGGAGCACTGCATAAGTCTCGCATCGACATTCGCAAGCTTCACAGAATGGCAGACGAAGCTTGACTGCGCCGCGTTCGTTTGCGAAAACGTCCGTCAACCGACCCTCCCTTATGTCTGCCCCAAGCAAGCTGGCCATTGCCGGCGGAATCGACGCGCGCCTCGCCGCCTACGCCACGCTCGCCAGCGTCGCTCTCGGAGGCGCAACCGTGGCGAAGGCCACAATCATTTATAGCGGCCTCGTCAATATCAACCTGCCGAGCACCATCTCCGGGATTTACATCAATCTGGTCACCCACGCGACCGGCACCACCCCGGACAGTGTTCCCGGCTGGGACATTAATCCGTGGGGCAGCACCTCGTTCACCGTTTGGGCTAACAATTCCGCCAGTCCCAACAGCGGCGTCATTACAAATTGGCCTAACGGCAGCTCCGCGACGCTGATCGACAACATTGGTCCGCTTTTCTTTGGATTCCCACCTTTCCCAATCGATAGCTCATGGAACTACGGAAGAAGCAGTTCCATCGAAACGACGGGACCGACGGCGTTCGTGCTCAACAGCGATCAAAATTACGTCGGCTTTCGGTTCCTGAACGAGGTAACCGGCCTGTACAACTACGGCTGGGCGCACTTCTCGCTCGGATCGTCTTTCGGCGGTCAGCCGCGCACGCTCGTCGACTATCTCTACGAGGACAATGGCGGCCCGATTCTTCCGGAGCCACCGCCGAGCGCACTGCTCGGTCTATTCGCTGCCGGCGCCTTCGGCATCCGTGCCTGGCGCAAGCGCAGGCATCGCTGAAAATCCATTCCGGACTCCGACGGACCGTCCGAAAAATAAAACTCGCGATCGCGGGGCGCCATCAAACTGACTTCGTCGCGCTCGGTCACGAGAAAACATTCGCCGACGATTTGCGCGCTCACATCACCGCTTTTGAGCAAGCCGATACAACGCAGAACACCGGCCAGCAGGGCCAGGCTGGCGCCACCGCCGGTTTCGAGCCGCTCATTGCCGAAGCAATGATGAAAGTGAAACAGCTCGATGCTTTCATGCACAACTTCTACAAGAGCAATGCCGAAAGACTCGGTGAATGGAAAACCGCGAGCCACGTCGAGCGGCAACCCAAAACCAAGAAAGCCGCCGGGACACCGTCTGCCGGCAAATTCAAAACAGCAGCCGCGCCGAAAACAAGCGTGACTGGCCGCACCACCGAAGGTCTGGCCGGCGCCTAAAAATTACCATCGCCTGCCGCCTAACAGGCAACACCGGCCGCGCAAGCGGCCGGTGTTTTGTTTTCTACCCTGTAAGCGTGGATTGCAGCCCACCGAAAAATTCGAAACGGCAAACGCTCGCCTGCCGCCGACGACCAATCCTTCGCGCGAGGCGGCGGCGGGCTACAACCTCTTCTGCGACACCAACCGATCGAGAAAGCGCAGGAAATCAGGCAGTTTTTTCAAAATCTGCACTCGCCACGGTGTGGGCCGTCCAGGACGAAGGCGGGTCATTCTGCGAGTTCATGGATCAATAAATCGGCGAGGAACGCGTTATCTTTGCCAGATGCGAATTTTGTTGCCCTTAGCACGCAGACTGGATAAAAACCGCGCTGCTGCTATCCGCATCAATCGAAAATGCCATCCATATGTCGCGCTCGGACGCCAATCCAGCTGCTCGCCTTCTTCGCTTTATTTTTTCCCGTCTTCGCTGACGCGGCGACGACGAATGTGACATCGGACAGGGTGGTACAATAATCTTCAGTCCCAGCTCGGTGACGATCCAGGTCGGCGACACGGTGAAGTGGACGTGGGCCAGCAATAATCACAGCGCGACGTCCGGAAATCCAAATAACCCCAATGGGATATTTGACTCAGGAATACACAACAGTGGGTCCACTTTCTCGTTCACGTTCCCGACTGCCGGGACGTATCCCTATTACTGCAGGGTCCACGGAGCGATGATGACGGGAACGGTCATCGTTTCGGCTCCGACACCAACGCCGACTCCCTCAGCAACGCCAACTCCAACGACGACACCAACCCCAACAGTCACACCGACGCCGACGCCTACCCCCACTCCGACGCCGACACCTTTCTCTTTGCATCCTTTGGTCTTCCCGCCGGTCGCCACCGCGGCTGATATTCCGATCAGCGTCCAGGAAAGTTACGTGCAAATACTCGATGGGCCTCCCACCTATATGTGGACCTACGGAGGCACATATCCCGGTCCCACCATTCGCAGGCCCGGCGGACAGACAACGAGGGTCACTTTCACCAATAACCTCAATCCGATCGCCGGCTCGTTAACGGTGCATCATCATGGAAACCATTCCGCTTCGGCAGACGATGGTTACGTAACCGGACCCGATTACCTCATCGGAACTGGAGCCTCGCGGACGTACACCTTCGACGGGATCGAGAATGGTGAAAATGAACGTGGCGCCACGCAGTTCTACCACGATCACAAGCTGGACGAGACCGGTATGAAGGTGTGGATGGGACTTACGGGTCTTTACATTATCGATGATCCAGCGGATCCGGCGACGCTACCTTCCGGCGCCTATGAGTTACCTTTGGTGATAGCGGACCGTCAGTTCGACCAGGACAATCAGCTGGAATATTTCTATGACCGCTTTGGTGTTATTGGCGACAAGATCCTGGTCAACGGCGTCTACCAGCCGTACTTCGATGTGGCAGACCGTAAATATCGTTTGCGCATGCTGAACGGATCCAATGCCCGCTTTTACATTCTCACTCTGAGTACGGGCGACGCATTCACACAAATCGGAACGGAGAGTGGTCTGCTGCCGGCACCAGTTTCACGCACAGCGATGGACTTCGGGCCGGCGGAACGGCTCGATGTTGTTGTCGATTTCGCAGGAAAAATGGGACAGGAGATTTACCTGATGGATTCTTACAAGGTGACGCCGTTGCTGAAGTTCCGAGTTACACAGCATGTCGTTGACAATAGTACGATTCCGGCAACGCTTCGTGCGCTGCCTGATGTCGGTGAACCTACGGTGACGCGGCACTTCAGTTTTGATCAAACTTCGGACCATTGGACGATTAACGGTCTCACATTCGATCCCAATCGCATCGATGCGCATCCCGTCCTCGGCACGACCGAGAAATGGATCTTCACCAATCCCACCGATGTCACCCATATGGTGCACATCCACGACGTCGATCAGCAATGTGTCAGTCGCGATGGAGGCCCCTGTTACCCGTATGAGACAATGAAGGAGACATGGAGCCTTGGCTCCGGTGAGACTCTTGAGCTTAAGATGAAGTTCACGGATCACACCGGTATCTACATGTTCCATTGTCACATACTGGAACACGAGGACGATGGAATGATGTCGCAATTTGAGGTGGTGGCGCCGATAGCTCCTACGCAGTTGGTCTCCCGGAAGGTACATGGCGGCGCCGGAACCTTTGACATTAACTTGCCGCTGACAGGCAACGCCGGAATCGAGTGCCGCAGCGGCGGAGCGACAAACGATTACCAACTAGTCGTTAACTTCGCCAATGCTGTTACTTTTGACCACGCATCACTCACGTCGGGTACTGGCAGCGTTTCCGGCACCAGTGGAAATGGCACAAACGCAATCACGGTAAATCTAACAGGCGTAACTAACGCGCAAACCATCAATGTTACCTTGTTTGGCGTAAACGATGGTACGATTACAAATGATGTTACCGCTGCAATGGCTGTCCTCGTGGGGGATACATCCTATAATGGCACCGTCAATTCATCCGACGTGAGTCAGACCAAAGTGCAGTCGGGATCTCCCCTCACCAATTCGAACTTCCGTGAAGACGTAAACGCGAGCGGCGCTATCACCAGCACTGATGTCTCTTTGGTAAAATCGAAAACGGGCACGGCGCTACAACCGAATGTTCCGCAACCGCCAGGCGTCTTGCCGAAAAAGTGACCTGGAGCGCCCGCCGCGGGCGGCAAACCTCCCCTGCCAGCTAGGGCAGAGACATACCCGATCGTAGTTTCACCAGACTTACGTCGGTCGCGTTGATGGAGCCGTTCGCATTTACGTCCTCGCGGAAGTTGGAGCTACCGGCTGTTTGTCCCGACTGCATCTTAGCCTGGCTGACATCCGTTGAGTTAACGGTGCCGTTTCCAGTAGTATCACCAAGAAGGAAACTAACCGGTACGGTGACATCACCGAAGCGGACGCCATCATTTACGCTGTTAAGTGTAACTGTAACGGTTTGCCCGTCCTGCACGGTGGAAAGATCAACGGTGACCACCGCTCCGCTCACGTTCTGTGTAGCTGTAGCAAGTCCATCGACACTGCTAACTGTAACTCCACTGTCCGTGACCGGGGTCGCGAAGGTAACAATGACTTGATGGCCGTCCGAGTTCGGCCCCGAACCGCTGCGACATTCGATTCCTGCGCTACCAGTAAGCGGAAGCGGGATATCAAAAGTCCCCGCGCCTCCGTGAGTTTTCCGAGAGACTGCGCTCAGCGCCGCTGGAGCTGAAGGAACGACACGAACATAATAAATATCTTCTTCGCCATTGAATGTGGCGCAGTAGGCAACATTGCCGCCAGTATTGTCGGAAACAATCGTCATGTAATCGCCCATTTTGCTTTGATTGGGATAACCAAGGAATGGATTGAACGAATTACTCACCTGGACATTCGGAGCCCAGGTGTTTCCGCCGTCAAAACTGTAGGAATAGAAGAGCTGCGAATCGGTGTTGTTCGCGGCATTGCGCGTATCCAGCCAAGTCACATCGATTCGTCCATTGGGTGCGACAGCGAGCGCAGCCATCCAATGTTGTTTGCTATGATTAACGACGTCGTCGTTGATGCGGCGCGGCGCGCTGAAGCTTTGTCCACCGTTTGTGCTACGCACGAACATCACGTCGCTGCCGGTGGTGAAACCGGTGGGCAGCACGCTCGCGAGCACGTAAATGTTATTATTAGTGCTGGTTCCCGAGCGATCCACCGAAACGAATAACTGTCCGACTAATCCGACGGGATTGATTGGCTCATCAACATCAATGTCGCCGCCAAGATTGATTGCAGTGCTTTGATCAAAGCTCGGGGTCACGGCGCCGTTCTTTGCATTGGTGGAACGTTCGCACCAAATCTGGCCCGTGTTGAAATTTACACCGACAAGAAAAAGATTCCCGTTCGTGTCCACGTCAAGCGTGCCCCATGCAGGCGTGTTAGGGATGTTTACCGGATTCAACCAGGTCACGCCACCGTCGGTCGAACGCGTGAACTGTCTGCCATTATAGTTATTGCCGTCCGTGCTCCACAATTGGTACTGAAATCCGTGACCGCTACTGTTCGTGTTATCGATTGTGAACCATTGCTTATCGCCGCCCTTCGCCGGGCCGATGTTCAACCACGACTGGCCGCCGTCGAGCGAGCGCCACATGTTGTCGAAGAATGTCTGGAGAAGACTGAGATAGAAAAAATTTCCTGTTTCGGTGGAATCCAGCACCGGATCGCTGCGAAAGACATTATTCTCGAGAACGCCGGGGAAGGTCCACGTAACGCCGCCGTTGCTCGTGTATCCGACGCCTGCCTGTCGAAAATTTGAAGTGACGCTATTAAACTGCCTCCAGCCGATCGCCATCTTGTTACCGTTTGTCGGGTCAACGCAGATCGACGGTTCGTTCGCGGCGTCACCGGTGATATTCAGACCGCTCGCGTCGACGTTAACCTGATAGCTCGTGAAGGTATTGAACTGCGAGATCATTCGCGGCGACAATCCTGTCCGCGAAAGTAACGCAGGTGGATCGCCGTATTTTTCGAGTTCTTCGCGCGGAAGCCGCTTGTGTCGCGGCGTCTGACCGGAAACGGCAGCAACTACACAGAGCAAAACGAGAAAACTGAAGACGCTTGCCTTGGACATTTGGAGAAACCCCGCGTGCAAGCGTGTATATGATCAGAATCATTGGGCTCGCCGTCAATGCAAACTCGCGAAACTTCGGCGCCGAGCACCTCTCATTCTGCCGCCCGTGACGGCTGCAGCTACACCTCGGCTGGCTTCTTGACAGCCACGCTCTTTTTCGCGCGTGGTTTTTTCTCGGCAAATTCGAAACCAATTTTGCCGTTTTCCAACTTCAGATGCGCGGAGAAGGCGCGGCCTTTTTTGGAAATAAACTTGGGAAGCAGATCCGTCTTCCCCGTCGCGATCAGTTTCTGCACCTGCTCTTTCGGGATTTCGCGCTGCAAAATCACTTTGCTCACGCGGAAGGTGCAAGTTTTCTCCGCGGAAACGGCGTTCTCGCAGGCGTAGGAATTATCGAGAACGTAGACCTGACCTTTTTGACAGATCGGACAGAGACCCAATGATTCGTGTTTAGCGGGATCGATCGTGATCGCAGCGCCGTTGCTGCCTTCACCGAAGTCGAATTGCTGTTTGAAATCTTCACCAAGCTTGACGGTCGCATTAAAGGGCCGCCCCATCTTGCTCCGAAAGCCTTCCAGAGGACCTACGCTTCCCTTCGTGAGCAAAGTTTCGACTTCATGTTCATCGAATAACCGGCCCGCCATCGTCTTCCAAATAATCAAACCGCAGCTCCGGCATTTGAAGGTGCGATAGTCTTCATCGTAAGGACCGCCGCCACACTTCGGACATTTCACATCCACGACGGTGAAATTTCCGCCCACGCTGTCGCCTTCGAATGTCTTGGCCTTCTCGACAATTTCGCGGGTGAAATCTTTGATCTCGGCCATGAACTCTTTGCGCTTCATCTCGCCTTTGGCCATGCGCTTGAGTTTGTATTCCCATTCGCCGGTCATTTCCGGCGAGCAAAGCTCGGCAACGCCGATGCCGCGTAACAAGGTGATGAGCGCCATACCCTTGGCGGTCGCGATCAGTTCCCTGCCCTGCCGGTTCACGTAACCGTCATGCAGAAGTCCCTCGATGATGGCGGCGCGTGTCGCGGGCGTTCCGAGGCCTTTCTCGCGCATCGCTTCGCGCAATTCTTCGTCATCAACCAATTTGCCGGCGCCTTCCATCGCGGACAGGAGCGTCGCTTCGTTGAATCGCGCAGGCGGTTTCGTTTCGTCCTGTTTGACTTCAACAGCGAGAACCTTCGCTGATTCGTTAGGCGAAATCGGTACGAGCGATTTATCGTCGTCCCCGTCCGCAATAGCAGCTTCGCGGCCGTAGACCGCCAGCCAGCCGGGATCGGTGACTATTTTACCGTCAGTCTTAAACGCGTCTTTTTCAACGCGCGTGATTCGCGTCGTAACTTCAAACTGCGCCGCGGGAAAAAACACCGCGATAAACCGCCGCACAATCATGTCGTAAATTTTTTGCTGCCATTCATCGAGGCCATGCGGCGCGGTTCCTGTCGGGACGATGGCAAAGTGATCCGAAATCTTGGCGTTATTAAATATGCGCTTCGAAGGTTTGACCCATTGGTTATCGAGAACTTTGCGCGCATGAGTGCCGAGCGTCGGGTCCTGAATCTTGCCCAGCGTCGACTTCACCGTGGCGATGTAGTCTTCCGGCAGGTACCTCGAATCGGTTCGGGGATACGTGATGACTTTGTAGCGCTCGTAAAGTTGCTGCGCGATTTGCAGCGTCCGTTTTGCGCTAAATCCGCGCCCGTTCGCTTCTCGCTGCAGACTCGTTAGGTCGTAAAGTAGCGGCGGCGCTTGTGTGGTTGGTTTTCGTTCTTCGGTGGCAATGCCGGTTTTGCCCGTGCATCGCGTTTTGACGTCTTCAGCCAATGCCTGATCCCAGACGCGCTCCGGACGCGCGTCTTCATCACCGTTCTTGGCAAAGTCTTCACGGAACCAGCGGCCGCGATATTCGCCCGCTGTTACTTCAAAATCCGCGAACACTTCAAAGAACGTGCGCGGCTTGAACTCGTGAATCTTTTCTTCGCGCTCGGTCAGAATGGCGAGTGTTGGCGTTTGCACGCGGCCGACTGGCGTCAGTTGAAAACCACCGGTCTTGTTGTTGAAGGCGGTCATGGCGCGGGTGCCGTTGATGCCGACGAGCCAGTCACTTTCGGACCGGCAGACCGCTGCTTTCGCGAGCGGAATCATTTCTTCGTCGGTGCGCAAATGTTCGAAAGCGGACCGGATCGATTCCGCCGTCATCGATTGTAGCCAGAGCCGGCGCACCGGCTTCTTACTTCCGTTTATTTTGACCAGATAACGGAAAATCAGTTCCCCCTCGCGCCCGGCGTCGCAGGCATTGATGAGCTCGGTCACATCGGGGCGCTTGATGAGCTTCTTGAGATAATTGAAGCGCGACTTCGATTTCTCGATCGGCCTCAAATCGAACTCGTCGGGAATGATGGGCAGATTCGCAAAACTCCACTTGCCGCGTTTTACGTCCAGCTCACTTGGCAAACAGAGTTCCACCAGATGGCCGACAGCCGACGAAATGATGTAGCGATCATTTTCGAAATGCTCGTCGGTCTTCTTGAAGCCACCAAGAGCGCGGGCGAGATCACTCGCCACGCTCGGCTTCTCAGCGATGATAAGGGATTTGGACATTTAGGATCGGAACCTTGCGGGATCAGGAGCAGGTCGCGGACGAGGCTACGCCAGCTTCACGAAATACTTTCCGGGCAGCTGCTTAACGAGCCGCTTTAGTTCAAGGCGGAGGAGAGTAGAAGAGACCGTCCCGCTTGGCAAATGGCATTTTCCGGCGATGTCGTCGATGGCGGTCTCGGTCGCCTCGATGGCATCGTAGACGCGGCGCTCGTCCTCGGACAGAACTGGCAGAGGGCGCGCGGCCGCTTCAGGAGACGGTTTAGTCTCAGGCAGAAGGATTTGCAGATCGTCGAGAATATCGCTCGCATCCATCACAAGCTTCGCCCCTTGCTGGATAAGGCGGTTGGAACCCTGCGCGCTGGGCGCGTTGATGTGGCCTGGCACGGCATACACGGAACGACCTTGCTCGAGCGCCTGCGCGACTGTGATAAGGGCTCCGCTATTGAGCCCGGCTTCCACGACCAAAAGGCCATGGCTCCAACCACTGATAATTCGATTGCGCATGGGGAAGGTCTGGCGGTCGGGTTCTATTTCCATCGAGAACTCGGACACTACCGCGCCATTTCCGTTGCGAATTTTTTCGGCAAGCGCAGCATTTTCCGGCGGATAAAGCTTCGATAGCCCGGAGCCGATTACGGCAATCGTGCGACCTTTCGCGGCGAGCGCGCCCTGATGCGCGGCGGTATCGATTCCCCGCGCCAGGCCGCTAATCACGGTGAGGCCGGCGTAGGCAAGCTGATAAGCGAGCTTCTTTGCCGACTCGGTTCCATAATGAGTTGTGCGCCGCGCGCCGATGACTCCGATTGCGTGATGATCGCGCTCCAGCAATTCACCCCACACATACAGGACGATCGGTGGTGCGTGAATCTCGCGCAATTGTCGCGGGTATTCCGGCGAGGCCTGAGTGATAACTTTCGCGCCGAATTGCCGAATGCGTTCAAGTTCGGATGAGAGATCGACGAGCGTTTCCCAATTTACGATTTGCTCGACAACTTCTTTACCAACGCCTTCGACTTTACGCAGCTCGCTTCCGCGGGCTGCAAGCACTTGCTCCGGTGCGTTGAAAACCTCGAGCAGTTTGCGCAAACGCACCGGCCCCATCGTTGGCAGCATGTTGAGCGCGATGCAGGCTTCGGTGGCGTTCATACGAAGCTTTGTTTCATCCGCGAAAGCGGAATCTAGCCTAACGAATAATTCGCCAGGCTAAAACGGAATCTCGTCGTCGTCCGGTTCGGCTGCGGCCGCTTTCGGGGGAGGCGTGCTGGATCTCGATGCGCGTGGTGCTGCGCCGCCTTCGTCCATATCACCTCCGGCACCGGGCCGAGAGCCGAGCATCTGCATCATTTCACCGATCACCTTCAACTTGCTGCGTTTTTGCCCCGACTGTTTGTCATCCCAGGTATCGAGCTGAAGCCGACCCTCGATGAAAACAGGCCGACCTTTTTTTAAATATTCGCCGGCGACTTCTGCGGTGCGTCCCCAAAAGGTGACATCGACAAAGGTAACTTCTTCGCGTTTTTCCCCGGTATCGAGGGTGTATTGACGATTCACGGCGATACCGAGATCGGCGACGGCACTGCCTTTCGGCGTGTATCGCACTTCGGGATCGCGCGTGAGATTCCCTAAGAGGAGAACTTTATTAAAACTAGCCATGCAGCGTTTCTAACGCGTTTATTTCGCGGCGGCGACCTTTTTTGCAGGACGTTCAGTTTTCGGGCGCAATCTCTGAAAGTGTTGACGGTAAACTTCTGGATCGAGTTTGAATTTCGAACGCAGTTTCGTGATCAGCTGCGGTTCGGCATGGAAGACGAAGTTCACGTAGAAGCCTTCACCGAGTTCGCCCGCAACATAGGAAAACTGTCGCTTGTCCATTTTCTGGACCTGCTCGATTTCGGCCCCTTCTTTTTGAAATTCGGACTCGAGCCGATCCACCACATCCTTGATTGTATCTTCTTTGCCCTGCGTGTTGAGAACGAGGAGCGCTTCGTAACGATTCTTCATGTTTCTTGAACTTGGTTGAAGGTGTTCATCGCGGAAACCATGCCTTTGTCAATTGCGCAGTTCACCGCTTCGACCGCCCGGACGATGGTTGTCTTGAGGAGCGGCATTTCTTCTTCGAAGAAACGGCCGAGCACATAATCCACGGCGCCTTCGCTGGGAGCAGAGCCAATGCCGATGCGCAGTCGCGGAACTTCCTCGCTCCCGAGCTCAACAATGACGGATTCGAGGCCATTATGTCCGCCGGGGCCACCCTCAGGACGCAGCCGCAATCGACCGAGCGGAAGCGCAAAATCATCGAGCACGACAAGAACTTCTTCCGGCGCAATTTTATAAAAATCCGCGACCGCAGCGAGCGGATATCCGCTACGATTCATAAAGCCAAGCGGCTTCACAAGGATTCCGCGTTCACTTTTTGCCCAATGAGCCTCCCATTTTTTTGAGTGCTCCCAACCGACTCCCCAATTGCGGGCCACTTCATCGAGGACAACGAAGCCGATGTTATGACGCGTTTGTTCGTACTCGGCTCCAGGATTGCCCAGCCCGGCAACCAAACGAATGCGCGAACTTTCAGTAAGCAAAATTCTCTGGCGAAAAAAGCGATCGAACTATCACTTCTTCGCTTCTTTTTCTTTCGGCGCCGCCGAACCCGCCGTCGGCGCCGCTGCGCCCTCTTCCTTCTTCTCGCGAATCACTTCCGGTCCAGCAGCCGCTCCTTCCGCAGCAACTTCCGCCACTGGTTCTTCCTCCACCGTTGGCGCCAGAACCGAGAAGACGGTCAAGTCTGGTTGAATCCTCGTGCGCACGCCTTCTGGCAACACGATATCGCGCACGTGAATTGCGTCACCAATATTGAGCGCGGAAACATCCACCGTAAGTTTATCCGGCAAATCTTTGGGCAAACATTCTATCTCAAGCGCACGCACACTTTGCTCGAGCAGACCGCCGAAATTCTTGACGCCGTTTGCGATGCCAACCGGTTCGAGCGGAACTTCCGCCTCGATCTTTTCATCCATCGAGACAGCGTGAAAGTCGACGTGTAAAACTTCGCCGCCAACCGGCGAATGCTGAATTTCCTGCACCAGCGCGAGGCGGTTTTTACCTGCGACTTCCAGCTCGACAAGAATATTTTCGCCGGCCGCGTGACTCAGGAGCGCGTTGATGTCGCGACGTGAAACCTGCAACGGCTCCGGTTTATCTTTCGCGCCGTAAATGACCGCCGGGATCGCGCCCTGCGCTTTCAATTTTCGCACCGCCGAACGGCCCAGTGCCGTCCTTGGTTCCGCCGCTAGTTTTACTTGTTTAGCCATGGGAAAAAAATCTACTGCTTGCCGTTATCAATCTTGAACAGCGAAGAAACCGATTCGTCATTGTGAATCCGTTTCATGCCCTCCCCGAGAAGCTCGGAGATGCATAGCACCGTGATTTTAAAATCTTCCACGGTCCGCACCGGCGTGCTGTTGGTCGTAACTAGTTCCTCGATTTCCGATTTTTGCAAACGCGGAATGGCAGCATCCACCAGGACGGCGTGGGAGACGCCGGCGTAGATTTTTTGGGCCCCGCTCTTTTTTAAGAGCGTCGTCGCGGAAGTGAGTGTGCCCGCCGTTTCCGTCAGGTCGTCCACGAGCAGCACATCGCATCCTTCGACTTCGCCGATCAGGTACAATGCCTCCGTTTCGGTGGCACTTTTCCGCTGCTTGGCTACGATCGCCAGGTTCGAACCGAGCGCCTGGGCATAAGCCGAAGCCATTTTCAATCCCCCCACGTCCGGCGAGACGACGACCGTTTTTCCGGTCAGCCGCGTCCGCAGATACTTGATCAGCACCGGCATGGAATAAAGGTGGTCCACCGGAATATCGAAAAAACCCTGCACCTGTTGCGCGTGCAGATCCATTGTCAGCACGCGACTCACACCCGCCGCGTGCAAGAGATTGGCCACAAGCTTCGCCGTTATCGGAACGCGCGGCTGATCTTTTCGATCCTGCCGCGCATAACCAAAAAACGGAATAACGGCAGTAATGCGATCCGCACTCGCTCGCCGCGCGGCATCCACCATGATGAGCAACTCCATCAAATGCTGATTGGTCGGCGGACAAGTTGGTTGAATAATAAAAACGTCACGTCCGCGGATGTTCTCCTCGATCCTGACGTAAGTTTCGCCGTCCGGAAAAGAGCTGATGGTTGCCTGACCCAGCGGCGTCCCGATTGCTTCGCAAATACGCTGCGCCAGATCGCGGTTCGCCGAACCGCTAAAAACTTTCATCTCGGGTTGGCGCGCGAACATAATCGGGCGGCTACCTTGCCGCTGGCAAGGCGAGTTGGCAATGTCTGATTGTTTAGCAGCGAATCCCGCGCGGCCTCAATGCCACTGCAGCGAAATAAGGCTTCCGCGAAACGGTCGATTGACCTTGTCGAAATCCTCCTTCCGCGCGATCACCCGAAATTGAAGTCGAGTGTCTTTGAGATTCACGAATAGCACGCCGAGCCGGTAATCCTGCCCGGCTAGATTATACCCAATCGTCACCGCGTAGGTTGGCTGACCACTAATGGTGATGGGACTGCGTTCTTCCGAAATAATTACAGCATTTTGACTTCCCGGCGGTATCGACGCCAGGACTTGAGTCTGCAATAACTTTATCGTCGCTTCATCAAAACTTGCCGGTTCCGTGAGCGGCGACTGCGTGATCTCAGCTATAGCTTGTCTAAACTCCGGCGGAGTGAAGCGAATGCGAGCACCCCCACCGGAATACGTCCATCCGCGCGGCTGCTCGTACGTGATCTGCCGACCATTTTCATGAAAGATCAATTGCGGAAAGACGATCCCTTCGAGGACACGCTCGCCCGTCGAGGGTGTGAAATCGATCGAGGCGTCGGTTTTAGGGCCTGCAAGCACTAGCAAGTCAAAGCCAAACCAAAAAAGCCAACGGAACGGAATTCTAATCGCAGGCACAAACTGATTGAAAAGCAGCTTCTAAGCCTAGGGGACTTCGGCCTAACAAGCTCACACCAGTGCTTTATTCCATAGACCAGCGGCCACGACGATAATCGACATCGTATGGCACACCCGCAGGGGGATTCGATAGAAACTTCGTGTCGAAATACCACGCTCGATTGGGTGCGCTATAGACATTAGCTGCGCCCCAATGACCGGTGGCTTCTTCGCTCTTGTAAAGCTCTATCATCGAGCCGTAATAAGTTAATGTCTTGCCGCTCCAGTTTTCGAGGAAGCGCGGGAAGTTCTCCGCCCCACCACTGTAGTAACCATTCCCGCTTGGAACGATACCCGCGATAATCGCCGTGTTAACAGTAGTATTGGATGCTGTGCTATTGGCGGGGTTTGAATCAGACCACGAATTGGATAGAACGGTGACCGCGTCGGCAATGACAGCAGCCGGTTTGCGGGTGTAGTCCGATGTCGTAGGCGAAGCAGGGTTAGCAGATGGCGCGTTAGTGGCATCGGGAGTTATATTCGATTGCGGTTGGTTACTGCCATTTTTTCCGGTATTGAAGTCGCCTTGAATGTAAACCGGATTGCCACTTGCAATCGTCAATCCGGCGGTCGGCAGAATGGATCCATTTTTCAGGCGAACGCCGCGCTGCTTTGTCGGATCGGTCGGATCCGAACTAAGATCTACGATGTAGATGACCGGATTCGTAGAAAGATCTACCTTACTATAGGTGCTACTCGTTAGTCCTGTAGTAATCACGCCAACATCCAAGCTGGCCACACGGACGGAGCTATTTCCTGAAGCAGAACCCTGCCGATTGTCGGTAATCGTTTGATTCACGGTTATAGCGCTCTTCATTAGAGCGGCCAACTGAGCGTCGGCGCTGCTGCCAGTCTTGGTAGTAATCTTGGCGCCGGCGGAATTGTAAATTTCCAAGGCGTTATTCGCATCGATCGTAACCTTCACTGCGTAATTTGCTTTGTTTGCATAGCCATAGTTCCAAATCGGATCCGACGAAGTGATCGTGGGATCGATCAGCTTGTGGTAGTCAGTAGCGGAGACGCCGAAAGGTGTTTCGGATTGCTCTTGAGACGGCGGATTGCCTGTGCCCCAATGAGGCGAAGCAGGGACGTCGGACAGATGTTGACTATCACCAGGCATGAAATCAACGCTCCAAGCTCCCGAATAGGTGGTCGTACCATTCAGAGTGAGAGTGTCGTGAGCGGTATAAAGATTGCCATTGGTATGAACGTCTCCGTTTACGACAAACGTTGGGCCCGGATGAATTTCCAGGTCGTCTTTGTAATCGATCGCCTTATCGGTTTTGTTATGCCGATATTTCTCGAAAATGCGGCGAACGTGCGCCACTACGTTCGCTCCGTTGGAATCGTCGTTCTTGTAAGAATTGTTCGCCACACTGGTACTTGACTGAGTCATCGTGGGAATGATGACATCAGCCGAAGCCAAATAGTAATAGCTGTAGTTTTGTGGATTCTGTCCCATCGTTTTAGGAGGAACGGTGTTTTTATCCGCAATAGGTGTCCACGTAGAGTCGACCGGAACAACCGCGAACGTCTTGAGGTTATATTTACTTACGCCAGGAAAGTTGCCGGGGCTCGGACTTGGCAACTCGGCATTCGTATCGAAATATTTCCCGGGCGGCGCGGCGAGGTTTGAGTTCTTGATACAAATGGCGCGCCAGTCAGCAAACGCCATCTCGGTCGCAGCATCGCCGATGTTGATGGCTTGACGAACCAGCGTACTGCGCTGGACGTTTCTGCCGATGCTGCGGGTGTAATCAATGGCGAGCGCGATAAATCCTGCAACTACCGCGATAGTAACCATTGTAATGATGAGCGCATTGCCCCCCGTCTTGAATCGTTGAAGTTTTGCTTTCATAACTGAGCGCTATTGACTGATGGTTAGTTTGGAACGGAACGGAATGTAGGAATCGATAAACATGTTTACCGCTGCATAACCGCGTTTGGAGTATTGCGGTTCGGCAGTCGAGAGATCGACCGCGGCGACAGAGCGAAAATCGGCTCCGCCCGCTTGATTGAACAACACCTTGAACGGCGTGGGAGCCTGGCCCGACGTGGGAGAAGTTACATTCCGTGCAATGACCTTGTAGGTCTGCAGATTGTTCGTCGGGTAATAACGAAGCTCATAATAGGGAGAAGTACCTGCAATTGCATAGCTGACCCGCCGAGTTATAAAGCCGGCAATATTGCTGGTGCCATCGCCATTCCCATTGCCATTCCCATTGCTGTTAGGATCGTTGTCGTTCACGAAAATCTGGGTCCCGATAGCACTGGAAAAGTTGATTGTGCGATAGTCGCCAGAGCCTGTGATGGATTGGATATCCATCTCGATCCTATGCGAAGGAATGTTAAAACGCAGGCCACTGACGTTCTGCGACGCGTCAAGATTTGGGGCGTAAATGAGCACCGAAGTCTGGGTGGCTGGCACATTCTGGGCAGTAGATAAAAGATAAGGGCCAGAATCGAATTTTTGAAAATCAATGCCGGCCGCAGGACCTGTCCCGGGCGGAGGAATGGGGGTCAAACTTTGGTCTACTAGCTGTGGAATCGAAACAGCAGCGTGAATATTGGCCAACATCTGATCGACACCCGCCCTGGCCTGTTGGTGCGCCGCATTGATAGCGGTGTTTTTCGCATAGAGAGTCATTCCCGAATTCAAGAAGAAGAAAATCAGGGCCCCGGTCAAAGTGAAGACGGCGATGGTTATCATTAGCTCCACGAGCGTGAAGCCGGCATTTGGTTTTGCCTGCGAGGGTTTGTTCATATTATGGCTAGCTGCCTTCCGCATCCGAGGCGCGCATGGCATTTAATTGCACTCGATGCTGAGTTGATGGAGGAGGTGTGACCCCTGCCTGTGACGGGGGATAGTAAAACGTCACTACAACTGTCGCGTAGTAAATGTTGAGAGTGCGACCGCTCACCACCTTGGCTGGATTGTCAGTGGAAACCGTAGTAACGCGCTGAGCAGTGACCGTCTGGCCGTTAGGCTCAGAGTATATCGTTACGGTGTCGGCCGGATGAGTCCCGAGCGCAAGTTCCGCGGGGATTTGAGGATCGGCAGTCCCGTCGTCAGCGAGATTTTGGGGATTAAACGGCCCCCTGGACATGATCAGGTCAATTTGATTTTGTGCGGCCAGCTGTGCGCCAGTGTAAAGGCGGGAGAGAGCTGCGTACCTGTTCGCCTGGGTTAGCGTCCACAAAGCGCCGCTGGCAAACAGCGCGAGAAGAGACACAGCGATTACAACCTCGACCAAAGTAAATCCCCTGATGGAGTGACCAATCGAAAGCCCGCCTGACGATCTTTTTCTGAAGCGCATTCTTTGATCGGATCATACAGCACCGCACATGCCGTATTTTCTATAATCAATATGACCGTGATGAATGTAATAATTCGATACGTTGGTGTGTCACTTTATTAAGCGCGATCCTGTTTCCGGACGCGTTTTGGAGAGAGCACCCAGACAGTTTACTTGGCCTCGGGATGTAGTTGTGCCGATAACGCGTGACAACCCAAGTTGGATCGCTGCCGACCTAACTTGCCGCAGTTCCGGGAAATCTGTCAGGAAAGCATACCGCCTCCACCGCAAAATAATTGTTTGTGTGCATGGGGGAATTTGATAAAACAAGTTGCAAATAAGTGCGACTGGGGGCATGCAAATACTTGTTGACCCTGAGAGCCAATTATGAGAATTATTGTAAATCTTAGCAATCAACCGGCACAATAAGTAATAATCGCATTCATCCGACAAATAAACATGACGACCAAAAACCGACGATCGACTCGTAAGTCAGGTTATTTTACTGCCGCATTTTGCGCCATCGCCAGCGTGATCGCAGCCGCCGCCTCTGCCTCAGCCGCTGTTACCACGATGAGCTGGCAGCCGAATCCGGTTAATATGAACGATCTCGATCATCATTCGGTTTACACTTGGCGGATCGATAACATCAATGTGAATCCCGCGACGATCACGAGCGCGACCATCACGTTCAACAACATCCAGAACTGGGACTCGAATTATAACGTCCTTCACATGCATTTGCTGGATACAGCGAGATTCAGTGGAGTCGCTTCATTTATCGACGATCCGACGGACAGCTCGCCAGTCACGGACTATACCGATGATTTCAGCAACCCTCGCTTTCATGGCAATTCGGGCTGGCTGGTTGCGAATGGTACGGCCGATACGTTCCTCAAGGACAAAACTTTTTCGGATCATCCGACGACCTATACTTACACTTTTACCGGCTCGCAGATTACCGCTTTGGAACAATACCTTGCCCATGGCGAAGACATCGCCCTCGGATTTGATCCGGATTGCCATTATTTCAACGACGGCATCACCTTCACATTGAATTTCACGCCTGTGCCGGAAGTGGCGAACATGCTTCCGATCGCGCTGCTGCTCGCGGCCGCGATTGGATTCGAGATTCGCCGCCGCCGGCGCGCGACCGCGTAACGACTTTGCTGTTTGTTTGATTAGGGACGGCCGTTCCGAAAGGAACGGCCGTTTTTCTTTTCCGGAAGCTGCGGAAATCAGGAACCGGAGGAACCCGTCGTCTCGCTCGACTTCACCCGTCGCTTTGCCTGATCGAGCAGAGCTTTCTCTTCCGGCAAAAGGCGCGCTTTTTCCCCGCGCTCCAGATATGGGCGGGCTTTTTCCCACTGCCCGCTCGCCGCCAGAAAAATCCCGTAGTATGCGCTCACGGCCGGCTGTTGCAGCTGCTCTTCCGTCAGGTTCTGCATAACCTTCATCGCGCCACTCAAATCGCCCTTCGAATACAACGCGTAAGCATAAGTCGTCGCGTACAGAGCATTCGATGACTTCTGCCGGTAAACTTCTTCCGCAAGTTTTCGTCCGTAGGCGGGTTCTGCATTTAGCAGCAAAGAAACTTGGGCGAGATTATTTTTAGCATCGAGATCGCTCGAGTCGCTTTCGCTCATTCGAAGAAGCACGCGATATAACCCCTGCGTGTCATTCGCAGCGGCATATCGCAAATACAGATTACGCAACGCGTCGGTCTTCTTTTCCGCAAACTTGGTCAGCGCCCAGAGCAGCTCAATTGTCTCTGCATCCCATCCCCAATCCGACACCGTTTGCGCCAGAGAAGAAAGTCTATCGCTCTGTGTGCTCGCTTCTCTTGCCGCCACGTTCCACTCAGTTTGCGCCGCGACATCTTTACCGAGACCACGCCATGCTCGGGCGAGACAAGCGTGGCGCATGAAATCAAAATCGCCCCAATTCGCATCCTTGGTCAACCGTTCCAGGGCCGGCCAGTCATTCAGGCGAGCGTAGGAATCAGCGAGGACGACGGGGACGGGCCATTTGTTTACCGATTCGTTAGGCAAACCTTTTGCAAAATCGATCGCCAGCAAACTCAATTGATTCTTATTCATCCAGGAGAGCAACGTGGCCAGCTCCGAGGCTTTCGTCGGCGCCTCCTTCTCAATCTTCGTCAGGTTCGCGGTAAATTCCGGATCGTGAAGCTCCCGCAAAATTTCCAGATAAAGCATCCGATCGGCGAAAAGCGCGCCTGGCAATGATTGCAATTCTTTCGACAGGCCGCGCAATTGCTCCGCGTCCTGGTGACGGGCGACGCCATCGAGTATCAACGCGCGAATAGCGGGCGCCCCCCACTTTGCGTCGTGTCGCAACGATTCGAGAGTGGCGCGAGCGGATTGTTGGTCTGCGACATTCGGCGATGCCAGGCGGCAGGAAGCGAATTGCAATTGATAAGATTTGTCGTTAGGCGCGAGCTCGACGGCCTTCGCCCAATGTTGCGCAGCTTCTGTCGTGTTCTTGTTTGCCTGGGCAAATTGCGCCATCGCCGCCTGATAAGCAGCCGTTTGTTTCGCCCGCTTACTGAACTGATCCAAAGTTTTTTCCGCGGTCAACATGTCGCCTGTCTGAAGCGCGCACCTGACCACCGCGAACGCGTCTTCACTGGAATCAGGCTCGAGCTCCAATGCTTTGCGCCACCAATCCACCGCCGCCCGATCTCCTGAACGCTCCGCGGCTTCCGCAACCACGCGAGCTGCTGCCGCCTTCGCGGGATCCAATTGAAACGCATGCCGCCCTGTAAGAATCGCAGACTTAAAATCGCCGATGTTCAGGTAGGCGGCGGCACGCCGGGTAAGGCGTTGCGCCTGCCATCCCTGAAAGAAGCGCCATCCGCCCCAGCAGAGAAAGATTAGCAGGAGAAATCCAAACAACAGACCAAGCGAAAGCTTGATGTAAGATCGTTCGATTTTTTGTAAGGTAACTTCCACGATAATTGCTTTGAGCAGTTACACCGCCAACAGTGTCACAAAACTTGCGCGTGCATCGAATGTTCGCGATTATTATTGCCTCGGCATTTCTCGCCTTCGCGAAACATGAACTCTGATCCCATCGTAGTCGAACGCCCAAAAACCGACTCGAAGTTTTTCGC
Organism: uncultured Verrucomicrobiae bacterium; assembly: GCA_963824795.1. Lineage (GTDB taxonomy): Bacteria > Verrucomicrobiota > Verrucomicrobiia > Chthoniobacterales > UBA10450 > JBBQFI01. Next base: position 63,074 of record CAWGQU010000027.1, on the reverse strand, counting down.
GCACACGCGGTGGGACATTATTCCCGCCTGCGCCGGTTTATTTCACTTCGCGTTTTTCCTGGCGCTCTTCTTTTTGTATCCGCACACACCACTCTGGATCATGCTGATGCTGGGCTTTGTTTACGCGCTGATGGTCAACGCCAACATCAATGGAGTAGCGCATAACTTCATTCACAATCCTTTCTTCCGCTGGCCCCTTCTGAACCGGCTCTTTTCCGTTACGCAATCAATCGCGTGCTGTTTTTCGCAAACGTATTACGACGCCGTTCACATGCAGCACCACAAGGGCAATTCGGATCGACCGGACGAGACCGGTGAGACAATCGATTGGCTTTCGATCTATCGACATGGACATGATGGCGAAGCCGAAAATCCGTGGAGCTACGTTTTCCTTAGCGTCTTCCGCGAGAATCCCGCCGCTATCCGCAAAGAACTTCACAAGCGTGGCCGCGCCGATTTGATTTGGGGAAACGTCGAGCTGGCGGCATTCGCCACCGCCCTGCTCATCATGTTTCTTTTCAACTGGCGCTACGTCATCTTTTTCTTCCTGCCGTTTTGGTATCTGGGCCATTGCTTCAGTTATCTCAACGGTTACTTCCGCCATTATGGCGCCGATCCGGACAAACCGATCGCATGGGGAGTGAGCAGTTACGGAAAAATCTATAACTGGATTTTCTTCTACAACGGCTATCACGCCGAACATCATTTCCGGCCGAAAGTGCATTGGACGAAAATGGAAGCGTTCCATGCGCGCATCGCGGAAATGCAAAAACAGGAAGGCGTCCGGGTGATCAATCATGCGCACATGCTCGGCTTCCTCGATCCGAATCTTCCGCCGCGACGGGAAACAGGGCCCGCGATTACGGAGCCGGCGTCGTAGCTATTTCGCGAAAGTCGCGCGCAGCTTTTCCTTTTTCGTTTCGCAATCTTCCTGCAGCCGGCGGATTTCGTTCGTCAATTGCTGCTGAAGCGATTCTGCCTCGTCAAATTTGCCCGCCGTTTGCGCCTTGCGGATTTCATCTTTCAAAAACAATTCCTTCTCCGCGATGCGCGCTTTGAACGTGGAGTCGACCTCCGCGATCTGACTCTTTTGTTCCGCCGTCAACGAAACCGTTGGCGCCGATTCCTGTAACCGTTCCATCGCGAGTTCGTAGGCCGACTTCATGCTTTTGAATAATAGCTGCCATCAAAACCGTTGCGCGTTGCGATTGCGAAATCAAACCCTAAGTTAGCGCCGCATGTCCCCTAAGATTCGTCTTCTCAGCACTGATTTCGACGGCACGCTCGTCGCGCACGATAGCGATCCCGTCCTGCATCTGCCGTGCATGGAGCTTATCGAGGAGCTTCAGCGTGAAGGCACGCTTTGGGCCATCAACACCGGCCGCTCCGTCGAGCTTCTTGAATCCGGCCTTCTCGATTTCGAATTTCCGATTCGCCCCGATTTTATCCTAACGAGCGAACGCGACGTCTTTCGTCCTTCGCAAAATGGCGGCAGCGCGTGGGAACCGTTTGGCGATTGGAACCAGCGTTGCGCGCGCGAGCACACCGACCTTTTTAACTCCGCGCAATCCGTGCTCGCCGAAGTTGTCGACTTCGTCAGCCAGAAAACCAAAGCGCGACTGATCTATCACTCGGAGGGCCTCGAAGGTTTAGTCGCCACGAGCGAGGCCGAGCTGGATCGCATTACGAACTTCATCGACAAGGCGCGCGCGAAGCAACCGAAGTTTAACTATCAACGCAACACGATCTATCTGCGTTTTTGCCATGCCGACTATCACAAGGGTGCGGCGTTAGCGGAGTTGTCCCGTTTGCTTGATATTCCGCGAGAAGAAATTCTCGCCGCCGGCGATCATCATAACGACTTATCGATGCTCGACGGTCAATACGCGAAATATCCCTGCTGCCCCGCGAACGCGATTCCTGAAGTGAAAGACGCCGTGCGCAAAGCGGATGGTTACGTCGCCAAGAGCGCATGCGGCGTCGGCGTGCACGAAGCGCTCCTACATTTCCGCAACTGAAAGCGCGATCGGCGCGTCGGCTGCAATAGTTCCAGAAAACTTGTTCGTCATGTAGGTAAGGATCAACACCCAGAACGTCAGCGCCAGACTGAAGAGCGGGAACTGCAACGCGAGCGGCACGGAATAGATCACCGCTACCAGCGGAATCCACACCGCCCACGTCGCGAGCAATGTCGGCACAATTTTATCGCGATAATGTTCCCACGTCAGAGCGCGCCTTACCGACCGCCAGGAGATGCGCGTATTCTTCCATTCGTAAACGAGAACCTCCGAAGGCGCCGCGAAAAAGGGATTGTAGCCGAACATATCGATACAAACCTTTGTCACCACCACGGGCCACGTCACCACATCGCCCAGCCATGCCGCCATCCCGCGATACATCAGATCGACCAGAATCCCATCAATCGCCCACGTCGGCACGGTGAAGGCGAGATTGCGGAAATTCTGCGCGTGCATCCGGCCTTTTTGGAAAAACAAAACCACGAATAACTCCGGCAGCAGTGCACCCGCGGCGATCGCGGCCAGCAGCACGAAGACAAGCGCATGCTCTCTCTTGTATTCGGCGATCCGATTGAGCGTCGATGCCGTCGCCGGACTGATGTAATACGCGACCAACAACGCGATCATCGCGGCTTGCAGGATGAATGCTGGCACCGCATTCGCCCGGGCCGCTTCCCAGCCAAGAGCGAGCGGAGTTCGAGAGCGACTGTCCGGCATCTTGCGTGGACGTTGTCCTCGTCGCCACTACATTGGCAAGTGCAGAAACTCGGCGAACCGGCTATCAAATCGCTCTTCCTTAGCGAAGTTGCCGCGCATTTCGCGGAGCAGAAAGAGCCGGCTTATCGAGCACAACAGATAATCGATTGGATCTATCGCAAACGCGCCACCTCATTTGATGCGATGACCGATCTGCCAAGGGCGTTGCGCGATCGGTTCGCGGCAAAATTTTGTTTTCGCGAATTTGAAACGGTGCGCGTGCTTGGATCGAAAGACACAACGCAGAAATTTTTGTTCCGGTTAGGCGATGGCAATTTGATTGAGTCGGTCTTGATTCCTGCATCGCCAGCACTTTATGGCGAGCGCTCGGATCGGCGGACGATTTGTGTTTCGACGCAGGTCGGCTGCGCTTATGGCTGCAAGTTTTGCGCGAGCGGTTTGGAGGGATTTTCCCGCAACCTACACGCGGACGAAATTGTCGATCAGCTCATCGCGGTCGAGCGCGAAAGCGGGGAGAAAATCGACAACGTCGTCTTCATGGGAATGGGCGAGCCGCTGGCGAATTTCGCGAATGTGATGCGCGCCATTCAAATCATCAACGCTCCGTGGGGACTCGGGATTGGCGCGCGACACATAACGGTGTCCACGAGCGGACTCGCGCCGCAGATCCGGAAGTTCGCGGACGAGGCGATGCAGATCCGGCTCGCAGTTTCGCTCCATGGCGCGACGGACGAGGTGCGCGATAAAATCATGCCGATTAATCGCAAATACAATATCGCGACGTTGCTCGATGCCTGTGACTACTTCGCATCGCGCAGAAAGCAGCGGATCACATTTGAATACATTCTCATTGCGGACATCAACGATGCCGATGAACAGGCGCACCTGCTCGCGCGCCACGCCAGGCGATTGTCGGCGAAAGTGAATCTTATTCCCTATAATACGGTGACGGGTCTCGAGTGGTCGCGGCCGTCGCGCAACCGCCAGGAAAGTTTTCTCGCGATTCTCCGGGCACATGGTGTCGCCGCCACCCTCCGACGCGAAAAAGGTCATGACATCGATGCGGCATGCGGGCAATTGCGGTTGCAAACCAAAAGGGAAGAAGTCGCGAATTTGTAACATGCAAAACTTTTTGCGCATTTCGCGAAGCTAGCCTAAAGGGAAAATATGTCCGGTTACGAGAGTGAACCCGATCACACGTGGGACGAATACGATTGGGAGCGGTTTCTGCAGCAGCAGGACCATAAAACCGAGAAATACATGGAGCTGCTTGAAAAGTATCTGGACGATCCTCAACGCGATCAGATCATCGCGCGCGAAATGGGTTGGACGCAGTCGTTAAGCCAAAACGAATGGAACGATGAAGTGGATGCGCTGCTCTCCACAGAATCTGAAGGCGAACAGAGTGATACGCGCGGCAGTGCGAGTATTGAATCGGGAATCGATGGCTTCGAAGATCACGGGCTTTACCGCGCGGCTTTCGCTCTGACAGTTTGGATCGATCAACTTTTCGATGACGATGGCTCGCTGCAGAATCAGCCGGCGGCGGTGAAACTGGCAACGCATTCGGCGTTGGCCAGCGCGAAGCTGGCGGCTGCGTTAAGCGACGAAGACGTGGATGAGATCGGGATGACGATCGCCTACTTAAAGCGCGCCTTAAAAGCGATCACCACTTCGATGGACGCGGCGGCGCAATTGCTCACCGATAAGCTGATTACTTCCGCACAGTACAGCGTTTTACAGCAGCGGCTTTTCCAGGTGCGCGATGGCATCATTTGCCTGATGGGCGAATATCGTGGCGAATGGCGGCGACGCTTCGGCAGCCGCTAGGCAAGCCATTGAATGAAATAGCAACCAGTCCGTCCAAATTCATGGATACGGAAGCGACTCCGGCAGAGGCCGATGTGTCGGAGCTGGATTTGGTGAAACGATGCCAATCCGGCGACTCTGACGCGTTCGACGAACTGGTGACCCGCTACCGCACAAGAGTTTTCGGTATGATTTACAACATGGTGCATAACGAGCAGGACGCCTGGGACCTTGCTCAAGATAGCTTCGTGAAAGCGTGGAAATCGATCACGCGCTTTCGCGGGCAATCGTCGTTTTACACCTGGATTTACCGCATCGTGACGAATGTGACAATTGACTGGCTGCGCAAGAAACAGGTGAAAGGAACTGGCGCGGAATTCGATGATTCGATTGAACTAAAAAGTATTGAGCCCGCTTCGCGGACCGTGCCGAAAGCGGAAGCGCTGCCGTTCCAGCGGATGGAACAGGGCGAAATTCGCGAGCGGATCGAGGAAGCGATCAAGCAGCTTTCGCCGGAACATCGCGCGGTAATTTTGATGAAGGAGACCGAGGGAATGCAGTATCACGAAATCGCGGAAGCGCTGGAGTGCTCGATCGGCACAGTGATGTCGCGCTTGTTTTATGCGCGCAAAAAATTGCAGAGTTTGTTGAGAGATGTTTATGAAAACGTTTGAGGAAAACTGGACGGCCTGGATCGACGGCGAGCTGCGCGGGAAGGAACTCGCGGAGTTTGAGGCGTCGCTGCCCAATCGTTCTGCCGCGGAAGCGGAAAAGCTCGAAGCGCAAAAGCTTGGCGCGCTCCTCAAAGAACAACTTTGCGCGCCTGCGATGGGGAATGAAGAATTCTTCAACCATCAATTGCGCGGCCGGATCGAAACCGACGAGACGCGAACCTCGACCGCAGGAGAGAGTCGGCGGCCGCGTTTCTCGTGGACAATTGGCCGTCTCGTTTGGACAGGTGCAACGGCACTTGCGTTGTTTGTCGTCTGCACATTTTTTGTGATGCGCAGCAAGGAGCCGGCTGATCAGTCGCAATATCTTACCCAGATTTTGAATGCGCGAGTGGATCCGGGCATGAGCCCGTATGCTACCGTCTCGATGTTTCAGGCGAAGGAAGACAAGGTCACCGTCCTCTGGGTGGACGGCCTTCAATCGCTGCCTGCCGAATACGCTGCGAAATAAAGTTTAATGCGCCCGAGTCTGTTTCTGATCTTCAGCGTCGCCATTGCGCTGATGTCTGGTGGCGCAGCACACGCGGCTGAGACTGTCTGGAGCGGCATCGTCATCGCTAACAACGCGGCGCAACCGGCGCCGACTCCACCAGAACTGGCGCACATTGGACAGACGCTCAAAGAATTGTTCGGCTACAATCAATTCAAGCTCATTGGACAATCGAATAAGCGATTGGAAAAGGGCGACGAAGATTGGATGGCTGCGAGTAAATATTTCGCGCTCCATGTTGATTCGAAAGGCGAGACTGATTCGGGCTACCTGCTGGATCTAAAACTTTTTCAGGAAAAAAAGTTACTGCTCGAAACCGAAGCGAAACTAAGTAAGCGGAGCCCGCTTGTGATCAGAGGTCCGCAGGTTGGCGACGGTCAACTCTTGCTGCTGCTGGTCGTTCAGTGACGTAGTTGCGTCCTCACGGCGGCAGGCCCAAACATTCTGCCGCTGAGACAGCGGCAGCTACAGCGGGGATCGGTAGCAACAAAATCCGGCGCTTGACACAAGCGCCGCTACAACGCGAGTGGGTATGATGCGATCTCCGCTCCTTCTTCTGCTTGGCGCATTTTCGTTTATCTTTCTGTCAGATTTGAACGCAGAGAAGCCATTCGATTTTGCAAGCACACCGGGCAAACTCCCGAAGCAAGTTGTTCCGCAAAAATATTCCATTCGAATCAAACCCGATCTGGCGAAGCTCACTTTCACCGGCTCGGAAGCGGTTAAGATCGACGTAAGCGAACCGGTAAATGAGATCGTTCTGAATGCGCTGGAGCTTCAGATCACGACTGCATCGGTAGATGAGAAAACAATCGCCGCCTCGGCGCTGAAACTCGATCCAAAAGAGGAAACGTTGACGATCTCTTTGCCGGAAGAATTACCGAGCGGCACGCACACTCTCGTGCTGACCTTCGCCGGAAAAATTAATCAGCAGGGTCAGGGTTTGTATTACGCCCGTTATCAGGAAGAAGGCACTGGCGAGCAAAAAATCATGCTCGGCACGCAATTCGAGGCGACCGATGCGCGTCGCATGTTCCCCTGCTGGGACGAACCGAGTTTCCGCGCGCGATTTCAACTGACCGCAGTCGTCCCCGAAAATTTTCTCGCGGTTTCGAACATGCCGATCGAGAGCGAGAACAAAGTTGCCGGCGGGAAAGAGGTGCACTTTGCCATGACGCCTTCGATGGCGAGCTATCTAAACGTCTTCGTTGCCGGCGAACTCGATCTTGTCGAAACCAAAAGCGGCGACACGCAAATCCGTGTCATCACGACTAAAGGCAAAGCGGAATGGGGACGTTATGCGCTCCAAGCGAGCGCGCAGATTCTAAAATATTACAACGACTACTTCGGCGTTCCTTATCCGTTGCCGAAACTCGATCAGATCGCGGTTCCCGGCGGCTTCGGCGGCGCGATGGAGAATTGGGGCGGGATTACGTATTACGAATCGATTTTGCTTTTTGATCCGGAAAAATCTTCGGACGCAACGAAGCAGGCGATCTACGAAGTGCTCGCGCACGAGATGGCGCACATGTGGTTCGGCGATCTCGTGACCATGGCGTGGTGGGACAACATTTGGCTTAACGAAGGCTTTGCTTCGTGGATGGGAAGCAAATGCTCGGCGCATTTCAATCCGCAGTGGGAAATCTGGTTGGCAAAAGATGTTCCGCGCGATCCGACGCGGCGCGTCGGCATTGCGAAGGAAAGAGCCATGGAAGGTGACGCCCGTTCCACTACTCATCCTATTCAACAAAAAATCTCCACCGAAGGCGAAGCCAACAGCGCGTTCGACGATATCACTTACCTGAAAGGGCAATCGTTCATTCGAATGCTCGAAAGTTTTCTCGGCCAGGACGTTTTTCGCGATGGCATTCGCAAATACATCGCGAAACATAAGTATTCGAATACAACGACGGCCGATCTTTGGGATTCACTTTCTGAGGCATCCGGCAAGCCCGTCGGTGAAATTGCGGCCGGCTGGACCGAGCAACCTGGTTTTCCCGTGGTAAAAGTGGCGCGAAAAGATGGCGAAAAGGTGGCGCTCGAACAGGAGCGCTACACGATTCATTTCCCGAACGCGCCGGAACTGGAATGGAAAATCCCCCTCACCTACTCGTTAGGTGAAAATCCTCCGGCCAGTTCTCTGATGGAGAGTAAGACGGCCGAGATTCCTGAAGTTCCGGTCGATCGCGCATTGAAATTGAATTCCGAAGGCGCCGGTTATTATCGCGTGCAGTACGATGCCGGTTCCTGGAAACTTCTGTTCAACGAATTTTCAAAACTGAGCACGCCGGATCGCGTCAATCTGCTGAGCGACGCGTGGTCTTTCGTCCAGGCCAATCGAGCGCCGCTTTCACTCTATTTCGAAGCCATTGGAAAGCTGCCTGCCACCGCGGATCTCGCGGAACGCGAACAAATCATGAACGCGTTCGATTACATCGATCGCCTGATTCTCGATACGCCTGCGCGGGCTCCGTTCCAGAGCTTCGCGCGTTCGAATCTTCGGCCGAATTTCAACCGGCTTGGTTGGGAACCGAAGAGCGACGAACCGCCGCGGTCGGCCTTATTGCGCGCCGATCTGATCGATGCCCTGGGACATTACGGGGACAAGGACATCATCGCCGGTTGTCAGGAACGGTTTCAAAAATACCTGACCGAACCGAAATCGATCCCACCGGATTTGCGCGTGGCAGTTCTCAACGTCGTCGGCCGCTACGCTGACGAAGCAACATGGAAGAAACTGCACGAGCTCGGCGTAAAAACGACGAGCATCGAGGAAAAACAGAACTATTACGACGCGCTCGCGCACACGACCGACCCGAAGCTAATCAACCGGACGCTGCAGATTGCCTTAACGGAGGAACTGCCGACGAGCCGTGCTGTTCATCTGGTCTCGCGCGTTGCGCGCTGCAGCGAACATCCTGATCTCGCCTGGCAATTCGCAAAGACGCATATGAAGGAACTTCTCGCCAAGACCGACGCTCTCGGCGCCAATCGTTACGCGCCGAGTTTGTTTGTATTCTTCTCCGACCCCGCGCGAATCGATGAGATTCAAACTTACGCAACGAAAAATCTTCCGGCCGGAAGCGCGACTGACAAAGCCGTGGCTCAGGCTGTCGATGAGATCGGTTTTCGTGCCGAGTTCAAGGAACGTCTGCTTCCGCAGTTGTTGGGATTGATCAGGAAAGGCGATTCGGCATCTCCCACGCCTTCACCAGCAAATTCAGCGACGCCGAAGCGCTAGTTGTAGCTGCCGCCGTCACTGGCGGCAGAAGCGTCTGTCTCTCCGATCTACCTGGCGCTGGAGACAGCGGCAGCTACAACGAAACTTCGCCCGAAGGAGTCTCCGGCGAAATGAGCAATCGCATCGGCAGCATGTGCGACTCGACGAAGCCATGGCGACGGAAGAAATTTTGAGAGCGAATTTCCGGTCGATCTGTCAGCAACGTGATGCGCAGAAAGTTTTTCTTCTTCGCGAATTCAATCGCGTACTCGAGCAGCATCGAGCCGTAGCCTTGATCGCGATACGAGTCGTGCACGACGAGGTCTTCCAGCAAGAGGACGAAACCGCCCTCCGCGGTGCTGATCGTAAAAAGCAGGTTGATCATTGCCACAATCATACGGTCGCGCCGCAAGACAAAAACGCGGCCGCGATTCGGTTGTTCGAAAATTAAACGCAATCCGCGCAACTGTTTCGCCTTGTCAGGGCGGAAATCTTTTTCCTCACTGAAAAGCTCGCCGAGCAGGGTGGAGAGATCATCCAGGTCCTCTGCCGTCGCGGGCTCGATCACGACATCGCTCATGTGCGACTTGGTTATCTCACAAAGGAGATGACCCTGCAATCGCGGATCAGGTCGCGATTGACAAGCGGTCGCTCCCCCCTAGTTTAGGCGCTCTCAATTGGCCGTATGAAACGCACCTATCAGCCATCAAAACGCACGCGGAAACGCCAGCACGGTTTTCGCGCGCGCATGAAGACGAAGGGTGGCCGCGCAACTTTAGCGCGTCGGCGCCAGCGCGGACGCAAACGTCTGCTGCCCAAGGGTGCAGAGACGCATTATGCCCGGCACACCCAGGCGTAATTTTTCCGGTTGTTGAAAAGATTGCGGCGGAATTTCATTCGTTAGGCGTGTTCGCTCAATCGGTTCCGGCAAATATCTTCCTGTCTCTTTCTTTCTGCGAGCCGGCCTTGTAGACGGACTCAAACCAATTCTCTTTTTCTCCGCTGATCGCCTTGGGCTTCCTCAGTTTCAAGGAATTCAAGGCCGTCGCCGCGGCGCGCGTTGTCTTTTTCTTGCTCGTTTCCTGCATCAGAGAACGGAAATGCAGATGATCGAATACGCGCAGGGCCTCGATGGCATAAGACGTCGCCACTCTTTGGTCTTCGATCATGATCAGGTGATCGCCGTTATCGTGTTCGCCTGAAGGCGAAAGATTGGACGAACCAGTGAATACTTTGGCAGTCGGCAGGTTGAAATCCGTCACCACGAATTTGTGGTGAATGTTAATGCCCGCACCTCCGCTCCATTCGGTCTTGAAAGGTTCCGGCGCGTGGTCGGCCAGATATTTGAAGTCCACCAGCCCGATGCTTCCGTCGGGTTTTTTCACTTCCAGTTTGCCTCCTTTGTCCGAAATGCCGTAGCTGAAAATCGGCCGATCCATCAAACGATCGAACTCGTCCTTCGTTATTCCCGGTCCCATCTGGTAGAGAAACGCCACCGCGTAAAACACGGAAGATGACGCCTGCGCAATCGCTCCCTGTAGCGGACGGAGCGAAAGCTCCGTGGACTTGTGCGGCGAAAAGCAAAAGTGCACCGGCGGCATTCCTTCCTTCTTGATCATCTGCCAGTTCAATGACAGGTCGTTAGCCGTAAACCCATCCGTCTCAACGAATGCGATGTCGAAATACTTCCCGTACAAAGCGGCGACATCCTTGTCATCAAAGACCAGCGCATTGTTCGCCTGAATGTAGATACCGCGGAAACTGAAATTGGTTGAACCGCAGAGCACTTTGAACGGCACACCATTCCGGCGCGCCACGAAGACTTTATTGTGCTGCAGATTTTTGAAATGCGTTCGCGTCACATGCTCAGCACCGGCTGACTGCTTCAGTCGTTCCGCTGCTTTCGATTCCGGGCTATCAGGCGTGGCGTGTCCGGTAATGTTTCCCTTTTTGTCCTTATCCGAAGAGTCATCAATGATCGCCCGCAATCGCGGACCAAATGCCTCGAGCTTCTTCAGGATGTCGGGCTCGTTAAAATCGTAAGCGAAAACATCCAGCGTTACCTTCGAGTCTTTCAACGCCTCATCGAGAAATCCGAAAATCAGATCATACGCTTCGAATCCCATCCAATCGTAAATGTCTCCGGTTACTTTCTGGAACTCGAGGCCCTTGTCTGGGTCCGACGGAATGATGGTCGCGCCGACCTTGTTGATGTTCTTTGGATTTCCCAGCTTGTCCACGAACGCCTGAGACGAAGCAAAGTTCCGCGTAAAACCAATGTCGAGGAAATCGTGATAAGTGACCGGATCCAAAGAAATATCGAGCGTGATCGCGGTTCCTTTCTTGAGCTGATTATCCCTGGGCATGTGCATCTTCGTGGCCCGATAACGATAGACGCCGTCTTTGACGTCCCAGGGAAAATGGATCCAGCGAAACTTCTGAAACGGCGCGTTCGTGGAAGGGAAATTGCGATTGCCATCCACCGTTTCGCCCGCAGCCTTGTCGTAAGAGAATGCCAGCCGGTTGTACAACGGTTCAAACCGTTTTGCCCCGGGTCCTTTCCACTCGATGGCAAAGCCGACGAAGTCTTCCTCGGGCGCGACCACGTCAAAACCGAGGAGACACATGCGCTCGCCGCGCCAAAGTTTCATCGTGAAACCTTTTTTGGTTTGGTGTTTTTCGAAATCGCTCATGGTTTAGGTTTCCTCCGGATCTGAGGGTTAAGCGTTAGTCGTCCAATTACTGCGGCGGAATATTGATATCGTTTTGGCCTGAGAGTTGCGATTGGAAATAGCATGGGCACTTGTTTTTTTAGAGTCCGCTTGTTCCTTTTCACACTGTTCGGTTCCTGCTTTGTGGGACTGGCCCTGCCCGCTTTGGCGCAGACACTACAAAACGGATTCGACACGCCGCAACAAGCAGCCGATCGCCTGATTCAGGCAGCCGAAAGTTTTAATGTGCCCGCTTTGAAACAAATCCTCGGTCCCGACAGTGAAGATCTTGTTTCTTCAGAAGACGCTGTTCAGGACAAAATCCAAGCCGAAACGCTTGTCGCCATGGCGCGCGAAAAAAATTCGATCGCGCATGATCCGAAGAATGTAAACCGCGCTACCCTTCTGATTGGAAATGAAAATTGGCCGTTTCCGATTCCGATCGTGAAGCGCCAGGCGAAATGGTATTTCGATTCCAAAGGCGGTCGTAGTGAAACTTTGCGACGGCGCATCGGAGCAAACGAGTTGGAGGCGATCTCGATTTGTCACGGCCTGGTTAAAGCCGAAGAAGAATATGCAGCTCATAAGCACGATGATTCCGATGAGGGTCAGTACGCTCAACGAATCATCAGCACGCCGGGAAAACATGACGGCCTGGCGTGGAAGAATTTGGACGGTAACTGGGGCGGCCCCGTCGGAGAGACGATCGCCGAAGCGTTGAAACAAGGCTATAGCGCCACGGGCCAGCAATATCACGGTTACTATTATAAGATGTTGAAGGGACAGGGCCCCGCCGCGCCGAACGGACAAATGGATTTTGTCGCCGGGGGCGCCACGACTCGTGGATTCGCGCTCGTAGCCGCGCCGGCCGAATACAAGATCACCGGCGTGCGAACGTTTATCGTCAGCCACAGCGGAGTTGTTTACCAAAACGACCTGGGACCAGACACGCTGAACATTTTCAAGAACATGGAGCGCTTCAATCCCGACGCGACCTGGCAAATCGTGCACGATGAGTGGCCGCAGTAAGTCGAAAGTTTCGGAATTCAGCGATCCAGCGACGTCGGCAAGATCTGACAAGTAACGCCCTCGGCTGGGGAGACATGTAATCGTTCCGGCTCGACTGCTGCGACACGCACTCACTGACTCACTGTGCCGTAAGCATTTTCGCCTGCGTGTGGATGCCGACGTGGTTTGTCACACAAAAGTAACACTAAAATTTTTGACCGAGGACGCACCAGTGCGGCACGCTGAAACGTCTTATGAATGCAAAAAAAATCGTGGCGCGGTTTGTTTTCCTTTTAGTTTTAGCGATCGGTGCGACGGGAGCGTTCGCACAGCTGACAATCAACGGTGCGGGCGCAACCTTTCCGTATCCAATTTATTCAAAATGGTTCGATGAATACGCGAAGGTCGATCCTTCGGTGCGGTTCAACTACCAATCGATCGGGTCGGGCGGCGGGCAGAAGCAAATTCTTGCGCAAACCGTAGACTTCGGCGCTTCGGATGGCCCGATGAGCGATGAGAACCTGGCCAAGGCTCCGGGCAAATTGCTTCACATTCCCACGGTCGCCGGCGCGGTCGTGATGACTTACAACTTGCCGGGCAATCCAGCAATCAACCTCGATGGCGACACGATTGCTGGAATTTATCTCGGCCAAATCAAGAAGTGGAACGATCCGAAAATCGCGGCGCTCAATTCCGGAGCGAGTTTGCCAGATCAGGAAATTATTGTGGTGCATCGTTCCGATGGCAGCGGCACGACTTTTATTTTCACCGATTACCTGAGCAAGGTGAGCAGCGACTGGAAATCGAAAGTGGGCAACAACACTTCGGTCAGCTGGCCGACCGGTTTGGGCGGCAAAGGAAACGAAGGTGTATCCGGTCAGGTAAAGCAAACGCCGGGCGCCATCGGTTACGTGGAATTGATCTACGCGATCCAAAATAAGATGCCGTACGCGGACGTGAAGAACGCCGCCGGCACATTCGTTAAACCAACGCTTGAATCGGTTACAGCCGCGATGGCGACGGCACAGATCCCGGATGATTTCCGTTTCTCGATAACAAACGCCCCGGGCAAAGATGCGTATCCGATCGCGGGCGCGACCTGGTTATTGGTTTACGAGCAGCAGAAAGACGCGACCAAAGGGAAAAAAATGGTCGAGTTCTTGAAATGGGCGCTGACCAAAGGCGAAGACATGGCGAAAGATTTGGATTATGCGCCGCTGCCGACCGAGTTGCGCGATCGCGCTTTGAAGCGCATCTCCGAAATCAAAATGTAATCGCGACGGAGATGCGATGACCGTCGCGGTAATTTCTGAAGAAGCGCCGCCCGCGAAAACGCCGGTGACGGCGCGGATGAAACCGCCATCGCGTTTTGGCGACAAGGCTTTCGAGTGGCTCACGTTGGCGATGGCTCTCGCTGTCGTCGTGCTCGTTTTCCTCGTCGGCTGGCAATTAGCGCGCGGCTCCAGCCTCGCGATCAAAAAATTTGGATTTCATTTTCTAACGACGTCGACCTGGAATCCGGTTACCGAGCAATTCGGCGCGCTGCCATTTATTTACGGCACGATCGTCTCCTCGCTCATCGCACTCATCATCGCGGTGCCATTGAGCATCGCGACGGCAATTTATCTGACGGAGCTTGCGCCACTCTGGATTCGTCAGCCGCTGATTTCGCTCATTGAAATGCTCGCGGCAATTCCAAGCGTGATTCTGGGACTGTGGGGAATCTTCGTGATGATTCCGTGGCTGCGCGATTATCCATTTCCGTTTTTGAAGGAACTGTTCGGTTGGACGCCATTTTTCTCGGGACCAATCTACGGCGTGAGCATGCTCGCGGGCGGAATCATCATCGCAATCATGATTTTGCCGATTATCACTTCGGTTTCGCGCGAGATCTTGCGGAGCGTGCCGAATCTGCAACGTGAAGCGGCCTACGCGCTCGGTGCGACGCGTTGGGAAGTGACGCGCATCGCGGTCCTGAGTTATGCGCGCAAAGGTTTATTCGGCGCGGTCATTCTCGGTCTTGGCCGCGCGCTCGGCGAAACGATGGCGGTCACGATGGTGATCGGCAACACGCCACAAATCGCCGCGTCGCTTTTCGCGCCCGGTTACACGCTCGCGAGCGTGATCGCGAATGAATTCACAGAGGCGACAACCGATCTTTATTTGCAGGCATTGTTCGAGATTGGTCTCGTGCTTTTTGGCATCACGATTCTCGCAAATCTAATCGCGCAGCTTCTTTTGAAAACGATGGGGCAGAAAATGGCGACGCGCGCCGTGCAATAAAATGAACGCACCGAATCATCGCTGGCGAAAAGGGAAAAGCGCGCTTGCTTCCGGGCTCTCCTTCACCGCCGCAATCCTGGTAATCGCTCCGCTCGGCCTTGTCTTTTTCCATCTCCTGAAAAGCGGCGCGAGTTCGGTGAATTGGAATTTCTTCACGCATTTGCCCGCGCCCGTCGGCGAGAAAGGCGGCGGAATGGTCAATGCGATCGTCGGGTCGGGCGAACTTCTCGGACTCGCATCAATAATTGGCATTCCGATCGGCGTTCTCGGCGGCGTTTACCTTGCGGAGTACAGGATCGGCCCGCGCAAATTCGGCGCTACGCTTCATTGCTGACGTGCTAAACGGTGTTCCTTCCATCACCTGGGGTGTTGTTGTTTACGGACTTGTCGTTTTGCGATTCAAAGGCTTTTCCGCTTACGCAGGCGGACTCGCGCTGGGACTGATGATGATCCCGCTCATCATGCGAACGACGGAGGAAGTCCTGCTGCTTGTCCCAAATGGTTACCGCGAAGCCGCCCTCGCGCTCGGCGTGAGCCGCTGGAAAACAATTGTGCACGTCGTCATGAAAACGGCATCGAAGGGAATCATCACCGGAATTTTGCTCGCGCTCGCTCGTGTTGCCGGCGAAACCGCTCCGCTGCTTTTCACTGCATTCGGCAATCACTTTTGGAATCACAGCCTGAGCCAGCCAATCGCGGCGCTGCCGTTACAAATTTTTAGCTACGCCATTTCGCCTTACGACGACTGGCACCGTCAGGCTTGGGCGGGAGCGCTCGTGCTCGTGGTGACAATTTTTGTCATTAACGTGTTGGTTAGATTTCTCACGCGTGGGCGAACCGTGAGCGTGACATGATAACAACTGCTTCTCGCGCTATGATCAAAACTCCCATTCGAATCAAGGAACCGATGGAGGAGCAAACCGCTAATCTTTCGATGGAATCAGACAAACCTTCGCTCCCGCCTGCCTTTGAAGTGACGAACCTTTCCATTTGGTACGGGGAGAAGCCGGCGATTCAGGACGTCACGATCGATCTCCCTTCGAAAACAATTACCGCGATCATCGGACCAAGCGGTTGCGGTAAGTCCACGTTTCTGCGTTGTCTCAACAGAATGCACGAACTCGTTCCGCACACCCGGGTGGAAGGAAAAGTTCTGTTTCACGGCGAAGACTTGTATTCCGGGAAAACCGATCCCGCGATCGTGCGGCGGCGTATCGGAATGGTTTTCCAAAAATCGAATCCGTTTCCGACGATGTCGATCGGGGAAAATGTCGTAGTCGGTTTGAAATTAAACGGCGTGCGAAACCGCCGATTGCTCGACGAACGCCTGGAGAAGTCATTGCGCATGGCCGCGCTCTGGGACGAAGTGAAGGACGATCTGCATAAGCCGGGCATGAGTCTTTCCGGCGGCCAGCAACAGCGTCTTTGTATCGCGCGCGCGATCGCGGTCGAACCGGAAGTCCTGCTGATGGACGAGCCGGCATCGGCTCTTGATCCCATCGCCACGATGAAAGTGGAAGAGCTGATCTCCGAGTTAAAGAAGAACTACACGATCATCATCGTCACGCACAACATGCAGCAAGCGGCGCGCGTTTCCGATCGCACGGCGTTTTTTTATGTGGGCAAGCTGATCGAGTTCGGTGAGACGACGCAGATCTTTAATCAACCAAAGGAAAAAAAGACTGAAGATTATATTACCGGCCGCTTCGGCTAAATGGTAATGGGCGAAGGTAAACATATCCTGAGCGGATTCGATGAAGCGTTAACGGCGATGCATGCCGATGCGCTGATGATGGCAAGTCTGGCAGAACGCAATCTCACGAATTCGATGGCCTGCCTGCTCCAATGCGATTCGGATCTTTGCGCGCGCACAATTGCCGACGAAGACGAAGTGAATGCGTTGGAGAAAAAAATCGACGCGGACGGTATCGAGATCCTTCTTCGCTTTCAGCCCGTCGCTTCCGATCTGCGTCAGGTGATAGCGACCATGCGCTTTAGCAAAAACGTCGAGCGCGTCGCGGACCAGGCCGTGAAGATCGCACGTCGGTCGCGCAAATTGATTACGCGGCCAGCCCTTCACGAGATTCAATTGTTTGAGCCGATTTTTCTGGAAGCGCTCGTTCTTTTTCACGACGGCGTCCAGGCTTTTGCAACAACGGATATCGCATTGGCGCGATCACTCCCGCAGCGCGATCGCAAACTGGACGAACTCAACCAGCGAATCGCGCGTGATCTTACTCAAGCCATGGGCGGCGGTGAACGCATCACGGATTATCTCAATCTCATTTTTATCGCGCGCCACCTGGAACGCGTCGGCGATCACGCTAAAAACATTGGCGAAGACGTAGTTTACGCTGGAGAGGCCATCGACATCCGACATCCAAACAATTCGATGGAAGTCGAGCTTAGCGAAACCCGGGGGTAATCGATCTTCACGGGATCCTCCTGGAGTTCGCGCGGGCGGAATGCCATTTGCTGCCCTAACAAACATGGGAACAGGTAGTTCAGGGAACGATTCGACCTTGCCACAACAGCAGCAGCGACTTCAGCCCGCTTCACCGAAGGCGCCTGCTTCTCAACAAGAACAGGATCGTAGCCACGAGTTGTTTCAAGGCTTTGTCGGAACACCTGCGGAAGTTCAGTTGCGCCTCGTGCAACAGGCCTTGTCGCAATTGCGCGAATCGGTTGTCATTACGACAAAGGATCTCGAAGCGCCGGGGCCGCTGATTGTTTACGTCAATCCAGCCTTCACGCGCATGACCGGTTGGGAACCGGAAGATCTGGTCGGTGAAAACCCGCGCATCCTTCAGGGACCGAAGACGACGCGCAAGACGCTCGATCGTTTGCGCGCGCAGTTGGAAAAAGGCGAAGCATTTGAAGGCGAGGACATCAACTACCGTAAGGACGGCACGCCGTTTCACATTGATTGGTACATCGAGCCGCTCCGCGATCGAACGGGCGAAATCTGTTATTGGGTCGCGGTCCAGCGCGATGTGACAGAGAAAAAAGAATTGCAGTCGCAATTGCTCCACGCGCAGCGCCTCGAAGGAATCGGTCTGCTCGCGAGCGGCATCGCGCACGATCTCAACAACGTGCTCGCGCCTGTCATGATCGGTTGCGACGTCCTGCGTCCTCATGTTGCCGATGAAGACGCACGAAATTTTCTCGACTTGCTCGAGTCTTCCGCCAAACGCGGTGCCGCGCTCGTGAAACAAATTCTTTCCTTCGCGCGCGGGATTGACGGCGCGAATGCGCTCGTCGAACCGCGCCATCTCATTCATGAGCTAGCCGCCATGGCGAAAGCAACTTTCCCGAAATCGATCGCCATTATCGAAGAAGCCCCGGCGGACATCGGTGCGGTGGAAGCCGATGCCACACAGTTGCATCAAATCCTTCTCAATCTTTGCGTAAACGCACGCGACGCCATCGCTGAAGGCGGGACCATCACGCTGCGTGCTCGCAGCGAGAAACTGACCGCGCCCACCCAGACCGCGCGCGGAAACCTTGCGCCGGGAAATTACATCGTCCTCGAAGTGAGCGATACCGGCAGCGGCATGCCGCCGGAAGTCGCGGCGAAAATCTTCGACCCCTTCTTTTCCACCAAAGCTCCCGGCAAAGGCACCGGCCTTGGCCTTTCCACCGTCGCGATGATCGTAGAAAACCAACGCGGCGGCATCGCACTGCGCACCGCGCCCGGTCAAGGCACCACCTTTTCGATCTATCTGCCCGCCGCAACCGCTTGCATCAAAGAATCCGATCAAAGCGAAAGGCAACCGCCGCGCGATGGTGCAGGCCGCTCCGTTCTCATCGCCGATGACGAAGTCGCCATCGCCGAGATCATGCGCGAAACTTTGGAAGGCGCCGGTTACAAAGTCACACTCGCCAGCGATGGCGTGGAAGCTCTAGCCCTTGCGAGCGACGCCAAACCAGAAATCGCCGTCGTCGACCTGCTCATGCCGCGTTCCAGCGGACCGGAAACGATGCGCGAACTGCGTGCCCGATTTCCAAACGTGCGCATCATCGCGATCAGCGGCCTCTCCGCCAGCGAAGTGCAGCAAACCGCCGCCGAGGCTGATGCCATTCTGCAAAAACCATTCACGCTCACCGACCTTCTCCGCGCCGTCGGCGGCGATACTCGCCTGGCAGCCTAACGAGCGATGCGCAAACCTCCCCCTAGTCGCGTGGGACGCTAGCCACTCCCCGAAACAGGAACGGTCGACTGTCAGCCACGCCTACCTTTTCCTCGGCCAGTCGCGGTGGGCGACATAGGCGGGAATCGGTGGCGATATTTTCTCACGCTCCATCATTCTTTCCGCCAGCCAATGAAACCATTCCGACCCGGTCTCCCGGTTTAGCGTGCTACGCCACTCTTCGGAATAGACCTTCAATTTTTGCCAGGAAAGAAGGATCGGCCCACTAAAAAAGTCATCGACCAGATCGAGCGTGACTTCGCCACGAAACACCAACACGCCCAGACTTTCCCAAGTCAGCGAGACCAAATAAACCGCGTCTTCGCCATCTGGCCCGAGTAATTCGCGTATTTTTTCTGCGGTCGCTCCATCCGGCAGCGAAAGCACACGGCGCAGGGCGCCGGTAAAAGCTGCGCTCTGGAAGGAACGCACGAGTTCGAGCATCGCGTCCCTTCGGCGCCGTTGGCTATAATAACGAATCTGCGCCGCAGCGAAGATGACACCGGCGGTGACTGCGGCTGCATTGATGACATTGGCGAGAGTTGAAAGATCCATACAAAGGGTTGGTTGAACGATCGTGGTCCTTCAGAGATTCGTCTGGATAAATTTCGGACTCGCGTGGACATCGATCTGTCGCAGGATTGTTTCGCCGGAGTTGATAAAGCGGTGCGGCGTGTTTGCGGGAATGACAACGATACCGCCCGCGTTCACCTCGCGCGTTTCATCACCGACTGTGATCGAAGCGGAGCCTTCGATGACGAACGCGACTTCGACGTAAGGATGTGTATGCAACGGCGGACCTTGCCCAGATCTTGCCTTGACAATGTAAGCGGAGAACGGCGCGCCATGTTTTTCGCCGTGAAACTCAGACGACATTCCTGCAAAGGGCAATTGCTCGAGGCTGATGAAGCTCATAAATGCAGGATAGCCGACAGAAGCAAAACGTGTATTTCAATTTGCGATGAGTCGTGCTACCGATTTGGGAGAACGGCGACGTGAAAGCCGCAATAGTGTTTTCCCTCGTAAATTCTTAATCGGCACCGCTAGCTCAATTGGCAGAGCAAGTGACTCTTAATCACTGGGTTGTTGGTTCGATTCCAACGCGGTGCATTTTTTCAATGTGGGAGCGACTTTGAAGGCGCCCATTTGTTATTTTCGGCGGCTGGGAAACCGCCGCTCCTTGAAGGCACAAGGCCTAACGAGTAAGTCAGTCGACGAACTTCTGCGCGATCGGCATGCGGCGGCCGAGGCCGAAGGCGCGACTGGTTACTTTCAAACCGGGCGCGGCTTGTTCCCGTTTGTATTCATTGAGATCAACGCGGCGCTGCACCCAGCGAACGGTTTTTTCATCGAAGCCGTGCGCGATGATGTCGCGCGCGCTCAGATTTTCTTCGACATACTGTCGAAGAATTTCGTCGAGAATATCGTAGGGCGGCAACGTGTCTTGATCTACCTGGCCGGGTTTCAATTCGGCGCTTGGTGGTTTTTCGATCGTGGATAGGGGAATGATCTCGCGGGCACGATTGATCCAGCGCGCGAGCTGATAGATTAGAGTTTTCGGGACGTCGCTGATGACTGCGAGGCCACCGGCCATGTCGCCGTAGATCGTGCAATAACCAACGGCGAGTTCGCTCTTGTTTCCGGTGGTGAGCAGCAAGTGACCAAACTTATTCGAGAGCGACATCAGGATCATGCCGCGCAAACGCGATTGCATGTTCTCTT
This sequence comes from uncultured Verrucomicrobiae bacterium, assembly GCA_963824795.1. Classification (GTDB taxonomy): domain Bacteria; phylum Verrucomicrobiota; class Verrucomicrobiia; order Chthoniobacterales; family UBA10450; genus JBBQFI01. The sequence goes on along the minus strand of CAWGQU010000027.1, from coordinate 42,175 downwards.
CGGTCGCGTCTTCGGGCATGCCGGCAAAAATTTCTCGGAACTGCGCTTTGAAAGCTTCGAACGCGTTCGCTATGGGAATTTGCAGACATTTGATGCCGAGATTGCGCGCCAGAGCGAGTGCGTCATCGATGCTGCCCTGCGATGAATAAGGGCTCGGCATGGAAACACCGACGACGTTGTCGCGTCCCAGCGCTTCAACCGCAATCGTCGCTACGACTGCGGAATCGATTCCGCCACTCAGCCCGAGGACGGCCGATTTGAAACCACATTTTGCAAGATAGTCGCGCAGGCCTAACGAGAGGCCATTGAACAAGTCCGAACACAGTTCCGGATCGCGAAAGGGCTTCGCGGGAGCTGTATCTGTGTCGATGACTGATTCGTCTTCCTTAAATGCGGCGAACTGCGCGATGACGTCGCCCGCGCCATTCACGGCGATGGAGTTCCCATCAAAGATGAGCTGGTCGTTGCCGCCGACAGCGTTGCAATAACAAATAGGACGCTGATAGGTGCGCGCCAATGTCGCGACCATTTCGTGACGGACGGCGGCTTTGTTAATGCTAAAAGGTGAGGCACTGAGATTTACAATCACTTCCGCGCCTTGCTCAACCAAACTGCGCACGGGTTCGACATCGTAGAGCGGCCGGGGCAAATAATGTTCCGTCCAGATGTCCTCGCAGATTGTGACGCCAATTTTCTTTCCGCGAAAATTCAGGGGCGTGACCGAGCGCGCGGGCTCGAAGTAACGGTCCTCGTCGAAAACATCGTAGGTCGGCAAGAGCGATTTGTGCGTCTTGCGAATGGGCTGCCCCTTTTCCAACAAGGCCGCGGCGTTATGAAACGGTTTTCCACGTCCTTGATTGCGATCGACGAAACCTACGAGCAACGCGGCGCCACTAACGTGCGAATGCAGTCGTTCCAGGGACTCGAAGTTTTGCGGAACAAATTGGGATTTGAAAACCAGATCCTGTGGTGGATAACCGGTAACCGCCAACTCGGGCGTGAGGATCAGGTCCGCGCCTGCCGCGGAAAGGCGTTCGTAAGCACCGAGAATTTTGTCAAAGTTGCCCCGTAAATCACCGACGGTGCAATTAATTTGAGCGAAACCGATTTTCATGAGCAACGCAGCGTATGCGCAACGTTAAAACCGGCAATCGCTTTTGCTTCAGCGCTAGGGATGCCCGTTTTCTTCGGTGCGATGCTTGTAGCCGCCGTTGAGCGCTTCATCCGCGCCGGTGACGAAAGTTTTTCCCCACTCGATGAGGGCGGCGGCGAGAAAGCCCGCGACCATACAAATAATCACCTTCTGCAAAAACGTCGCGTGCACTCTGCTTTTGGAGCAGGCGCGGTGCCATTCGCCTTTACCAAAAGCCCCATTGTTGCGTGCGCATGATCCACAATCCCAAAAGGAGATTTGTCACTGCATGAACCAGGACGCATGACGTCAGGCTTTTTGTGCGATACGCAACGGCATTGTAAACCATCCCCGTAATGAATGCGGCTATCCAGTCCGGCATGGAATGCGATAAGGCGAAGGCTGCACTAACACCCCAGAAAGAGAATGAGGAAAACTTGCCGAAGGGGACGGTGTAAAACCTCTCGTCGATCAAATAACGAAGAAGAAAACCTCGCCAGAAAATCTCTTCGACGAATGGAACCACGATGGCAAGGCGCAGAAAACGTAGACCAATGGTCGACCAATAAAGAGATGGCTGATTCGCGAAAACGCCCGGGTTAAATCCTTCCGTGCGCGGCGCGAAGCCAAAGAACATCTGCGGCGAAACCCAGAGCACGAAAATCGCGATCCCAACCGCAATCACAAAAACAGGTTGGCGGAGTTTTCCGAAATCGTATTCGCGTCGGAACCACCAGACTAAAGCGGCGCAAAACACCGTCTGCGCGGGATAAATCCAGTATTCCGGCGCGGAAAGCCAGAACGATCCTCCGATTGCCTTTAGGCCGCTAACAAGAGCAATTAGCCCAAGAAATAGCGCCATGGGCGCGATGTAAGCGATCAGCCTGCGTCGGTGCGGTACGCTACTTGCGGAGTCCATGGGATTTGTGAGCGAAGGTGAATCGTTTTCTCTGAAGACCGACAGTAACAGCAAGCAAGAAACGGAGAAACTTTTCCGGATGTTGGAAGTTCGCCTCGGGGAAGAGCGCGTTGCGTGGCAAAAGACCAAATCGCAAATCCGGGTGGTCCGAACGGCCAGTTTTCTCTTTCTTTGCGTGCTCGTTATTGGCTCGCTTGTTGCCTTCTATTTCATTTTCATGCGCGTTAAGGAGCAACGGCTGAACAAGACCGAGCAAACGACTCAATCCGATCGATAAAGCGGGACCTGTCCTCTCGTGAAAAGAGGCAGCTTTCTGGCACCGGACTTGCAGTTAAACCGCACGTGATCCCACCGGCGCGATTAAAGCGCAGAAAGCTCTTTATTTCATGCGCTCCCGCGTAAACTCTAGCACCATGCCGGCGCACCTTGAAGAACGCGCGATCCTCGATCGTGTCGGCAACGCCATCATCCTTTCGGATGCCAAAGGCTTAATTACCTATTGGAATCGAGGCGCGGAAGAAATCTACGGTTGGAGCGCGAAGGAGGCGATTGGCCAAAATGTGCACACGCTTCTGCGCACAACTTTTTGCGATGGATCAGAGGAATTTGTGCTGGAAGATGGCTTGCGCAAACGGTCGCGCTGGACCGGAGAACTGCGTCAAATCCGCCGCAACGGCACCGTGGTTTACGTCGCGAGTCATTGGTCGCTCGCCGGGGACGAGCCTGATTCACTGCGCGTCCAGATCAACTCGGATATTACCGTTCGCAAGGAAGCCGAGGAAACTCTGCGCGAATGTGAAGAACGCTATCGCCGTTTCGTGGAGGAGGATTTTACCGGCAACCTGATCATGCATCCGGATGGCCGGATCATCACTTGCAATCCCGCTTTCGCGCGCATTTTTGGTTTTGATTCTGTCGAAGAGGCGCGGTCGGCAAATTTCATGTCGCTTCTGCGCAGCCGCAAAGAAGGTTCGGAATTATTCGATTTGGTCCGGCAGGGCGAGACAATCGATACGCACGAGCTCGAGTTGCGTCAGCGTGATGGCGATCCCGTTTACGTGGTGGCGCGTTTCATTGGCAGCTTCGATGCAAAAGGCGAACTCACCGAGCTGCAGGGATATCTCTTTAACGACACAAAGCGAAAGCGCCTCGAGCAGCAATTGATGCAGGCGCAGAAAATGGAAGGTCTGGGGACGCTGGCCGGCGGCATCGCGCACGACTTCAATAACATTCTCGCGATCATTCTTGGTTACACCACGCGACTGGAACAATGGCACTCGGACCCAAGTCATATCCCGAGCGCGATCAAGATTATTAAAGATGCCGTTGAACGAGGCGCGGCACTGGTGCAGCAGCTACTCACTTCCGCGCGACAGACCGAAGCGAAGCTTTCATCGCTCGATCTCAACGATCTGGTTTGCGAGCTGGAAAAAATGCTGCAGGCGACTTTTCCGAAAATGATCGCGTTTGATTTGCGTTTGGATCCGGCGTTGCCGCATATCACCGCGGATCGGAGTCAGATTCACCAGGTATTATTAAATCTTTGCGTGAATGCGCGCGATGCCATGCCGAGTGGAGGAAAAATTACCTTCGAAACATCGCTCGTTGCAGGGTCGGAGGTCGGCGAATATTTCACGGGCGCGGAATTGGAAACATATGTCTGCGTTCGCATACGCGATACCGGCACGGGAATGACCCGGCAGGAGAAGGCGCACATTTTCGAACCGTTCTACACGACGAAGGAGCGCGGCAAAGGCACCGGTCTGGGACTTTCGGTTGTCTACGGAGTGATCAACAGCCACCGCGGTTTTGTGCAGGTGGAATCCGAACCGAACAAGGGCACCACGTTCTGCATCTATCTGCCGTTGCAACATGTGCCCGAAAGTATTTCAGGAAATGGCCTTCGCGAGCTTGGGCTGAAGACATCGGCGAAGACAATTTTGCTCGTGGAAGACGAGGAAATGTTACGCGAATTGGGCGTCACCATTTTGCAAGGTGAAGGCTACAATGTCCTTGCCGCGAAGGATGGCGTGGAAGCGGTGGAAATGTTCGAAGCGAACTGCGACGACATCGGACTCGTGGTTTGCGATCTCGGCCTGCCGCGCATGGGTGGACGTGACGCTTTCATGCGCATGAAGGAGCAGAAGCCGAGTGTTCGCGCCATCGTGGCCAGCGGTTATCTCGAACCGAATCTGCGTTCGGAAATGTTAAAGGCAGGCGTCCTCGACACCATTCAAAAGCCCTATGACTTCCGCGAGATGCTGCAGAAAATCCGCTCTGTCATCGGTGATGTAGAGTCGGAAGCGAATCAGCCGAGACTGTTCTAGTGGTCTCGGTCTAACGAATTGCATTTCGCGCCGCGAAGCGGCTACGGATTAATGCGCGTGACAGGCACAGTCTGATCCGCAATCGCCGCCTTCCGTTACGATTACTTCCATGCGGATTTCCTGTAGCGCGAGTTGATCGTGGATTGCACCAAGCAACGCGACCGCTTTGTCATCGGGCATTTGTGCGCAGCGCAATTCTATCCTGGCCCGTTTTCCGGCGAGTTCCGGGTGAGCTTCCAGCATTTCGCCATCGAGCAGGAATGAAACGTAGGCGTTAAATTTTTCCTGCAACTCGTGCAAACGAATGTCGGAACCATCCCACGGCCGCGGCTCATTCATCACCAGCAGCACTTCTTCTGTCTTCTTATCGAAAGCGAAAAGATCAATCACCCCGGCTTGCTGGACTCCGGAGCTCGAATTTTCGTTTGCAGAATCAACTGCCTGCTGATCTGCGGAATTTCCCTCTGTCATTCTGAGCGAAGCGTAGCGAAGTCGAAGAATCTCTCAACGTCAGAGATTTCGGGGGTCTCGATTGAATTCGCGCTCGTGCTCGTAATCATGATTAAGTAAAAGAAAGCGACCGTGCCTAAACCCAGACAGAAACAGAAGCTGACACTCCTTGGCAGAAGCGAAGCCAAACTCCCCGCATCCCCGTCGGAGGCGAAACTCGAAACTTTTCCGAATCCCGCGCGGCGCGCTTATCGCATTCGTTTCGAGACCGCCGATTTCACTTCGCTTTGTCCAGTGACTGGCCAGATGGATTTTGCCACGATCACGATTGAATACGTGCCTGACAAGTTGTGCGTCGAAAGTAAGTCGCTGAAATTTTATCTGGCATCGTACCGTAACGAGCGCGCTTTTAACGAAGCGGTAACGAATCGCATCCTCGACGATTTCGTGCGCGCCTGTGAGCCGCGCGAAGCGGTCGTAACAGCGGAATTTTCCGCGCGTGGCGGCATCGCATTGACCGTTCGGGCGAATTTTCCCGACGAAAAATGAAACGAGCGGTCGTGCTCGTCAGCGGTGGAATCGATTCCGCCACCACGCTTGCAATGGCTGCGCGTGACGGCTTCGAAACCTACGCGCTGTCCTTTGACTATGGCCAACGTCACCGCCGAGAAGTCATCGCCGCAGAAAAAATCGCGGCGGCTTTTGGCGCGCGCCGCCATCGCGTTGCCAGGATTGATCTTCGTGTTTTCGGCGGATCCGCATTGACCGACGAGATTGCAGTTCCAAAATCGCGCTCGGAAGAGGAACTCTTATCCGGAATTCCACTCACCTACGTTCCAGCACGCAACACGATTTTTCTCAGTTACGCTCTGGCCTGGGCCGAAGTGCTCGACATGCGTGACATTTTTATCGGTGTAAACGCGGTCGATTATAGCGGCTATCCGGATTGTCGCCCCGAGTTCATCGCGGCATTTGAGAAACTGGCCGAACTCGCGACCAAGGCGGGAATCGAGGGCGCCAGATTTCACATCCACGCACCGCTCATCTCGATGTCGAAGGCGGACATCATTCGCAAGGCAAACGAACTTGGCGTCGATTTTTCGGTCACGCACAGTTGTTACGATCCGACGCCGGAAGGCTTCGCCTGCGGTGAGTGCGATTCCTGCCAACTGCGTCTGAAAGGTTTTCGCGAAGCAGGTTTACAAGATCCCATTCGCTACGCGCAGGAATGAGACGTTTGCGAGAAATTTTTCGCCTAACGAGCGCCGAGCAACGAGTGATTGTGATTGTTATTCTCGCGCTGCTTGCCATCGCCATTTTCCAAAAACACCACGAGCAAATCGCACCAAACCTGCCCGAACAGGCCCCAACGCCGGCGACCACTCCCCACACAGCAGACGCGGATTAGTTTTCGCCCAGTCCCGGGATCCGTCCGTAACCGACAAAAAGCGGACTCAGCTTCGTATCTTTATCCGCTTTCGGTTTCGATAATTTGAAATCGAAAACGCTGACGCCGTAGCGCTGCTTTCCACCAAAGGACCGGCCATCGCTTGCCCCCACCATGATTCGACGATCCGTTTTCTTCTCTTTCCCAACATAAATCATGCTGTGTGTGATCGGCGGGTCGCGCTCGATGCCGTACGTTCCCGTCCAAAAAAGCAGATCGCCCGGTTTCAACGCATCAAGCTCAAACGAGTCGGCATTGCGACTGATGACAGCGCGAAAATTTCCAGCCTTCCGCACCCAGACGTATTGTTGACTTGAATCGCGCGGCACTTCCTTAATGTCATTTTGCCGAAGCACGTAATAAACAAATCCGGAACAATCCATCCCGCCGTTTGCTGGATCGGCCGATCCATAGGCATAGGTGAGGTTCTGGGTCGTCAACTCGAGCGCCGTATCGATGATCTTGCGGATCCGCTCCGGATAATTGTCGTAACCGGATAACTCGTTAGGCGAAATTGTTGCATTGGGCGCGCCTTTCTTTTCTTTTGGCGAAGGGATCGGAGTGGGTGTGGCGCTCGGAGTTGCGGATGGCGTTTCTTCCGGAGTCGCTGATGGAGAAGGAGACTCGGTCGGTCTCGGAGTAGGTGAAGACTTCTTTTTTTTCGACTTCGCTTTCGATTTGGGTTTCGGACGCGGACTCTCGCTCGCCTCCGGACTCGGCGAGGTCTTCCTATGTTTCTTCGGAGTTGGAGATGGCGATGATGCCGGCGTCGGGCTCTTTTTGGCCTCGGGATGTTTGTGGTGTTTGCGCGACGGCGTGGGGGTTGGTGTGGCGAAAAACTTTTTGATCTTTTCGCCTAACGACTCTTCCGCACCGATGACCGGAGCTCTCGCTCCAAAGCCAATTAACAAAAGCAGGAAAACGCGGAGTGACGTTTTCAAACTCGCCAAGTGTCAGTTCAGGACGCGAGTTCCTGCAAAACGGCTTTGTTCATGCGCATTCCGCCTTCGAGATTTGCGAGGGGGAAATTCTCGTTAGGCGAATGCGCGCGACAATCCGGCAACGCCAGCCCCATGAGCAACGTTTCCACGCCGAGTATGCTGCGGAATTGCGAGACGATCGGAATGCTCCCGCCTTCGCGAATCACCGCCACATCGTTATTGAACGCTTTACGCAACGCGCGTTGCGCGGCTTCGCCAATGGGCGATCGCGGATTCGTGATATACCAGGGTCCGCTGTGTCCGTCGATCATCTCCAGCTTCACCCCAGGCGGACAGTTCTTTTGCAGGTGCGCCCGCACCAGCTTCAGGATCGCGTCGCCCTGCTGATCAGGCACGAGCCGAAAAGTCAGCTTCGCCATCGCCTCTCGCGCGATAACCGTTTTCGTCCCCTTCCCTTGATATCCGCCGCCGATGCCGTTGATCTCCGCCGTGGGCCGGCCCCAAATTCGTTCCGTCGTTGTGTAGCCGGCCTCGCCGAAAACTTCTGGAACGCCGGTTTCTTGCAAAACTTCCTTGTCGATATCGACGGGAAGATTGCGCCAGGCTTCGCGTTCCCAATCTTCGAGCGGTTTCACAGTGTCATAAAAACCTGCGATCGCGACGTGACCGTTGCTGTCGTGCAACGTGGCGAGCAAGCGTGCGAGTGCAGTGATTGGATTTTGCACGGCGCCGCCGAACACACCCGAATGCAGGTCCATCTTCGGACCCGTCACTTTCAACTCGAGCGCCGTTACGCCGCGCAAACCGTAACTAAGCGTTGGGATGCCGGCCGCCACCATTCCCGTGTCGGAAACAACTGCGACGTCGGAACGCAGTGCCTCGCGGTTCTGCTCAAGAAATTTCGGGAGATTATTGCTGCCGACTTCTTCTTCGCCTTCGATCACGAAATGAATGTTCACCGGCAACTCGCGATTTTGCTCGATCGTTTCCTGCACACCGAGAATGTGGGCAAGAATTTGTCCTTTGTTATCGGTCGCGCCGCGCGCAAAGACGTAGCCATTTTTTAGAACTGGCTCGAATGGCGGCGAATCCCAAAGCTCGAGCGGATCCGGCGGTTGCACATCGTAATGACCGTAAATCAGAACGGTTTTGCGGCCGGCCTCCTGTTTGTTTTTCGCCCAAACCACGGGATGACCCGCCGTCGGAATCAGCTGCGTTTCGAGTCCGATCTTTTTGAGCTTTTCCACCAGCCAACCCGCGCAGGCTTTTACTTTTTCGGCGTACGCTTCGTCAGTGGAAACACTCGGGAAACGAAGGAAAGAATAAAAATCTTCAAGATAACTGTCGCGCATGGCCGAGACGGTAAACAACTTTTCGCGGTTTGCCTATTAATGTTGTGACAGCTCTGGCGATGAGTCGGCCACTCGACGAAAACACACGTTGCGATTTTTTCGCCCTTCCCTCAATCTGCCTAGATGCCTGATGTGCCGCCGGCTCCGAAAGAAGACGGTGGTTTGATTCGAGCGATCGGTATTCCGGGCCTCGCCGCTAACGTCGTTAACTCCACGGTTGGCGCGGGCATTTTTGCGTTGCCGGCAGCGGTGGCGCTGCAGCTCGGCGCAGCTTCACCGCTTGCCTACGTCATTTGCGCGATCGCGATGTGTTTATTTGTGACGTGCTTTTGCCATGGCGGGCAGTCGCGTATCGCTCACGGGTGGGCTTTATGCGTACGTTGAAGTGGCATTCGGAGGCTATTTCGGTTTTTTGGCCGGCGCGCTTTATTTTCTCACGGCGATACTCGCCATCTCTGGAATCGTCGGTCTCATTGCCACTTCGGTCGTCGGAATGATTCCGGCACTTGCGACGCCAGTCGGACGCGCAGCGATAATTTTCTGCATTCTGTTGTTTCTAGTGTTGATCAACATTCGCGGCGTCAGGATCGGAGCGCGTGCAGTCGAAGCGGTGACTCTGATCAAGCTTGCTCCCATCATCATTTTCATCATTGCGGGGATTTTTTTCATCCATCCAGAGTCGCTCACATGGCCGGGGTGGCCGCGCGCCGACCCGCTTGGTCGAAGTATTCTGCAACTGCTCTTTGCCTTTGTCGGCGTGGAAGTCGCGCTTGTGCCAAGTGGAGAAGTCAAGAATCCCGCGCGCACAGTTCCGCGCGCCATTTTTCTCTCGTTAGGCATCACGACGCTGCTTTATATTATGATTCAGCTCGTCGCGCTCGGCGTGCTGGGAGCGAACTGGGAAAATATGGCGAGACCGCGCTGGCCGAAGCTGCTTCCCGATTTCTCGGCAATCTTGGACGAACTCTGATGCTGGCCGGTCTGGCAGTCTCTGCATTTGGTTTTGCCACGAGTGATATCCTTAGCTCACCGCGAATCCTTTTCGCTTTTGGACGCGACGCATTTTTACCGAAAATTTTCGCGCACGTGCACCCGCGATTCCACACGCCCGATGTCGCGATCGCGACATATGCCACGGCTGCGTTCTTCCTTTCGTTCAGCTCGACGTTTCAAAAACTCGCGGTGCTTTCAAACATGGTCGTGCTGCTGCTCTATATCCTTTGTTGTCTTGCCGCATTGGAATTGAATCGGCGCGACGTGCGCAGCGATGGAGTGCCCTTCAAATTCCGGGGTCAGAGCATCATTCCGATCATCGCGATCATATTTATTGTCTGGGTGCTAGCCCATGCGACGAAGGACGAATTTGTGATTACCGGCATCTGTATTGCGGTTGCGTCGCTGTTGTTTTTGATTCGCCATTTGGTCAGAGCTCGCGGAAAAGAGGCGTGACCGAAGCCACCGAAGGCCACAACATCCTGTGCCTAACCCGGAGCGCGGCCCCTTCAAATTGTGTAATTTTGCACTTGTAAGCCCCGTAACCTCCTTATATTCACCCTCTGGGTCCGAGATTGCGGCCCGCTCATGCATTTACAATCCCTCGAGCTTTTCGGCTTCAAGTCGTTCGCCGATAAAACTGTTTTCAATTTTCACGAAGGCGTGACGGCGATTGTCGGCCCTAACGGGTGCGGAAAATCGAACGTGCTCGATGCCGTGCGTTGGGTGCTCGGCGAGCAATCCGCAAAAGCGCTGCGCGGCGGCGAAATGGCCGATGTTATTTTTAACGGAACCGACACGCGCAAGCCGCTGAGTTTCGCAGAAGTCTCGCTCACATTTACAAATTGCGGCGAAGAACTTGGCGTCGATTGGCACGATGTGCGCGTCACGCGCCGCGTTTATCGCGACGGGAACTCAGAATATTTGCTCAACAAGACGGTCTGCCGTCTGAAGGACATTCACAGTTTGTTCGCGGACACCGGCGTCGGTCGCAGCGCCTACTCGATGATGGAACAGGGCAAGATCGATTTGATCTTGAGTTCGCGGCCGGAAGATCGGCGTGCTGTTTTTGAGGAAGCGGCTGGAATCACAAAATACAAAACGCTTAAACGCGAAGCGCTTCGCAAATTGGAAGCGACGGAAGCGAATCTTCTGCGCATCGGCGATATTATTAAAGAGGTAAAGCGGCAGATCGGATCGCTGCAGCGACAAGCGGGAAAGGCGCGGAGATACCAGGCGCTTCATGCCGACCTGCGCGTGCTCGATACGCATCATTCCCGCCGGCAACTCGATCAACTGGAGAGTCAACTCGCGCAATGCCAGGCGGAAATGGAGCGGCTCGGGCAATCGGAGCGCGCTACGCAGATCAAGATCGAAACGAACGAGGACCGTCTTACCGACGAGCGACACGAGTTGGGTGAGATCGATGACAAGATCGCGGAGGCGCGTGCGCAAGTGCAGCGATTGCAAAGCGAAATCGCCGCGCATCGCAATCGCATTCAATTCAATCAACAACGGGAGGAGGAATTTTCCGAACTCGTCGAACGTTATCGCGGCGACATTACCGCCGCTGAAGCGAAACGAACCGAGCAGGAATCGCAAATTCACGAAGCCGATCTGCTGATTGAAAAAACTCAGCGTCTTCTCGCCACAAAAGAAGATGAGCTTGCGCAATGGAATGCGACGGCCGCGCAATTGCGCACGGAACGCGCACAACGCGAAGAGCAATTGAATCAGTTGCAGCTTTCGATTTCAAAACTGGGAGCAAAAGTTTCGGCGCTGGAAGGAGAATGCAACGGCAGCAGCGCGCGACGCGAGGCGACCGCAGCTCGGATTGCCGATCTGGAGAGCGCAATCGCTCTTGCCACGCGACAACGTGAAGAAGTTGCGAAGAAATTGAGCGATGCGCGTGATTTGCTTCGACACGAACAGGAAGTTTCCGAAAAGTCCGCTCACCGTACGTTGGACGCGGAGAAACAGCTGCAAACGACGGAACAAACGGTCGCAGGACGGCAGCGAGACTTGATCGCGATCGAGCGCGAGATCGCCGAAAAGCAATCGCGCCTCGAAGTCCTGCGACAATTGAATGAAGAAGGCGAAGGCCTGGCCCAGGGATCGCAGGCGGTTTTGCGCGGCCTCGATCAACCGGAAAAATTTCGCTCCGCCCTCGCTGGCGCGCTGGTTTCCCACCTGAAGGTGGATCGCGAATTCGTGACCGCCATCGAAGCAGCTCTCGGCCGAAATGCTCACGCAATTGTCCTGCAGGATAGCGACATGGCCAATGAGATCATGGCCACTCTTTCGAAGAAGAAACTTGGGCAGGCTGCGCTCGCGCTTGCTGGTTTGGCAGACGCGCCGCCGGCTCCGGAAAATCTTCCCAAAGGCGCGCTCGCATGGGCGATCGATAAGGTTGTCGTGCCCGATACGCTTCAATCACTCGTTAGGCGACTACTGCATAACGTCGCGATTGTTCCGAATCTCAACGAGGCTTTGGTGCTGAAGAAAAATTTCAGGCATCTTCAGTTCGCGACTCTCAGCGGCGAATTTATTTCGGAAGAGGGAATTATTTTCGGCGGCGTAGCGAGTGCGCAGGCGGACTCGTTGCTCGAACGAAAAGCGCGCATCGAAGTTCTGCAGGGAGAATGCGCCGCTCTGGAAGGAAAACAGCGCGCCCTTACCGATGAGCGTTCGGCCGCGCATGCCCAACTGGAATCGGCGAAAGAGAATCTCGAACAGGCACGACGCGAGCATCAGTCGGCACACCTCAGTCACTCCAGTGCCAGTGCACAGATTCAGCTGGTTGAACGCGAGCAACAGGAGTCCGAGCGCAAACTCGACGTTTTAAAAAACGAAAAGGAAACGCTCAATCAGCAAATACAAAGCTCGGATGCGCGAATCGAAGAGCTACAAGGCGAACTGGCAAATCATCAAGAGACCATCGCGGAAGAGCAGAAAAAACTGAGGGAGCTTGAAACGGCGAAAGAAAGCGCGCTCCGTCTCGAAGACGAAGCAGCGGAACAGCTAAATGAACTACGGCTAGCCGTCGCAACCGAGCGGCAGCGCCAGGAGAATCTCGTCAATCAACGGCAACCGATGACAGCGCGTGAAGCGGAGCTAGCCGAGCTTATCTCTGCGCGCCGCAACGACATTACAAAATACCATGAGCGCACTGTGCTGCTGAAGAAGGAATCGGCCGCTGCCGAAGCGGAAATTGCCAAACAAACAACTGCGTGTGCGGCGGCGGAAGCAGAAGCGACCGCGGTAGCAGAACAACGTGCAAGCCGGCTGGAGGCTGTCACAGCACTCGAAACCGAATTGCGCGGATTGCGGAATTCGCTGAATGATGTGCGCGAACTGCGTGGCAAAGAAGAGGTGCGCCAAACCCAACTGCAGTTGCACGTGGAAAACCTGGCAGACCATGTGATGCGGCGTTATCAGGTCGATCTCCGCGAGTTCGAGCGCGATCAGTTCGCGTTCAGCAAAACGCTTCACGTGCAGTTGAAGCGGCGCGGCGCTCCTGAAACGGAGCAGCAAGTTGCGGCAAAATCGGAACCAAAGACCGCCGATGTCGACGTTGATGATTCGCGCATTGCAGAGCTAATCGCGGAACTGACGCGTCAGCTTGATAACATGGGCCCAGTCAACCTCGATGCCGTACACGAGTACGACGAGCTTGAAGAGCGTTACAAGTTTCTTGAAACGCAAAATAACGACCTGACCGCATCGCGGCGCGAGTTGCTCGACACCATCGCGCACGTCAATAACACAACACGGAAACTGTTCGCGGATACGTTCGCGCTGGTACGAACGAATTTCCGCGAGATGTTTGCGGAAATGTTTGGCGGCGGCCGCGCGGACCTGTCGCTTGTCGACGAAAACGATCCACTCAATTGCGGAATCGAGATCACGGCAAAACCACCGGGCAAACAATTGCAGAGCATTTCGCTTCTTTCCGGAGGCGAGCGCACGATGACGGCAGTCGCGTTGCTTTTCGCCATCTACATGGTGCGACCAAGCCCATTCTGCATTCTTGACGAAATGGACGCGCCGCTCGACGAGAGCAATATCAACCGTTTCATTCGCGTGCTCGATCGATTCGTGAAGCAAAGCCAGTTCATCATCATCACGCATAACAAACGCACGATCGCCAAATCTGATATTCTTTACGGCGTGACGATGGAAGAACGCGGCGTGAGCAAATTGGTAGGAATGAAGTTAACGGGTCCCCAGGCGGCCGAAAAGAACGGTGCTCAGCCGGTTGCCGAAGCGAAACCAACGCAGCCTCAGTTTGCGCTCGAGGGAACCGAGCATCCGCGCAAGTTTGCCGCGAGGCATTGAGGTTCGCTCTCTTCGCTATCATCCCGAGCGCCATGTTGTAGCTGCCGCCGTCACTGGCGGCAGGTCACAGGTCTCAGCCAAGCATTTCCTGCCGCCAGTGACGGTGGCAGCTACAAAGAAAATTTTTTGCGCGGACTAGTCGATCTCGGCTAAAATCGTTGGATGCTTCAGACCGCGCCTCGACGCGCCAAACCCCGTAGCAAGACCGCGAAGGCAAAAGGCGCACCGCACGAGCGCTACCTCGAAGCCTATCGCTGGATGCTGCTGACGCGCGTTTTCGAAGAAAAACTCGCGAGCCTTTATCGCGGCGGCATGATCACGGGAGGCGTTTACATCGGCCGCGGGCAGGAAGCGGTGAGCGCGGCGTGCGGAATGTTTTTGCAAAAAGGCGATGTTTTCGCGCCGCTAATTCGCGATCAGGCGGGACGGTCCGCCTTCGGCGAACCGCTCGTCGATGTCGCGCGCACTTATCTCGGTTCCCGCCAGGGCCCGATGCGCGGGCGCGATGGAAATATTCATCGCGGCTCCTGGGAAACGGGACAGCTCGCGATGATCAGCCATCTCGGCGCGATGATGCCGGTGGTTGTCGGCAAATTGCTCGCGAAGCGGATGAAGGGGGAAAAGAATTTTGTTGGCCTAACGACCATTGGAGAAGGCGGAATGCAAACCGGCGCGACGCATGAAGGGATGAACATCGCCGCGGTCGAGCGTGTGCCGTTCGTGCTCGTGGCCACGAACAATCATTACGCCTATTCCACGCCTAACGACCGCGAGTTTGCCTGCAACGATCTCGCTGATCGCGCCGTCGGTTACGGATACGAGGGGCATTCGATCGACGGCACCGATCTCACGGAATGCTTGAATGTCATCGGCGCAGCGGTGAAACGAGCGCGCGCCGGCGGACCTCCGCAGCTTGTTGTTGCGTCGACCTTGCGCCTGGCTGGTCACGGCGAACACGACGACGCGAGTTACGTTACAGATGAGATCAAGCGCGAGCCGTTTGCGCAGGATTCACTGGTTCGGGCCGAGCAGGTGATCAGCGAACAGAAATTAGCCGACAAAGAAACATTGCAGCAATGGCGCGCGGAAGCGGTGAAGAAAGTGGACGAAGCCGTGACGACCGCACAACACGAAGACCCGCCGGTCGGCACTGAAGAAGATTGGTGCGCGTATTCGACGCGCGAAATGGTGGATCAAATTCCGTGAGCGTCACCTACCTCGAAGCGATCCGCGAAGCGCAAGCGCGTTTGTTGCGCGAAGACGAGCGCGTTTACATTTACGGGCAGGATGTCGGCGGGAAATTCGGCGGCGCGTTCAAGGCGACAAAAGGTCTCGACGCGGAATTTCCGGGTCGCGTTTTGAATGCGCCGATCAGTGAAGACGCCATCGTCGGCACCGCAATCGGCGCCGCGATGGAAGGCATGCGACCGATTGTCGAAATGCAGTTTGCAGATTTTTCCAGCATCGCGCTCAACCAGCTCTTGAATAATGCCGGCACGCAATTTTGGCGGACGCAGACACCGTGTCCGATCACGGTGCGCCTGCCGAGCGGCGGCACGAAAGGCAGCGGACCGTTTCACAGCCAAAGCATGGAAGCAGTGTATGCACATTATCCCGGGCTGGTCGTGATGACGCCGGCGACGGTTGAGGACGCGTACACGATGTTGATCGATGCGGTGGCGATCGACGATCCGGTCATCTACTGCGAACACAAATATCTCTATTACCATCTCAAGGCCGACAAATTGCCTGAAAGCGGCCTGCCGGTCGGCCGCGCACGAGTCGTTAGGCCGGGCCGTGATCTCAGCATCGTCACTTACAGCGCGATGGTGCACGAAGCTTTATCGGTCGCGCAACAATTCGCGAGGGAAGGTTACGAAATCGAAGTCGTCGATTTGCGCACGGTGAAGCCGCTCGATACCGACACTGTACTCGCTTCCGTCGCGCGCACGGGACGTTTGCTTTGCGTGGGCGAATCATTTCCGTGGGGCGGCGCGACGGCCGAAGTGATCGCACGCGTCGCGACTGAAGGATTTCATCTGCTCGACGCCGCGCCCGCGCGCATTAACGCGAAGGACACGCCAATTCCCTATCATCCGAACCTTTGGGTCGAGCATCGCCCGAATGCGAAAAGCATCGCAGCGAAAGCGCGACAGATTTTGGCGGAGTAAGTTTATGTTTCGCGATTTTTACACGGTCATCCTGAGCGAAGCGAAGGACCTCGCGAATGTCCGGTGTGATCTCGTGACATCCCTCGGTCGCCGCGGCAGCCTCGGGATGACCGCGATGAGAAATAAATCTTAGTTTTATGCCTCAAGTTCCAATTACCATGCCGCAGCTCGGCGAATCGATGGCCGAAGCCACCATCGTCACGATCAAAGTCAAACCCGGCGAGAAAGTCGCAGCCGATCAGGAAATCATCGAAGTCGAAACCGACAAGGCGGTGATGGGAGTAACGACTCCGTGTGCGGGTGAAGTCGCGAAGATCGATGCGGAAGTGAAAGGAACTTACGTTGTTGGCGCTATCCTCGGTTACATCGAGGCGAGCGAAGCCGACGCGGCGCGTCTGGTGAAAAAATCTGCGCCACCCAAAGGCGAAGTCGCGAAGGAAATTCCGGGTCGCGAAGAAGAGGGCGCGAAAACAAATGGCAGCGGCTCGCATTTTCAGGTGGATGAAAAGGGACTCGCTCCAGTGCCGACCGATTCGTATGGCGATCGCACGGGTGGATTGCCGGTGCCCGCAGGCGCGAAGGGCGCCGGTTATCTTTCACCGCGTGTGCGTGCGCGCATGGCGGAGCTGAGCCTAACGAGTGCGGATCTCGCAGGTATTGCCGGCAGCGGAACTGCCGGCCGCGTCACAATCAAGGATCTGGAAAATTTTCTCGGCGGAATCGAAAAACAATCCGCGGAAAAGCCCAGCGCCATTCGGACCGGCGTGGCCGATGCGATGCGTCGCAGTTGGACACGGCCGCTGGCGACGGTCGGTTTGTCGGTCGCGCTCGATGCGGTGCTGGAGGATCGCAAAAATCGCGACGCTAAACCGGGTCCAGCGCTTTACGTCGTGCGCGCGCTTGCTCTTGCTCTGTCCGAAAATCCTTCCGCCGCCGCGCGTCTGATCGGCGAGCGCGTGATTCAAGCCAACTCGATCGACATTGGCGTCGCCGTCGAAGCGCAGGACGGCATCATGGTTCCCGTGATCCGCGAAGCCGACAAGACGTCGCTCGCCGACATGACCGCGCGTTACAACGAACTCGTCGAACTCGCGCGCAAACGTCGACTCGACTCTGCCATGACGAGTGGCGGTATCGCGTCCGTTTCGAATTTCGGCACGTTCGGTTTGGATTGGGGCACGCCGATTCCGCTGCCCGACCAAACATTGCTTCTTGGGATGGGCGCCGGAAAAAAATCGCCGCATTGGGACGAGGCGAAGCAACAATTTGTGCCCGTCACGCAGGCCGAACTCACGCTCAGTTTCGATCATCGCAGTCTCGACGGCGGTGGCGCCGGACGTTTGTTGAAACGCGTCGCCGAACTGCTGGAGGATCCAGCGAAGCTGTAGGGGACCGGGTTCTCCGAGCGCGAGGCCGTTACCTTTGCGGCTTCGACGCCATTTCAACATCGGGCTCGGAGAGCTCGATCCACCTTGCCGATTTGCCGCTCGCACTTAGTTTTGCGGGTGCAGACGCGAGCGGCAATTAATCCGACCATTACCATGCGAGAACTGCTTGAACAGTTCCCTGGAGCGCAGCGGGCGCTGTTCCGCAAATATCACATCGGTGGTTGCAGTAGCTGCGGGTTTAGTCCGGATGAAACGCTGGCCGGTGTATGCGCGCGAAACGAGAACCTGAACGTCGATCAAGTTGTTGATCACATCATCGCGAGCGACGCGGCCGATCGCGCCATGCAAATCGAGCCACGGGAATTGTCAGATCGCCTCGCAGCCGGCGAAAAAATTAGTCTTCTTGATGTTCGGACGCGCGAAGAATTCGACGCGGTGAAGCTTGGCCACGCGCAATTTTTTACCCAGGAGCTGATGCAGGAAATTCTGAGCAAATGGTCGCGCGGAAATCTTCTCGTTGTCTACGACCATCAGGGTCAGCGCAGCATGGATGCGGCGGCATACTTTCAAGGACACGGTTTCGAAAACGTGAAGAGTCTGCGCGGCGGCATCGATGCGTGGAGTGCCGAGGTAGATCCGAAATTGCCGCGCTATCATCTCGAACCCACGTCATGAGCGACGATTTACAAACGCGCATCGAAGAAGCGGTAAAAAATCCGCGCAACCTTGGCGAGATGGAAAACGCCGATGCAGTCGGCACAGTCGGCAGTCCGGATTGCGGCGACATGCTGCGCATGTGGATCAAGTTCAAAGAAGAGAATGGCCGTAAGGTCATCGATCGCGCGACGTTTCAATCTTTCGGATGTCAAACGGCGATCGCCGTCGCAAGCGTGGCGACGGAGTTGTTAGCTGGAAAAACGATCGCGGAAGCACAATCGATGTCCGGCGAAGAATTGGCCGCTCCGCTCGGCGCGTTGCCACCGGTAAAGATTCATTGCGCGCAACTTGTCGAAGGAGCGCTGCGTTCTGCACTTGGCGGAAAAGATGAGACAGCGCAAGCACACACCAGCGGGCCAACGTTACTTCAGCAATTCTCGCCCGAGGCGAAAGAGACGAAGAAGGGGAAAGCAAAAATTGTTTTCGATCGCTGAGTGACGCGAGCGCCCTTTTACTGTCATCCCGAGCGAAGTGAGGGAGCTTGACGATTACACGAAGATCAACCGAGTAACTCACGATTGCCATCATTCGCGAGGTCCTTCGCTTCGCTCAGGATGACAACGCGCCTTTTTTGCGGATAGTTCCTGGTCGCTTCAACAGCGACCGTCTTATGCACGAAAATACCGAATTCACCACGACGCGGGATTGCGAAGCGATTCAAATTCCGAGCGGAGAAAAAACAACGATTCCTTCCGGGACTCAGGGCGTAGTCACGCAAACGCTTGGTGGCAGCTATACAATTGCGACGAATCAAGGGCTGTCGCGTATTGCCGAAAAAGATTTGGACGCTCTCGGTTTGGAAAAACCGCAATCTAATGGTGCGACGGATGTCACGTCGGAGTCAGAAGGACCCGTCGATGAGAAAGCTGTCTGGGCGCAACTCAAACAATGTTACGACCCGGAAATTCCGGTGAATATTGTCGATCTCGGTTTGGTTTACGATTGCAAGCTTATCGAAAAACCCGAAGGCGGAACGAAAGTGGAAGTAAAGATGACGCTCACTGCACCCGGTTGCGGCATGGGCCCAGCCATCGCGCACGATGCGCAAAGTAAAATTTTGAGCATCGACGGCGTGGATGAAGCGCAGGTGGATCTCGTTTGGGACCCGCCCTGGAATCAAAACATGATCAGCGAAGCAGGCCGAATGAAACTCGGCATGGTTTAAATCAGGAAAAATTTTCCCGCGGTTGACAGCCACTTCGTCGACCCTATAATCCAGTCCGCGCTTGCCGGATCATTCTCCGCCGCGGACCATTTTTTACTGCATCATGCCCTCTACTGAAATCATTTTGACCGAAAACGTCCCCGGCCTCGGCGCCGAAGCGGATGTTGTAAAAGTGCGCCGCGGCTACGCGCGCAACTACCTTCTGCCGCACGGCAAGGCGCATGAGGTGACGCCGGCAAGTTTGCGTCAGATCGACAATTTGAAAGCGAAACGCGCCGAGCGTGAAGCTCGTGAAATGAATGAGGCGGAAGATCTCGCGCGTCGCATTAATAAATTGCGCGTCACGTTTACGCTCGAGACCGGCGAAACCGGCAAAGCGTTTGGTTCCATTACCGCGCAAGATTTGGTTACACGCATCAAGAACGAACTCGGGAACGACGTTGATCGCCACAGAGTTTCGCTCGAGCACCCGATCAAAACGACGGGTGAGCATGAAGTTTCAATCAAGTTGCACCACGATGTCGTGGCGAATTTCAAGTTCACGGTGAAGTCCGCACATGTGCCGGAAGCACCCAAGACTGAAGAGCCGACAGAACCTGTGACGCAGAAGCGCAGCTTCTTCCGAAGAAAAACAGAACAAAAATAAATGCCGAGTTCTCAAGGAGCCGGTAACGGCGAACCTGGGAAACCTCGCAAAACCGCCGGCAATGGCGCCGGGCGAGGTCTGACGGCACAAAATGGCGGAAGAGTTTTTCCCACTTCGCCAACAGCTTCTTCTCAGGATATTCACCGAACGCCGCCGCATAGCGTCGAAGCGGAGCAGGGCGTTCTCGGTTCTATGCTGATCTCGCCGCGCGAAACGATCGCGGAATGCGTCGAGAAAATTAACGAAGAATATTTTTACGTTCCCGCGCACCAGACCGTTTACACGATCCTGGTGGAGCTGTGGAATGCAGGCCAGGGCATCGATCTGATTACGTTCACGCAAGTGCTGCGTGACAGAAACGTGCTCGATGCAATTGGCGGCGCTGCGTTTGTCACGAGCCTGTTCACGTTTGTGCCGACCGCCGCAAACGTTGGTTACTACCTCGAAATCGTCCGCGACAAATACATTCTGCGGCAAATCATTACGGCGGCGACTGAGAGTGTGCGGCGCGCTTACGAAGAGCAGGACGAAGTGAGCAATCTGCTCGATGAAGTGGAAGCGAAAATTCTCGCGGTGGGCGAGGATCGATTCAAAGGCCAGATGCCCACGATGAAAGATCAGGTCATGGCCGCGATCGAAGCGATCGAAGGGCTTTACGAGCGCAAGGGCGGCATCACCGGAATCTCAACCGGTTTTGCTGAACTTGATCGCATGACGAGCGGTTTGCATCCCGCGGAAATGATCATCGTTGCCGGTCGGCCCAGCATGGGAAAAACGGCGCTGGCGATGAACATCGCGGAACACGTCGCGATTCACGAAAAATTACCAGTGGCCGTTTTCAGTTTGGAAATGAGCAGTCAGCAGCTCGTGCAACGTCTGCTTTGCTCGCGCGCCCGTGTGAATTTGCAGAAAGTGCGCGACGGATTCCTGGCGGAACGCGATTTCCCGAGTTTGACGGCGGCAGCGGCCAAGCTGGCGGAAGCGCGCATCTTCATCGACGACAGCGCGGGACTGAGCATTCTCGAGCTGCGGGCGAAGGCACGCCGGCTCAAAGCGCAGCACGATGTGCAGTTGATCATCGTTGATTATTTGCAGCTCCTGCGTTCCATGACGCGACGCGCGCAGGAGAATCGGCAACTCGAAATTTCCGAAATTTCCGCGGGACTGAAAGGTCTGGCGAAGGAGCTGAAGATTCCAATTATCGTGGTCGCACAGTTGAATCGCCAACCGGAAGCGCGTTCGGGCGGCAAGCCACGCCTGAGCGATTTGCGTGAATCCGGATCGATTGAACAGGATGCGGATCTTGTTGGATTACTCGTTAGGCCGGAAATCTACGAGGAAGACGAGGACGCGCGTGCCGAAAAGTCCGGTGAAGCCGAATTGATCATCGCGAAGCAGCGCAATGGTCCGGTCGGCGAAATTCAGCTCACGTTCCTGAAGGAATTCACGCGCTTCGAAGATCGCGCGCGGAATGTGAGCGAGCCGGCGTTCTGAATGTAGCTGCCGCCGTCACCGGCGGCAGAGGTTTGCGATATTCTGTCGCTGGAGACAGCGGCAGCTACAACGACAACGATCTTGCCGCGTCGATTACATGTTGCGCGTCGATGCCGAGCTCCTTCATCACCTGATCGCCCGGAGCGCTCATCCCAAAGCGGTGCAGGCCAACAACTTTTCCATCGAGACCAACATATCGGTACCAGGTATCGGGAACGCCGGCTTCAATAGCAACGCGTCGCCGGCACTCGTTAGGCAAGACTTCGTCACGATATTTCTGCGGCTGCCGCTCGAAGCGTTCGAAACACGGCATCGAAACTACGCGGACGCCGTCACCAAGTTCTTTCGCCGCGGCGAGCGCATGTTGCAGTTCGCTTCCACAGGAAAGAATAATGAGATCGAGTTTGCTGGTTTCCTTTCTCGCAACGTAACCGCCGCGCGCGACACCTTCACGGCGCAGTTTCACATCAATCTCGTTCAACATTGGCACGGCTTGACGGGTAAGGGCGAGCAGCGTGGGTCCGTCGATTCGCTGCGCCGCCGCCACGAATGCGCCCGCCGTCTCCTCCGGATCGGCTGGCCGAATCACATCGATTTGCGGCATGACGCGCACGCTACTCACTGTTTCGACCGGCTCATGTGTCGGACCGTCTTCTCCGACGCCGATAGAATCGTGTGTGAAAATATAGATGTTCGGCAGTTTAGAGAGTGCGGCCAGACGGATCGATGCTCTGCAGTAATCGGTAAAAACTAAGAACGTCGCGCCGGATGCACGAAACACGCCGTGATACGAGACACCATTCATGATTGCGCACATGCCGTGTTCGCGAATTCCGAAATGAATGTTACGCCCGTGCGGATTGTCGCGCGTGAAATCCTCGCCACCCTCGATGTAATTCAAAGTCGACCCGTGCAGATCCGCGCTGCCGCTGATCAAAAACGGCATCGCTTTCGCGATCGGCTGCAACGCCTCGCTGCCAGCCTTACGAGTGGCGAGTTTAGCGTCGGCAGGAAACGCAGGAATTTTTTCGAGAAGATTCGACGGGACCTTTTTGTCGATCGCGTCGTCGAGTTGTTGCGCCTGCTCGGGATTTTTCTTCCGCCAAGCCTGCCACGTTTCTTCCCAGCGATCGTAATCGCTCAGCAATTTCTTTTTGTGCGCGGCGAAGTAATCGTAAACCTCTTTGGAAACGAAATAACGCTGATCGGGAAGCCCGAGGCCTTTGCGCGCAGCATCCACAAATTTCGCGCCGGCTTCACCGTGCGCTTTGGCTGTTCCTTCCACTTCAGGAATCCCCTTCCCTGCAGTGGTGTGCGCGATGATCATTTGCGGCTTTCCGTTATCGCGCTCTTTTGCGACGACGATGGCGTCGAGAAATTGCACCATGTCGTGGCCGTTCACTTCCTGCACGTCGAATCCGTAAGCTTCGAATCGTTTGTGTGTGTCCTCGCTCTGCGTGGCTTTCGCCATCGCATCGAGCGTAATCGCGTTTGAATCGTAAATGAGAATCAGATTGTCCAAACCGAAATGACCGGCGAACGCGCTCGCTTCCGCGGAAACGCCTTCCTGCAAACATCCATCACCCGCGAGACAGAAAATGTGTTGATCGAAAATTTTGTGCTCCGTATTGAAACGCGCAGCCGCCATCTTCGCCGCCATGGCAATGCCCACTGCGTTGCCCACGCCCTGCCCCAACGGACCGGTCGTGCACTCGACGCCCGGCGTTTCAAAAAATTCGGGATGGCCCGGCGTCTTGCTGTGCAGTTGCCGGAAAGCCTTAATGTCGTCGATCGACAAATCGTATCCGCTCATGTGCAACCACGCATAAAGAAACATGCTGCCATGGCCAGCCGAGAGAACGAAATAATCGCGGCCAATCCAGCGCGGTTTGTCGGGATTTTGCTTTAAGACATATCCATAAAGCACGGCTCCCATTTCCGCGCAGCCGAGAGGCAAACCGAGATGACCCGATTTCGAAGTCTGCACCGCATCCATGGCGAGCCCGCGCGCTTCATTGGCGGCGCGCGAAAGAATTTCGAGATTCAAACTCATGGAAGATTTAAGGTCGGAGAATTGCGGAAGGTGTTCAGAGTAAAGATGGCAAACTGAAAACGGCAAATTCAAAATCCGAATGAACCAATCTTTGTTTCTTCACATCATCGAAAAGCTTGAAGGGTTTCTCGGCAAACTGCCGACTACAATCCAAAAACCGATTTTGCACGAACTTACGCCGCTGAAAGAGCTTTTCGTTCAGCAAAGGTCGCCGCGTTTTGTCTTTGTCGGCTCGAGCAAACTTCCGCTGCAGGAAATTCTCCCCACCTTGTTCGGACTCGCGGCGGAGGAAAATCGAAACGCCTTGATGGAAATTTTTCGTTGGGTTGATTTGAAATTGAATGGCCAGGGAACCATCAGCGTTCTCGACGCGCGCGGAGCCGACGATTCCGCCGTGAAAAATATCCGTGATGAATTGAGATTGCAGGCGGCCGATATTTTCTTTTTCATCGATGACGCCGATGCACGTCGGCCCCCGCGCAAGCCGGAAATTGAAAACCTCGCGGCCTTTCTCAAGTGGAACGGCGAGGCTGCCCCTGGCGCCAGGATCTTTGGTGTCTCGCTCTTCGATCCTTCGATAAATCGCGCAAGTGATGGCGAAGCGAGGAGCGCCCCTACGGAAAAGCAGTCGTCCAAGTTGCGCGACGCGCTCGAGGAAAACGCGAGCGTTCGGAATCAGTTGAGCGAAATTATGCCGATGCCACTTGCTCGCGAGCACGCGGCAAAAATTTCGGGCGAAACGGAGCGGCTGCTCGCTCTCCTGACGCAAAACCTGCCCAATCAGGCCCGCGTGGAAATGCTGCGGATTTCGCGGGATCGGGCGGCTCAGGTTGAAGTGGCGCAGGTTTTGGTGAAGTCGACCACGGCAATTTGCGCGGCGATCGGCGCGCAGCCGATTCCGCTGGCCGATTTGCCTATTCTTACCACGCTGCAGTTGGTGATGGTCTCCGGAATAATGTATTTGAGCGGACGCGAACGCAGCCTGCGCGCGGCGACCGAGTTTATGGCCGCCCTTGGCGCGAATGTGGGTGCCGGCATGCTCTTGCGAGAAGGAACGCGTGCGCTTCTGAAGTTTTTCCCGGGCTGGGGCAATGTCGTCTGCGGGATGGTGGCGGGCGCAGGAACCTACGCGATTGGGCGGGCTGCGATCGTTTATTTCATCGAAGGCGTATCGCTCAAGGATGCGCGACGAACCTATCTGGCCAGCCGAAAAAAGTCCGCTCGATCGAAACAGATTTCTTCCGTCTTGAGGCGATAAAATAACTTGTGAATAACGTTCGAATAACGCAGCCCAATCGAAGTTCTTTTTTGTGAACAAATCTTCCAATCCCAGGCCCATTTTCGGCTGCCAATTTTCCCCAAGGTGAAGCTGTCGGAAATCGAAGCGACGCTGCGCGAAATTAAAGTCGCGCCGATCAAAACTCTGGGTCAGAACTTCTTGCACGATCGCAATCTCGCGCGTTGGATCGTGAAAAAAGCGGAGATTACATCCGATGATTATGTTGTTGAAATCGGACCCGGTTTGGGCGCGTTGACGGAGGTCATCTGCGATCAAGGAGCGCGCGTCCTCGCCATCGAAAAAGATCGGCGGCTCGCAAATTTTTTGGAGGAACGCTTCCGCGAATCTCGCGTGGAAATTCGACACGCAGATGCTCTCGATTTCGATGTTCGAAGTCTGTTCGCGCAACCGCGTGTGAAATGCGTTGGCAATCTGCCGTACTACATCGCGAGTCAGCTACTCATCAAATTCGTTCATTATCCGAGTCCTATTTCGTTGTTTTTGTTTATGTTACAGAAGGAGATGGCGCGGCGACTTTCTGCACAACCGGCGACAAAAGACTACGGCGCGCTTTCGCTTCTGATTCAGTCACGCTATCGAGTGCACTACCTGCGCACGTGTGCCGGCAACAGTTTTTCTACCCGAGCCCGGCGTCGATTCAGCGCTCATTCAATTGATACCGCGCGAAGCCAAAGAGCTTCCTGCCTTCAGCGAAGAAACATTTCGAAGACTGGTAAATCTCGGCTTTTCTCAACGTCGCAAGCAACTCCAGAAATTATTGCGAGATGAAATTCCAAATTGGGAAAAAGCGATCGATGAATTGGGCGTCGATGCCAGAGTCCGCGGCGAAGAACTCTCGCTGCAGCAATGGATTGCCCTCTCAAATTTTGTCCAACCTGCCGGGCAAAACGATGCCGAAAATGTCGCGACGGAAAGCTTTCCCGTAGTGGACGAAAATGACCGCTGGCTGAGGGACGCGCCGCGCACAGAAGTGCATGGGAATAAGTTGCGGCATCGCGCTGTCCACATCCTCCTTTTCAACGCCCCTGGGGATGTCTTTTTACAAAAGCGGTCGCGCTGGAAGGATCGACATCCGCTGGTATGGGATTCGAGCGCCGCAGGCCATGTGAGCGCCGGCGAAGAATACGATGCCGCCGCCCTGCGCGAGCTGGATGAGGAGCTCGGAATTTCGACCGAACTACTGCGGATTACGAAACTGCCGGCGTCGGAACAGACCGGACAGGAATTTATCTGGCTCTATCGCGGCCGACACGATGGTCCTTTTCGGCTTGCGGCGTCAGAGATCGAGCACGGCGAATTCTTTCCCGTTGCTCTAGTTTCCGATTGGCTTCGTGCGAGGCCGGATGATTTCGCACCGGGATTCATTGCCTGTTGGGAGGCGTACAAAAAATGTCATCCCGAGCAAAGCGAAGGATCCCGCAAATTGCGCACCGGGTAGATTGCGAGGTTCTTCGCTTCGCTCAGAATGACCGCTTGGACAGAATGAGAGCTCAGCGGAGCCAACGAGGCAGTTCTCTGAAGGAATCGCGCGGCGGCGCGAGCTAGCGGCGCTTCTTTCCCGCGCTTCGCTTCTTCGAACCGCCTTTGCCTTTTTTCACAGGCGCGCCAAAACCGCGAAAGCTGCGATCGGGCAGGTTGCCCAGGACTGAGCGTTTGTGTTTGCGAGCGGCGCGGCGCGCGGCCTCTTTGCCGCCATAAATCGCGTCGCTGAACATCTTGGTCACGATCGTGGTGCCACGAAGAAAGTGCACTTGAAAT
The DNA here is from genome assembly GCA_963824795.1 of uncultured Verrucomicrobiae bacterium. Lineage (GTDB taxonomy): Bacteria > Verrucomicrobiota > Verrucomicrobiia > Chthoniobacterales > UBA10450 > JBBQFI01. Next base: position 15,584 of record CAWGQU010000027.1, on the reverse strand, counting down.
CCGTGCGTTTGTTTTTTCGCACGAGGCTTCGTGTCGATGCGTTTGATATTGGATTCCGAATCGGGATTAGGTCGTTTTCTCATGAAATTCAGATACGAAGAACTTTACGTTAGGCGGATTACGGAATCGCACAACCGACTTTCTTGTTAGGGCAACAATCCCGTAATTTCAGGCGCAGGCAATTTCCACTCACGCCACTTTTCTCTATAAACTTCATTGGGCAAAAGCGCAAAACACGGATTACGCGCGCGCGCGTAACCACGTGATGACGCGAACTAAATCCGGTTCCGCCATCGTCGTGCAGCCAGCCGTGGCACGATTCACACCGCGACGAATGTGAAAGAAGATAGCGCTGCCGTTGCCCGGCACTGGCGGGTCGGAGTTGTGGCGAATCTCCACGAGCCAACGATACGCAAAATCATTGTGTCGCATTTTTTGTTTCTCAAACCACGCCGGCGGATTGGCGGGATCGTCGATTGTGACAAACTGATTGTATTGCGGGCTGCGCACGTCATCCACCCACGCGTCTGCCTTGGTCACCTGGTGAAAGGGATAATCTGCGCCCTGCGGCAATTGCGCATCGTATGTATAAATTTTCCCGATGCGAAAAATGCCCGCAGGCGCACGCTTATCGCGCTCCTTTTTGCGCAACCCGTTTTCATCCTGACCGGCTAGACCACTGCCCCAGGCCAGACCGTTTTTGCCGAATAAGACGGGGAACGCTTTGCCGTTAGTCTTCCAATTCCCACCCTCGCGTTCGAGCAATTGCGCGCGGCCGTGCATCGAATTCCAGTCCGGCGCGAGCGCGACGATTAGCTGCGTGCAATCATCGGGCAGGCCGGCGGCACGCACGCTGCTCGCCATGAGGCAGAACCCCGCAATTATCACGATTCGATCGATCGACAACGACATCTCAACCTAGACGCGCATTCCAACGATCTGTTCAACCTCTTTTGCGAAGTGAAAAAACGCTGGGCCATTCTGCTTATCGCTCTCGCGGTGTGCGCTAGTTATGCGCCGGCGGTGCGCGATGGATTTGTCTGGGACGATCAGGCGCTCGTGTTGCGCGATCCGCTCATTCGCAGCTGGCGACTCATTCCGGAAGGGTTTGAGCATTTTCTTTTTACCGACGCGACTCCTTCAGATTTTTATCGGCCGATCCAACGGCTGACCTACACGCTGGAATATTCCGCATTTGCGTTTCGGCCGTCGGTTTTTCATCTCACGAGCGTTGCCTGTCATCTCGCCGCAGCGATCGCATTTTTTTTCTTCGCCGATGAATTGCTCCGCTTGTTCGGGATAAGCGAACGCAAGCGCAGAGTCGTAGCATTTTTTTCGACGCTACTTTGGGCGATCCATCCCATCCAAAGCGCGGCGGTGATTTACATCTCGGGCCGCGCCGATCCGCTCGCCGCGACTTTTGGCTTCGCCGGTTTGTACTTCGGCCTGCGAAGCCTTCGCGAAAACAAGAGAACAGCATGGCTTCTTATCATCGCAGCGACGGTCGCGTTCCTGCTCAGCGCATTGAGCAAAGAGATCGGGCTGATTTTTCCTTTGCTGTGGCTGGTTGCACTTGCGCTTCAGCGAAATTGGATCGCGCTGCGCAATGCCGCCGCCGTAGCCATTTTTGCCTCGATCGTTTATCTGAGCCTTCGTTTTCCCGCCGAGCACATCGCTCCGCCTCCCGCCCGAACAGCGATTCCCATACTCGTTAGGCCATTACTGGTCGCGCGCGCCGCAGCGGAATATGCCGGGCTGCTTATTCTTCCGCTCGATCTGCACATGGAGCGGGACGTGGAAACTCATCCAACCGGATTCTCAGAGAGAAGTGTCACAAGATCATCGTGGCGCGAACTTCAAACCCTGCTCGGTCTCGCACTTATCACAGGAGTGATTTACTGGAGCATTCGCACGCGCAAAAGGCCTGCGATTTTCGTGTGTCTCCTGCTCGCGGCAATCTGCTATCTGCCGGTGAGCGGGATCTTTCCCTTGAATGCGACAGTTGCCGAACATTGGATGTATCTTCCGTCCGCATTTCTTTTCCTCGCCGTTTGCCTAACGATTGAATCTCTGATTGAAAATTGGAAAACGCAGGAGCGGACGGTCCCATCGAGGATGATCGCGGGCGCGGCCGTGCTCTGGATCGCTTTCCTTGCCGGGCGCACTTTCGTCCGCACGTTTGATTGGAAGGATCAGCAAACGTTTCTTGAGCGAACGATTGCGGCTGGCGGTGATTCGTCGCGAATGCTTACCAATCTCGGCGCATTGGAACTAAGGGAAGGACGACTCGATACGGCGAAAAAACATCTGGAGCTCGCATTGCAAAAGGACCACGACCAACCTTTCGCACTGCTTGATCTTGCAGCCGTGGCGATCAAACAAAACGACTTCAAGCTTGCGCGTGAAATGCTGACGCGCGCCCTCGACTCACCTCTTACCGCAGCCAAGGCGCACGAACTTTTCGCAGTCTTGGAGAACAAAGAAACGGGCAATCTGAATGTCTTGCGCATGCGGCTCGCGTCTCATACCGGGCCGCCCGATTGGTCAATCGAGAAGCGTTACGTCAAGGTGCTGGAGGAAGCCGGGAGCCCTGATCGCGCGATTGCAGAATTGAAGTCGTGTCTGGGCGCACAATGGTATCGAGCGGAATCATGGCAGTTGTTGAGCGAGCTGCTGGCGAAAACCGGGCAATACGAAGCAGCCTCGCGCGCACATGCGCTTGCGCAGGATTTTGACGTGCATCTGGCATCGACGATGTAGCGGTGCGCTTGCTGCGGCGAGCGCCACCGTTCTGTCATCCCGAGCGAAGGCGAGGGACCCCACAAATAATTATGGCGTGGAATGGTTCGTGAGGTCCCTCGCCTTCGCTCGGGATGACAACGTGCAGGGCGCGTCGATTTTCACAAATGCGCATCATTCCATGTCGCCCACGTCAATTACTCTGCCTCGAATTTCTCGATCGCTTCCAGAAACGCGGGCAAATATTTTTGCGCTTTCAAATCTCCGACACCGCGAATCTTGCGACCGGCATCCACCGAACGCGGTTTGAGGCGCGCAAATGCGCGTAACGTTTCGTCTGGAAAAATTATGTAGGCGGGAAGATTGCCATTCTCCCGCGCCAGCGCTGAACGCAGCTTTTTCAATTGCTCGAAAAGCGCAGCGTCGGATGGCAGCAAATCCTGAACGACCACAGATTTCGTTTTCCTTTTGCGCGACGCGCCAGGTTCGGAAACCGCGATCCGCTGCGGCCAACGCAAGGCATAATCGAGCGCACCTTTCATGATTTCTTCGCCGCGAATCGTAAGCGTGACCATCGGATATTGTCCGCCGGTCGAAACGAGCATTCCGCTTTCCTGCAGCTCGCGCAGCAATTGATTCGAATACGCGACGCCTTCCGCTTTGAGCAATCCGTATGTCGAAAGCTGATCGAGGCGCGCATCAATGATTTCGCGCGAGCGGCTTCCGACCAATGTCTGCACGATGCGGCCGCGGCCGAATTTAGGCTGCCAGCCACTCTGCGTTCGCACGGACATTCGTGCCACGCCGCTCAAAGCTTTTTTTACGACCAACGCTTCCTCTTCGGTTGGAGCTCGCGCAGGTCCAGCGGTTTCCAGGCAAATATCACAGTTGCCGCAAACTGCCGGATCTACCTCACCGAAATAACGAAGGATCGCCTGCTGACGGCAAACGCGCGCGTAAGCGAAGTCGATCATCGTCTTCAACTTCACGCGATCGCGTCGCTCTTTTTCCCGCAGCTTTACCGTGTCGAGTTTCAGTTTCGCGCCGCTGACTTCCGGCTTGAGCAATCGCGTTCCTCGCACTCGCCGGCCAGTAACATCGAAGCGATCGATGTATCCCTCGCGATCGAGAATGTGCAGCGCGGAATTCAGCATCATGTCGTTGCCATCGGTCTCGACGCGCCCGGCCAGCTCCTTGATTGAAAGTTGCAGCTCGTGCTTTTCGTCCGCCTCGCGCCGCAACATTTCGTAAGTATCGACGACGAACTCCGGAGACGGATTGCTGCCGTCGATAAAAAATTCCTGCACCCGCGTATCGGCATGATTGAAAAATAATTCGCAGGTTGCCGCTTCGCCGTCGCGACCAGCGCGTCCGGCTTCCTGATAATACGCTTCGACACTTCCGGGCACTTCGAAATGCGCGACGAAACGAATGTCCGCGCGATCGATTCCCATGCCGAAAGCGTTTGTTGCAACGACGATGTCTTTCTCGCCGCGCATGAATGCGTTCTGTGCGCGTTCGCGCTCTTCATCGTTCATGCCGCCGTGATAAAGGATGCTCGAAACGCCCGCATCTTTCAGCGTTTCCGCGACCGCTTCGACGCGTTTGCGCGTGGCGCAATAAACGATGCCGGTTTTGTGATCGCGGATTAGTGCATGAAGCCGCGCATATTTGTCCGATTCATTGGCGACTTGAGTCACCATTAACTTCAAATTGGGGCGCGCGAATCCCGCGACGAACTCGCGAGGCTCGCGCAAATCAAGATGCGTGAGGATGTCACGCCGCACATCCGGAGTCGCAGTAGCGGTGAATGCAGCCACTTGCGGCCGGCCCAGTTTTTCCAAAATGCTGTTGAGCCGAAAATAGTCGGGTCGAAAATCGTGGCCCCACATGGAGAGACAGTGCGCTTCGTCCACCGCGAAAAGCGCGATCGTCGCCTGGCCCAATGCATCGACAAAGTTGCGACTGCGAAAACGTTCCGGCGCGATGTAAACCAGTTTGAAATCGCCGCGGGCAAGAGCGCGAATGCGTTCCTGTTGTTCCGGCCACGCGAGTGAACTGTTAATGAGCGTCGCTGCAATACCGCGCCGTTGCAGCGCATCGACTTGATCCTTCATCAGCGCGATCAGGGGCGACACCACGACGGTCGTGCCCTGCAGGAGTTGGGCCGGCAATTGATAACAAAGCGATTTACCGCCGCCGGTCGGCATGACGACAAGCGCATCGGTGCCGGCAAGAATCGTCTCGATTACTTCCTCCTGCGCATCGAGGAATTCCCGAAAACCAAAATATTTTTCGAGCGCCTGATGGGGGGTCATCAAATTGGAACCGTGGCCTCTTCAACGACCGCGGTATCGCGCGCCAGGTATTTCATTCCCGCAAGCCAAACAACACCCGCGATCAACATCGTCACGGAAATGAAAAGAAATGCGATGTCGAGATTGGTATGACCGGCGATAAAGCCGATCAATGGCGGCGCGCCAGCATCGCCAAAGAAGTGGATGATAAAAATATTAAGCGCGAAGGCCGTCGCGCGAACCGAGGGCAAAGCGACATTAGCAATCGCGGTATTGGACGGACCGGTGTTGAAGAAGACAAAGAAGACCGCAAAAAACAAGCATGATCCACGCGAGCGGAAAAGGTGTGAAAACCATGCCGACCGTGAAGGGAAACGCGAGCAACATTCCAATTCCCGAGACCAGAAAATACGATCCCGGGACGCGTTTTCGTAAACGATCGCCCGCGATTCCGCCGAGGATCGTTGAGATCAAACCGGCGACGACGGTGATTCCACCGAAAATGATTCGAGTGGAGGGCGGCTGATGTCGATATTGCAAATATCCCGGAATCCAAAAGGCGAGACCGCCCAGCGCAAACGTCATCGCCGTCTGTGCAATCGTGTTAATGACGTATGAGCGCGTGCGCAGAAGATCGCCAACCTGCTTCCAATTCATGCGCTCGCGGTTACTGCGCACGGGAAAACGATCGCGCGGATCGCGCATGAAAAGGCAAACTGCGCCAAGCAAAAGTCCCGGCGGCGTGACGAGATAGAAAGCCCAGCGCCAACCGAGATGGCTACCGATAAGGCCGCCAAGAACATATCCGAGTGCGCTCCCGACCGGAATCGCCGCACAAAAATAAGCAAGGACTCGTCCCCGGACTTTGATCGAGAAAAGGTCCGATAAAATTGTCGGCGCCGCTGGACCGTAAGCGCCCTCGCCGATTCCGACGAAAAGCCGGGTGGCAAACAACATCGCGAATGTCATGGCCAAACCAGACGCGCCGCTGGCGAGACTCCAGAGCATCACGCTCACGCCGATCAACAGCCAACGCGACATGCGATCTGCGAGCCAGCCGAGCAGTGGCGCGGAAAACATGTAAACGAACAGAAACGCCGTTGCCAGCGTTCCGGTCTTCGCCATGGCATTAATGTCGTTAGGCGAAAAGAATGTAGAGCGGATCTCGGGCTCGACCGCCGCGAGGATCTGGCGGTCGATGTAGTTGAAAAGATTAATGCCGAGCAAAAGAGCGAGCGCAGACCATGCACCGGGAAGAGCGGCATCTCGTTCTGATTTTGTTGATTCGTTTGGCATTACGAATTGCCGATTGCAGTGCGCGTCGCGCAGATTGTAAATGATAAAGCAATGATGGGATCGAGCTTCAGCGAACGCATACTTTATTTCATCGGCCTTGGAATTGGCCGCCTGATCTATCGCGTGCGGACGCTCGGTGCAGAAAATCTGCCGCCCGGAGGTTTCTTGCTGTTACCGAATCACATTTCGTTCGTGGATGCGATCGTTCTGCAACTGGCGTGTCCGCGGCGGATCCGATTTATCATCGATCAGGAATATTATCGAAATCGAATTCTGCATCCGATCCTGCGAATCGCCGGCTGCATTCCCATCACGCCGCGTCGCGCGAAGGATGCGATGCGCGCCGCGGCTGATCAGATTCGCGCCGGCGAAGTAGTCTGCCTTTTCCCGGAAGGACAACTCAGCCGGTCTGGAACTTTGCTGCGCCTGCGACGCGGCTACGAATTGATCGCGCGCGAGGCCGATGCTCCCGTCGTCCCAGTCTGGCTGGATCGCTTGTGGGGCTCGATCTTTTCCTTTCAAGGCGGCCGCTATTTTTCGAAATGGCCAAAGCATTTTCCCTACGGCGTGCTCGTAGATTTTGGCAAACCGTTGTCGCCTAACGAATCCGACATCGCGACGGTGCGTGAAAAATTACTCGAACTCGGTGAGCGCGCCTACAACGAGCGCCCGATTTTGCGAAGTCATCTCGGCGCGGAATCGCTGCGCGGGTTAAAGCGCCATCCTTTTCGCACCGCAGTCATTGACGGATTTGATGGTACGACATTATCGCGCGGCAAGATGCTGGGTGCTGCAATCGCACTCGGACGACATCTCAAGAAAACGTATTCGGAAAAGCGGATCGGAATCGTATTGCCGCCGGGTAAAGGTGGAGTCGTTGCCAATCTCGCGGTCACTCTTGCCGGAAAAGTTCCGGTGAGTCTGAATTTCACGAGCGCTCGCGAGTCGATCGAATCAGCAATCGAACAGGCGGAGATCCGCACAATTGTTTCCGCGAGCGCTTTGGCGAAACGTTTGAACGATTTCCCCTGGACCACGCAGCGGATGCAGCTTGATGAAACGCTCCCAAAAATGAAGGCAGCGATTGTCGGTTGGTGGATCCTCGCGCTTCTTCTTCCGTCAAGCGTTCTGGCGCGACTTCTGAAGCTACCGCGCACCGGCGACCACGATGAAGCCGTTCTTCTTTTCACGAGCGGAAGTTCCGGCAAGCCGAAAGGCGTTGTCCTGAGTCACCGCAACATTCTCGGCAACGTCTCACAATTCTCCGCGATGCTCGATGCGCGAAAAGACGATTTGATTCTCGCGACGCTCCCCTTCTTTCACAGTTTCGGATGCACCGTCACCTTGTGGTATCCGATGGTGGAAGGTGTGCGCATCCTCACGTTTCCGACGCCGTTGGAAACCGGAAAAATCGCCGGCTTGGTCGAGAAGCATAAAGCGACACTGATTCTCGCGGCGCCGACTTTTTTGCGCGGCTATTTGCGAAAAGCAGAGCCGCAACAATTGAAGAGCGTTCGTCTGGTCATCACCGGCGCGGAAAAGTTGCCAGCGGATTTGGCTGAAGCGTTCGAGAAACGTTTCGGCAAGCACGTTTTCGAGGGTTACGGCCTGACAGAAACATCGCCCGTGGTAAGCGTGAATCTTCCGGAGCCGAAACCGAGCAAGCCAGGCGAATCGGTGCAGCCGTCTAGTCGAGTCGGTTCCACCGGTAAGATGGCGCCTGGAATCGCAGCTCATATCCGCGATCCTGAAACGGACGAGAAACTCTCTCTGCACGAGAGCGGAATGCTTTGGTTGCGCGGCCCAAACATTTTTGAGGGATATCTCAACGATCCGGAACGCACCGCCGAAGTGTTGCATGATGGCTGGTTCAAAACGGGCGACCTGGGTCGCTTCGACGAAGATGGCTTTCTCTACATCGAAGGGCGCCTCTCGCGTTTTTCAAAAATCGGCGGCGAAATGGTCCCGCATGAAGCCGTCGAGCAGCGTATCAATAACTCGTTAGGGATCAGTGGTGAATCCGATCGAGTTATTGCGCTGGTCGGAGTTCCCGATGAAGCAAAGGGAGAAGCGCTCATTCTTCTCAGTGCCATCGATATCGATTTGCAGAAACTTCGCGGGAGCTTGAGTGAAGCAGGCGTCCCGAATCTATGGATTCCAAAGTCGATTCGACGCATCGACGCAATTCCCGTTCTTGCTTCCGGAAAACTGAATCTCACGAGATGCAAAGAATTGGCCATCGAGCCGCTTTGAATATCGGGGCGCGTAAAACGTCCGTTAATCTCGATTCCGTTGAGACATGGAACACAATGGGAAACACACAACTTCGAATGTCGCCGCGAAGGACGCAGCTGAGAGCTTAACTCCGCGGATTCGCTTGCCGGAATTATTGCGCGGTCCATTCAACATACGATCGCTCGCGCTAACCGGTCTCTTCATTCTTGCAGTCTTTTACACGATTTACTTCATGCGAGCCGTGTTACTGCCGCTCGTGCTTGCCCTGCTGCTAAGTTATTTGCTCCGTCCAATTGTGCGTGCGCTGGCGCGAGCGCACATCAGTCCGCTGATTGGTGCGGCGCTAATTCTTCTCGGGACTGTCGGAACAATCGGCTATGGAATTTATTCGCTCGCTACGCCGGCGGCCGGCTGGCTCGCGGGGGCGCCCTATAGTCTGCACCACCTGCAATCGAAACTCTTGCCGCTAAAGCATCCGATGCAGAGCGTGGCCAAGGCGAGTGGTGAGATCGAAAAACTAGCCACGCCCGACAATGTGGCGCCCAAAACGACAGTGGAAGTAAAAAGCCATTCGCTCACTGACTTCCTGTACGTCCAAACGCCGGAATTTCTGATTAGCACGGTAACGCTGCTAATCCTGCTTTATTTTCTTCTCGCCTACGACGGAGTTTTTCTCGCGAAACTAATCAAATTATTGCCGACGTTATCCGACAAAAAGCGCGCGGTTTCGATCGCGAACGATGTCGCGTCACATGTTTCGCGTTATTTGCTCACGGTCACAGTTATCAATTGCTGTCTCGGCGTTGCGGTCGGCACGACGGTTGGACTTCTTGGTCTGCGAAATCCGATCATGTGGGGCGCGATGGTCGCGCTCTTGAATTTTGTGCCGTACCTGGGCGCGCTCACCGGAATTGTTTTCATGTTGCTCGGCGCGGTGGTGAGTTTCGATAGCTTTAGCTACGCGCTGATTTTTCCTGCGGTGTATCTTTTGCTCGCCACGCTGGAGGGAAATTTCATTACGCCGTGGGTAATGGGAAAGTCGCTCACGCTCAACCCAGTGATCGTATTGCTATCGCTCATTTTCTGGGGCTGGATGTGGGGAATCGCTGGCGTCATCCTTGCCGTTCCCATTCTCGCCGCCTTCAAGATATTCTGCGTGCACATCGAACCGATGCAGCCGCTGGCAGAATTCCTGAGCTGACGGGTCGTGACCCGCGCAAAATGTAAACCCAAGCCATTTGAAAAATGCCAGGGGGGAGAGTTGAACTCCCGACCAACCCCGAAGGCTTTCGGGGCTGCTCTATTGCTGCAGAAAATAAATCGCGAGTTTTGGATTCTTCTTTGCTTTCAGAGTTCGCTCAACGTCACGGGCTTCTTTCAAGGTCGCGTATTCGCGCTGCGCCACCACTTCGAACATACCGATCCGTTTCGTCGTGTGGGTATGACCGCGTCGGTGCTGGGCCATTCGGTATTCTAAGTCGTGCGTGGAGCCGATGTAATGTCGGCCAGTTGATCCACGCAAAATGTAAACCCAAGCCATTTGAAAAATGCCAGGGGGGAGAGTTGAACTCCCGACCAAGGGCTTATGAGTCCCCTGCTCTACCACTGAGCTACCCTGGCGTTACGGTTTAAATTCCAAATTAGCGCACTCGGTTTTCCCGACCAACCCCGAATGTTTTCGGGGCTGCTCTACCACTGAGCTACCCTGGCGTTATGGTTTAAATTCCAAATTAGCGCACTCGGTTTTCCCGACCAACCCCGAATGTTTTCGGGGCTGCTCTACCACTGAGCTACCCTGGCGCAACCAGTTTCCAAACAACTTGGAGCAGCGCTTGGCGCGACGGAGCGCCTAACGAGTTATGTCGTATGAAAATTTCGAGCGACGGTCGGAGACCGCCGCTACAGAGAATTAATCGCTCCGCAGATAAGTTGCCAAATCTTTCTTTCGCCCACGCAGCGCGGCCATGAAACACACTCCCTGATGTTGCTGCACAACGCCGATCCATCCTTCCTGATCGACGTAACGCCATCCGTGGAAAGCCGGATCCTGACCGTCTTTCTGGCTCTGCACGGGAAAGAAAAAGAAATGCATTCGCTTCTCACTGACTTCGATCTGCGCGACTTGATGTCCTTCTTCGTCATCAAAAACGCGATAACCGATCGCGTGCAGGTGCGAAAATTCCGGCGGCACATCGTAATGCTCGAGGTGATGCTTCATGAAAAACAAATCTGAAAGAGCGCCGGCATCGGAATGCACCGGTTCGAGCTGCGACATTCGAGTGGCACTCGCCGCCGTGAGCAATCTCCGAGCTTCAGTCGACCCGGGGAATTCTTTCAAGTGCTCGAGAAAATTGTGGACGCCAATGGCGAGAATGACCGCGACAGCCAGGGCGCTTGCGACGATTGCGGGATGGCGCGCCGTTTTTTTCCACGCTCGTTTCCGTACCGCCGCGACGAGGTTTTCGTTTACGAACCATTCCGCCGCGGTCTTCGACACTGGAATGGCCTGGGCAAGATCGGCCACGGCACGATCAAACGCTTGCTGGTGTGCGAACTTCTGTCCGCTCTGCTTACCTTTTCGTGCGCGAAAAGTTGCAATACGCATGGCTCGATCCTGCAAGCGCGTTTCGGAAAACGGCGCGCATTGCACGAGAGCGCGTTGCCGTTGCCAAAAATTAAGCCATCTCATCACTCGATAAAAGTGTGCGTATCAAGCCAGGCCTGAAATTGCCGGCGTCCCTGCGAAATCAATGCCCCCAGCTCCGTAATGCTTAGCTCTAGCAGAGACGCTATCTCCCGATGATTCAATTCATCCAGATAATAGAGCGCGAGCGCGCTTCGCTGCGGATCGGGCGCCCCGGAAATCCAAATCGCGAGCTGTTGCGGCTCGAGCTGTTGCAATTGCGAGGGCGCCTCAGGCGTGACCGGCGTTTCTTCCATCTCCATCTCTTCCGGCTGCACGCCGTGATCCCCCGCGGCGAGACAACGCCAGCGCGCTTCCCGAAAAAACCAAAGCCGGTCGTTGGGCGGTTCGCCTTCGGCCGAATGTGACGCCGCTTCGCGAATCGTATCTTGAAAGGCAGCCTGAGCTTTATGCTCGTCGCCGGTCATCAAATAACAATACCGATACAGTTGCGGCAGATTCTTGGTTGGAGCAGTCACGCAAAATTCCGGAAAAGTCGGAGCTTACTTGCCTCTCGTCGTGCGACAAGGGCGGTTACTCATCTTTACCGCAGTTTCTGCAATCGACGAGCAACTTCTTCCGCATTCTCGCGGCTGTTGAACGCGGAGATGCGAATATAACCTTCGCCATTCGAACCGAAGCCGCTGCCCGGAGTAATAACGACATTGATATCGCGCAACATGCGATCGAACATTTCCCAACTCGTTAGGCCATCCGGGGTTTGCACCCAAATGTAAGGCGCGTTTGTGCCACCAAAAACTTCGAGCCCAAGCTGCCGCGCGGCATCAGCGAGGATGCGCGCATTTCCCATGTAATGATCGATCAACGCGCGCACTTGATCGACGCCCTCAGCGCTATAGAGCGCTTCCGCGGCGCGTTGCACCGGATAGCTCACGCTGTTTGCCTTCGTGCTCCACCGTCGATGCCACAAGGGATGCAGCGGCAATTTCTTTCCCGCCTCGGTGCGCGCGTGAAGGGTTTTCGACATCACGGTAAAACCGCAGCGAACGCCGGTGAAACCGCCGGTTTTTGAAAAACTTCGGAACTCGACCGCGCACTGAAGCGCGCCGGGAATCTCGAAAACAGAATGCGGAATATCGGGCTCACTAATGTAGCCCTCATAAGCGGCGTCAAAGAGCAGAAGCGCCTCATGTTCCCGCGCGTATTCTACCCAGCGAGTTAGTTGTTCGCGCGAAGCGACCGCGCCGGTCGGATTATTTGGAAAACAAAGATAGACGAGGTCCGCATGTTCGTTAGGCGGACTGGCGACAAACTTATTTTCCGCACGGCACGGCAGGTAAATAAGCCCCTCGAAACCGCCATCTTTCCGCACCGAGCCGGTGTGACCCGCCATCACGTTCGTATCGACGTAAACCGGATAGACCGGATCGGTAATCGCGATTTTGTTTTGGTCGCCGAGGATATCGAGAATGAAGCCACAGTCTGATTTCGATCCGTCGGAGACAAAAATTTCGTCATCTGCAATCTCGATCCCGCGATCGCGATAATCGTGCTGCGCGATTTTATTGCGCAGGAAATCGTATCCCTGCTCGGGCCCGTAGCCGCGAAAGGTTTCGCGGACTCCCAGCTCATCCGCCGCGCCCTTGATTGCATCGATGGCCGCGCGCGGCAGGGGCTCCGTCACATCGCCGATGCCACAACGGATGATGCGTTTTGCCGCGGTCGGATTTGCGTCGCAAAATTCGCGGACGCGCCGGGCGATTTCCGGAAATAAATATCCTGCCTGAAGTTTGAGATAGTTCTCGTTGAGATAAGCCATGGAAGTGGGATCCGCCGAAGGCTTTCATCTAGCGACGCCCGCGACGCCCGCAAGCGTGAATTCTCTCAGCCGTTACTAGGCAACTGCTTCAACTACCTTGTCCGCCACTTGAGCTTGCAAACTCGTGAACGCTTCGGGATAGCGTTTTTGAAAACACTTCGGGCAAATACCGTGGCTCAATTCCGCTTCAGTGCGATTACCCAGATATTCCTCCACCTTTTCCCAATACCCTTCGTCGTTACGAATGCCGTGACAATGCGCACAGATCGGCAGCAAACCTTGCAGCGTCCGCACGTCATGCAGGGCTTCCGCCAACGCATGGGACACGCGTCGTAATTGCATTTGCGAAACAACCAAACGCGCCAACGCCTCGAGCGCTTGCTTTTGCTCGTCCGTCAGAGACCGCGCCTCGCGATCCATTACACAAAGGGCGCCCAGGCTTTCGCCCTCCGCGTCCAACAGAGGCGCGCCGGCACAAAAGCGAATTTGGTCCTCGCCGGCAATCAGCGGTCTGTCTGCAAACCGTGGATCAGCCGTTGCATCCTCCACGAGCAGGAATTCCTCGGACTCAATCACCCGCGCACAAAACGCATCTCCCTGGGAATTTTCCGCTTCCCCGACGTCCCGGTTAGTGTGGAACCATTGCCGGCCCGCATCCGCAAACACGAGATTCGCAAACGGGACACCGCAGATGTGCGACGCGACTTTCACGACATCGTCGAATTCGCGCTCCGGTCCGCTATCGAGAATGTGATAATTGCGCAACGCCTCCAGGCGCCTGATCTCGCTTTTGGGAATCGGCACTTTCATCTTTTTGTGAGCCGGCGGACAGCCACAATCCAGTGCGGCCATCGAGCCGGTGCTCGAAGGTATTTACACTGGGCGTAGCAGGCTTCGTTCCGTTCCTACGCGGAGAGGTCCCGCGGATACCTGCAAGCAAGAACTGTCCTGACGCTTAGAAAGACGTCGCGGTGCGGCTGCTCGTCAGGATTAGGTGTAATTCTTGCCGACTTCGCTCCAATTCACAACGTTCCACCAGGCCTTGAGATAATCAGGCCGGCGGTTTTGATAGTTGAGATAATAGGCGTGTTCCCAAACATCGACGCCAAGAATTGGCTTGTTCCCATCCATGAGCGGGCTGTCCTGATTCGCCGTGGAGATGATCTCGAGCTTGCCGCCTTTGTTCTTGATCAACCAGGCCCAACCGCTGCCAAAACGCTTCGCGCCGGCGTCGGCAAATTTGTCTTTAAAGTCGTTGAAACTTCCAAAGGTAGATTTGATATCGTCGGCCAATTTGCCCGATGGCTCGCCACCCGCTTTCGGTCCCATGATTTTCCAGAAAAACGAATGGTTAGCGTGACCGCCGCCATTATTTCTCACCGCGGTGCGAATATCTTCCGGAACGGCGTTGAGATTACTGATCAGATCCTCGATCGATTTGTTCTCGAGATCGGGTTTCCCTTTGATCGCATTGTTGACGTTTGTGATGTAAGCCTGGTGATGTTTCGTGTAATGGATTTCCATCGTGCGCGCATCGATGTGTGGTTCCAGCGCGTCGTAAGCGTACGGTAATTTCGGTAATTCGTAGGGCATAATTCCTACTTTCTGCGCGAATGGCGATGCGTCAATCGCGCGCGAACGATCAGAAAATTATCGGCAGCGGTAAAAGCTGGGATAATGATCGCGACGACTTCGGTAATTGATATACGTCGCGAGCGCGAGCAGCGGGAAATTCTGGCGATACATGTCGTACTTCAAATAAAAGACGCCGGGAAAGCCCGTGCCGGTAATTTGCGGTTCGATCCAAGAACCATCGTGGTCTTGCGTCGCTAACAAATAGCGCAAGCCACGCTGCACACTCGGCCGATCGAGATCGCCGCACGCACACAACCCCATGACGGCCCATGCCGTTTGCGATGCTGTGCTTTCACCCTGTCCCTTGCGCGCAGGATTTTCATAGGTCGCACACGTTTCGCCCCAGCCGCCGTCTTCGTTTTGACAACTTTCCAGCCAGTCGCGTCCGCGCAAAATCCAATCCTGCGTCATGTTTTCGCCGATCGCGCGCAGACCGCGCAGCACCTGCCATGTGCCGTAGATATAATTCACGCCCCAGCGACCGTACCACGAACCGTCGCCATCCTGCGTTTGAATCAGATAGCGGATGGCGCGCCGAACAGATTTCGCTTTGCGATCGAATCCGATGTAGCCGAACAACTCGAGCGTACGCGCAGTCAGATCGCTGCATGTCGGATCGAGGATGGCGTTGTGATCGGCAAACGGCATGTCCTCAAGCCATGGCGTTGTGACATCTTTATCGAATGCCGCCCAGCCGCCGTCGCGACATTGAAAGCTGAGCTGCCATTTCAGAGCCCGCTCGAACAATTGCGCGAGATCATTCTCGCTCTTCGGCCGCACGAGCCGCAGCGCCATCAATACCATCGCGGTGTCATCCGTATCAGGGTAATAAATATTGTTGTACTCGAATGCCCAGCCGCTCGCTTCCAGATGCGAATTGTTCTCCGTCCAATCGCCACGAATGCGCACTTCTTTTTCG
>CAWGQU010000026.1:0-16842 GCA_963824795.1 uncultured Verrucomicrobiae bacterium | reverse complement strand
AGGCGGAATCCTTCATTTTGCAAATGCCCCACGGTTACGAGAATCCTGTGGGCGAACGCGGCGGTCACCTTAGTGTCGGTCAACGGCAACGCATCGGAATCGCGCGCGCGTTTTTGAAAAACGCACCGATCCTTTTGCTCGACGAGCCAACGTCTGCTCTCGATCCTACAACGGAGGCTGCCATCATGGGGACGATTAAAGAGCTGATGCAGGGACGGACAACACTGATCGTGACGCATCGCCTCGCCACCGTGCACAACGTCGATCGCATCGTCGTGTTGGAGAATGGTCGCGTAGTCGAAGAAGGAACCGGCCCTGAACTCGTTAGGCGCGGCGGCATCTATGCGAAGCTTTATTCCGCTGGCAACTTCCCTTCATGAGCAACGTCGATGATCAGCGCCGGGTGCAGGATGACTGGTGGCAGCATCCGATTCCTCCGAATGTTGTCTTCGGCGAAGGTTTTTATTGCGAGACCGCACAAATCTTTCGGTTCCTGCGCAATCGTGCCGATGCTGCGGTGAAGCTCGGCGATCACGTTTCCTGTTATTCCGGTTGTTCGTTTGCGATTGGAAAAAAAGGGACGTGCACCGTTGGCAATTTTACGCTTTTGAACGGTGCGATCATTATGGCCGAAGAGCGCATCGAGATCGGATCGTATTGCTTGATCTCATGGAACGTAGGAATTGCCGATTCCGATTTTCATCCGCTTGAACCAGCGCAGCGGCTGATCGATGCCCGCGCCCTTGCCCCTTACTTCAAAGATCGCCCATCCCGTCCCCCACTCCGCACCGCGCCGGTCATCATTGCCGATAATGTTTGGATCGGAATGAATGCGACGATTTTGAAAGGTGTGACGATCGGCGAAAATTCCGTTGTCGCGGCCGGCTCCGTCGTGTCGAAAAGTGTCCCGCCGAACACGGTAGTGGCAGGCAATCCTGCGGTTGCGGTAAAACAATTATAACCGCGGAGGACGCAGAGCTCGCAGAGGAGGATTTATTTCAACTCGGTTTCCCATACTCCGTATTCTCGGCGGTTGATTAAATGAAGCGAAAGAAACGAATCGTTGTCATGGGTTTCATGGGTTCATGCCCGATCGCGGGAGTGATCTGGCAGCACGTTCACTACATAGTGGGACTGAATCGACTTGGGCACGACGTTTACTACATCGAGGACTCAGCCCGGTTGCCCTATAATCCACAAACTTTCGACACCAGTAACGATTACGGATATGCCGGCAAAATTCTTGCCGGTCTCGCCCGTGAATTCGGATTTCAAAGACGGTGGGGGTTTTGCGCGCGTTACCTTCCGAAAAATCCGACGGTAGGATTAAGTTTGAAAACGATCCGCCAACTTTATCGCGATGCGGATGCCATTCTGAATGTGTGCGGCACGCAGGAATTAAACGACGACCTGCGGCGAAGCGATCGCCTGCTTTACATCGAGAGCGATCCCGGTGTCGAGCAGATCAAGATCGACAGGCGCGATAAATCCACCGTTGAGTACCTCGGGCAGCATCACGCACTCTTTACTTTTGGAGAGAATGTTGGGACCAAAAAATTTCCCGTGCCATTGCACGGCTTGCGTTGGCTTCCAACACGACAGCCCATTGTGACCGATCTGTGGAAAACGAATCGACGGCCGCCGAAAGGTGCCGTGCTAACCACAATCGCCAACTGGTCGACCAGCGGGTTGAAAGACATCGAGTGGCGAGGAGAAAAATATCTTTGGAGCAAGTCCCGCGAATTTCTTCGCTTTATCAACGCTCCGAAAAAGGCGCATGAGCCGTTTGAAATGGCAACCGATATCAAGGACGCAACGACTCGCGAAAAATTTCAGCGCCGCGATTGGCGTTTTTGTTCACCGCATGAACTTAGCGTCGATTATTGGCGCTACCGTGATTACATCCGTCGCTCGAAAGGCGAATTCACCGTAGCAAAGGATCAATACATTCGACTTTGCAGCGGATGGTTTAGCGACCGGAGCGCGTGCTATCTTGCGGCGGGACGTCCCGTTATTACGCAGGAAACCGGGTTCACGGATCATTACGGTAACGAAGGCGGTCTCTTTGCTTATGACTCGTTAGGTCAAATCGTCGAAGCCGTGAAAATGATCAACTCGGATTACGCATTTCATTCCCGCGCTGCCCGTAACATCGCGCGCGAAACTTTCGAAGCGACAAAAGTTCTGGCTTCATTGCTCGAACGTGCCGGCATCTAATGTCTGCCGGCCGATGGATCGAATCGCACGTGCCCGCGCGGCTCGATCGGTTGCCTTGGAGCCGCTGGCACTGGCTCATTGTCGTGGCGCTCGGTGCGACCTGGATTCTGGACGGACTGGAGGTAACGCTTGCCGGTTCGTTAGGCGCAATTCTTACGCATCGCGAAACGCTGGGTCTTAGCGACGCCCAGGTCGGCGCCACCGCCACTTTCTATCTTATCGGTGCCGTTCTCGGCGCATTAGTATTTGGATATGCGACCGATCGACTTGGCCGCAAGAAATTGTTCTTTATCACGGTCTCGGTCTACCTGGTCGCGACGGGACTGACGGCATTTTCCTGGAGCTTTGCCAGCTACGCATTTTTTCGCGCGCTCACCGGTGCAGGGATCGGAGGAGAATACGCCGCGATCAATTCCGCGATCGACGAATTGATTCCAGCGCGAGTGCGCGGCCGTGTCGATTTGATCATTAATGGCTCCTACTGGGTTGGCGCAGCACTCGGATCGACGGCGACAATTTTTCTACTCGACCCGCACAGACTACCGATCTGGTTAGGCTGGCGATTCGCGTTCGGAATCGGTGCCATACTCGGATTGATCGTGATTTTTTTTCGCCGGTGGATTCCGGAAAGCCCGCGTTGGCTCATGATTCATGGGCGCGAAAATGAGGCGGAGCGGATCGTGGATGAAGTCGAGCGCAAAGTTGTCGGAAAAACATTGCCGATGAACGATGCGCCGCCAACGCGCATTCGCACGCGCACGCACACACCCTGGCGCGAAATCTGGAATGCGATCGTGCACGAACATCGCCGGCGCTCGGTGCTCGGCTTCATTCTCATGCTGACGCAGGCCTTTTTCTATAATGCGATTTTCTTTACCTACGGCCTTGTGCTCATGCGCTTCTACAATGTGCCGGCGAACAACGTCGGCGGTTACCTGTTGCCGTTTGCGCTCGGCAATGTGCTCGGTCCGTTATTGCTCGGTCATCTTTTCGACACCATCGGGCGGAAAACAATGATCAGCGTCACCTACATTGTTTCCGGAGTCTTGCTTGCGCTGACCGGGTGGCTCTTTCACGCCGGTGTGTTGACGGCGCAGACGCAGACGCTGGCGTGGAGTGTGATCTTTTTTGTTGCTTCGGCCGCTGCCAGTTCAGCCTACCTCACGGTGAGCGAAATTTTTCCGCTCGAAATTCGGGCCTTTGCCATAGCAATCTTTTACGCGATCGGAACATTCGCCGGTGGCGTTGGCGCGCCGCTCCTCTTTGGCTGGATTATTGGAACCGGTTCAAGCACCGCGTTGTTCATTGGTTATCTCGTCGGCGCCGTGTTGATGGTTCTTGGCGGCGTGACGGAAGCATGGATCGGGGTGCCGGCTGAACGGCGCTCTCTCGAACATGTCGCGGCCCCCTTATCCAGTCGTTAGGCACTAACGATCAGTTCTTGCGTGTAGATCGAACCATCCGGCGTAAGAACGCTGGAATTGAGGCAAAATGATTCGATGTGAATCATTCCGGCATCAAAGTCGGCGTGAGCTTTCAGGAATGGCCGGACCGATTCGGCAGAGACCTCGCGGCATCGAGCAAGACTGATGTGTGGATGCCACGGCCGCAAATCCGGCTCCAAACCAGCGCCGAGCGCCGCATCCTGCACGCGTTTGTGCAACTGAAAAAGATGTGGATGTCCGGCGCCGACACCGATCCAGATGATGTTGGGGCGGCCTTTTGCGGGAAACGTGCCGAGTCCGATAATGGGCAGAAAGAATGCGCTCCAACGAATCGAGCCGAGCTTATCCCGCAATTTCTCTTCCGTGTCGAGGTCGACGTGGCCAAGAAAACTGAGCGTCAGATGGATTTGGTCCGCAGGAAGCCAGCGGACGCCGCGAATCTTGGGATCCAGCCTAACGAGTGATTGCCTGACCGATTCGGGCAATTCAAGGGCGACGAACAATCGTTTGCCTGGCACCACGCAAACGTAACCAGAAAGTGCGACGCTCATAGAGCGCCGCTACAAATCAGGGAGCGGTCGAATCTTCCGGCGGTGGTGGCGGCGGCCCGGCAAAGCCGTGACGCCGGCCCCGCTGGCGATGCATTTCTTCAATGGCAGCGAGTTTCTTGCGCTGTTCCGGCGTGAGGTTAGGGGAAATTTGCTGGTGTGTTTCGGTGAAAGTCTGATGGACGCGCCGCGCGCTTTCCAAGCGAATGGCTTCCAGCTTCTTCGCACTTTGCTCGATGATCGGAGCAATTTTCGCCGATTGCTCGGGCGTGAGGTCGAGTTCGTGGCGCAATCGATCATTGATGCGCTCGGCGAGAGCTCCGGCTCGCGGCGGACCCCAGGGACGCTCATGCCACTTCCAAACGAAGGATCCCGTCGCAACTCCGGCAAAGAACACGAGGAGAAATCCAATAGCTAGTTTCCACTTCAAACCGTCGCTCATTGTACGAGTTGGTTCTGAATCGCGGAATCGACCAGTGCGTAATCGTTCGTTAGGGGTTCGCCGATTTCCTCATCTTCGGCAGCCTGTCGGTATGTGGCGACGCTGCCGAGAACAGTGATCGCGATCGCGGCCAGCGCAACACGCCGAACAAAGCGCACAAGATCGCCGTTATTGTTTCCCTTCATCTCCCGCCATCGCGCGACGATTCTCGTATCAAAACCAAATGGCGCTTCGACGGGAATCTGGTCCGGCGCTGCCGCCGCCAACTTCAACAGCCGCGCTAAATGAGTATCACGCTTGTCCATAACGTTCCTGCGTTTCCAATGCCGCGAGGCGATCCTTCAATTTTTGCCGCGCGCGAAAAGCTCGCACTTTAACGTGCGCCGCACTCCATCCAGTAATCTCTTTGATTTCAGCGACAGACCGCTGTTGAAGATAGAGGAGATCAATCACAAGACGTTCGGCTGGTTTCAAACAAGCGAGCAAGTGTTCCACCAAATCGCGCGCGATAAAAGCATGATCCGGCGACGGTTCATCTTCCGCGGTACTGAGCGAGGTAATGACGTTAGCCTGTTCTTCGCTTAAATCTGCGTGCCGCAATTCCGGCCGGGCCTTTTCCGCACGAATCTGGTTGATGCAAGTATTGATCGCGATCCGTGAAACCCAGTGTTCAAGCGGGACCTTGCCGGAGAACTGCGGCAATTTTTGAAATAACTTAATGAAAATCATCTGGCAGAGATCCTCCTCGGCGGTGCGTTGTGGGCGATGCGAGCGGACCATGCGCAACACGAGCGGGTAAAGGCGCCGCACCAGCTCACGAGCGGCATCGTCATCCTGCTGTAACGCTCGTTCCACCAGGAGACGCGCATCCAATTCATCAGCCATGTAAGAAAAAGCGAGTCCACACCAGTTGATATGACGGAACGCCGCGCCATCTGGTTACACATGAATGGTGGAGTTTGAAGGGCATAAAAAATTCTCGATAATTTTGTAACCGCTCAGATTGGCTCACCGTCATCTGTTTTAAACAAGCGTGCGTTGGTCGCGCTCGCGCAACAAAAAAAGAAAATGCTAATGAAAACAAAATTAATTGCTCTTACAGGGGCACTCGCTCTCTCGCTTGTTCCGCTGGCGATTGTCAACGCGGAAGATCCGCCGCCCGGTCCCCACCATCATGGTTTCCGGGAACACGGTCCACATCACATGATGCTGGAACACTTGGACAAGGACTTAAACTTGAGTGCTGATCAAAAGGCCAAGGTACAGCCAATCGTCGATCAGACGCGTCCGCAAATTCGGGCGATCCACGAAGAAGCGATGCAAAAAACGAAAGCGATCATCGATAACGCCATGGCACAGATCCGTCCCCTGCTCACTGCCGAGCAGCAACAGAAACTGGACGCCATGCAAAAAGCGCAGGAGGACATGCGCAAGGCGCACAAAGAAATGGAAGACGCGCGTGCCCAGTAAATTGTCAGAGGGTAGGTAGTGGGAAGTGCGGCGGCGGCGGTCGAAAGGCCGTCGCCGCTTTTTTTAGCGAATCTCCCTGGGAAAAGGGGAAATCCAAGAGCGAATGCCGCTCATGCGTTGCCGACTGCATAGCGCGAAATTTGCTTTATCGGACTTCTGTTTCATCTTCCCGACTTCGTCTTCATGAATCGTTTTTGCTTTTTGCTCTGCGCCTTTTTGCTCTCGGGCCAAATCCTGCAGGCGCAGCCGAACGGAAAGATTCAGAAAAGTTTGGTTCGCATCACGGCGACGGAAGTCGAACCTGATTATCGCGCGCCTTGGAACTCCGGCGCGATCCAGCGCGGTGTCGGCGCCGGCTTTGTCATCGATGGCAATCGCATCATGACGAACGCGCACGTCGTAAGCAACAGTCGCTATCTCACGATCGAGCGCGAAGGCGATCCGAATAAGTATCAGGCGACAGTTAAGTTCATCGCGCACGATTGCGATCTGGCCGTCATCACCGTGACAGCGCCGAATTTTTTCAAAGAAATGACGCCGCTCAATTTCGGCGCGATCCCGCAGCTGGAATCGACCGTGTCGGCTTACGGTTATCCAATCGGCGGCGAGCGCATGTCAGTGACGACCGGAATCGTTTCGCGCATCGATTTCCAGCTCTACACGCATTCATCGATCGACTCGCATTTGGCGATCCAGATTAGTGCGCAAATTAATCCGGGAAATAGCGGCGGACCGGTGATGCAGAGTGGCAAAGTCGTTGGCGTCGCTTTTCAAGGTTACAGCGGCGACGTCGCGCAAGGTGTCGCTTACATGATTCCGGTGCCGGTGATTCAACGCTTTCTGAAAGACATCTCGGACGGGCATTACGACAAGTATGTCGATCTCGGTCTTAGCTATTCCAAATTACAGAATCCGGCGCAGCGTCGTTACCTTGGATTAAAGGATGACGGGCGCGGTGTCTTGATCGACACCGTGACAGCTGCCGGTCCCGCCGCAAAATTCGTTCAGAGCGGCGACGTTCTAATGGCGATCGACGATCATCCGATCTCCAGCGACGCCTATGTCGAGATCGAAGGCGACCGCGTACAAATGCCGGAAGTAGTCGAACGCAAATTTAAAGGCGACGTGGTGAAGCTCGATCTGCTGCGTAACAAGCAACCCACGACGGTGAAGGTGACCCTCGACACGGTGTGGCCTTATTTCATGCAAGGCCATGCCTATGATGTGCGACCACGCTATGTAGTTTACGCGGGTCTCCTTTTTCAGCCGCTCTCGCTCGACATGATGGAAGCGTATCGGCCCACTGATTTGCGGCTTCGCCATTTCTTCGACTTTTTTGTGAGCGAGGAGATTTATCTCAAACACCCGGAAGTTATCGTTCTTACCAATATTCTTCCCGACCCGATCAACACTTACCTTTCGCCTTTTCGATACAGCATCGTCGATGAAATCAACGGTACGAAAATTCGAACATTGGAGGATCTGGCCAGGGCATTCTCGACGACGCCGGAACGCTTCGTCGTAAAAATGATCGGCGAAGGACCGCCGCTCGTGCTCGACCCAAAGCAGGTGGAAGCGGCACGTGACCGAATCAAGACACGTTACAATGTTCTGTCGGAACAAAATCTGGAAGATCAGCCGCCGTTAAAGCCGGCCGAAAATCAAAAGCAAAGTTAATGATGCGCAGATTTGTTACATTTAGCCTTGGCTTGGTTCTCGCATTCGCTTCGGCCGAGGCGAAAAGACCTGCGCCAATCGTCAAAGCAATCTCGAGCCCGCAAACTGTCGTTAAGTCGAAGCTGGCACTCGTTAGGGTAAATGTAACCGGGCAGGCCTATGATTATTTCCGGCCATGGCAAAAGCGACCGCCGTTTACGAAACGAGCGCTCGGTGCGGTCTTACCGCGATCGCGTGTTCTCGTAACGGCGGATCTGGTGGCCAACCAGAACTACGTCGAGCTCGAACGCGCGGAGACGGGCGAAAAAACCGCGGCCAACGTTACCGTCGTCGATTACGAGGCGAATCTGGCATTGCTTGAGCCGGTAGATAAAAAATTCCTGGACGGGTTGGAAACGCTCGATCTCGCTCTGGACACTGTCGTGGGCGATCGGCTATCGGCCTGGCAGCTCGAAACTACCGGCGCGCTCGTCGTCACGGAAGGTCTCGTCACGACCATTGGAATGACGGAGTATCCCGCCGATATCGGTGAGTTTCTCACTTATCGATTGAGCATTCCGATGCAGTACCGTGAAAACAGTTACACGGTGCCTCTCGTCAAGAAGGATAAACTGGCCGCCCTGCTCCTGCGTTTCGATCCCCGCACGCAGGTGCTCGACGCCATCCCCGCCCCCATCATTGCGCACTTCCTCAAGGATGCCGACACGCAAAACTATCGCGGTTTTCCCACGGCCGGCGTGAATTTTTTCCCCACGCGTGATCCGGATTTGCGCAAGTATGCCGGACAAACAGGGAGCCCGGCGGGTGTTTACGTTACTGCCGTGCAACCCAACCTGCCGGCGGCGAAAGCGGGCTTGAAGGTGGGCGACATTATTATCGCGATCGGAAAAAATGAACTGGATCAAAACGGAAATTATGTCGACCCGCTTTATGGCAAGATTGAGTTTCCCAATCTCATTACCGCCCATGCCTTTGTCGGCGATACGATTCAGTTTCACGTGCAACGCGACGGAAAACCGCTCGATCTGAATGTTACTCTCGAGCATCGCGCTGCGAAAGATTACGTCGTCCCGCCATACAATATCGATCAACCGCCGGCATATTACGTTTTGGGCGGCCTGATCTTTCAGGAATTATCGCGCCAATATCTGCGCGAATGGGGCGGCAGCTGGCAGAAAGACGCACCGCAGCGTTTCGTTTATTTCGATCACTATCAGTCGGAATTATTTCCCGAAGCCAATCGTCACATTGTCGTGCTTAGTCAGGTCCTCCCGGCTGATAGTACCGATTGGTTACGATGACCTTGCCTATCTCACCGTCGAAAAAGTAAACGGTAAGGAAATTAACTCGTTAGGCGATCTGGCCGAAGCGGTCAAGCATCCGATCGATGGTTTCATTAAAGTCGAAACGCAGGAAGATCCAAAACAACTGGAGCTCGATGCCGCGCAGGTGGCGGCGGAAGCACCGGCCTTGCAGCAGAATTACGGATTGCCGTCGTTGCAACGTCTGGAATGACGGCGGCGAAAAGATTGTCCGGCAATCAGTTATCGGCCGAGCATCCGGCCCGCGTCAAAAATCTCGCGACCTCTTCGTTGTAATCGTTGAAAGGGTCGCCCATGACGAGAAAATCGCGACTATCGCACGCGATCGAATCCCAGTTGATTACGTAAGGATGATGACGCTGCTGGAAATAAGCAACGGCACGCGCGCGACCTGAAGCGCGCGTATTAGCGGGCGGAGTGAGCAGCGCTTCCTTGCGGCGCACACTATCGTTCCATTCGCCGATACGTTTTGCTGGCGTGACGCCGAAGAACAGGCCCTTTTCCGGATCGATGTTGTGATATTCGAGATCCAGACTTTGCAACCACGGATCGCCCCAATCGATCTTCTCCTGTTCCATGAAAGTCTCGAGCAACCACTTCTTCGTAATCCAATCGACACCGCCGATTAACGATTCCGGTTTTTTCTGCAGCGCTTCGAGCGTGAATTTCCAGCTCGCCAACAACCAATCGGTTTCTTCGTTGCTGCCACTCAATTGTCGGAAGGCCAGCTCGTAAAATTGCCACTGAATTTCGAGCGCGCCGATCGTCTTTCCATTTTCCAAGCGCACGATCCATTTGCCGGTGGTATCCCGTGAAATATCGCGAGTGCTTTGGACGGCATCCGCGAGACTAAGGTTTTTGGGAAGGCGGCCGTCTTCCAGAAGCGAAAGCACGCACGCGGTCGTGCCGACTTTCAGCGCCGTGGCGAAGGGACTCATGTTCGAATCGCCAATGAGCAAATGCAGTCGGCGATATTTCCGATAATCGGCGAGCGGCTCGTCGCGCGCGTTGATGATGGCGCGATTGAATTGCACCCATTGGTAAATGTCGTTCACGATGTGGTCCGCGCGCTGACTGATCTGAAAATCGATCTGCGTTTCCGGCGGCGGCATTTCAAAATCGAAAGCGAGCGGATTCGCCTGCCCCACACGCCCCGCGCCCGTGAATAACTGACGCGTGGCTAGAAAAGAAAGAAGCGTCCCGAGCACCGGCGGCGTGAATTGCGCCTCGCGACGCATGAGATAATTCTCATGACATCCGAATGTCGCGCCTGTGTGGTGATCGATGTTGTTCTTGATGAAGGAGACGCGGTCGTTGGCTCCCAATTCAACGAGCGACGTTTGCAGCAGTTCGTCACCGGCGAGGTCATACGTCACGATGTCGCGCAGATGCAAACATTCCGGCGATGCGTACTCGATGTGGCCCATATCGAGATAAAGCCGTCCGCCGTTCAGAAGAAAGCCGCCGTTGCCCGGAGGTTCTTCGTAATCGCGGTAGTGCAAATCGATTGTCCCGACCTGCGCTTTGCGGAAGAGATAATTCTTAACTTTGACCGGCCATGCATCGGAAGTTCCCTGCACGTCGCGTCCGCTGAGGAGGCATCCGTATTCAGTCTCGAGGCCGACGATCCGATCCATTAAGCCATTAGATAACAAATCAGGCAGTAGTCCAATTGATCAGTGCCGCAGACTCCCAGGTTCGGCCTAACCAGATCCCTTGAAAATTCAGGAACAAGTCACAAACTGTTCTCATGACGAAAGACTTAGGCATCCGCAGTCCTTCCGCCAAAGTCGGCGGCTTGTTCTTTTTCGGCCGCACCCTGGACAAGATAAGAATGCACGCCAAGGGGGAACTGCCGGCAGATTACCAGGCGAATCTCGGGATTGGATTTGACGAACGCGTAGTGAAGCTTTTAGGCGTCAATTACGACGACTTGGTCGAGCGCGTGAAACAAGGCGGTAGCGATGAAGAGATTTTGCAATGGTGCTTTACCAAGGGCCGCAAACCTTCCGAGGAGGAGATCTTTATCTGGAACGAATTCATGCGGAAGTACGGATGGAACGATCAGATTTCCGAGAGGTTGAAGTTCCGGAAGAATGAAGCCGGTATGGCCGACCGTTCAGAAATCGAGACGATGTTTGCCTTCATTGACGCCGACGAAGGGCGCATGTAAGCGCGTCGCATCACTTTAGCTCCACACGCTCCCCGATCTTGTGGGGCGGCGGTGGCGGTCGCATTCGGTAATCGATCACTTTCCAGACTATCGCCACCAGCGCGATAACGATCAGACCGGCGACGATCATCCGCATGCGCGTCGGCGCTCGTGCCGCGACGCCGGGCTCAGACATCGGCTCGTTATTCTGCGAGCGTATCGATTCGCTCCGCGAGGTTGAAATCGAGCTCGGTCAGCCCACCCTTGCTGTGCGTGGAAAGAAGGAGGCGGACCTTGTTGTAACGAATATCAATGTCCGGATGATGTTCCTCTTCTTCCGCTACTTCCGCGACTGAGTTCACAAAATCAATCGACTCGGAGAAATCGTCGAACTCGAACGTCCGCTCGATATGTTTCTTCTCCAGCTCCCATTCCGGGATTTTCTTGAGACGGTTTTTCGCCTCATCCGATTTCATCACGTCAGCCATAACCGGGAACGAGTAACACCCCAAAAATGTTTTGCAATGCCGAATCGTCTGACTTTTTTTGGCGCCCTAACGTTCATCAAATGTCGAGGATTCGCCGCAGATTTGCAGCAGCGTCGAATGTTTCGACTGCGCTGCCTCGCGCGGCTTTCGACAGCTTGGGCCAGTTTCCAATCACCTCTCTCACTGCCGCCTCTGCTTCATGCGCGTCCCTCACAAAAAAGAACCCGTTCTCGCGCGGCAGATATTTGGCCGCGCCAGTGTCCTCGGTGACAACGGGTCGGCCGCATGCAAGAAAAGCCGCTGCGCGATCGCTTAGCCAGCCTGTTTGCCAGCTCACATCGACGCCTTTGACCGCGGTAAATTCCGCCGTCGCACTTGCAATGTAACGACGATACGCTCGCGGCGTCCGCGCCACTTTGTGAGGATCGACCAGTTTCCAGCCATGGCGCGAGACTCTTGCCCGCTCCGGATCACTCGCGCTGATATTCATTGCTAATTCGAACTGCACCGAAGGCACTCGGCGCGGCAAATCCAGGTAGGGCTCGAAGGCAGACTTCTTCGAAAGATCGGGATATTTGCCGTCAACTTCCACCGCGCCGTCCCAATACCATTGCCCGATCGTGGTAAACTTCGGGGCCACGGGCGGCGCGATTGATCGATATAGCCGCGTATCAACCAGCGGAAAAAATGTTTTCCATTTCAATTTCGATTTTGGCAATCGGCAGTCGCGGCCATGGACGTTCAATCCGATCGTCCAAAATTCGTGATGATGCGATTGGCCCAGTTCCAGTTTTGTCATCCAATAAAAAATTTCGCTCGGGTCGAGATCGCAAAATATTCTGCGCTCGAACTGCAGCAAGAATGGCGCGTGCAGCGAGTGACTGAGATTAAGCAGCGTGTTCGGACCGGCCAGACGCGCAAGAAGTTCGCGTTTCGTTAGGCCATGGCAATCCATGTCGCCGAGCTGATGCGCTGCGGATGCCGGCTTTTGGTAGAGCAAACAATAACGACCGCCGAGTCCATGTTCGCGGAGACGACGCTGAAAACTCACGATGCACGCTTCATCCGCGTGCCGATTCTTTGTTGCCGGCAAAACCTCAAGCCAGATCGCGTCGAGTTTTAAGCGACGCAGCCCGAGCATCCACTGCAAAGGCACGGAAAAATTCCCGCCGCCCTCGCGATATTTCGCCGCAAAACCGCAGCCGAGAAAGATCGTCACGAAGCGAAATACGGAAGAAAACGTCCAACGTCCAACGCTCAACGTTCAATTACAGAAACTGTTCTGATTTTGACGTTGAATGTTGAGCGTTGGACGTTGAACGTTTTCTACTGCTCCTGATTGACGTTCGCTCTCTCCTCCGCAAATTACCGCTCTCTTCAGCGCCCGTAGCTCAACTGGATAGAGCATCTGACTACGGATCAGAAGGTTTGAAGTTCGAATCTTCACGGGCGCGCTTTTGCTTCTCGGGTCATCCTGAGCATCAGCGAAGGACCTCACAAAATCATTTCTGGTTTTGCGAGGTCCCTCGCTCTCGCTCGGGATGACGGCGCATGTCGTCGAATCTTCACAGCCGCCGCTTTTGTCGGGCGGGGTCGCTCGCTACCTACCTGCAACAGGCGTAAGGAGAAACGCGCTCGCCGGAGCCACAGCGCAGTCGTGCATGGAATGAACGGTTCCTCGACTCGAGTCACCGTCGGGGACTGCCTTACCCAGAATAAGGATCTGACCAGCATTGTTGATCGCGTGCGCTTCCGCGAAAACCACACCCAGACCCGCAGAGGCAGCGCTGTTCAGATCGGTCATACCGTCTTGCTTCGACCAGATAAACGCATGATCGCCCGATGAAGTCGAAGAACTGCCGACGACATAACCTGCGTCGTTGACACCAAGAGCGCGGCTTGCGTTGCCGCCGGGAAGCGTTCCGATACTTTGCATGCCGGTCGCCGCCGTCCACAAAAATGCGTGCAAACCATCCGCACCTTTTGAGTATCCTACAACATCGCCGGCATTACTGATCGCAGTAGCTTCACTTGCGATATCTCCGGGCAAGGTACCCAGGTCGCGGACTTGTCCATCGCTCGTCCATAAGACCGCTCGCCTGCCAGCCGGGCCGTCAGACGTGCCGACGACCTGAGCTGAGTCGTTAATGGCGCAAGCTCGACTGTAATTGCCTCCCGGCAGAGAACCAAGCTTGCAAATGCCTCCCGTTCGCGTCCACCGAAACGCTCTGGTTCCATTTACACCGGACGAATATCCGACGACGTCGCCGGATTTATTGATGGCCAATCCCTGGCCGCCGTTATCGCCTGCAAGCAAAGGAATCTGTTGCCAGCCACCTTTTTGGCTCCAAACGAATGGGACAACTGACGTGGCGGTATTTGAGAATCCAGTTATTTCTCCCGCATCATTGATCGCCGAGGCGGAACTGTAATCGCCCGCGAGCAAAGCACCCAAATGCTTCGCTTGCATGTTACCGTGAGTCCAGGACATGGCTTGGGCCTGGCCAGAACCTCCCCCTCTTCCGACAACGTCACCGAGATTGTTGAGTCGAGTGGGTATTTCACCAGCGGGAGTAATCTCTACAACGGTGTAGCTAGCGGTTTGTGCTAACGAATTTTGCACCGACAGGATTTCCGCCAGTAACACCGAAAATGCCAAAACCAGTATGACATGTAGATGGGACTGACCTGTTGATATGAACATCCGTCTCATGGGGTGATGGTCGATCCTGTCTTGAGCCATACTTCTACTCCACTAAGAAAGCCTGTATCGCCGTGGGTATTACACCGGTATTCGATCTGTATGGTCCCATTACTCACTGTCGTTAAGTACGGTCCCAGGCGGTCCCAGTGTCCGGTGGAGCCGGTGTTGTAACTAGGCAAAACAACGCTTCCATTGATCGACAAAGTGGCGTTCAACGATTGGTCGTCCTCAAAAGTCCACACGTAGACATCATAGGTGCCATTAGGCACACTGGTCAGATTACACTGCAGATCACCGTTATCGCGAAACGTGCGCAGCATAGCGGCGTGGGCAGCATCCAGGGACGGATTAAAGACGACGTTGGGATCGTTATAAGCCGTGCCGTTCGTGCTGAAATTGACTGTCGTCGACGTATTGGCCTCCCAGTTGTGGCCGTCGATAGTTATCGCAGAACCGTTCAGGTTGATCGCGCGATAAAACGTCTCCGTCGGTGACGGTAGAGGTGTTGGGGTTGGTGTCGCAGTAGGTGTTGGAGTCGGTCTGGGAGTTGGCGTTGGTGTAAGCGTGGGGGTTGGAGTTGGGGTCGGCGCGGGGGTTGCGGTGGGGGTCGGCGTCGGCGTTGGAGTCGATCCTGTCTTGAGCCATACTTCTACTCCACTGAGGAAGCCCGTATCGCCTTGGGTGTTACATCGGTATCCGATCTGTATGGTCCCATTGCTCACGGTTGTTGAGTACGGCCCCAGGCGGTCCCAATGTCCGGTGGAGCCGGTGTTGTAACTAGGCAAAACAACGTTCCCATTGACCGACAAAGTGGCGTTTAAAGAGTGGTCGTCCTCAAAAGTCCACACGTAGACATCATAGGTGCCATTAGGCACGCTGGTCAGATTACACTGCAGATCACCGTTATCGCGAAACGTGCGCAGCATGGTGGCGTGGGCAGCATCCAGGGACGGATTAAAGACGACGTTGGAATTGCTGTAAGCCGTGCCATTCGTGCTGAAATTGACTGTCGTCGACGTATTGGCCTCCCAGTTGTGGCCATCGATAGCCATCGCCGGACCGTTCAGGTTGATCGCGCGATAAAACGTCCCTGTCGGTGACGGTAGTGGTGTCGGTGTTGGAATCGGTGTCGGGGTTGGGGTTGCAGTTGGAGTCGGGGTTGGGTTGGGAGTTGGTGTCGGCGTTGGGGTCGCGGTAGGTCTTGGGGTGGCAGTAGGAGTTGGTGTCGCACTAGGTGTCGGAGTTGGAGTCGGCGTTGGAGAAGCACTGCTACCGACTTGAACCATCTTCGCCACAGATGGGACGCCGGTGGAATTCAAAATGAACAGCATGTAATAGCCCGGTGGCGCAACATTGCCGCTGGCAGGGGCCGTCACATTCAGTCCCCCGCTACCTTGCGAGAACGTCGGCCGGACTATCCGCTGACCCATATTGAAGCCATGGGTAACTGAACCTAACGCGATCATCGTTATCTTCGAGATACTCGTCGCGTCAGGTGTGCCCACGAAGAACGACTGTCCGTAGGCAACGCTTGCCGGGGCAGAGCTAATCGTTGGCCGGGTGCCTTTAAACAGGTAGGGAGGCGAGTAAATTTCTGCGGACGGCCCCCCAAGTTCACCACCTGCTGACAAGACCCGCCCGTCAGGCAGCAAGAGTGCAGTGGAATGATAGCCTCGGAAAACCGTGAAGCTCGCCATCGTAGACCAGGTGCCGGTTGCCGGATCCCACATCTCGGCGGTGTAAGCGGGATTAGTCGATGCACTATTGGGATCCTCTTTTCCTCTGCTGCCGCCAGTCACCAGCACTTTCCCGTCCGCCAGCAATGTCGCGTTATGGAGCTTGCGAGCGCCCGCCATCGATGCGGTGTAGCTCCAGGCAGGAGTTCCGCTATTAAGGTCGATTATCTCCGCTTTCGCTGTCGGCGATGTAGAGCAACTAGAGTAAGGATCGCAGGGCGTCCCTCCCATGAGCAATATCTTGCCGTTATCGTACATGACGGCTGATCCCCAGTTGCGCGTGCCGAACTTACTATTCCCCACCGAACTCCACGCCCCAGTGCCAGAAACGCTCAAGTACCGTGAGAGCCGCGCAGGTCCGGCGCAGAACACCTTGCCATTGGGCGCACCAAACATGAACGGGTAGAAAGGCAATACTAGATGCGCGGCGGTGAGATTTCGCCAGGAGCCGATAGCTGTCTGCCATACCTGAGGCTCGACATTGACGCCTACTCCGGTATCAATCCAACCGCTGACCACAAGAACGTCTCCGTTGGCCAGGGTAGTATTCGTCGGGTACCAGCGGCCATTATTCATATCAGGCAGCCGCGTCCAGACGCCATTCGACGAATTATAAGTATACGCGTTGGGCAAGCCGACCC
>CAWGQU010000025.1:0-40357 GCA_963824795.1 uncultured Verrucomicrobiae bacterium | reverse complement strand
TTGAGTATGTGTCCACCGGCCACAAAAAGCTGTCCATCAGCCAGGAAGGAATGGCCGGAACAGAAGACGTTTGCTCCCAGGTGGGGCAATGCCCTGTTCGTGCCTGTCGCAGGATCCCATTCCGTCGGATTATCCCCGTTATCGAATGAAGGCCACCACAGCACCTTGCCGGTAGGAAGAACATGAGCGTGCACCGCCAGATATGGCCAGGTTACCGGAGCCGACCATTGTCCGACTGTAGCCGGCGCCTGCGCCTGCGAGGCCGGGAGGACGCCCAGCAAGATAAGCAAGAGCAGCGCAACGAAGAGAGCAATTGATCGCCTGACGGCGAGCCAAGTGCCATTGGTTCCCGAAAACGTGTTGGAAGCTGTCAAAACGATCGAGCCTTTTAGGCATTCGCAGTAGTTAAGTCGATCAAAAACTTATAGTTCTCCGACTTTTTACGTACCGCCGCTCTCCCCCTGTCGGGGGACATCGAATCAAGGCTTCACCGGCCTGCTTTTCTCCCTCACTGGAAATACGGCCGGATGGCCGAGTACTTCTTATCCCCGATGCCGTGCACGTGGCGAAGATCATCGGCGTTTTGAAACGGGCGCGCCGCGATAATCCGCGCGGCGAGAACCTTTCCGATCCCCGGCAAATCCACCAGCTCCTGTTCGGTCGCCGTGTTCGCGTCGAGCTTCTTCGTCGGATCCAATTTGTCGGCGAACTTGCGCAACGCCGCTGCTCCTTTCTGGCGAAGCTTCGATGTTTCCCCTGAAACCGGCGCTGCCGTCGGCACCGCGCGTGATCGCTCCGGATGAAAGAACGCATCGAAAGAGTCGGCCGAATATTGTTCCTTGCTCACCACGCGCGTGTTCAATCGCCCCACGTTCACGCCCCATGCGCCGACCTTTTGTTCCTTAGCCGTGCGCTCCAATTGGTCGAGCTTCCGCCATTCCGTCTCCGCTCCGCTCATCCCCGGCGGTTGCGTGCCGGTGCCGTGAACCCTGGCCAGGCCGTTTGCGACCAGGCGTTCGCCCAGGTCGCCATGATCGATTTCGACGAAGGCGTAAAAGCGCTCCATTTTGCTGCGGCCGAGCGCGTCCTGCATGCAGGTGCGCACGATGAAGGGATGAGAAAGCTGCGCGCGCACGAAATCCTTTGCCGCGGCGCCGACCTGAAGCATTTGTGGCGCAGTGTCGCCAAAATATTTCGCCTGCTCCCCCACCCGCTCGGGAAATCCCAAATCGGTCTCGGGCGCGTCGACAAAGTAAAGGCGGAACAGATAATTCTTCCGGCCGCAACGAACGTGAAAGCTGTCGCCATCGTTCGCATCGTTGGCGACGTAGGTGCAATTGCTCAGGGTAACCCAAGGCCCGTGTGCGTGAACATTGACAATGAGGAACGCACATAGTGCCGTGAGTATGCGAAGCCATTTCATTGATCCACTTCACTACAGCATCCGACTTCGGATCAGAAGGTTGAATCTTCGCGGGCGCGAAAACAAAGGTGGATCGGCCTCTCCGAGGGCGATGTTAAAGTAATGCGGCTTCGCCGCCACACTAAGATCGGTCCGAGCCGGACTGGCATTTTCGGAGAGCTCGATCCGCCCGAGCCGTTTCGAATCAAAATCCGCCACGATTGGCCTAACGAACGGACAAACGCTATGGGAGGCCAGTTCCAGTTTTCAACTTCACCGCAGAAACGTCTGAACCGCTAATTGAACCGCTCGCATTCACATCCTCTCGGAAATTTGAGGCACTGACTGTGTTCCCGGACTGCAATTTGGTCTGGCTGACATCCGTTCCGGTAACAGCTGCATTGCCTGTTACGTCGCCAACTAACAAGCCCATCGGGATGTCGATGTTACCCGATCCGTTTACGCCATTAAGCCTAACATTGATGGTCTGAGCATTGGCGACATTGGTCAGCGGAATAGTGACTGTGTTTCCACTAACCATGACCATGCCTCCATTGCTTACGCCTCCGCTTCCGATTGTCGCTGTTCCCGAGGTGACTTGCGCCTGTGGATTGCCGCTGACCGATACGTTAGCGAGGAACGTGACCACGATTTTATAATCGTTAGTAGCGCCACCGCTGCGGCATTCGATTCCAGGCGTGCCGGTGAGCGGAAGATTGACATCGAAATCGCCGGCCGCGCCGTGCATCTTTCGCGAAACGGCGCTCTGAATCATCGGCGCGGGCGGTTGGGCGCAGTATCTGCCGCCAGTGTTCAAGGCGCCGCTGTCGGCAGAGCCGCCCCAGACAATCATTTCGCTGCCTGTCCAGATCGCGTTGTGATCGCCGCGCGCGTCCGGCGCATTGGTCGCGCTGGTCGCACTCCAACTGTCCGTGCTGGGATTGTATCTGCCGCCGGTGTTGTAACGGTTGCCGCTGTTGTCCCGGCCGCCCCAGACAATCATTTCACTCCCTGTCCAGATGCTGGTGTGCACATAGCGCGCGCCGGGCGCATTGGTTGTGCTGGTCGCAGTCCAACTGTCGGTGCCCGGATTGTATCTGCCGCCAGTATTCAAGAAATTGCTGCCGTTGGCTATGCCGCCCCAGACAATCATTTCACTGCCACTCCAGATGGCGGTGTGGTCGTAGCGCGCCGCCGGCAAGTTGGTCGTGCTGGTCGCGAACCAACTGTCGGTGCTCGGATTGTATCTGCCGCCAGTGTTCATGACGCCGCTGTCGCCAGAGCCGCCCCAGACGACCATTTCACTGCCTGTCCAGATGGCAGTGTGATTCCCGCGGCCCATCGGCGCATCCATCGTGCTGATCGCAGTCCAACTGTCGGTGCTCGGATTGTATCTGCCGCCCGTGTTCAGGACGCCGTTGCCAGAGCCGCCCCAGACGATCATTTCACTGCCACTCCAGATGGCGGTGTGGAACCAGCGCGCCTCCGGCGCATTGGTCGTGCTGGTCGCAGTCCAACTGTCGGTGCTCGGATTGTATCTGCCGCCGGTGTTCAAGACGCCGCCGGTGCCAGCGCCGCCCCAAACGATCATTTCACCGCCCGTCCAGATGGCGCTGTGGTAATATCGAGAGTCGGGCGCATTGGTGGTGCTGGTCGCAGTCCAACTGTCGGTGCTTGGATTGTATCTGCCGCCAGTGTTCGAGTAGCCGCCGTTGCCAAGGCCGCCCCAAACGATCATTTCACTGCCCGTCCAGATAGCGCTGTGGTAATATCGAGCGCGGGGCGCGCCACTCGCGTTCGTTGGAGTCCAGCTATCCGTCGAGGGATCATAGCGCCCGCCGCTGCGAAGGCCGTCGCTGTTGCCAGAGCCGCCCCAGACGATCATTTCATTGCCACTCCAGATGACGGTGTGGTAGTAGCGCGCGTCGGGCACATTGGTGGTGCTGGTCGCAGTCCAACTGTCGATGCTCGGATTGTATCTGCCGCCAGTGTTCAGATTGACAAGGCCGCTCTGGCCGCCCCAGACGATCATTTCACTGCCACTCCAGATGGCGGTGTGGAAGTAGCGCGCGTCCGGCGCATTGGTCGTGTTGGTTGCAGTCCAACTGTCGGTGCTCGGATTGTATCTGCCGCCAGTGTTCACTCCCCAGTTGGCAGTGCTGGTCTGGCCGCCCCAGACGATCATTTCACTGCCACTCCAGACGGCAGTAGGACTATTTCGGGCGTCCGGCGCATTGGTCGTGCTGGTCGCACTCCAACTGTTGGTGCTGGGATTGTATCTGCCGCCGGTGTCCAAGTGGCCGCTGCTGCCAACGCCGCCCCAGACAATCATTTCACTCCCCGTCCAGATGCTTGTGTGCAGATTGCGCGCGGCCGGCGCATTGCTCGTGCTTGTAGCAGTCCAAGTGCCGGTGCTCGGATTGTATCTGCCGCCACTGCTCAAAGGGTTGCCATTGCCGTTCTGGCCGCCCCAGACGATCATTTCACTGCCCGTCCACACTGCGGTGTGAGAATTGCGCGCGGACGGCGAACTGGTCGTGCTGGTCGCAGTCCAACTGTTGCTGCCGGGATTGTATCTGCCGCCGCTGTTTAAGCTGCTGAAGTCGCGCCCGCCCCACACGACCATTTCACTGCCTGTCCAGATCGCGGTGTGAGCATAACGCGCGGCCGGCGCATTGGTCGTGCTGGTTGGAGTCCAAGTGTCGGTGCTGGGATTGTACCTGCCGCCAGTATTAAAGAAGACGCCGCTGTCGTAACCACCCCAGACGATCATTTCACTGCCGGTCCAGATGGCAGTGTGGAAGTGGCGCCCGTCCGCCGCATCCATTGCGCCCATCGTAGTCCAACTGTCATTGGTGCAAGAGTTGTTGCCGGAAATTTGTGAAATTGTTGGAAGAACGTACTTCGCTGCGTTACCAGGTGCCTCCGTCATCGCCATCAGACAGGGGCGATTGACCTTAATCGCCCGCGGGCGGTTCGCCGCCTTCGCATCGCTACCAGGCGCCATGGATGAACCACCTTTACTATTTGCATCTGTGGTTAATCGCTCGGCTAATGTTGCTCTGGCCAGACATTCTGCGATTACGAATGAATCGTTGCCGAGTGCTTTGAACAATTCGCGCAGCACTTCCGGCTGCTTCGTGTGCCGGGACATCCGCTCCATTTCCCCTTGGAGTTGGTCGGGTGTGATCGGCCGTTGCCAGTAATCTGCCAGCGCCTGCGAGTTGTGCAGATAATCTTCAACTTTCTTCTCGATCTCCGCCTGGGACATTACCTTTTCCAGCGGTGGCTTGGGGCCCCGGTTTTCTTTCGGCCAGATGCGATGCTGCCAATAAACTTCTTCAATCGCTCGCTGGTATGCGACGCGATCGCCGAACGTGAGTGTTCTGTCTTGCGTCGCCGGCTCGGTCATGTTGCCGGGCAGGACCGACTGCGAAAGAGCTAACCCTTTGTCGGGGTTGAAAGCTGATTTGGCTTTGCCGGTGAATACGAAACAGGCAAGCGTCAACAGTAAAAGCAGGTAAGAGACGCCTCGAAGAAGATGCGCTTTAATGTTGGGGTTAGTTAGTTTTTTCATTTTTGTTTCTTTAGATTTCGAGACGCACTTATTCTGACGTTTCATCCTTTCATCATTCCAAGGTTATCCTGAGGACCTGGGACTCTCGGAAGATGGTGAGGTAGAGTGATCGCCAAAGCGGGCCGCGACTACGATGCGTAGAAAAGCAGCGTGGCGGCACAGCGAAGCCGTAACCGTTAATTTTACTTTTTGTCTGGAGGTTCGTAAGGAAGCTGGGATTCTATGTCGGTTCGGTAGCGGCTTTCAATTTCTTTTTTGTCGCTCTCTTCACTCCGAACTCGATGCCGTTCCGACCGAGCCTGCGCAACACGCCTGGCTAGGCCGTCATCAGCCAGATCACGCAGATTCCAGTTCAAGTCGCCCATCTCGTATTCGTGCTCCGCACGCGACGAGCTTCGACATTTATCAGAAGCTTCAAGCCGATCTCGACTTCACCAAAATCGCTGAGGACATCATCATACGCACCTACGACACCGGGAAGCTCGACCAGGGCGCGACTTTCCAATTCAAAGTCGTCGGTCGCAATTCGCTCGGCGATGGGCCGGAAAGCGCCGTGGCGACGATAACGGTGACCTAGCCGCTCCCGCGTGGCTAGCCTTCAAATACATTCGCTAGGAAAATTGCGCGACGAGTCGTGCGTACTGCGTTCGATCCTAAGTCGGAGAGCGCAATGTCGTTTGATATATGTCAACTGAAACGCTGCGAAGGAGTCGTGCGCTTTCAGAGCTGGTTTGTTACGTTACGACATCGATCTGGCTCATCGTGCGAAAGGCTTCGTAGTGACCCTGAATTTCTTCTTTCGCCTGGCGGGTGGATCGGCCTCTCCGAGGACGATGTTATTTAGTGCGCCGCAGGCGCAAACATTGTTCAACAACGCGCTCGGAGATCGCGTTCCACCTTTTCCAATGACGTGGAAGGCTGATCAGTCTTCGATGGGCTTCCTACCCGCGGTACCTTTCTTCATTGCCTGAATCTCCTCCGGGGAGTGTCCTACCCAATCGAGGTGTTCGCTCACGATCCGCAGCGGCTCCTTCGAACGATAGGACCTTGTCGGATTACCTGGAAACTTTTTGTCGGTCAGGTTTGGGTCGTCCATAAACGGACCGGTCGGTTCGACTACGTAAATCCGGCCGCGTCCTTCGCCCTTCGCCAGCTCCGCTCCCCAGGTAGCCGCGTGCAGGGTCTCGCTGAAGTAGATCCAAGGGGTCTTGCGCTCGGCGTAGTTGGAGGAATAGCCGGGGCTAAGCAGGTCACCGGGCTTCAGGTCGGCCTTGGTGCCATGGTAGAATCGTCGCGTAGTGGCGTCATAGACGAATGGGGCTGCGGGTTTCCTCATGCTTGCGTTGTGATTTTATATCGGGGCTATCGTCCCGCGGGCGCAACCAGGAAATCTAAGCGAACTCGGCCAATCGAGGTGGATCGAGATCTCCGAGCTCGATGCTATTAGAGTGCGCCGCCGGCGCAAACATTTCCTAACAACGCGCTCGGAGAGCGCGTTCCACCTTTGAAGACATCAAGCCACGACGTCGATCTGGCTCATCATGCGAAAAACTTCGTAGCGGTCGTGGATTTCTTCTTTCGTTAGGCTACGCAAACGTTCCATGCTGAACGCTTCGACGTTGAAGCTGGCGAGCACGCTGCCGTAAATCATCGCGCGTCGCAGATCGGCAAATTTCACTTCGCCTTTTACATTGCCAGCGAGAAAGCCGGCCATGCCGCCGGCGAAGGTGTCCCCTGCCCCAGTCGGATCGTGGATGTCTTCCAACGGATAGGCGCCACAACTGAAGAACTCATCCTCGCTGAAGAGTAATGCACCGTGTTCGCCTTTTTTAATGGCGACGTATTGCGGGCCCGCTGTGCGAATCTTTCGCCCCGCCTTGATCAGGCTTGTCTCTTTCGTCATTTCGCGCGCTTCGCTGTCGTTAAGAATCAGGAGATCGACCCGCGGCAACAGCGCATCAAGCGCGGGCCGCGCAATCTCGATCCAGAGATCCATCGTGTCGGCGACGACAAAGCGCGGTTTCTCCATTTGATCGAGCACATGCGATTGCAATTCGGGAGATATGTTCGCGAGCAGGACGAAATCGCTGTTGCGATACGACTTCGGTAAATCGGGTTGAAATTTTTCGAAAACGTTTAGCGCGACCGAGCGTGTCTCGCGCGTGTTCAAGTCCCATGCGTATTCGCCAGACCAGCGAAATGTTTTTCCCGCTACGCGCTGCACGCCTTCCGTTTCGATCTGACGCGATTTCCAAAATTGAAATTCGGATTCCGGAAAATCGTCACCGACTACGCCAACCATTTTTACCGGCGTGAAAAAACTCGCACCCAGTGCCGCGTAGGACGCCGAACCGCCTAACAAATCGGCATGTTCTTCGACGGGAGTCTTAACGGTATCGAGTGCGATGGAACCAACGACGAGAACGGACATAGCAAGATCTTTTATTACTTGAGAACGCCGCGTTGCGCGAGCAGGGCTCGCTTTGCAGCGTCTCTGCGTATGCCTCAATATTTTTGCTTTGCAAGAAGCCGGAAACAATTACGACGCGCTGGGCTCCCGCGGCGATTACGTGCATGAGATTGTTCAACTTGATTCCGCCGATGCAAAAGATCGGAATGGGAACGGCGTCGTGAACTTTTCGAATATCAGCCAATCCGATCGGCGCGTAGTCCGGTTTGGTGGGCGTCGCGAAAAGCGGCCCGAAGCCGATATAATCGGCGCCTTCTTTTTCCGCCGCGATGGCCTGCTCGAAACTGTGCGTCGATTTGCCGACGATCAGGTCGCGGCCGCCAATTTCTCGCGCTCGTGCGATGGAGATATCGTCCTGGCCCACGTGCACTCCATCGAGTGGGACCGAGCGCGCAATCTCAGCATGATCGTTGATGATGAGAGGCACATCGTGTTTTGCTGTGATTGGATGCAATTCGGCTGCGAGCGCTGTTAGCTTTGCGATCTCAATCGACTTCCCGCGCAGTTGCACAATATCGACGCCCCCCGCGATCATCGCACTCACAGCCGACGGCGCGTTAGCCGCGTCGACGTAGTTCAGATCAAGAATGCCATAGAGCAACCGTTGTTCGAAGTTGGCAGGCTTCATTTTCGAAGGTGGATCGTCCTCTCCGAGGGCGATGTTATTCATGGCGGCAAAGCCGCAACCATTCAACAACGCGCTCGGAGCGCGCGTTCCACCTTTGATTACTCATGCATGCGCGGCGCTCTTAGCTCGAAAGTATCGGCCGCCATCACGCGCGCGACAAAACCGGTGTCGTACGTGCCGTTGCGGAATTCGGCGCTACGCAGAATCGCGTTGTGAAACGGCACCGTCGTCTTGATTCCGGAAATAAAATATTCATCGAGAGCGCGTCGCATCCGGGCGATCGCTGAATTGCGCGTTGCGCCTACGGTGATCAACTTCGAAATCAACGAATCGTAATACGGCGGCACGGTGTAGCCGGTGTAAACATGCGAATCGACGCGCACGCCTCGTCCGCCGGGCGCATAATAAAAGTTAATTCGTCCCGGTGAAGGTTGAAAATTTGCGGCCGGATCCTCCGCGTTGATGCGGCATTGGATCGCGTGCTGCCGCGGCTGCGCCCGTGCAATATGCGGCGAAAGTTTGTCTCCCGACGCGATGCGAATTTGTTCCTTCACCAAATCGCAACCGTAAACTTCCTCCGTGATCGTGTGCTCGACCTGAATGCGCGTGTTCATTTCGATGAAGTAGAAACGACCATCGGCATCGACTAAAAACTCGATCGTGCCCGCATTCTGATAACCGACCGATTGGGCAAGACGCACGGCAGCATTGCCCATCTTTTTTCGCAGCGCTGCCTTCACAAATGGCGACGGACATTCCTCAATGACTTTTTGATTGCGCCGCTGAATGGAACAATCGCGCTCGCCGAGATGGATGGTGTGTCCGTGCTGATCGGCGACGATTTGAAATTCAATGTGATGCGGATTGACGATTAGTTTCTCGATATAAACGGCGCCGTTGCCGAACGCTTTCTCCGCCTCCGAACCCGCGGCGTGAAATCCCTGCACCAGACTCGCGTCATTGTGGGCCGCGCGCATGCCACGGCCGCCGCCGCCCGCCACGGCTTTGACCATTACGGGATAGCCGACTTTTTTCGCGACCTTCATCGCCTCTTGTTCGTTTTCGACAATGCCGTCACTTCCGGGAGTCACGGGAACGCCGGCTTTGCGCGCGCATTCGCGCGCGGAATTCTTGTCGCCCATCGCGTGCATCGCTTTGGCCGGCGGGCCGATGAACTTGATGCGGCAACTTTCGCAGACTTCGGCAAAGTGCGCGTTCTCGGACAAAAAACCGTAGCCGGGATGAATCGCATCCACGTCGCCCACTTCCGCCGCACTCATGATGCGATCGATTTTCAGATAGCTTTCCGAACTTGCGGCCGCACCGATGCAAATGGCTTCATCCGCCAACTGCACGTGAAGTGAATCCACATCAGCGTCGGAATAAACCGCGAGCGTGCGGACGCCGAGTTCCTTGCAGGCGCGAATCACGCGCAGCGCAATCTCGCCACGATTCGCGATGAGGATTTTTTCAAACATGAATGGTGACGCAAGCGTCTCGTTTGCAGGCTACACAAACGCTCGCCGCGGCGAGCGCGACATCATCATCGTACACGGAAAAGCGCCTGTCCGAATTGAACCGGTTTTCCGTTTTCCGCGACCAGTTCAGCGATGATCCCTTTCGCTTCCGCTTTGATTTCGTTCATCACTTTCATCGCCTCGATGATGCACACGACTGTTTCTTCATTCACTTCGCTGCCGACATCGACAAAGGGAGGCGAATCGGGCGAAGCCGCACGATAAAATGTTCCCACCATCGGGGAGGTAATTTCTTTAAGCTTTTCTGCGGCGGCTTTCTCGACGGGAGCAGTCGCCGCTGCCGCCACCGGCGTTTGAGCCACCGGCGCCGCAACCGGTATGGGCATGGACGCAGCCATCGGCGCGAGGACGGTTTTTTCCGTCGTGCCTTTCTGCAGTTTAAGCCTGAAACCATCCTTCTCCATTTCGAAGACCGAGAGATCGTTCTTCTTCATCAAATCGATGATGGCCTTGATGTCTTTTAGTTCCAAAACGAGTCCTCCTGGCGAAGCTGCGGCGTTAGGTAAAGCGGTTTTCCGAGCCAGGTCAAGCAAACGAATCGAACCTAACCGGTTGCCATCGCTTCCAGTTTCCGGGCACGGAATTCAAAAATCTTCGCGAGCTGCGGTCGGATAATGATTGCATTGATGATTGCGCCTAACGGGCCGAACGGCGGTGCGTAATGGACGAGATCGCGGACTTCTACGCGTCCATCCCCTAGTTCGCGGAAGAAATGTTCGTGATGCCAAAGTCGATACGGTCCACTGCGTTGTTCATCGGCGAAGTAGCGCGGCTGGTCGACCTGGACAATTTCAGTCAACCAATTCAGCGGCAGACCGAATAGCGGCGAGACCGTGTATTGAATCATGAGCCCGGGATAAATCTGCGGCGGTAATTCTGTCTTGATGCGAAAACGAAGGGAAGACGGCGTGATCTTTTCAAGATTTCGCGGATTGGAGAAAAAGTCCCAACACTGCATGAGCGGCATTCGAACAATTTGCGTTCGCGACAAAGTGTAAATCGGCATGAGCTTTCTATACTTACGCGAACAAGATCATGTCGGATGTAATTGTGGAGAAAGAAAAATCGAGAGTGCCGGTGCCGGATTTTTCAGTCATCGCCGAGACGGACGAATATGCGGTCGTCGAAAAACCTCCGTTTCTGCTGGTGCATCCGACAAAACCGGACGGTCCGCGCACACTCTGGAGTGAGCTGCGGAATCTCTTCGCGTTTGAAATCGCGAATGGCGGGCAGGTCTCGATCATCAATCGCCTCGATCGCGAGACGAGCGGGTTGATGCTCATAGCGAAAACTTCCGCGGCGGCGCGGCGTTTCGGTTTGTTGATGCAGGAGCAGCGCATCGCAAAAGAATATCTGGCGATTGTCTGGGGCTGGCCGGAGTGGGATTCGCAAACTGTCGATGCTCCAATCGCGCGCGCGGGCGAATTCGATCCGTCGAAGATCTGGTTGAAACAGGCGATTCATCCGCAAGGTGCGTCGGCCGTGACGCGATTCGTCGTCGCAGAGCGATTCACTC
Organism: uncultured Verrucomicrobiae bacterium; assembly: GCA_963824795.1. Lineage (GTDB taxonomy): Bacteria > Verrucomicrobiota > Verrucomicrobiia > Chthoniobacterales > UBA10450 > JBBQFI01. The sequence goes on along the minus strand of CAWGQU010000025.1, from coordinate 29,226 downwards.
GCGCGGGCGAACGTTTCGCCATTGTGCGCGCGATTCCGCAAACCGGACGAACGCATCAAATTCGTGTGCATCTTGCATCGGCCGGACATGCGATTGTAGGCGACAAGATTTATGGACCTGATGAAAACCACTATCTCGAGTTTATTAAGAGTGGCTGGACGCCGGAACTTGAACGCGCACTTCTCCTGCCGAGGCAGGCACTACATTCGTCGTGCATCGAGATTGAAGGCGTTGGTTCATGGAAGAGCCGTCTGCCGACCGATTTGGCTCAGTGGATTGACGTGCCCGCCTAACTCAACCCTGCGATCGCGGAACTTCTTCCCGATGGCAGGCAAAAGATTGTTTCGGCGAGGGCGCCGAAACCGGCACGCGAGGCGCGTGCGCTCCCCGGCAATTGCAAATCGAGCCGGCCGCAATATGCTACGCGCTTTCATGAAAAAATTGCTTTGCGTTGCGTTCGTCTTCGCGGGTTTCGTTGGGATAGCGCGCGCGGGAAGCGAAGCTGCTTCGACGCGGTTGACGGAAGACTTGGACGCGCCGCGTTTCGAAATCTCAACGGAATCTGCATATCTGCTCGGCATTATCGGAAACCCAAACAGCTACGAGATTGGCGCGCAATTCGTCACCGGGCGCGTGCGCTGGGGAGCTGTGCACAGCGACGGTTGGCTGCGCGGTTTCAACCAGGTTTACCTGCTTGCGATGGCCGAACCGATTTTTCGCGGACCGGAAAATCGTTACTTCGGTATTTCGGTTGGTCTGCGTTACAATTTCGTCAGGCCAGGGGCGCGATTGATTCCGTATGTTTCTGGCGGTGTTGGTGCTGGTTTCATCGATAGCGATTCGCAGGTTTTCGGCGCGCAGGGTCAGGATTTTACATTCAATATTCTGACGGCGGCCGGTGTCTCCTACAAAGTGAACGATCACTGGAAAGCGACAGCCGGAATTCTTTATCAACACCTCTCTAACGGTGGCCAGACAGATCCGAACCCGAGTTTGAATCTGCTCGGGCCGCAGTTGGGACTGACATTTTCTTTTTGAATTGGCAGAATCAGCTGACGCCCTCCATCAACGCCTGTCATGTTGAGCGCAGCGAAACATCTCTCGATCCATTTGCGAGCTATGCGAGGTTCTTCGCTTCGCTCAGAATGACAGTCTCTTTTAGCGCATCTCGATGAGTCAACCCAACGAAAATGTCCTGGTCGTTAGGCGAAGTCTGTTCGACGATCTTGGCAGCTTTCACGGATTGAACTTTGAACCGCAGCGATATCTCGATTCGTTTCTCTCCAGTAAGAACAATTTCTTTTTGCCACGCTCCCAAGCCGAGAATGACCCGACGCACAAGCAGATCATTCCCTATGCGATCATCGCGCATCACAACACAGTGCTGTATTACGTTCGCGGGAAGAAAGCGGGTGAGCAGCGTCTCGTTTCGAAAGGATCGATCGGAATCGGCGGCCACATGAATGATGCAGACGAATCTCTTTTCGCCTGGGATGAAAATGCGTATCGCGCCGGCGTTGAGCGCGAAGTGAATGAAGAAATCACAATTGAATCGCCGTTCGAAGATCGCATCGTTGCGCTGTTAAACGATGACACGACAGAAGTTGGTCAAGTCCATCTCGGTATCGTGCACGTGTTCCGATTAGTGGAACCGAAAGTGCAAAAACGGGAGGCAATGATCACGAATCTGGCATTCCTTTCGGCAGACGAATTGAAAGCGCGACGCGATACGCTGGAAACATGGTCGCAGATTTGCGTGGATTCGCTCGATCGTCTGCTCGCGTAAAGAGGGAAAACGATTGGCTTTATTCGAACGCAACGGCCCGTTTTTTGTCTCACAAAACCTATGAGATCAACGCAGGAAATCACGCATCAAGTCCAGGAGCTGGGTCGCTGGATCCCGGCGTTGCGCGAACAGGTCGGGCATGTCGTTATCGGGCAGAAATATCTGGTTGATCGCCTGTTACTCGGATTGCTCGCCAACGGCCACATCCTGCTCGAAGGCGTGCCGGGCCTCGCGAAAACGCTAACGGTTAAGACGATGGCTGCGGCCATCCAGACCGGCTTCCAGCGTCTGCAATTCACACCGGATCTTTTGCCGGCGGATTTGATTGGAACGCTCATTTACAATCCGCGCAGCGGCGAATTCACGACGAAGCTCGGACCGCTTTTTTCAAATTTAATTCTGGCCGACGAAATCAATCGCGCGCCGGCCAAAGTGCAGAGCGCTTTGCTCGAGGCGATGCAGGAACGTCAGGTCACGATCGGTGAAAAGACGTATCCCCTCTCCGACCCGTTCCTCGTGCTTGCGACGCAAAACCCTCTCGAGCAGGAAGGCACTTATCAACTTCCCGAAGCGCAGCTCGATCGCTTCATGTTGAAGTTGAATGTCGGTTATCCGGAAAAAGCAGAAGAGCGTCAGATTCTCGATTTGATGGCAACGTCTGCACCTGACCTGACTGTGAGCCCCGTGGTCGATCCTCAGCAGATCATCAGCGCGCGCTCGGTCGTGAACAGCATTTACATCGACGATCGCGTGAAGGATTACATCGTCGATGTCGTGTGGGCTACGCGCGAACCGGCTACCTACAATCTGGCTTTGGAAGGTCTCGTTCGTTACGGCGCATCGCCACGCGCCACGATTTATCTCGCTCTTGCGGCGCGAGCGAATGCGTTCTTAAACGGACGCGGCTATGTCACGCCGCAGGATGTAAAAAGCATCGGACCCGATGTGTTGCGGCATCGCATCATTGTCAGTTACGAAGCAGAAGCGGAATCGATCACGAGCGAAACAATCATCGAACGGATTTTTGCAGGACTGCCGGTGCCGTGAGTTGTTTTCGATTGGCGATAAAGCGACGCAGCAAAAATAGCTCTGTCATCCTGAGCGAAGCGAAGGACCTCTCGAATGCACAAAGACGTTTGCGAGGTCCCTCGCTTGCGCTCGGGATGACCGTGTTAAGAATTCTTGTTTTCAATGAGTGAAACACAACAAACTCCCGCCGAGATTCTGAAGAAGATCCGCGCGCTCGAAATCAAGACCAAAGGTTTGGTCCAGACAGCGTTTGCCGGGGATTATCACAGCGTCTTTAAAGGGCGCGGCATGAATTTCGAGGACGTCCGCGAATATCAACCGGGCGACGAAATCCGCGCCATTGATTGGAACGTGACCGCGCGGCTCGGCACCGCTTACGTAAAAAAATTCACTGAAGAACGGGAACTAACTGTCGTTCTCGTCGTCGATGTCAGCGCGTCGGGAAGTTTTGGAAGCGTTTCGCAATCCAAACGTGAGCTCGCGGCAGAAGTCGCCTGCCTTCTCGCTTTCAGCGCGATCCGCAATAACGACAAAGTCGGGCTTCTCCTCTTCACCGATCGCGTCGAACTTTTTATTCCGCCGAAGAAAGGCCGCTCTCACACGCTGCGCATCATCCGCGAGATTCTGTTTTTCGAACCGGCCGGACGGGGCACCGCACCTGCGCTTGCGCTCGACTATTTAAACAAAGTCGTGACGCGTCGTTCGGTTGTCTTTTTCATCTCGGACTTTCAAACGGGCGATTTCTCGCGCTCGTTGTCGGTGAGCGGACGACGACACGATTTCATTGCTATTCACGTAGAAGACGAACGCGAGCGGACGATTCCCAATATCGGCATCATCACGCTCGAGGATGCGGAGACGGGGGATCAGCTTGAAATCAACACGGCCGATCGAACGACGCGAAGACGATTCGCCGATCTGGCAGAGGAGAACGAAGCGGAACTAAAGCGCACATTGCGACGCAACAACATCGATGCGATTTCGCTGCGTACCGGGGATGCCTATCTGCCGGCGCTTCGTTCGTTTTTCAAACAACGCGAACGCCGGCTCGCCATTCGATGATGCGTTATGAGAGTTCTTCTCGCCCAGGAATTTCACGACATCGCGCCACCGGTTGATTACTCGTTAGTCCCGCCGTGGGTCGTCTTCGTGGCGGCATTCGCAGCGCTGACGATCGTCGGATTAATTGTTTGGTGGTTCATCCGGCGTCGCATGCGAACGCCTGCCATTGTTCGCTCGCCGCGCGATCTCGCGCTGGAGCGTCTGGAAGCGGCGCGCGTGGAAATCGAACGGATAAATCCCTACCAATTCAGCATTCGCGTTTCCGATATTCTGCGGCGTTACGTGACCGAGCAATATCAATTACCACTGACGCGGCAAACGTCGGTCGAATTTCTCACGGCGCTGGCGCGCCGCTCGGAATTTTCCGCAGACGATAAATCGCTTCTCACGGATTTTCTGAATCGCTGCGATCTGATCAAGTTCGCGCGCTACGACGCGACGACGGCAGATAGCGAGCTCCTTCTGGAAGAAGCGTTTCGTTTTGTGAAAGGAGGTCAGCTTGCACCTGCCTGATTGGTTTTCTCACGACACCGGGTTTTCCTTCGCGCGCCCGTGGATGCTTCTGCTTCTGCTGGCCGTGCCAGTGATTGCATATTTGCGAGGCAGGCGGGGGCCAGCGGCTGCGCTCATCTTCTCATCCACGTCGGTTCTACGTGGGATTGGTAAGGCCAGCACTTCGCGCGCAGGAAAAATTTTGCGTGCGTTGATGCTGCTTAGTCTGGCTCTGCTCATCGTCGCGCTCGCTCGCCCACAGCTCGGCAAGAGTTTGAGCCAGGTTCAGGCGAGCGGCATCGATATCATGATCGTGCTCGACGTTTCCGGTTCGATGTTAACGAAAGATTTCACGATCGGCGGCGATCGCGCGACACGCCTGGATGCGATTCGTGAAGTGACGCGCAAGTTCATCGAGGCTCGGCCTAACGACCGCATTGGGTTAATTGCCTTTGGCGGACGGCCGTATGTCGTGAGCCCGATGACGCTCGATCACGATTGGCTTTTGCAGAATCTCGAGCGTGTGCGGATCGGACTTGTTGAGAACAGCACAGCCATCGGTTCGGCAATGGCGGCGGCGGCGAACAGGTTGAACGACAAGAATTCGAAAAGCCGCGCGATTGTTCTACTGACGGACGGAGAAAATAACGCTGGCAAAATTCCACCGAATACCGCCGCAGAAGCGATTAAGGCGTTAGGGATTCATCTTTACGCGATCGGGGCGGGAATCAATGGCATCGCCCCTTATCCGGTGATGGATCCACGAACTGGAAATCCGGTGACTGACGTGATGGGCAATGTGCTCTACGAAAATGCGCGTGTGACTTTCAACGACGCCGGCTTGCGCGAAGTGGCGCGCATTGCCAATGGGCAGTTTTATCGCGCGACCGACACCAAGTCGCTCGAACAGATTTATGGGGACATCGACAAGATGGAGAAATCGACGGTGACGGTGAACAAATATCAGCAGTATCGCGATCTTTTCCCGGCGTGCATCATGGCTGGCTGCGCATTGCTGATCGGACAGGTTCTCTTGTCGCAAACGATTTGGAAAAAATTGCCATGAGTTTCGGGGTGCCAATTTGGTTTTGGGGATTATTGCTTATCCCGGTTTGCGCTTTGCTTTTTTACCGGGCCGAACGGCGTGCGGCTTTGCGCATGCATGAGTTTGTTTCGCCACGATTGTTTTCGCAGCTGGCGGGCACGGTGAATCGTTTCGCGAGGGTGCTGAAATACGCGCTGATACTTGCAGCGCTGAGTTTCGCGCTGATCGCACTGGCTCAACCTCGTTGGGGTTACACCTACGATGAAAGAAAGCGGAAGGGACTCGATTTGATTTTTGCGGTCGATACTTCGCGCAGCATGCTTTCGAATGATGTTCAGCCGAATCGTTTGGAACGCGTAAAACTCGCGACGCAAGATTTGGTCAATGAACTGCAGGGCGATCGCGTGGGTTTGATCGCGTTTGCCGGACGCGCATTTTTGCAGGCACCGCTGACAATTGATTACAGCGCGGCGATTGATTCGATCAACGACCTCGACACGAAAACGATTCCGGAAGGCGGAACGAATATTTCCGCGGCGATCAACCTGGCGGTGCAAACTTATGGCAAAAGTGCCGTGGGAAATCGCGCGCTCGTTATCTTTACCGATGGCGAAGAATTGAGCGGCGACGCGGTTAAGTCGGCAAAGGCGGCAGCAGACAGCGGTGTGCGCATTTTCACCATCGGTGTAGGAACGCAGGAAGGATCACTCATTCCGATCAGCAGCGACGATGGCGGGACCGCATTTGTGAAAGACAGCAAGGGGCAGGTTGTGAAGTCGAGATTGGATGAGACACGTTTGCGGGAAGTGGCGGAGGCAGACGGGCGGGTTTCTATCTCCATCTCGAAAACGGTCCGCGCACGATGAAGCAGTTGATCGAACAAGGGCTGAGCAAAATGCAGGCGGGTGAAATCGACGCACGTCTGGCCCGCAGACCGATCGAGCGCTACGAATGGCCGTTAGGCGCGGCGATTCTCGCACTCGCGGCATCAATGTTGATTAGCGACCGAAAGCGACGCGCGCGCTCTTCTTCTTCTGTAGCGGCGGTCTATGACCGTCGCACTTCCGGCGAGAAAGTTAGCGACGGTCATACACCGCCGCTACAGACAACAATAGCTGGCATCATCGCTTTTCTATTCCTCGCTCACAACGGATACGCGAGCACTCCCGGTCTCGATTTATATCAGCAGCAAAAATTCAACGATGCCTACACGGCATTTCAGAAGACGTTGCAGGACCATCCTCAGACGCGCGCGACGGATAAGATCCAATTCGATTCCGGTGCGGCTGCTTACAAAATGAAGGATTACAAGAAGGCATTGGAATCATTTAGCCAGGCTTTGCTTTCGAAGGATTCGGGTTTGCAAGGCAGCAGTCATTACAATCTCGGCAACACCCTCTACCAACGGGGCGAAAGCGAAAAAAGCGACGACAAGAAACTAACCGATTGGACGAATGCGCTGCAGCATTACGATCAAACACTCAAACTTCAGCCGCAGAACAAGCAGGCAAAAGATAACTACGAGTTTGTTAAGAAGAAAATCGAAGAGCTGAAGAAAAAGAAGCAGCAGCAACCAACGCCCACGCCGACTCCATCGCCGTCACCTTCGCCGCAATCAGGCAAGGGCAAAGACCAGCAGAACCAACAACAACAAAACAAGGACAAACAGCAGCAACAAAAGGATCAGCAGGGAAAAAGCGACAAGGACAAGCAGGACCAAAATCAGTCCCAATCAAAAGGAGAAAACAAGGATTCGGGAAAAGATAAGCAAAATCAGCCGCAAAACGGCGCCTCTCCGTCGCCTTCCCCAAACGAATCTCCCTCGCCGTCTCCGGGAGAAGGTCAGCAGGAAAAAGAAAATAAATCTGAACAGGGCGCCTCTCCTTCTCCAAGTGAGAATGAGAACGGCAATGCGCAATCACCATCACCGACTCCAGGAGAAGGTAATCAGTCGGCAGAAGGCGCATCCCCCACTCCGACGCCAGTTAGTTCGCCGGAAAAGAAATTTGCCGGAGACGTCAAAAGTACCGGTGAAGAAAAAAACAATCAAAAACCGCAACAGACTGCCGAAGCAGAGCCGTTGAAAGAGGGCGACATGACGCCCGAACAGGCGAAACGTCTCTTGCAATCGATGAAAGATGAGGAGCAGCGCGTACAACTTGATGAACGCAAGGCCGTGCGTCCTGTCTATAACGACTGGTAGATCGCAATGTTTAGAACGCGCAAAAGATATCTGGCATTCATTTTCGGGGCGACCTTGCTCGCGACATCAGCTTTCGCGGAGGAACCATCCGTAACTGCGGTGCTGACGAGTTCGCGAACTGTGCTTGGGCGTCCGGTGCAGTTGCAAATTAAGATCACAGGTTCTCCGGGTGCGAAGCCGCCGGATGTCATCAACGTGGACGGGCTGGACATCCGCTACGCCGGACAATCGCAGATGATCGAAGGGCGTAATTTTCAATTCAGTTACAGTTTTGTTTACAGTTATACTGTCATGCCGGAACGGACCGGCACCTTCAGAATTCCGCCGCAAAAAATTCAGGCAGGCAGCAATGCGCTGCGCACGCCTGAGCTGACATTGAGCGTGGCGGATTCTGGGACGCGGATGCAACAACGCCCCGGACGCGGCGCGGCATCGGTCGATGCGCGCAAACTTGTAGCAGCCGAACTCGTTCTTACAAAAACCACCGCTTATGTCGGCGAACTGATTCCGGCAGAAGTGCGGCTCTATATCAACTCGCGCACGCGAGCGAACATTAAGGACGGCCCGGAAGTTTCGGGCCAGGGATTTACGATGCAGAAACTGTCGCAGGCGACACAGAGCCGCGAAAACGTCGGTGGACAATACTACGATGTCTTTACGTTCAAGACCGCAATCGCCGCGGCGCGGACAGGCAAATTCGAAATTGGACCAGTTAAAGCGACGGCAACGGTCCTCGTGCCGCGGTCATCCAGTCCGGGAGGTCGTTCGCCCTTCGATATTTTCAACATGGACGATCCGTTCTCCGATCCATTTTTTGCCGATCCTTTTGGCCATTCTCTGGAAAGGCAGGAGATCGATGTTGAAAGCAAGCCGGTAACTTTGGAAGTGAAGCCGCTCCCGCCGAACGCGCCGCCCGAATTTTCTGGCGCAATCGGCACGTTCACGATGCAGGCGGACGCAAAGCCGAAAAATGTGCAGGTCGGCGATCCGATTACGGTAACCGCGAACATTTCCGGACGTGGCAATTTCGATCGCGTGAGCGCGCCGGCGCCGGAGGATGAACATGGATGGCACACGTATCCGCCATCTTCGAGTTTCAAGCAGGACGATGATGTTGGATTAAGCGGTGTAAAAACATTTGAAACGGTCCTCACGCCTAACGAGCCAAAGAAAAACGTGCCGCCACTGGTCTTTTCGTTTTTCGACCCGGTTGACGAAAAATATGTGACGCTGCGAAGCGATGCGATTCCGGTGAAAATCGAAGGCAGCGCAATCGCATCGAAACCGGCGGCAGCGGCGGCTGCTTCCAATCAAGCAGCGACTCCGAAGCCGGAATCAAAACCCGAGGATATTCTTTACCAGATCGATAATTGGCCCGGAACGACGGAATCATTCGCGCCTATCTACACGCAATCGCGATTTTGGTTGGCGCAGATCGTTCCGCTGGTGGCGCTACTTGGATTGGTTGGGTGGAAATGGCGGCAATCCCGGCTAAGCGATCGCGAAGCGCAACGAAGGGCGAACCTGCAACACGAAGCAGCAGAAGTGCAAAGACGTTTGCGGCGCGGGGATACGCCGTCCCATGAATATTATGCGGAAGCGGCCCGCGCGGTGCAGCTCAAGACTGCGCTGGCGAAAAATGTAAATCCGAACACGGTGGATGCGGGAACGGCTGCGACGGCTTTTCGACTCGACGATGCCATGCGCGATCAGCTCGAAACTTTGTTCAAGCAGAAGGACGAGTTGCGTTACAGCGGAGGTCCGAATGGCGATCACACGGTTTCGCCTAACGAACAACGAGAAGTCTTGGAATTAATCGAGCATCTGCGCGTATGAGATACGTTTGGCTAACCGCAGTTTTTTTCCTGGCGACCGCAGGCGGATTGTTTGCCGATCCGGCGAGCGATTTTGCTGCGGCAAATCGCGAATACGCAGCCGGTCATTTTCAAGAGGCTGGAGAACGTTATGCCGCGCTCGTTCGTGCCGGTGAATGGAATCCGACTTTGTTCTACAATCTTGCGAATGCTTATTATCGCCGCGGCGATCTGGCACGTGCGATTCTTAACTACGAGCGCGTGCTCGCACTCAATCCACACCACGCCGAAGCGACTGCGAACTTGCAACTCGTGCGCGATCAGGCGCGCGCCCTGGAGCTGACTGCGCAATGGCCCGAGCGTTTTCTCCTTTCGATAAGTTCGGCCTCGTATGCCTGGATGGCAGCAATAGGTTTTTGGGTCGGCATTTTTGCACTGGTCATGTTTGCGTATCGCCGTTCAACCGCAAAAGCACTGGTGATGATCGTAGCTTTCCTTTTTAGTGCTGGCGCTCTCTACGCGCTTTACACAGTCGAAAATGGAAATCGCGGGCAATCGCTCGCCATCGTGACTGGGAAAAATATTGACGCGCGTTTAGCGACCGCGGACAACGCCAATAGTGTGTTGGCACTTCCACCAGGGAGCGAAATCAAAATTCTGAGTACGCGCGGTGATTGGAGCTATGCCGCGCTGCCAAACAACCTGCGCGGCTGGATTCCGACCAAGGGTGCGGAATTGGTGCGGATGTAAGTGCCGCCGTTGTAGCTGCCGCTGTCGCCAGCGGCACAAGGAGGGAATTTGCCGTCCGCAAACCTGCCGCCGGTGACGGCGGCAGCTACAATCTCGGCGGCGGATACAACGCGGGCACAGCGTTTGCGACGACCAGAAATCGCCGCTACAGAATTTGTATGAATGCCGAGATGGACATTGGGACCAATAAGAAGGCGTTCCAGATCAATCTCGATACAGATAAGTACGGCACCTTTGCCGAGATCGGAGCCGGACAGGAAGTGGCGCGTCGGTTTTTCCATGTCGGTGGCGCATCGGGCACGGTGGCCAAGACGATGTCTGCTTACGACATGCGTTTTAGCGATGCGATTTATGGATCGTGCGATCGCTACGTCAGTCGTAAACGTCTGCACACGATGCTCGACCACGAATACAGGTTGTTGCTCGAGCGCTTGGACGAAAAGATGGGCGACGAGCGCACATTTTTTGTTTTTGCCGACACGGTCGCGGCGCGCAGTTTCAAGCAACATCACGAAGCACACGGCTGGCTCGGTGTCCGCTTCCAGACAAAAACGCGTTCCGAACCGAGCGAGATCATCATTCACGTGCGCATGCTCGACGAAGAAAACGTCGATCAACAGGAAGCGCTCGGTGTGATCGGTGTGAATCTGCTTTACGGCGCGTTTTATTATCACCAGCCGGAGAAGTTGATTTCATCGCTACACGAAAATCTCGCGCCCGGACGCCTTCAAGTGGATATGATTAAGTTTTCCGGGCCGACTTACGCGGGCGTCGACAATCGCTTGATGAGTCTACAGCTCGTTAGTCAGGGACTTACGGATGCCGTCATGTTCACCGCGGAAGGTGAGACGGTGCAGCCCGCGGAGGTTCTGTATAAGAAATCGATCTTGGTCGAGCGGGGCAGTTTTCGCCCGGTCACGTACGCTACTAACGACATGCTCGATGGTGCGCGTCGCAAGGTCTTGACCGAAACAGGTACGTCCGAGGCCGATGTCGTGGTCTTGATGGAAATGACGCTGCAGAATCTTCTTTCCGAAGGCCAATTGAATCACGCCGATTTTCTTGCACGCGTCGACATTCTGGGAGCACTGGGTCGCACGGTCTTGATCTCAAAATTTGGCGAATATTACCGGCTCGCGGGATACATGGCGCGTTATACAAACCAGATGGTTGGACTGGTCATGGGCGTGCCGAGCCTCATGGAAATCTTCGACGAAAAATATTATCGCAATTTGGAGGGCGGAATATTGGAAGCGCTTGGGCGCATGTTTAAAGGCAACTTGAAACTGCTTGTTTATCCGATGGTCGATGAAGAAACCCGCGAAATTATCACAGCGACCAAACTGCAGGTAGCACCCAATCTGCAGTCGCTTTACCGCTATTTGATCGATAACAAGTTCATCGTCGAGATTACGGATTTTAACCCGAAATATTTGCGGATTTTTCCGCCGGACGCGCTGGAAAAGCTGCAATCTGGCGACCCCGGCTGGGAAGCCATGGTTCCGCCGGAAGTGAAGCGCATCATCAAAGAGCGCGAATTTTTCGGTTATCGCGCACCAAAAGCCGCCTGAGTTCGGCGTGGGTTTGGCTTTGCCAGACCGTCGGTGGAGGAAGGCTTGACCGTAAAAAGCGCCTACGTCGGCACGTTTCCCGCTACATCGAATGGAGCATCATGGCCCGACGTGGAAATTCTGTCATTGGCATCGATTTAGGAAAGCGCAATTTCAAGGGCGTCCTGCTGCAACGAAAGGGCGATGAACGATTCGTTCTGACCAGTTACGCTTCACGAGAAGTTCCCGAGGCAATTGACAGCAGCGACGAACTTGCGCAGCAAATAAAGCTGCTGGTAAAGGACCTGGGAGGCAGCACAAAGGGCTGCGCACTCGCGGTTTCTGATCCAGATTCGCTGCTGCGCATCATTGAGCAACCGCACACTCCGGTTGATCTCTTGCGCAATGCTTTGCGCCTGAATGGCCTCGCGGTCTTAAACCAGGAGTGCAAAGACTTCGTGCTCGATTGTGCGCCCGTGGCCGCCAATGGAATGGAAAGCGGCCCGGCAAAGGAGCCCGAGGGCGGGCAAGGTTATTCGGAAACGACCATGGTTGCGACGAAGGCCAAATACCTCGTGGGCGGGATGCTTCGACCAGCGGTGAAACAAATTTCCGAAGCAGTCGCCAAGACCCGCATGTCGGCAGAGCTCCTGCAACTCGCGCCGGTCTGCTCGTTCAATGCTTTCGAATTCGCCTATCCCGAAATTTTCGCCAAAGAAGCGTTTTTGCTTCTCGATATGGGCCACTTGCAGAGCACGGTTTTGATCGGCAGCAAAAAGGAACTCGTGCTTGTTCGCAGCATCGATTACGGCGGCAAAGCGCTAAACGACGCGCTTACCGCTGACGGCGCTCTCGATGCAAATGCGGCGCGGCTGATGGTTGCGCAAGGCGACGCCGGAATGACCGAAATTTGTCGCGATTCGCTAATGCGGCTCGCAATCGAAGTACGCAATTCGATTGGATTTTTTGAAGGCCAGCGAGAGGAAAGTATTCATCGCATATTTGTCTCGGGCGGCCTCGCGCGCGTAGAAGCTATCCTGCAAACCTTAAGCGATGAACTCGGGCTCCCCTGCGAGATTTGGGATCCGCTCGAAATGTGTGAAGTGGCGTTGCCGGCAGCAAAACGCCAGGCCTTGCCGAACGAATTCGTTTCGCTCAATGTGGCCTGCGGCGCCGCGTTCGAATACTTGAAGAATTAGCGGGCCATGGCGCTGCATCTTAACCTCCTGCACGAGGAGATCCTGGAACATCGGCAGCGTCAGCGCGACCCGCTGAAAATCGGCACAATGGTGCTGGCCGGCATTGGAGCGTTACTCTTCCTCTTTTACATGTGGAATGCGTATCGCACGCTGGAAATAAAAAGCCGCCTTTCCGCCGTGCAGGCTGATTGGGCGAAGGTCGAACCACAAATTACCGCGGCGCAGAAAAAAGCTGCCAATCTCAACGACACCATCAACACGACGCGTGTCCTGGATGAAATGATCGCGAATCGATTTTATTGGGCGCCTTTTCTCGACCGCGTGGCGCGTTGTGTTGCACCTAATACGCAGCTTACCAGCCTGGATGGCGAGGTCGGCACCGACAAACTCGTCCATGTCTCGATTGAAGGTGTGGCGGCAGGCCGTGAGCCACGTGCGGCAGCTGAAGATTTGCGGCAACTCGTGCTGGAACAATTGGGGAAAAGCTACAGCGACGTGAAAGTAGAGTTTAAGACGCTGGAAGACCTCGACACGATCGTGAACGTGGCCGGCGCTAACATGCCGATGGCGCGTTTTGTTTTGACCGTGAATTTCGGTGCGCCCGCGGCAAAGTCCGCTGCTACGCCCGCGCCTCCGCGTAAGAAAAGCTCATGAAGAAAATCGATCTAAAGAAATTTAGCAAAGACCAGATCCAGAAGATGGCTCTGAGCGTGATCGGTTTTTTCATTTTGCTCTACGTCTATTTTAATTTTTTCCTGGGTCCACTGAATCGGAGCCGCGATTCCATGATCGCTACAATCAGTGATTTGCAGGGCAAAATGGGCAGTTCCAAGACCGAACTATTGAAGGTGCAAAATCTGGAACGCCAGGCTACTGCCGCCACAAAGCGATTCGCTGCGCTTACAGCACTCAATCCGGAAGGTGCCCCGATTGCCTGGTTCCCACCACACATCAAAACATTTTTTGCCAATCAAAATATCGATAAAGCCAACGCGCGCCTTGATACCACTGAAGCTTTCAGCCAACCGGAGTTGTCCGGCTGGATCAATGATGGCTGGACGATCGATATTCCGGAGACGGATTTTGCTACTCTCGGAGCTGCGATAGCCAAACTCGAAAATACCGAGCCGCTTGTGTCCGTAAAAAAGCTGAGCATTCGCGCTAGTGCGGCCGAACCGGAGTTTCAACAAATTACGATGGCGGTAGCCACTACTTTGGTAAAACGATGAAAAGATTCATTCTTTTGCTCGCTCTTGTGATTCTGGGACGGGAAACTTTGCGCGCCGCCGATGCGCCTTTGGTTGATGAAAAAAATCAATCGACCTTTACGATGGAAACGAACGATCGGAATCCGTTCTGGCCGATTGGCTGGAAACCAGCCGCGAGAGTGGGTCCGGAAACAGCGGGTCCCGAGATTCCGGCGAGCGTTTTTCTCGTCAGCTCCATTACCATTGGGGAGACGGAACGTTTCGCCATCATCAATGGCAAAGTGATGAAGGAAGGTCAGCAGTTTGGATTGCAGATGGGCAACCAAACCTACCAGATCACGCTAAAGGAAATTCAGGACGGCCAGGTTGTCCTGCTTCGACGCGACGAGCAAATCGTTGTTCCGCTGCGCCGGAAATAGCGAACTTCCATCGCGCTGTCGATTACTCGTTAGGCTAGGAACCAACTGGTTGCGCCACTCTTACCGGCACGAACTCACTTTCGTGCAGGACAATCCGCTTGGTGCCGCGGAGCAAGCGCCACCATTCGTGCGCGCAACCAGCCACGATGAGAAAGACCAGGACCAGAAAGGCGAGCGCGACGATGGCATCGAACCGCCATACTGAAGCCTGACGAATTGCATCCGCAGCTTTGGACAAATCCGTCATCGAATCCGCGCTCAGCCGCAGTGCTTGGGCGCCACTCAGGAATCCAATCTTGGGATCCGGTGAGAAAACCTTCAGATAACCTGCGGAAAACGTGACCACGCACATGAAGGCGAGCGGAACAAGTGTCACGAAAAGGTATTTTGCTTTCTGCATCTTGATCAGGAGTGTCGTGCCGAGACAAAGCGCGATGACCGACAGCAACTGGTTCGCGAGGCCGAAGAGCGGCCAAAGCGTATTGATGCCGCCGAGCGGATCGATTACGCCCTGATAAAGAAACCAGCCCCAGGCTGCGACAAGCAGAACACTGGAGAAGAAATTGGCGCTCCAGGATTGAGTATCGCCGAGCGGTCGCCACAAATTGCCTAACAAGTCTTGCAGAAGAAAGCGCCCCACCCTCGTCCCCGCATCGATCGTTGTTAAAATAAACAACGCTTCAAACATGATGGCGAAGTGATACCAAAGCGCCAGCGCGGTCGGACTCGACGAAATGCGCGCGAACATATGAGCCATGCCGACTGCGAACGTGGGCGCTCCGCCGGCCCGATTGAACATCGTTTTCTCGCCCAGGTTCGTGGCGAGCTGTTGCATTTCAGTTTCCGAAACGGGAAATCCGGCTGCGCTTACTTTCGCCACGACTTCAGTGGGCGTTCCCTTCGTATTAATCGCGAAATACTGGCCGGGCTGCAGAACACAGGCGGCGACCATTGCCATCAGCGCGACCATCATCTCCGTCACCATCGCGCCATAACCGATGTCGCGAATACGCGTTTCGCTTGCGAGCATTTTCGGCGTCGTGCCGGAAGCGATGAGAGAATGAAAACCTGAGACCGCGCCGCACGCGATCGTGATGCAAACGAATGGAAAAACTGGACCCGCGAAGACGAGACCGCTTCCGTCGATGAATCGGGTGAGAGCCGGCATTTGCAATGTCGGATGAATCAGGATCACCGCGACTGCGAGCGCAGCGACGGTTCCGAGTTTTAAAAAAGTGCTGAGATAATCGCGCGGAGTCAGAAGCATCCAGACCGGCAGGATGCTCGCAGCCAATCCGTAAATCATGATCGCCCATGCGATCCACTTTGCGTCATGTCGAAACCAACTCTCGATCGCGGGGAAATGCGCAAGAAATTGTCCGCCCCACACGCCGAACGCCAGGCCCGCTAATCCGAAAATTGTGATCGCTGTCACGTTTACTTTTCCCGTGCGCAACCCGATGCCCATGATGAATGCGATGGGAATTGTCATCGCGATCGTGAATACGCCCCACGGACTTTTCGCGAGCGCCTGGACGACGACGAGCGCCAGCACAGCCATCAAAATGATCATGATCGCGAGCACGCTGATGAGCGCGAGCGAACCGACACCGGCGCCGATTTCTTCTTTCACCATCTGCCCAAGCGTTTTCCCGCGGCGACGGACGGAGGCGAAAAGTACGATCATATCGTGCACGCCCCCGCCAAGCGTAGCGCCGATCAGAATCCAAAGCGTTCCGGGCAGGAAACCGAACTGCGCTGCCAGAACTGGTCCAACGAGCGGTCCAGGCCCAGCGATGGCCGCGAAGTGGTGACCGAATACCATCCATCGATTCGTCGGAACAAAGTCTTTTCCGTCGGCCTGGACGACGGCTGGTGTTGCGCGTTCGTCATTGAGCACGAGAACTTTGGTCGCAAGCCATTTGCTGTAAAAGCGGTAGCTGATCGCCATTGCGCACAATCCTGCGACGATGATCCAGAGAGCGCTGATCTGCTCGCCGCGCGACATCGCAAGGACAGCCACGGCGCCAGCGCCGAGAAGGCCAACCGCTATCCAGAGCAATTTTTTCCAAAGGTTCATCGTTTATTAGCCAGCAATCCTCCTCTTCCGGCGCCTCACTCCCTTACTCTCCGTTGTCAGCGGACAAAGCGAGAACGCAGATGCAGAGAAAGCGGAAGAGGAAGAACTGGTTTTGAGATTATTATATCAAAGCCACGAATACGCTACCGGTGTTGACAGCGGCATCCTGTCGAATTACCAACCGGCTCGTTTTCTCATGCGCTTCTCCCACAAAATCGGAAAACTTTTCAGCGGTGCGGCTTTCAAAAGCGCCAGTCATCGGCTGCGTCGATCGCTTTTGAAAAAACGCGCGTCGGAAAATTTCGACGCCGATGCGATCATGAAAACGATCGACCTCGAAAAATTCGAAAAGATTCAGGCTCGGTACCGCGTCGCGAATCCGGGCGATACTCCCGCGAAATATCTCGACCTGCGTACTTGGTTAGATGCGAATTTACAAAGGGTCCGCGACCTCGAGCTGGATCTTGGCCGCCGCCGCAGCGTGCTCGATATCGGTTCGGGCAGCGGATATTTCCTCTATATCAACGGGCTGCTCGGTCACGATGCCGTCGGTTTGGACCTGGACGATATGCCGATGTTCAACGAAACGATTGCGCTTCTCGGCGTGAAGCGCGTGGTCTGGCGCATCCAAAAATTTGTCCCCCTGCCCGATCTTGGAAAAAAATTCGATCTCATCACGGCGCACATGATTTGTTTTAACAATCACAAAGTGCCGGGTCTTTGGGGTGTGCCCGAGTGGGATTTTTTTCTCAACGATATTTCGCGTTTCCTCGCGCCGGGCGGCCGCATCTGGTTCGAACTAAACCGCGAATACGACGGCACGTGCTACACGCCCGAGCTGAAAGCATTCTTTGAATCTCGCGGCGCGCAGGTTCTCAGCCACCGCATCATTTTTAATCAAGCGCCTCGCGCGCGCGCCGCAGTTGCGTCAGCCGCTCGGTAAAGTCGGTTTGGCGACGGCGATGTTCTTCGACCACGTTGGCCGGAGCTTTCTCTGTGAAAGCGGTATTCGATAGTTTCCCTTTCACTGTTTTCAACTCGTTTTCGATTTTCGCGATTTCTTTGTCGAGTCGCTCGCCTTCCACTTTCCTGTCGGTATCCGCGATAACAAGAAAGAGCTCGCCCAATGCAGTGGCCGCGACTGGAACACCGGGTTCTGCCTGGTAATTGCGATCCAGCGCTACTTCTTCGGCGTTGAGCAAACGGCCGATTGTCGGCAATTCGTCGCTCAGGGAGTCGTTAGGAGTTCGCAAAACGAAACGCACTTTCTTATTTGAGGGAAGCTTCGCATCGGCGCGCAGATTGCGGCCTGCCTGCACGGTTTTGTAAATCGCGGAAACGAGCGCTCCTTTTTTTGCAAAACTCGCGTCCAATTCGACGGCTTGCGGAGGCGCAGCAAATTGGATCGACTCCTTTCCAAATCCCAGCAATGACCAAAGCTCCTCCGTGATGAACGGCATGAACGGATGCAGCAATCGCAAGGCCGATGAAAGAACAATATCCATCACGGCGAGCGCGGATTTCTTGCGCGCATCATCATCGCTGAAGATATCGCTCTTCGAAGCCTCGACGAACCAGTCGCAGTAATCGTTCCAGAAAAAGTCGTAGAGGCGTTGCGCGATGCTGCTGAATTGGTATTGCCGATAGGCACTTTCAACTTCACCAATTGTCTCGTTCAGACGCGCGAGGACTTCTATCGCATAAACGGATAACGTGAGATTTTCGATACGTGGAGCGGGATCGCTTGGCCCGTGCATTTGTCGAAAGCGTGCGGCGTTCCAAAGCTTGGTGGCAAAGTTGCGGCCTTCCTCGATCTGTTTCTCCTCGAAATGGATGTCCTGCCCTGTCGGGGCGATGCGCATGAGACCAAAACGCAAGCCATCGGCGCCGAACTTCGCGATCAAATCGAGTGGATCGGGTGAATTGCCTAACGACTTCGACATCTTGCGTCCCTGCTTGTCACGAATCAGCCCCGTGAAGAAAACGTCGTGGAACGCGATGTTGTCTTCGATTCGGTCCGATTGGCCGGGCTTGAAGTGCAAGCCGGCTACGATCATGCGCGCGACCCAAAAGAAAATAATGTCCGCGGCGGTGACGAGGACACTGGTCGGATAAAATTTCTTCCGCGTCTCCGCGTCCATCGTTTCATAAGCCCAAAGCCACGACGAAAACCAGGTGTCGAGTGTGTCAGGATCCTGTGACCACTCTGCTCCCGGAGAATCGACCTGCACAACAACGGCTCCGTCGGGTCCGTGCCAGGCCGGAATGCGGTGGCCCCACCAAATCTGGCGGCTGATGCACCAGTCCCGGATGTTCTCGAGCCATTGCGCGTAAACCTTCTCCCAGTGTTGTGGAAAGAATTTGATAAGATGCTCGCGAACAACCTGCAAAGCTTCGTTTGTGTTTGGATAACGTAAAAACCATTGCTCGCTAATTCGCGGCTCAATTGGCACTCCTGCGCGCTCGCTGAAGCCGATATTGTTCTCGTGCGGCTCCTCTTTCACGAGCAGCCCCTGCCCTCTTAACATCTCCGCGGCTTTCTTGCGCGCATCGAACCGATCGAGCCCATCCAACTCCGGAACCGAAGGGCAATTAATGCGACCATCGGGATGCAGAACGTCGATCACGGGAAGCTTGTGCCGCTCCCCGATCTCGAAGTCGACCTTGTCATGCGCCGGCGTCACTTTTAAAACGCCCGTCCCGAACTTCGGATCGATCGCTTCGTCGGCGACGATCGGAATTTTTTCGCGGGCGAGCGGGCGCCAGGCATTTTTGCCGATGAGATCACGGTAACGTTTGTCCGTCGGATGAACGGCCACACCGGTATCGGCCATGATTGTTTCAGGACGCGTCGTCGCGACTTCAAGAAAACGTCCGGGTTCGTCGACGATTTCGTAGCGCACATAGTAGAGCGTGCTTTTCTGAGGCGTAGGAATGACTTCCTCATCGGACAGAGCCGTGAGTGCAACCGGATCCCAGTTGATCATTCGCTTGCCGCGATAAATCAGACCTTCCTTGTAAAGATCCACGAAGACCTGCTGAACCGCGCGAACGTACGCTTCGTCGAAAGTATAACGTTGCCGCGACCAGTCTGCGGAACACCCCAAACGTTTCAGTTGCTCGATGATGATGCCGCCATGTTTGTCCTGCCATTCCAAAACGCGCCGAAGAAATTCTTCGCGACCAAGATCGTGGCGCGTCTTTTTTTCCGTCCGCCACAAATGTTTCTCCACCGCGGTTTGCGTGGCCACGCCCGCGTGATCGACCCCCGGCAACCAGAGAACCTCGTGACCAGTCATGCGAGCCCGACGCGCGAGGATATCCTGGATCGTATTGTTCAAAACGTGACCCAGCGTAAGGACACCGGTGATGTTCGGCGGCGGCATGACAATCGAAAACGCCGGCTTGTTCGAATGCGCATCGGCGCGGAAATCATTGCGCTCCAGCCAGCGCGCGTACCACTTTTGTTCTACACTCGCGGGATCATAATTTTTCGGAAGCTCCGCCATTGGGATGGAATCATCCGAGAGTCAGAGACGATTGCAACTGATGTGGAGCGCTCGCTCGCGCCGAGCGCCGCTACAACTGCTTGCCGCTTTGCGAATGCCCTTGCATTGTTGCGCTGCGTGAATCCTGCACAACTTCCGGCTCGATCAGCGGCGACTTCCAAGTCGTCGAAATCTGTTGCGTCGAGTTCGGACGTCCGACCAATTGGCGTCTTCGATTCCGGGATCGGTGGCCTCACAGTCGTCAGCGCATTGCACCGACTGTTGCCTAACGAACGGATATTTTATCTCGGCGACACCGCGCGCGTTCCCTACGGCGGGAGAAGCGCGGCCACAGTCGAGCGTTACAGTCTGGAAATCGCCGCCATGTTGTTGGAGGAGAATTGCAAAGCGATTGTCGTTGCCTGCAATACTGCATCGGCCCTTGCGCTCCCGCGTTTGAAAGAAACACTCTCCGTTCCCGTGCTCGGCGTGATTTCGCCCGGCGCAGAGGCGGCAGTGGCGGCGACGCGCAACAAGCACGTCGGTGTCATCGGCACGCGAGCGACGATAAAGAGTGGGGCCTATGAGCGTGCATTGCGTTCGCTCGATTCCGCAGTGCAGACGACTGCGCTGGCCTGTCCCCTTCTCGTGCCACTAATCGAAGAAGGCTGGCTGCAAAACGAGATCACCGATCATGTGATCAGACGTTATCTCGATCCGCTCGTGAAGAAGGAAGTCGACACGCTGGTTCTCGGTTGCACGCATTATCCTTTATTGCGTGAGGCGATTCTTCGCTTTCTCGGCGATCGCGTTCGTCTGGTCGATTCCGCGGAAAATTGCGCCATCGCCGTTCGAAGTTTGCTCGAAGAAAAAGGGCTGCGCGCGCCCGAGACGAGCAAAGGCAATCTGCAAGTCGCGTTAACCGATCAGCCTGATGCTTTTCTCCAAGTCGCGCGCGATGCGTTGCAATTGGATCTTGGCGAAATCCAACTGCGAGAAGTGCTGCACCCGGTAACCCGGTAGGCGCGACAGCAAATCAATTTGGCCTAACGAGCTAAGCGCTCTCGGTCCTTCTTTGGCAAACTGCGCACCACCAAATCGTAGGAATGATCGATCATCTTTCTCATTTCCGCGTTCGGAACGCCGCTATCCAGGTCGATCGTGTTCCAGTGCTTCTTGTTCATGTGATAACCGGGACGCACCTGCTCGTAGCGGTCGCGTAATTCCAAAGCAAGATCTGGATCGCACTTTAGATTCACGGTTGTCGGCACTTCATCGAGCGAGGCCAGCGCAAACATCTTTCCGCCGACCTTAAATACGACAACTGTTTCACCGAATGGCATTCCTTCAGTGGCGCCATTCTTCGCCAGGCAATATTCGCGGAACGATTCCAGATCCATTTCTTATTCTTCTCTTCCGCAGCCGCGTTCTATGACCGTCGCTCGAAAGTCCCTGAGCTAAAAATGGTGCGACGGTCATAGACCGCCGCTACGAAACTAGACGATCGCTTCGAGCAATCGATCGCGCAGTTCCGAGATCTTTACGCGCTCTTGCTTCATCGAATCGCGCTCGCGCAACGTTACTGTATCCGTGAGCGCCGTATCTTTTTCACCGAGCGTCTCAAAATCCACCGTCACGCCAAACGGCGTTCCAATTTCATCCTGACGGCGATACCGGCGCCCAATCGCGCCACCTTCATCGTAGAAAACATTCATATGCGGCCGCAGCATCGCGACAATTTCCCGCGCTTTTGCCACAAGCGGTTCCTTGTTTTTCAAAAGCGGAAAGATTGCGCACTTGATCGGTGCCATGCGCGGATGAAAACGGAGCACGATGCGCGTCTCCATTTTTCCTTTGTCATCCGGCGCCTCATCTTCGGAGTAGGCTTCGCAAATCAGTGCGAGCACGGAGCGGTCGACGCCGGCGCTTGGCTCGACCACATGCGGAACAAACTTCTGTTTCGTTTCCTCATCAAAATATTCCAGCGACTTCCCGCTCGCCTTCTGATGCTGCATCAAATCGTAATCGGTCCGGTAGGCCACGCCTTCGAGCTCCTGCCTGCCAAACGGAAATTCGTATTCGATGTCGAAAGTCCCTTTCGAATAGAAGGCGCGTTCTGCCTCCGGCACATCGAGCACATGCAAATGCTCCCGCGCGAGTCCGATGTTTTGATAAAACTGCAATCGTTCCTTTAGCCAGTACGCGAGCAAATCCATCCCCTGCTCCGGGCGGCAAAAATATTCCAGCTCCATCTGCTCAAACTCACGCGATCGAAAAGTGAAATTGCGCGGATTGATTTCGTTGCGAAATGCTTTCCCGATCTGCGCGATACCGAACGGCAATTTCTTGCGCGAGGTATCCAGCACATTCTTGAATTGCACGAAAATCGACTGCGCCGTTTCCGGTCGCAGATAAGCGATCGATTCCGGATCGGCTGACGCGCCCATCTGCGTCGAAAACATCAGATTGAAAGGCCGCGCTTCGGTTAAATCCTTTCCTCCACAATTCGGGCATTGTTTGACTCCGTTTTTCTCGGGAATCTGATCGGCACGCAGTCGCGCCTTGCAGGTACGACAATCCACCATCGGATCGCTGAAAGTATCTTCGTGTCCGCTCGCCTTAAGAACGGCGCGCCCGGTCAGAATCGATCCATCGATGCCAACGACGTCGTCACGTTCACGCACCATGACGCGCCACCAATATTGTTTGAGATTATTTTTCAGTTCGACGCCGAGTGGTCCGTAATCCCAAACGCCATTCAATCCGCCGTAGATTTCGCTCGATTGAAAAATGAATCCGCGCCGTTTGCACAGGCTGACAATCTTCTCCATGCGCTGCGAATCGGGCTTGCTGCTCATCACAAACACAAAAGGTCCACAGATTTCACAGATTCACACAGATTTTTCGAAGGAAGATTCGTCCACTTCTCGGGTTCTTCGAATCTGTGAAAATCTGCGGAATCTGTGGATAAAAGAATGTGAAACGAGATTATTTCTCGACTGTCACTTCGGTCTTCACCGAATTCGCTATAAAACAGTTCTCGTGGGCGAAGTGGTGCATCTCGTCCAGATCCTTATCCGTCGGTTGATTGTCGCCGGAGAATTTTAATTTCGGGTGCAGCTGCACTTTGGTAATCGCCATTTTTCCTTCCGCATTCTTCTCCATGTGGCCAACGGCTTCGTCGCTGTATTCGTCGAGAATAAATTTTTTCTTACATGCCGCGGCAAGAAACGTAAGCATGTGGCAACTGGAAATCGCGGCAACGAACGCTTCTTCCGGATCGACATTTTTCGGATCGCCCAAATACGCTGGCGCGGCGGAGGCAGTCATCTCGTGGCCACCATCAAATTTCCAAGTGTGGTTCCTCGGATATTTCTGATATTCGAAAGCAGCATCGCCGCGTTCCCAACGAAGAGAGACTTTATGTTCGGACATGTCTCTTAATAGAATGCGCTGGGTATCAGAGCAAGCGTGGCCGTCGCTTGACTCTTCGACGGTCACTCGTCACTTATCACTCCTGCAAAACGCGCGATTAGCTCAGTGGTAGAGCGCTTGCTTCACACGCAAGAAGTCGCAGGTTCGAACCCTGCATCGCGCACCATCATTTATTCTTAGGGATTACACATTTGAATTCACAGCGAAGATTGTTTTGCTTCGTGTTTTCGATTTCGATGTTATTCGCGCTTGCCGATAAGGCACCGGCGAAAGATGAGAAATCGATCAAGCGCTTTACCGCGGCGATGATCGCGCTGTCACCCAGCGTCGATCCGAAGGAAGCGGAGGAAATTTCGGTGACATCGCATCACACATCGCGAGAACTGGCACGCGAATATCGTGTAGTAGGCCCGCCGTTTTTTCAGAATTTCCTGATTCATATTGGCGTGAGGAAACGCGGTTATTGTTATCATTGGGCCTACGATATCGGAAAGCGCCTGAAGGAAATCCCGCTAAAAACACTCGATCTGCACTGGGGCGCTTCGGAGGAGGGCACGCGGCTGGAAAGCAATTGCCTGGTAGTGACTGCTCGCGGTCAGCCTTTCAATAGCGGCTACATCATCGATGCGTGGCGCAACGCGGGCCGCTTATGTTGGTGGCCAGTGACAAAAGATAGCGCCTATGTCTGGAAGGAAAACCTCCAGCTCACGGCATGGCTGCAGAATTCCAATCCTGCAAGGGAGAAACCCCAGGTGGCGACCGCGCAGCGCTAAATAGAATTGGGATGCAAACGTAACGAATCGATAGCTGTCGTTAGGGCACGCTGGAGCCCGATCGAGATTTTACCTGACTCACGTCGGTAGCATTGATCGAACCACTAACGATTACGTCTTCGCGAAAATTCGCTGCGCTAACCGCAACGCCAGATTGTAGCTTCGTCTGCGAAACGTCTGTGGCATTTACCATTTTGTTTCCGCTGACGTCGCCGACCAGCATGATCGCGCTCACTGCGGCATTCGCCAGAGTCTGACCGAAACTGTCGATTACGTTGCTCAACGTGACGGTGATCATCTGCACGTCGGTAACTCCGGTAAGATTTACTGTCATCGTGTTGCTGATGCCGCTAAACAGAGGTGCGCCCGACACGCTGCCCGTGCCGCTGGTCACCGCTGCATTGCCGCTCACGATCGGATTATTGAACGTGAAAACGAGCTTGTGATTTCCGCTGCTGCTGCGGCATTCGACGCCAGGCGACCCGGAAAGCGGGAGATTTACATCGAAGGTTCCGGCCCCCGGATGAACCTTGCGCGAAACGGCGGCGGTCAGCGCAAGCGGCATCGGCAGGACATTGTAAACGCCGATGTGCGTGGCAATGGCGCCGTTATCCTCTTTGGCCAGCGCGTAAACCGTCTGCGGACCGGGCCGCGAATCGGACGGAATCGTTCCCTGCCAGTGAGTGCCGTCGCCGCTGCTGAGCGGATTTCCATTGGCAAACACGTTCGTGATAACGTGCGTCGTCGGCATCCCCAATTGAGGAAGAGCAGTGACCATGACCATGATGGGTTGGCCCGCCGTGACCGTGGGCGGGTTGATTAGAACGGGATTAGGGATAATCGGGGCATTACCCTCTTCACACTGATCTATTACAGCGTTGTAGTTTTGATCTTGAGCCGTGCCGTTGGCGATGTCGATGGGGTCTGGAATGCCATTGTTGTTGCAGT
Source organism: uncultured Verrucomicrobiae bacterium (assembly GCA_963824795.1). Lineage (GTDB taxonomy): Bacteria > Verrucomicrobiota > Verrucomicrobiia > Chthoniobacterales > UBA10450 > JBBQFI01. Next base: position 3,945 of record CAWGQU010000025.1, on the reverse strand, counting down.
CATCGGTTCGCGGTGGACATGCGGTCGTCGGTTGCGAGGTGTCGACATACAAAGCCATGGCGGCGCACGCGAAAGCCGGCGAGCTATCGGCAAAGGTGCCCGAGACGCGCAATGTGCTTTCGATGCACGAGCCCGATGCGCACATGCCGTAGGATCGGATGCGCACTGGTATCATCACCGATGTGCCCGCCGGTATCGGCGGAATCGGTTTCATGATTTCCGGTTGAGTGTAGGGATGGCCGGGCAGCGGAAGGCAGGGACCCGGATCAAACGCAATCGGGAAATCGTCGCCGAAGGGATTCGCGATGGCAAAAGCACCTTGATTTTCGCTTGCGCCCTGCGGTCGGGATGCAACCTGCTTGCCAGTGGCAAAGGCAGTAAGAGTTACGGAGTTCGTCGGATCGTTGTTGGTGACTTGGTACATCGCCTCGTGCTGGTCGCCACCGGCCATGCGCGGGAATGGGCCGGTTATTAGTTGGACATCGAGCCGCGGCACGCTCGGGTTGCCGGGAGCCGGATCGACCAGACAAACCACGGTGGCGCCACGCTGAGTGATCGACGATCCGTCCGAGAAATTTACCGTTGCTTTCGCGACCGCCTGGTAAGTCCCAGTCGCAGTTCCCGCGGGCACGTTGATCGGGACCGAATAGCCATTAAAGGTTCCCGCAGGCGAGGCCACGGGCAGAATCATTGTGGCGTCGCCGGTGCTGATTGTCGCCGTGGTAATGCTCTGAAGCGAGAGCGACACCAATTCGATATCGATTTTCGACGAAGTGGGACTGACCGGCGACGTGCAAGGGCCGCACCCAGGGGCGGGATTGTTGGCAATGAGGAAGAGATTAATCGGCACGTTGAACACAACCGGAGTCAGCGGCGGCAACAGCACCACGCCAAGGGTCGATTTTGCCATCACCATCGACTTGAGACAGGTCGTAGTGGTTACCGTGCAAACCGAGCCGCTACTACCGGAGCAGGCAACAATGCGCTGCGATTCTGGCGCGACCAGTGCGCCGATGCTGAGGAGAACAAACGCGTTGAGAATCTTTGAGTATTTCATGAGGCCTCCGCGGATCCCTTAGAGGATCCTGGTTTTGTGGTTGAGGTTGCAAAGGAATGCGATGGCCGTTCGGTGACCATTGCCCCGTCCTTCGAATACCCGTGACGTCGGAAGCCGCCGGCGCCTTTGCCGCCCGAGGATATATTACGCCCGCGCTTCTCAGTAATAGAGGTGCGGCCAACATAAGAAAACTCCTTCGGGCACCGAATTCTCTTCAACCCAGGCAAACGCGGTCAAGCTTTTCTTTCGGCGAACGCGCCAACCGCACGCTGCTTGATGCGTTGCAAAATCAAAGCCGGTCGATCCGTCGCCGGATGACAAACAGCAGGCTGGAACTTTGCGCGCTATTCAGTCACGGCACGCTGGATCCCGAGTGGGATTTCACGAAACTAACATCGGTGGCGTTTATTGAGCCGCTAACGACTACATCTTCGCGAAAATTCGCAGCGGTTACTGCGGCCCCAGATTGGAACTTAGTTTGTGAAACATCTGTGGCGTTCACAGTTTTGTTTCCGTTCGTGTCGCCGGCGAGAACGTTCATGCTTACCGATGTGTCGGGCAAAACCTGAGCCAATGTGTCCGTCGCCCCGCTGAGCGTGACGGTAATCTTCTGCGCGTCCGTAACACCAACCAGATTCACCGTTACTGTATTCGCAGAAACCGCCGGCGTGCCGGAAACGGTGCCCACGCCTGAAGTGACAGTTGCGTTCGCGCTCATCATGTTGTTGTCGAAAGTAAAGACGAGCTTGTGAGTTCCTCCGCTCGTGCGGCACTCGACCCCGGGTTCCCCAGTGAGCGGCAATGGAATGTCGAATTCCGTTGCGCCATGAACTTTTCGCGACACCGCGCCGGTAAGTAGCAAATGGTTAACTGCAGCGAGCACATCGAGACGGCCGTAACCGTAGGTATTGTTAGGCGAACCAGAACTGCTGCATGCCGTGGAATTGATGTGAAAGGCGGAATCGTCGAGGACCGCTCTCGTCATGGCGATATTGTGGCGCAGGCTCGGACGCTCCGACCAAAGCAAGGCAACCGCACCGGCGACATGCGGCGTCGCCATCGACGTACCGCTAAGGTTGGCGTAGGACGTATCGCTGCCATTTGATGCGGATCGCGTGTTTGTACCCGGCGCGCTGATGTCGGGTTTCATGCGATTGCTGCCATCGGCTGTGATGGGTCCGCGACTACTGAAGGATGCGATCGTATCCGTACCAGTGTTCAATGCGCCAACGGTGTAAGCCGCCTCGTAGAGGCCCGGAGGATCGTTCACGGTCGAACATGAAGGACCGGAATTTTGCGCTGCCACCACCATCATAATGCCCGCGTCACGCTGGGCTTCTACTCCGGCCTGCAGAGTCAACGCCGAACATCCTTCCGAGGCCGGACAGCTCCAGGAGTTAGTAGTGATGTCGGGCGATTTGCTTGGGTCTCCCTGAGCTGGAGTGCCGCCTACAGGATAAGGCGCAAGAAAGAACTCGAAGCATTCCATATAACTGGCGGGCGTTCCGTTACCCTGATTCATATTCCGGCAACCGATCCACTTTGCGCCCGGCGCCATTCCGATCTGATTGCCGGCGCCGTCGTCGCCCACCGTTGTGCCCATGGTGTGGGATCCGTGTCCGTTATCATCGCAAGGCGCAGGAGAATCTGCGCCGCAGACTCCGCCGCCAGAGTGAACGCTGTCATGCCAGTTATAATCGTGACTGGCAGTCACGCCATTCCAGCCGCGATAATGATTCTTGAGAGCATTATGCGTCCACCGATAACCGGTGTCCGCGCCGGCCACGACGATGCCTTGCCCGGTAAAGCCCTGCGCCCAGACCTGCGGCGCATTCGTGTAATTGATGCCGGGTTCGATGGTCTGAATGGTCGCCGGTGAAGAGCTGACCTCTGTCACCGGAAGCGGATTCTGCACGTTGCGAATAACCGGATTTCCTTCGATGCGAGCGACATCAGGCCGCGCGGCTAGCTCGAGCGCCAGATTGTAATCGCCTTTCACCCAGATCATGTTCACGATGTAAAACGAGCGATAGGGAACGCCGCGAGCGCGGAGCATTTCCAAGAGAGATTGCTGCGTCGTTTGCGCTTTCTGCCACAAGGCATCACGTACAAACCGACCTTTTTCTTTCTTCGTCGGGAGGGCCTTCGCGGCGCTCAAGTCCGTCTGATCGGCCAGAATAACGAGAAACTCGGCCTGGCTGCCGTTGGCCGTATGCGCGAGCACCCAAGGCGCGATCTTGTTGACTGCGCTTTTTTGATTGGCACCTGCGATGCCGCTCACGGCACCCACCGGTCCGATAGTGGCGATCATCGCGACGACCGCCGCTGTAAAAAGGAGTGTGCAAAAAAGCCAGCGAAGCGGCCCGATGGTGGATGCGATCTTTCTTTTCATAAAAGTGTGTCTCGTCTAGCGATTTCCAGAAGCTACAACAAGTCTAATCTATCGGCAGCGATATGGGAATAGCCCGCAAGAGCTCAAACCAGATCGAGCACTTTCCTCGCGGCATTATGGCCGGGAATCCCGCTAACGGCTCCGCCACGCTGCGCGCTCGAGCCGCAGAGAAAAACGTTTTCAAAGTCGGTTTCGACGCCCCAGGTGCCGACTTGTTCTTTCGTTTGAGCAAATGGAAAGGACGGCGCGTCCTGGAAGATATTGCCGTGATAAAGCCCTAACGAGTCTTCGATGTCCACAGGACTTTTGCTTTCGATGCACAAGCTGCCATCACGCGCGACGGCGAGGCAATCTTCGAGCGGTTCCGCCAGCCAGGCATTCAATCCCTCGACAAATTTCTTTTCGGCGCGTTCCCGCATGGTCTTGTTGTCGCGCGAAAACAAGTTCCACGGCGTGTCGAGACCGAAAAGGGTCAGGGTTTGGAAGCCCTTCTCGC
>CAWGQU010000024.1:0-133845 GCA_963824795.1 uncultured Verrucomicrobiae bacterium | reverse complement strand
CCGAGCCACATATTCCGCCCACAATTATCCCCGTGCCGATCATCTCAATCAAGCCGCCAACAGTCCAAAGCACGAGCAACTTTGGTGGAAACGGTTGCACCGCATAGATCATCATGCGCGCGCCGACTGCCAGTAATTCCAGCATAATTCCAAGTCGAATCCCGGCCGCGATTCCGCCACCGCTGAAACCGCTGGCGTAGATGAGGACAAACGCCAGGGCCAAAATCGCCTGGCCGATGACGATCCAGTGGAAGAGAGCCATCGTTTCAGCGCGCGTTCGGAAAAGATTTTGCACATCCGCGGCCGCATCCCGGAGCAACACGCCGTTGTAAAGCCAGCCCCATAGGAAAATGAAAATGAATGCGACAACGAACGCGAGGAAAAATCGTTTCATGTTCATGCGAAACGTGTAGCGCGTTCTCCCTGCCCGTGTCTATGCAAAAGCCGGATTTGTCCCAATCAGACTCGCTTCCCGGCCTGGATTTCTAACTTCGACATTCCGTATTTTTGAACGACAACCTCATGACCACCGTCTACGGTTGGCACTATGACTAAATTCATTGCGTTAGTGGCAGCGGGACTCTTTGCGGCGGGGACGATGTTTGCGGGCGAACACGGCAACTGCACAAAGAAAGTCGGGAACGAAAAAGCGGCCTGCGAGGTTTCAATGGCCAGTCTCGACCTGACAGCCGATCAGAAGGTTAAGATGGACGCTCTCATGGCCGAGCACCATAAAGCCGGTTGCTCCAAAGAGAGCGAAGCGGCTTACATGAAAGAGGCCAAAGGCGTCCTGACCAAGGAGCAATACGCGAAGTTCAAAGCCGAATGCAAAGGCGAGAAAGATAAGACACACGCCTAATCCTTGCGCGCGAGTCGGCGCTCTTAGTTGTTGCCGACTTTAATCAGATCAAGCTTCGCGCCGAGAGCAATCTCGGCGCGTTTCGCGTACGGCTCCGGCACTTTTTCGCCCGTAACACGCTGGGTTTCGCGGCTGCGAGTGGATGATTGGCGACAACAACTTTCCGACCTTCTCGCGAATTCGCTTGGTCAGGTCGCGCGCTCTAGCGCGACGGTAAGCTAAGAACTAATCGACGCTCGGCTGCGGTACACCTTCGGCCAAAATCCGCTCTATAATATTGCGATGCTTCGCTGCGATGTCGGAAAATCCCAGGCGAGCAGCGATCTTTGAGATATAACGATGCGCAAGCACAAACTCCGGATTCATCGCCAGACAGATCTCAAATGCTTGCATCGCTCGCTCGTACCATCCGAGCCGGGATAGAACTGCACCGAGTTGGAAGTGTGCGATCGGGAAATCGTGAAATAACGATACGGCCTGAAGTCCACACTGCACACCTTCCTCTAATCGCCCCTGCCGCGGAAGGGCAACGCTGAGACCGTAGTAGCTTTCTGCATTATCGGGATCGAGCTCGATCGTCTTGCGGAAAGCTTCTTCTGCTTCCCGCCAGCGGCGCAGGCGCAGATATGCTCGGCCAATCCGGCAAAGTAACCACGGATCGTTCGGTTCGTTCACCGCGGCAGCCTGGAAATGCTCCAGAGCGCCAGCAATGTCTTCCGTTAACCAACACTGAAACGCTCTGAACATCGGCAGCTGTTTTGCATCGGGCTTTGCTATTTCGAGCGCATCGATCGCTCGGCATAGCGCCGCGGTATCGCATGCTGAAACGGCAGCCTGACCAGCAAGAGCAATGTATCGCGGCTCCTTCGGGGATTCCTTCACCAACTCTTCCGCGAGCATGACGGCACGCGCAAATTGCTTCCCGTCCACATACGCGCACGCGAGATTAAATTTCTGTTCCGCGCGCGCGCGGACGATATCGCGCTGAATGTCTTCGCCGGGGGCTTCTAAATAACCGAGCTCCACCAGTTGGTGCAAAGCGGCAGCCGCAGCTTCCGGGTCGTCCTCAATGGCATTTGCAGGTCTGGCGTCAAATCTTGAATCGTGAACTTCTTCCCACGATGCGATTCGCTCAATTTCGGGCGCTTTTTCGAAGGCGGTGACGAGGACCTTGCCTTCCATGTCCTGTCCGACCGGCAGGCCAAATAACGTCAGAATTGTCGGCGCGATATCGAGCAGCGTCGCGCCATGAACAATATCGTCCTTTTTTATCCCGGGTCCCATCAGCGCAAGAACGCCAAAATTGCGATGCCAGTTTGCGGGATCGACGTCGCCCACCGGACGGCGCGCATCGTTTAGGAATCCGTGATCGGACACCACCATCACGTGCGCGTCAGCTCCGGCGAGCTCGATGAGACGTCCAAGCATCTGATCGTGCAACTCGTAGATCGCGCCCATCACTCCCTGAAAGACTTCGAAAAGATCGGGCCGCACATGCTCCATGCGCGGCGGATGAAACGGCATGAAATCGTGGCCGATGTTATCAATCGCTTCGTAATACGCTGTGCAAAAATCCCACGGCTCTTCCATCACTGCTGTCGCGATTGCGTGCAGCGAGATGCATTCGGCAAGACGTTTCGCGAAAACTTGAAGTAACCGTCGAACTTCCGCGTCGCGTTGATCCAACCGGCCGGCCGCTGGAATGAACTGCAGCAGCGTTTGACCAGTGATTTCGCGCGGATGAAGGCGTAGATCAGCGAGCGACTCGGCAAGTTCCAACGGTTGCACGCTGTTCGGTTGCGGCGGCCACTTATCTGGCGTCGCGGATGCAGGCGCTATGGGAAATTCTTGAGAGACGTAGATGCCATTAATGATTTCCGCCGGATGACTGGCATACCAACCGACAGCATGACAACGCTTGCCTGCCTGAGATAAAATATTCCAGAGCGCTTTGCATTTCCGCGTGCTGCTCGAGATCGGTCGCAACGCGGCGCCGTCCGGTGTCGGCTCGACAAATCCCGTGATCCCATGGTGGTAAGCGCGTTTGCCGGTTGCAATGGAAGTCCAGAGGATCGGCGAGAGGATCGGCTGAAGAGTCATCAAATTTCCCATCACGCCGCTCTCCACCACGCGTTTGAGATTGGGCATTCGCCCCGCGTCGAGCAGCGGATGAATCAACTCCCAATCCGCCGCATCCCAGCCGACAAGTAGAAGTTTCTTCGCTAATGCTTCAGCCATTTGAAATCCGCAACGGAACGCGCAATCTGCACACTGCAATCGCGCGACACTCCTGCGTCCAGCAAGCTAACCAAAAACAAACCGCGCTCGCGCCAAAAATTGACGCGAGCGCGGAAGATTAGAACAAACGAACCGTTAACTCAATTAAGCCGCAGCGCGCTGCCGACGCCATGCGCGCACTCCGAGTGCTCCGGCCACGAGCGCCGAGACGGCCAGGAGCGCCGTCGTCGAAGGCTCGGGAACGACGGTGATCGCGGCGCCAGTATCCTCATAGCTCCAGCTCAGGATTGTGGTTGGAAAGCCGGTGCTCGCTGTGGTTTGAATAAAGGCATAACCGAAGTTTACGGCAGACGTGTTTGAATTGACAAACTCAAAGCCAAGAATGTGGATACCCGTTGTTAAATAATTCGGGTCAGTGCCAGCAGTGGCGGCGGTGAAATTCGAGGACGCATTAATCACCGTGCCGAGCGCCAAGTCCGCATAGACGGACGAGCCAGAGCCGGTGGAAACGCCCATGTTTTGACTGAGCCCAGCGCCTGACCAGTAAAAGGAGAGGTTACCGCCGTTATAAGGATTAAAATTCCATCCCGCCGGTTGACCAGGATCGTTCGCACCAGTCGCCAAGTTGATGTACGTGCCGGTAAAGTCATTCGGTATTACGATCGGCGTACTAAATGTAACAATGGTGGCTTGAGCAGACGGAACCGCTGCAGCCGTGCCGGCAAGTGCCGCTGCACACATACCGAGACGAACCTGAACGGAGCTTGGATCAATTTTAAGTAGGGTTGTCTTTTTCATAGAGTTAGGGTTGAAGAGGAACTCGATCTTGAAGGAATTACGACTTCCGAGTCAAGGTTTTTATTACGCTTTCGCTATACAGGCTGTCGACACCACTTCGGAAACCAAAATGCTCTACGTGCGCCGGCGTTCGACACTGGATGTTTCCTCTTGGGCGTTTCCCTTTGAACCGGCCCTGGGGTAGACGCCAGTCGCTTCTGCCTGGGGCTTGACACAACCGCCTTTACATTTCACTCCGTCCCGAAGTAGCGATCGCCCGCGTCGCCCAAACCGGGAACGATGTAGCCGAAGTCGTTTAACTCCGGGTCGATCGCAGCGGTGGTGATTTCCACTTCCGGATGATCTTGATGCAGTTGTTTGATGCCGGTATTACAACTGACAAGACAAAGAAATTGCATCGAAGTTACGCCGTGTTGTTTCAAGATTGCGACCGCTTCGCAGGCGCTAAAGCCGGTCGCGAGCATGGGATCGAGCAAGAGCACGCGCGTCTCACTGATATTCTCCGGCAACCGCCGATAATAACTCACTGGGCGCAAAGTTTTCTCGTCCCGATAAATCCCAAGATGTCCAACGCTCGCTTGCGGCAGCATCTGCAAAATTCCCTCGGCCATTCCCAAACCCGCTCGCAAGATCGGGACAAGAGTGATTTTCTGTGACAGGCGAACACCGGAACAGGTGGCAAGCGGCGTTTCGGTTTTCAGTTCTTCGGTCGGCCACGTTTCTGCTGCTTCCAAGGCAAGAATGATGGAGACTTCATTCAGGTTACGGCGAAACTCGGCCGATGAAGTTGTTTTCGCCCGTAACACGCTGAGTTTCGCGGCTGCGAGTGGATGATTGACGACAACAACTTTCCGACCTTCTCGCGAATTCGCTTCGGCAGGTTGCACGATCGACATGCGCCACGAGGGTAGACTTGGATGGGAAACGCGAAAAGCGAAATCACGAAAAAGCACAACCGAGGCAAGTCCGCTCGGCGAAAAGCTTCGATGAAGAAATCGAGTTACAAACGCCGCTATCCAATCGGCGCGGAATTAATCAGCAAGACCGAAACGCATTTTCGTGTCTGGGCGCCGAAGGCGCAGAGCCTGGATGTGGTGTTGGAGGAAAAAAGAGGTCAGGACGCTGACACCCCTCCGACATTTTTTTCGTTGGAGAAGGAAAAGGGCGGATACTTTTCGGGAATTGCGCAAGCAGGCGCGGGATGTCTTTACAGATTTCGCGTGGACCAGAACGAAAAGAGTTACCCGGATCCGGCGTCACGATTTCAGCCTGCGGGGCCGCACGGCCCTTCGGCCGTGGTCGATCCGGCAACGTTCAGATGGAGCGATCGTGCGTGGAAAGGAATCACACTTGCTGGACAGATTTTCTACGAGATGCACATCGGCACTTTTACGCCGGAAGGAACCTGGGCGGCGGCGGCCGAACAATTACCGGAGCTGGCAAAGATTGGAATTCGCACGATCGAGATGATGCCGGTTGCCGATTTTGCCGGTCCGTTCGGCTGGGGTTACGACGGCGTGAATCTTTTTGCTCCGACGCATCTCTACGGAACGCCGGACGATTTGCGGCGCTTTGTCGATCGGGCGCACTCGTTAGGCTTGGGTGTAATTCTCGATGTCGTTTACAACCACTTTGGTCCGGAAGGAAACTACCTCTCGATCTTTTCCGATGATTACATGACTAAACGTCATGAAAACGATTGGGGCGACGCGATTAATTTCGACGGACCGAACTCCGGACCGGTGCGCGAATTTTATATCACCAATGGCCGCTACTGGATCGAGGAATATCATTTTGACGGTTTCCGCTTCGACGCGACGCAGACCGTTATCGACGATTCCGATGAGTATATCATTGGAGCGGTCGGACGCGCGGCGCGCAAAGCTGCCGGCAAGCGTTCGATCGTCCTGGTGGCGGAAAATGAGGAAGAGGAGGCAAAGCTTCTTCGTCCTCGGAGCGAACATGGCGACGATCTCGACGCGGTCTGGAATGATGACTGGCACCACAGCGCGCTCGTCGTTCTGACTGATCGGAACGAAGCGTATTACACCGATTATAAAGGCTCACCGCAGGAGTTCGTTTCATCGGCGAAATATGGATATCTCTACCAAGGCCAGCCCTACCACTGGCAGGATGCGCCGCGTGGAACTCCATCTCTGGATGTTGGTCCGTCCGCCTTCGTGGCTTTCATTGAAAACCACGATCAAGTGGCGAATACAGTCGAAGGCGACCGCGTGCGCTTCCAAACGTCGCCTGGAAAATATCGCGCCATGACGGCGCTCTTGTTGCTGGGGCCCTGGACGCCACTGCTTTTTCAAGGCGAGGAGTTCGGCGCATCCAGTCGATTCGTTTACTTCAGCGACGTGTCGGAAAATTTGCGCAGCGCCATCCGGAAGGGTCGCTTCCAGTTTCTCGCTCAGTTTCCCTCCATGGCGAGCGAGGAAGTGCAGGAACAACTTCCCGAACCATCGGACCCAAAAGTTTTCGCCAGCTGCAAACTCGATTTTTCCGAACGCGAAAAATTCAAGGAAATTTACGATCTGCACAAAGATTTGCTCCGTCTGCGATGCGAAGACGAGCGCTTTAAGGAACAGCGCCTGGCTGCGATCGACGGCGCAGTCCTGAGCGACGACAGTTTTGTCCTGCGATTTTTTGGAACCCATGCCGACGATCGTCTGCTTATCGTAAACTTCGGGAGAAGTCATCGGCTCACACCGGTTTCCGAGCCCTTGCTCGCGCCTCCGCTTGGATGTCAATGGAAGACACTTTGGACAAGCGAATCGCTTCGCTATGGCGGCCCCGGGCCCGTGCGCGTAGCCTCGGATCATGAGGCCTGGCTGCTGCCGGGCGAAGCGACGGTTGTGCTTCATCCCATTCCCCAAAAGGGGCCATCCCGTCCGCCTTCAAAAAGAAACCAGCGCTCGCCTGCCTGACGATGACCGACCCGTTAACCGAGTTGGTGTCGTACAAACCGAGAGTCGTTCGCTCGCTGAAATGGGAGCGCGAAAATCAACCGCGCGAAAATCTCCTCGACCTCGAATGGCTCGTGACTAATGGGCTGGGCGGTTACGCTTCCGGAACAATCTCGGGTGCAATTACGCGGCGCTACCACGGGCTGCTTATCGCCGCCCTGCCCGCTCCGCTCGGTCGCTTCGTGATGTGGAGTCATGTTTCGGAATTTCTGCATTTTGGCGAGGAGGATGTCGTCTCGTTAGGCGCGGAGGAGCGTGCCGGCGGCCAACTCGATTTGCACAGCGCCGACTACCTGACCGAGTTCCGGCTCGAAGATGGATTACCGATCTGGACTTATCGCGTGCGCGACCTCGTCATCGAAAAACGGGTGCTGATGCCACACCTGCAAAACACCGTGCAAATCAGCTATCGGATCGTGGAAGGAGATAAGCGGCCGCGGTTGGAGTTGCGACCGGCGTTTCATTTTCGCCATCACGAAACCGATGTGAACAAAGGTTTGACCGCGCCTTACAAGATCACTGTGGATGAAGGTCATTACGAAATTTCCACGAACCAAAGACGAGTTCCTTCGCTGCGCATGCGGTTGTTCGATTCTGAGACAGCGTTCACCATTTCGCCGTCGAACATTCACCAGGTTCTTTATCGAAGTGAGCAAAGCCGTGGTTATCCCTTTGAAGGAAATCTCTGGAGTCCCGGCTTCTTTCATGTCGACCTGCGGAAGACGGATTGCGCTACTATCGTCGCCTCGACCGAACGCTGGGAAATCATTGAGGTCTTGTCGCCGGAGGAGGCGCTCGCCGCCGAACAGCAACGGCGCGTTCGCTTGCTCAAAGGAGCGCTTCCGGAAGCGAAAGAAGGTTTTCCAGCCGAACTGGTTTTCGCGGCCGATCAATTCGTCATTTCTCCGGCAGGTCGCGCGCAGGAGGAGACGCGTGCGCACGCGGCCGGTGATGAAGTTCGCACCGTCATCGCCGGATATCATTGGTTCACGGATTGGGGACGCGACACCATGATTAGCCTGGAAGGCCTGACTTTGATGACGGGCCGATTTCTAGAGGCCGGCTACATCCTGCGCACTTTCGCCCGCTACATGCGCGACGGCTTAATCCCCAACATGTTTCCCGATGGTAAGACAGAAGGCCTGTATAACACCGCGGATGCGACGCTTTGGTTTTTCCATGCGCTGGATCGTTATCTTAAGTGCGCAGACGATCACATCACGTTGAAACTCTTGCTGCCGACGTTGATCGACATTGTCGAACACCATCTGCGCGGAACAAAATTCAACATTCACGTCGATACTACTGACGGCCTGCTCGTGCAGGGTCAGGACGGTTATCAACTCACGTGGATGGATGCGAAGATGGGCGATTGGGTTGTCACGCCGCGTCGTGGAAAGGCGGTCGAAATCAATGCGCTTTGGTACAACGCACTGCGTCTGCTCGCGGATTGGCTGCGAGCGAGCGATGCGAACGCGGCGGAACGTTATGACAAACACGCGGCGCTCGCCCGAAATGCGTTCAATAACCGCTTTCTGGTTTGCCGAGGGAGGTTATCTTTACGACGTCGTCGATTGCAACGGCGAAAAGGAAACCTACGACCGATCGTGTCGTCCGAATCAGCTTTTCGCCATTTCACTGGAGCACCCGATTCTCGACGAGAAACATTGGGCTTCAGTCATCGATGTGGCGCAAAAGAAATTGGTCACACCGGTCGGATTGCGATCGCTTGCGCCTGACGATCCGGAATACAAACCGATTTATGGCGGCGATCTGCGATCGCGCGATGGCGCTTATCATCAAGGCACAGTTTGGGCCTGGCTGATCGGTCCGTTTATCGACGCCTGGCTAAAGCTTCATCGCGATGACAAAAAAGGCGCGCGCAAATTTCTCGAGGTCTTTCCCGTGCATTTGAGCGATGAAGGATTCGGCACAATTGGCGAAGTATTCGATGCGCGCGCGCCGCACATGGGTGGCGGCTGTATCGCGCAAGCATGGAGCGTAGCGGAAGTGCTGCGCTGCTGGGTGAAGACCTCTTCTTCGGTGTCATCCTGAGCGAAGCGAACGACCTCGCAAACAACAAGACGCACGTTAAATCGAGAGGTCCCTCGCATTCGCTCGGGATGACCGCGGAAAAGAGAAACCACAGCGCCTAACGCACAACATCGGACATCGAACGATTTACTATTGATACGCGAAACCGGCGAAGAACTTTCGTAGCAACCCGATTTCCCTAAAGAACCAGGACAGACAAGCGGCAAGCGCGCAAAGCCGGCCCCGTCAAAACGCGCCTGATCAAAAAAACTAATCGCCGCTCTTAATGCCGAACCCGATCGCGTCCATGTTTCCAGCGGGCCTCAATCGTTAAAAGTTTCGATGGAACGCTAATATACCGGAGAAATTGTCCTTCCAAGACGAATGTGATCGGAATACGCACGGCGCGGAATACTGTTTTCGGCTTGAATCGCCATCGACGGAACGCCGATAACGCAGCATCGTCCAAAATCTTTTGCCCCGTGCTCCGTGGTTCATGAGCGTCGAGAAAATCACGCTCCTTCGGCGCCGCCAATGACGACTCAAACGCCTGCGTTGATGATGCTCGCGAACAGGAGGATGAAAAAAAACGAAAAATGCTAGCCGACGAGCCTGCACCCAACTTTCACGAAATGGGTTAGGCCACCAACACATCATGCTTTCAAAAAATTTCTCGCTGTTCCCAACGTCGGTAAGCGCCACTTGCGAAAAGTGGTGATGGCCGCTTTGTCGAGCCGTCCGTCGCCGGTTGTTTCGAGCAATCTTACATCCTGCACGACACCAGTTTCATAATTGACGACGAGTCGTTTCGAATGTCCCAATGACTCATCTTCCGCTACGCCATAACGCCCAAGCCTGAACCGGATAAGTCGGAGCCGGGGACATCGATGGCGTTGCGACGTGCAGTTTTTAATTGATCGGCTTGCTGGCCTATCAAACTAAAATTCTTTCCGCGGATTTTGCACTTTGCCCAGCGTGTGCGGAACAAATCGCCACTTCCGAAATGCGATAATAGTGGCCGGCGCTCAAGGAGAGCCCAGCCGGTGGTTTTTACCGTCGTGACATTGGTAACATGGCCCGTTTCTTGATCAATGGATAATTGGAAGATTCCTGCACCTTCAAGGCGATGCATTCGTGCGTCGCGAGAATATTCCGGTGCAACACGCGACACGACGTATTTGTCGAACTCCGCCGATTTCTCCTCAGACTGTGCTTGGGATTGGACTTATCGCGAGCCGCGCAATGGACGAAAGTAAGAATGATAGGGGAAACTCGGAACATACGGCGCACCACTATCAGCAATGATCCTGGTCGGAGCAAACCAAATCCGAATTCGCATTGTCGCGATTTGCGCCACGCAGGTTCTCCTGCGATAACTTTCGTCCGTGAAACTGCTGGCCGCTCCTTTTTTAAGTTTATTCCTCGCGTGGAGTGTGGAGGCCGCAGATTGCGCCGCCAGCTCCAACTCCGATTCCGCCGGTTACCCCTAAACCCGTCCCGAAGCGCAAACCGAAACCACTGATTGCGCTGCCGAACTACGATGAGGAAACGAGTACGCGACTACAGATTTTTTTGGACAACAACAATTTTGGGCCGGGAAAAATCGACGGGAAGATGGGCGAGTTTTTTCGCAAGGCGCTCGTCGCTTACAAAATCGCCCATGGCATTCCGCCAACAGGCGCGGTCGACAGTTTTCTCGCGGAAGTGCCGCAGCCGTTTACGACTTACACGATCAAGCCCGAAGATGAGAAGTTTGTCGGCCCTTCGCCATCAAAACCGTCGGAACAAGCCAAGCTAAAGGCCTTACTCTACGGATCGCTCCTGGAGTTTGTCGCGGAGCGATTTCACGCCGCGGAAGAATACGTGCAAAAGCTGAATCCCGGAAAAGACATGGAAAAATTGAAACCGGGAGACACGGTCACAGTGCCGAATGTGATTCCATTCGAGATCGAAAAATTAAAGGAAGGTTTTGTTCCACCAAATCCTGCGTTTGCGAATCGCCGGATCATTATCGACACCGTCGAGCGCACGCTGGAAATCCGGGAGGGAAATACTCTCATTTACGAATTCCCGATCACGCCCGGCTCGACGAAACTGCCGGCGCCAAAAGGCATGTGGAAAATTCTCGGCATCGCAACGCTGCCGTGGTTTCGACATGACGAAGGCGTGCTGAATTTCGGTGTGCGCACGGATGATTACTTCAATCTTCCGCCCGGTCCGAATAATCCGGTCGGCATTCTCTGGATGGGTTTGAACAAACCGGGCATTGGTATTCACGGTACGAATAACCCGGAGACGATTGGCCGCGCCGGCAGTCACGGTTGCATTCGTACGGCGAACTGGGACGCGGCAAAAATCAAAGATCTGGTCACCGTAGGCGACGTCGTCGGAATTTATTAGCACGACAATCTGCAAAATGTGGGAGGGACCTCAGTGTCCCGATTTCAATTATTCTCGCGGCAAGGACCGCTCCCACAATTCGGATTTCAACAGTCCCGCTCGCCATTGTTTTTGCTTGAGCCGGCTAAATCCGCGCGCTTCGAGAAACGGCGATGGATCGATAAGTTCTCGCGCGCTGATTCCAGCCACTGCTCGAAAGAATCGATGCATGGCCCAGAGCCAAATTTGCGCGTGCGTTTTCCGCAACGCGCCAGACGGAATTGAAAAGTCCGCGAGCAGCCAGATGGCATTTTGCGTGGCTGCTTTCGACAGCTCCGCGACGACCTTTGCCAACTCGCTTTCATTAAAACAATCGAGAAAGAAATGTGTGACGATCAGATCGTATGCGTTTACTTCGGGCGACGAGGTCAGCACATCCTTTTGCAGAAACTGGACCTGCGCGGAATTGTCCCGCGCAACCTTCGACGCCAGACGCAACATTCGCGCGCTGGCATCGACGCAATCGATCTTCAGCGCGGGATATTTTTGCAGCAGCGCATCAAGAAAGCGCCCGTTCCCCTCACCCACAATCAAAACGCGCTTGGGCGCGCCGATTTGATCGAGAAAAGCGATGCGCGCGTTTTGCAGACTGTTTCCAAACGCAATGGTTTCGAGCCAGCGATAAAACGGCGCGATGGAGTCGAAGCTCACGCAATCATGAACGGCAGGAGCAACAAGGGCGTGAGCAGAACCAGGTCCGCCAGCGCCGTGCGTTCGTCGCGCGCGATCACCTCGCCTGCCCAATCGAGAAGAACGAGCAGGAGGCCGCTCGTCGCGAGACAACCGAAGAGTGCCGGCTCTGTCTTTGCGAACAATACCGCTACGCCCGCCAGAATTATTGCGCTCAAGCGGAAAGCCGATCGAGTGCCGTGCCAGCGCGTGGCGATTGAATTTTTGCGTTGCGCGCGATCAAGCTCGCGCTCCCACATGGCGATGGAGATGCAGTTGAGCGAACAAAGGGCGGCGAAAAGGACAAAACTTTCGACAAATTCCGTTGATGGATGGATTCGCGGAATGAGCGCGGCGACAGTTCCAAGAGCGAACAACGAGCCAATGCAGATTTCCTTTACCGGCACAAAACGCCAGATTTTGCCTAACCAATAATTTATCGACAGATAGAGAATGGAAATCGCCCCAAGGACAGTTCCGATTCCAATCGTCGCGTGGTCAAGCATGCGCACGATGATCCAAAGATCGATGCCGGCCAGCAGAGCAATCGACACAAAGAATGCAATTTGATAACGCCGGCAAAATTGCTGCCGGCGCGACAGCGGTTCATTGCCATATATTTTCCAGGTATCCGCAAGTCGATCGGCCAGGTAAATCAGCCACGCGGTTAGAAACAGCGCCAGGCGAGACCCGCTGCCTAACGAAACGTGAAAGCTTCGGGCGAAGAACCATTGCCACGTAAGCGCTACAATCGGAGCGTCGAGACAAACGAGATTGAGCCAGAGGACCGGCGGCGTTCGCGAGATTGCGCGAGAATGATCGACTCGCGCATATCTGGCAGCGGGCGTCGATAGGGTTAGTTGTTCAATTTCGCGCATTCGTAACCAAGGAGCTGCGGCTGCAATTTATCCGCCGTGGAGAAAACCGCCGCTCCTTTTTGACGCACCAACTTGCGATGACGCATCGGTGGAACGCGCTCTCCGAGCGCGTTGTTATTGTGGCGGCGAAGCCGCATTTCTTAACATCGTCCTCGGAGAGGCCGATCCACCTGCGGAATCGCGCTTGCCGGTGCGCCGCTTAAGCCATAAAATTAGGAACGGCGCGATGAAAACAGAAAGTGGAATCCCGAGCAACAACGCGGCGGTCGCGGCTACGCCGAAGCATCTTTTGCAATTCGCGGTCGATCAGCGCTACGACGATTACACACCGGTCGATCACGCGGTCTGGCGTTTTATCATGCGCCAGAACATTTTTTTCCTGAAGGAATACGCGCACAAAGTTTATTTCCAGGGATTACTCGAAACCGGCATTTCGTTCGAACGCATTCCACGCATTCAGGAAATGAACGACATCCTGGGCAAGATCGGCTGGGGCGCAGTCGCCGTGGATGGTTTCATTCCGCCGGCCGCGTTCATGGAATTCCAAGCCTACAAGGTGCTCGTGATCGCATGCGACATGCGGCAGATTCATCACATCGAATACACGCCGGCGCCGGACATCGTGCATGAAGCAGCCGGCCACGCACCGATCATTGTCGATCGAGAATATTCCAATTACTTGCAGCGCTTCGGCGAAGTTGGCGCAAGAGCAATGTCGTCGAAGAAAGATTTCGAATTGTACGAAGCGATTCGACATCTCTCGATTTTGAAGGAGCTGCCCAACTCGAATCCAAAAGAGGTCGAGGAAGCGACGCGCGAAGTCGAACATCGCCAGAGAGATCTCGGCGATCCCTCGGAGATGGCGCTCTTGTCTCGGCTGCATTGGTGGACAGTGGAGTACGGCCTCATTGGGACGCTGGAGAAACCGAAGATTTACGGCGCGGGATTGCTCTCCTCGATTGGCGAATCAGTTAGCTGCCTTGAGGCGCATGTTAAGAAGATTCCGTATTCGATCGAAGCCGCGTATACGGCATTCGATATCACAACAAAGCAGCCGCAGCTTTTCGTTTGCCGCGACTTCCAGCATCTGAGCGACGTGCTCGAGGAATTTGCGAACAAGATGGCGTTTCGCGTTGGCGGGCTCGAAGGAATTAACAAGGCGATCGAGTGCAAGAACACGTCGACATGCGAATACTCGAGCGGCTTGCAAGTTTCCGGCGTCTTTAGCGAAGTCATCACCGACGCGAACAGGAAACCGATTTATCTGCGAACAGCCGGACCGAGCGCGCTCGCATACAAGGACAAAGAATTGCCGGGACACGGCCGCGATTATCACAAGGAAGGTTTTGGTTCGCCGATCGGGAATTGGAAGCAGACCGAAATTAGCGAGGGCAAAACCGCGAAGCTTGAATTCGAGAGCGGCGTTGTCGTTGAAGGCAAAGTCGAAAAGATTTTGCGACGCGATGAAAAGATGCTGGTGGTGACGTTTTCAAATTGTCGCGCGAAATACGGCGACCGCGTTTTGTTCGATCCGGATTGGGGTACTTACGACATGGCAGTCGGCGACCGCATTGTTTCGGTTTTCAACGGCGCTGCCGATAAGGATGCGTTTAACCAAGTCGCGCTCGTGCCGAAAGAACGCACGATCAAGGTTCCATCTAATGCAGAGCGAAAAAAACTCGAGAACCTCTATGCGCAAGTGCGCAAGATTCGCGAGAGCAAGGTTGGTTACGAACGGCTCGGGGAAATTTGGGAGACGCAGCAGGCCGAGCATTCCGGCGACTGGCTGCTCTCGATGGAAATTTTCGAAATTCTCGATGAGACGGAACAGCAGCCTGAGCTGAAGAAACGAATCGAGCAGTTCCTCAACGATAAAAAAGCGTCGACCAAAGATCTGTCGACCTTGATTGGTTGGGGATTCCGGTTGGTCGAGTATCACAAGAAACCGGAATATCAGGCCGCGATTCACGCGTCGCCAAAATAGTCCGGTCATTCCGAGCGGCGAAGCGGAGTCGAGAATCTCTCACTGTTACGAGCGATCCTGCACACTTCCCTAACGATGAGAGATGTTTCGACTTCGCTCAACATGACAGGTTTGCGCGTCGCCTAACGAGTCACACCATCCTACCTCCACACGCCCAGCTTCTGCAATTCAGCGGTCGCCAATCCGGCCCAATTTGCATTTGAAGCGGGACTGGCCGGGCTCGGATGCAAGATGCGACCAATTTTCGGCGGAGTGTTTGGGAAAACCTCTTTCGCTCGTTTAAAGGCAAAATCGCCAATGCCGATCAGCCATTCGGGCTTCAGAGCATCAACCACTTCGTGCAGGTGCCGATCGCAGACGCGCGAAGAGCTTTGTTCTTTCGGACAACGGAAGTTTGTTTGGTGTGCGATTGCACCCGCTGCTTTCCATGAACGCAAGAGGGCAATAGTTCAGAACGAAGTGCGATTCGAAGAAATTATTCGCGCTACCGAAACGATCGGCAAAAAGTTTCCAAAGACGCTGGCCACTGATCTCGCTGCGCGGACAATCAAATCCCTGAATGGGCCGCTTCGGATGGACCCGGGATGGTTTTCGGATGAGCGCCTGAATTCCAAGCCAATCGCGCACGGCTAAGATTTCACCGAATGGGATTCCGGTTTGCGCCATTCCAAATGGACCCGGGTTCATGCCCAGAAAAATTACGCGCTTCTGGCCCTGCGCGTAACGCCGCAAATATGCTTCGTGCGCGGTCCACGCGTAATCGAGCGGATTGTAAATGTGCGTAACCGGCGCACCAAACCGCATTCGTTTGACCGCGTCGCGCAAACGTTCAGCCGCCGTGATTAGCCGATGCGATGTGCTGTTCTCTTTCGACAAAGCAGAACGTCTGTAACAACGTTCAGCCATCGATCAAGTTCTAAGCCCGCTCGTCCTTGAAGTGACGTTTTCCTTTGGTCGCTTTCGCGAATTCGTCTTTGCTCAGAATATTCTCTTCAATCTGCATGTCGGTACGCAGAAAATTTCTGAACCACGTCTCCAGCCGATCCTGCCGCTGCAACACTTCGTCCGTAAGATAATTAGCGTCGATGTTAATGCAGATCGCACCGACGACGCCAAACTCCTTTCGAATTATCGGAATCGTCGTGCACTTGAATCGACGCGACCCGATGTTCAGCTCGTAGTTGAGCTTATCTTCCTGCAACAACTGCCGCTTCTTCAGATCGATGAGCAGGTTCGTTGTGCCGTCGCGCAAGTGCCGCCCTGTGACATCGTTTTCCAGCGCGATCAATGAATGCGCCGGATCCGCCAGATTGTGCAGCAGAATTTCGATGCCGGTATTAGGAAACGATTTCCCGATAAGCCGCACGATGCGGACATAATTTTCAAGGTATTCGTTTGTGTCGTCCGCTATTTTCGCACCGTCATATTTCGCAAAAAGTTTCGCGTATTCTTTCTGCTCCGCAGGCTCGAGTTGATCCCGCACGTTATTTTGCTCGCCAATAAAAATCAGTTGCCGCGCGGCGGTGTGATCCGTGTTCTTGAGAAAATAATGCACACCCAGCCGGAAATCCTTGAGACTGAACTCGGGAATGTTGTCGCGGTTGATCGTGAATGGATAGAAATCTGTACTCCTCCAGGTTTCTTCCAAAGTGCTTTCGCTCCCGATACTTTCCCCATGCAAAACCGACAGCAAGGAAGATCCCCGAGACGATAATCGAAGCGACAATATTGACGACGATTTCGTTACCAAAGGCTGCAATCATAACCAGATGATTGGTGAACCTTTTCGGCCAATCTCCGAGATGGCAACTACAAACTGCCGCTCGTTTTCGTCAGCACAATATTTTCCACCGCGACGTCAGCGGGCCGTTCCAAAGCGAAGGCTACCGTTTCGGCAACTTCGTTAGGCGACATCATCTTCTCCCGTGGCCAGTCGCCCTGGATCGGATTCCAAATATCGGTCGCGGTGGCGGCCGGGTAGATATTCAGCACCCGAATTCCGCGCGACCGCAATTCTTCGCGAACAGATTGCGAAAAACCTTCGAGCGCGAATTTGCTCATGCAATAACAACTCCAGCCCGCGAATCCGGTCTTAGCAGCAATCGAGAGAATATTTACGATACTGCTGCCAGCCTGCATCTTCGCGCTCAACTTTTGCGTGAGAAGAAATGGCGCCGTCACATTTACCGCGAGAGTCTTGTTCCATTCATCGAGCGAAATGGAATCCAGCGCTTTCACGACTGCGATACCGGCATTGTTGATCAAGACGTCGAGTGGATCCGAGCCGACCGCCGTGATCAATT
This sequence comes from uncultured Verrucomicrobiae bacterium, assembly GCA_963824795.1. Taxonomy (GTDB): domain Bacteria; phylum Verrucomicrobiota; class Verrucomicrobiia; order Chthoniobacterales; family UBA10450; genus JBBQFI01. The sequence continues at coordinate 116,671 of CAWGQU010000024.1, read as the reverse complement.
TTTCGATCTGCCTTTCATCCGTCAGCTCGTGCAATAACTGAACGGTTCGCGCACCTTTCGCCTCAACCAGGCGACATGTTTCGCTGAGAGCATCGCGATCGCGCCCGTGCAAGAAAAGTGTCGTTTCAGACATTGCGAGCCGTTCTGCAATCGCTCGTCCAATTCCGCGACTCGCACCGGTGATGAGAATGCGTTTCATCCCAATCGCAGCGTAAACCGGTTGTTCGCCGTTTCCCACAACCGCAGCCTAACGAGTCTGTCGTCCAGCTCCGGATTCAATCGTTCCCAGAGTTTGCGCACAATATTTTCCCCGGTCGATGGCATTTCGCGGAAATCTTCCGTCTCAAGATCGAGGTGTTTATTTTCCCATGGCCGCAAACTTTCCCCGAGCGCGAACTGCATCGCAACAAAGTCGTAAAGCGCCCCGCTGCGCTCGTCGTACGGCCCGCCTATCGTCGCTTCCGCTTCGTAAAGATGACCATGGCCAAGCGGATTACTGCATTTGCCAAAGAGAGAAATGTTTTCTGCTTCCGATAATTCACCGAGCTGCAAACGGTGCGCTGCGCTGAATCGACGACGCATGCCCATGAAATGGTTTCCGTCCGCCCAATATTCGGCGAAGAAATCATCGCGTTCGTGGAGTCGCACGCGATGGACCGGCAAGGTGGCAGTCGCACGTTCATGAATGTAAGCCGCGAGACTCTCCGTTGTCATTGGCCGGTTCACGAGACCGGTGACATCGGCGTTCAGATTCTTGTGATCCAGCTCCTGATGAAGCCCCTCGATGCAGCTTGCAACTAATTCATGGTGCACCAAAAGAGTTGCGTCGCCACGAAACGTTAGGCGCGCGCGATAGTTGTGTCCGTGAAGAAAGGTGGATATCCCAAACAGTTTTTCGTTCTCTTCCGCGCTGAGATGCGGCGACATCGTGCGGCGAGCCGCGGAAAAGCCGAACCAATAATTCGCTTCCGCGGTTTCGTCTGCGTAGAAGGTCGCGCTCCGATCGATCGTTTCCACGAGATGGACCGCGGCGAGCTTCGCGTTCAAGTCAGCGAATTCTGGCGAAGTCTCAGAAAAAAGCTGACGCGCGATATTTTCGGCGGTTGGCACTGTTCTAACGAAGACGGGATGATCTTCATTCAGGAATTTGTGATCGAAGTTTGCGGCGATGACGCGCGACGCACGCTTCTTGATCTCGCTGATGTTAACTAGCATTCCATTGGCGGGATTGGGATCACCCGACAAAATGAAATATGCGGTGTAGTTCCGCCCGGTTCCGTAACGCGCTGAAGTTTCCGGGCCGAACGCAGCAAGGTTCTCGGCTTCGCTCCAATCGGCGCGAAACAATCGTCGCGAGGCCGAAAACTCAAGGCGTTTGCTGACCGTCAGAAGCATGAAGCAGCAAACCGCACCACACGCAATCGCGCAAATGGCACACGCATTTGGAGGTTAGGCATCTTGCCTGACTCGGCCGCCGGGCTTCTAGCCTGGCGTAGATCTCATTTTCGACAGGCAAGCTGCCTGTCGTCCGAGACAGGCTGGAAACCTATCTTCCGCCTACTGCAGCAGCGCGAGAAATTCCGAACGGGTGCGCGCGTCTTCCTTAAAGACGCCGAGCAGGCATGAAGTTTTCATGACCGAGTTCTGTTTCTCCACTCCACGCATCATCATACAGAGATGCTTTGCATCGATCACGACCGCGACGCCGGCGGGATGCAAAGTTTCCATCAGGGCATCGGCGATCTGCGTCGTCAGATTTTCCTGAATCTGGAAACGACGCGCGAAAACGTCCACGATTCGCGCCACTTTCGAGAGCCCGATCACTTTTCCATTCGGAATGTAAGCGACGTGCGCGCGGCCGATGAAGGGCAAGAGGTGATGCTCACACATCGAGTAAAGCTCGATGTCTTTCACGAGCACGATCTCGCTCGCCTCGGAATCGAAGATGGCATCGTTAACGACATCAGCGACGCACTGCCGGTAACCTTGCGTGAGAAACTCGAACGCGCGCGCTGCGCGTGCGGGAGTTTTAAGCAGGCCCTGGCGCTCGGGATCTTCGCCAACCGCTTCCAGGATTTCGCGGAATGAATCTTCGAGCAATTCGAGTCGCCCGCTCTCGAGACGATTACCGTCGCGGGTGAGACGTTCGCTGATTTCGAGCTCGGAATTTCCGTCGTGCTTCAAAATGCGATCAATCGAGCCAGCTAAGCGGATATTTCTCGTCGTCCATGGAGACGGCTGCCTCGGTCAGCTCGAGAGTATGCTCGGTGTCGAACATGACCGCGAGTTCCTCCGTGCGCGCAGCGTCTTTGCTCGCCATGATCGTTCCCGGATGCGGCCCGTGCGGAATGCCGCGTGGATGCAATGTGATCGAGGCCGGCTCTATTCCGCGACGCGATCCGAAATTGCCGCGCACGTAAAACAACACCTCGTCGGCTTCGACGTTATCGTGCACCCACGGAATTTTCACCGCCTCGGGATGGTAATCGAGCATGCGCGGCGCAAAAGTGCAGACAACGTAACCGCGAATCTCAAAAGTTTGATGGATCGGCGGCGGTTGATGCACGGCGCCGGTAATGGGTTCGAAGTCCTGCGCGTTGAAGGTGAACGGATAAACGTAGCCATCCCAGCCCACGACATCGAATGGGTTTTGCGCGAGCGTCACGCACGTCCAGCGCGGACCGTCTTTCACAAGAATTTCGGTGTCCTCTTCCTTATCGATGACATTTAACTCGGTCGGCCCGTGAAAATCGCGTTCCGAATACGGCGAGCCCATTCGAATTTGGCCCTCATTATTTAGGTAGCGTTTTGGAATTCGCACCGGCCCGGACGATTCGAGAATGAGATAATCTTCCTCTTCGACTTTGTCGGGCACGAGCCGATAAGTGATCCCGCGCGGAATTACGATGTAATCTTCGGCGCGATAACGTTGTTTGCCGAACATCGATTCGAGCGTGCCGCCGCCTTTAAAAATGAAAATGATCTCATCGGCGCCGCCGTTCTTATAATACTGGAACTGCCCGTAATTCTTCTCCGGGCGACAACGCCACGCCGTCATGTCCTCGTTAAAGAGAATCGGGACACGGCCGCTGTAGAGATCGCCGCGGCGCGCCATGTTCGCAGTTTTCAGATGATGATGACGCAGCGGACTATCGGCCGCCTTCTTCAGCTCTTCGCACTTGAGCAATTTGACGCTGCGCACGCGTGTGGGCGGGCGCAGATGATACATGATCGAGAACGCTTCGTTGAACCCTTCGGTCGTGACGACATGCTCATAATAGATGCCTTCGTTTTTGTAACCGGGGCCGGCGCCGTTGCGATGAAACCAGATGTGATGCTTTTTCGGAATCTCACCGAGCTTTTGATAGAATGGCATGTCTATTTACCTCCTAGTCGTTAGGCCAGCAGACGAACTCCTCACCCTACCCTCTCCTCTTGGCCAAGAGGAGAGGTAGCAGCGTTGTGACGCGACACGCCTGCACATTAGAGAGCGCGATTCCCCTCTCCCCTCCCAGGGGAGAGGATTAAGGTGAGGGGTAGCGCCGCGTTGTTCGAACAATCGCATTTACAAATTCCCTCTCGCGTCCTGTTCGCGCTCCAACGCTTCAAAGAGCGCTTTGAAATTTCCTTTTCCAAAACTCTTCGCGCCTTTGCGCTGAATGATTTCGAAAAACAATGTCGGCCGGTCTTCGACGGGCTTGGAAAAAATTTGCAGCAAATAACCTTCGTTATCACGATCGACCAGAATTCCTAACCGCTCCAATGGTTCGAGGTCCTCGTCGATGTGCCCGACTCGTTCGGGCAACGTCTGGTAGTAAGTCGTCGGGATCTTGAGAAATTCGACCCCGCGCTTCTGCAATTCCGTTACAGTCTCGACAATGTTTTTCGTCGCGATCGCGACATGCTGCACGCCTTCGCCGTTGTAAAACTCGAGATATTCCTCGACCTGCGATTTCTTCTTTCCTTCCGCCGGTTCGTTGATCGGAAACTTCACGAAACCATTTCCGTTGCTCATCACCTTGCTCATAAGCGCGGAATATTCAGTCGAGATATCTTTGTCGTCGAAGGTCAGGATGTTTCGGAATCCCATCACATCCTCATAAAATTTCACCCACGGATTCATCTGATTCCAACCGACATTGCCGACGCAGTGATCGACGTATTGCAAACCGGTGTCTGCCGGATTGTAGTTCGACTCCCATTTGCGAAAGCCCGGCATGAACGGCCCGCTGTAATCCTCGCGTTCGATGAAGAGATGAACGGTGTCGCCATAAGTGTGAATGCCGCTCATCACGATCTTGCCGTGCTCGTCCGTCAAAGTCTTCGGTTCGAGAAAACTCTTGCCGCCCCGCTTCGTTGTTTCCTGCCACGCGGAGGTCGCGTCTTCTACCTTCAGTGCAATCGCCTTCACACCGTCGCCGTGTTTATAGATGTGATCGGCGATCGGATTCTCCGTCCGCACCGGTGTCGTGAGAACAAACGTCAGCTTATTCTGACGGATCGCGTAGCTCGCGCGATCTCTCACACCTGTTTCCGGACCGGAATACGCGAGACTTTGAAAACCGAACGCGGTTTTGTAGAAATGCGCGGCTTGCTTGGCATTACCGACGTAGAATTCAATGTAATCGGTGCCTTGAAGCGGGAGAAAATCCGCTTCGACAGACGGCGCAGCTTTTGGCGAAAGAGTTGTAGTTGCCATAGGTATCTGGATTGTTGATGGCGCGCAGAACGCCTTACTAATTATAAATCGTCCTTCCTCGCCTGCAAGGTTGTGAAAGCTGTCCCGACGTGCGCCCGTTTCACATCCTGTTCATTCGGCCGCGACCAGAAGAAGCTCCCACACATTTCGCAGATGGCGCTCAGTCGTAAGCATGTTGCCGAGCCCTAATCGAATCACGCTTTGCCCGCGCAGTTTCGTTTGTGTGAGATAAGCCCTGCCGGAAGCGTTGATCTTTTCCACGACCGCGCTGTTAGATTTGTCGTCGCTATTTCGCAGTCGAAAACAAACCACTCCCATTACAACCGGCGCGGATAACTCGAATGGCGAATCTTTTTTGATCCAATCGGCAAACAAATGCGCGAGCCGCAGATGTTCGCGAATACGCGACGCTAACCCGGCGCGGCCGAAATTTCGCCAGACCATCCACGCTTTGATCGCGCGAAAACGGCGGCCGAGCTGCACGCCGTAATCCATGTAGTTGATGTCGGCGCCGCCAGTGTCGCCGCGCAAGTATTCCGGAACGAGTGTGAAAACGCGGCGAAGACGCTCGATGTCTCGCATGTAGAGCACGCTAAAATCGAACGGCACGAAAAGCATCTTGTGCGGATTGATGACTAACGAGTCGGCTTCGTTCCAGCCATCTTTCACCCAGTCGCACTCCGGTAACAGCGCGAGCCCACCGCCGTATGCGGCGTCGATGTGCAGAAATATTTTTTCTTTACGACAAATCGCCGCGATCTCGCGCACCGGATCGACGCTCGCCGTTGAAGTCGTTCCCACCGAAGCGACAACGGCGAGAGGCCTAAAACCTTCGCGTTTGTCGGATGCGATTGCCTCGCTCAAAGCGGAAAGGTTCATGCGAAACTCGGAATCGCTCGCGACACGGATTACGTTTTTTTCACCAAGCCCAAGCGCGATGGCGGCCTTCTCGACCGAACTGTGCGTTTGATCGGACGTGTAAATTCGCAAACGCGGAACGTCGTCTCGACCCGTCAAGCCTTCTGCGCGGACGCGATCAACTGCTTCTTCGCGCGCTACCGCGAGCGCGTGCATTATTCCAATCGAAGCCGTGTCGTAAACGACTCCGCCAAACTCGTTAGGCAAACCGAGCCACTGCCGGAGCCAATCAAGAACGAGCGTCTCCAGTTCCGTCGCCGCCGGAGACGTGCGCCATGTCATGGCAATTACGTTGAGAGTTGCGGAAATCATTTCTGCGTAAAGGCCGGCCGCGGTGCTGGTCGATCCGAAATAGCCCATGAACTGCGGATGACTCCAATGCACGACGCCGGGAACAATTACGCGGTCGACATCGGCGAGAATCGCGTCGAACGATTCGCCCAATTCGGGCGGTTGAGTCGAAAGCTTGCTTGTGATCGCGCCGGGCTTCTCGTTAGGCGCGACCGGAATCTTTTCGAGATTTTCGCGATAATCGGCAATCCAATCTGCAAGCCGATGCAAGTGCTCGCGGAACAGTTCAGGAGGAATGTCGCCAAGGTTCTCTCGCACGCCTGTCATTCTGAGCGAAGCGAAGAACCTCGCAAGCCATCATGCAAGCGTGCCGAGATCGAGTTGTAGCGTAGGATCAGATTCAGGGGAGCGCACGCGCCTCGCGTGCGGGCGATGGCGCCCTCGCCATCGCGAACTTTGTTTTCATATGGAAAAGGTCGTTTCGGCGAGGCGCCGAAACCAGCACGCGAGGCGCGTGCGCTCCTCTGAATCAAAACGCGAAGCCGAAACTAAAATGGAACGCGCCGCGATCTTCATCGGGATGCGGATCGGGATTTACACCGTAGTCCAAACGAATCGGACCGATGGGGAGTTTGTAGCGAAGCCCGGCACCGATCGCGTAACGCATATTATCGAGACTAACGTCCTCCGACGTCGGCAATAAATTTCCGGCATCGGTGAACACCACTCCCTCCAATTCCCCGAAAAGCGGAAATGTGTATTCGATATTGAAGATGGTGTAAAACTCGCCACCGATCGGATTGCCGCGCCGATCATGCGGGCCAAGCGTGCGTTCGCCGAAACTGCGCACCGTCGTGCTACCGCCGCTAAAAAAGCGCTCGTCGATCGGAATGGCGAGGGCTTCGCTCGGCGCATCGGAACTTAACGAGTGAATGATGCCCATGCGCGCGCCAAACGCCAGACCACTCCGTTCAAACCAACCTAGCTTACTTCTATTACCAAGCTCGGTTCCGATATCGGAGGCCTCCGGCGGTCCCTTCGCAAACGACAAGTAATAGCTCGCGCGAAAAGTAGAGCGGATGAAATCGATATCGCTTCCCAGTCCCTTCGTCGACACATCAAAAGTGTTATCGAAAATGAATCCGCGTGTGGGAACGACCGGACTGTCACGGAAGTCGAGCGTGTGCGTGAATCCGATTGTATTAACCAAATATGTGCTGCGCCCAATTAACTCTGGCGGACGGATATCGTTCGTCGTGATTTCTACGTGGCGCACAGAAGCGACCAGAGTCGCCTGGTAATGTTTGGTAAACTCACGGGTCAACTCGAAGCGCGATCCAACCTCGAATTTTGAATACCCATCGAAATCGTATGTGAGCGCGGACAGCCGTGCTCTGAATTGAAGGTCGGTATTAAAAAGATACGGATCTTCGAAAATGATTTCGCCTTTATAGCTTCGCTCCGTGACTTCCAGCGAAGTCGTAATCGGTCGGCCATAACCAAACAGATCAAGATCGCGATATTGAATGCCGAAAATGCCGCCGACGTAGGAACCGTATCCCACCGATAAGCCGAACTCTTTGCTTTTCGCTTCCTCTGCTGAGATATCGAGCCGCAGCAAATTTCCCGGAAGCGGTGTTGGTTTGATCTGCAACAGGTTGAACAGACCTGTGCGCATGAGCTCGCGAAAACGTTCGTCGAGCACATCCGGGCTGTAGGTTTTGCCGTTTAGTTTCGTAAATCGGCGTTCGACATAACTCGGACGCAGTCTCGTTAGGCCGCTCACTGTCGTTCCATCGAAGTGATAAACCGGACCGGGTTGAAGCGAGATTTCAACGGGGACGCGTCCGTCGCGCGCCAACGCGGGATTGCCGGCGGCATCGACTTTCACATCGTAATAACCGCGAGTTTTGAAATAAGCCTGAAGCCGGCGCGGAATGTCCGCCACGCGCGCATCGGTGTACGGTTTGTTGAGAATATCGACCAGTTGTCCGAGCAGCGCCTGTTCGCCATAAATCGTCTGCCCGTGAAAATCGATGCGCCCAAAGAAATACTGGCGCCCTTCATGAATCGCGATCGTTACATTTGCCTGCGTTCCGTCCGCCGAGTACGCGTAATGCGGAGGATCGATCATCGAATCGAGAAAACCTTCTGCGATATAGAGTCGATGGACGAGATCGATGCCTTCCTTAATGTCGGCGATGACGAAAGGCAGATTCTTCTGCAACTGCGAATAGCGCTGTCGCGTCGGGCCGACGAGATAATCGAATAATTTTTCGGTCGCCTCGTGGTCGTTGCCGATGAAATCAATCCGCCCCAGAGTGATAAGCGGCCCTTCATCGATGTCGAGCACGAGACGATCGCCTGCCTCAATCGTGTAATGCACATTGACGTTGGCGTAACCGTGTTTGCGATAGAAGAGCGCCAGAAAAAATGCGGCATCGTCTCCGCGCGCCGCGCTCAAACCGTATTGCTCGATCGTCGTAATCTGCTCTTTTAATTGCGAACGAAGTTCTTTGTCGCTGAACGCCTTTTCACCACGCAGCTCGATATTCGCCGCGTGGCGCGCCACTTTTTCCTGCGCTTTTACCTCAGCTTTTTTTGCCTGTTCTTTTTGCACTTGCGCGGGACGATCGACCGCTCGTTGTGCAAAACTCGTGTGCGCCAGCATTCCGCCGCATGCGATGAGAAAAAGCAACCGGCGCATCTTAGCGAAACCGAATCACGTATTTCACCGTCCCACGGAAATCGCCGGCCACACCAAGGTCACCGACAAGAACAAAGTGCTGATTCACTTTGAAACGCGCCGTCGCGGTTTGCTGGCCTGTTTTCGGATCGACCTGACCAATATCCACATCGAGCCGATCGAAAACGGAAGTGCTGTTCGTTCCCGAACCCTTTTTGAAAATCTTGCGATAAAGTTGTTGCACCAGCAGCATCGCAGCGCGTCCTGCCAGAACGTTGTTGTTTCCAGTTAATTCCTGACGCGTCGTCCCGGTCGCGAGCAACGAGATGATCTCCTCCTGCGGCAGCGGCGGCTCGCTCGTGAAAATTGCTTCCGGCGAAAGCGACGTCCCATAGACATACACGTGGATCGTGTAATCGCGGATCACCGAAGTCCCGTGCAGATCGATCTTCGGATTGAGCGAATCATCCGGATTAAAGTAGAGATAACCGTAAGCGATCTCCAAGCGGCTGAATGGCAGGGTCGCTTCCACGTTTTTTAACCTAACGAGTCCCTGCAAACCCGGATGCAATCCGGTGCCGCCCAGCTTCAAATCAACGATTGCATCACCGTTAGCGAGATTCCCTCGAATCAAAAAAGGATCCTTTGTTTTGATCGCGACGTCGAACTTCCAGTCGCGCAGGGGCGGATCGGGAAAAGAGAATTCCGGACGCGATGCCGGCGGTTCCGGCGCAGGTCGACCAGGCAGTCCGATCGGAATCAGATCGATGTTCTTGAGAAACTGGCTGTTCGTTAGGGCGACGTTGCCCGTAACCGTTGCGCTTTGCAGCGGACCATTGACTCGGATATCCGCGTCGGCACGCGCCGTGAGCGAGTCGTTCCGTGCGACGAGGACACTATTCGCCTTGAGCTGGAGATCGATGTTCGGTTGCGTCAATTTCGGAAACGTGATTCGGCCCGAAACGGTAAAAGGACCTCCGGCGAGGTCGCCGCCAAAGCGCCCCAGCGAAAGTGTATCGCGATTAAAATCGATTCGCGTTTTGAAATCGCGCAAGGCCGGCAGCGTTGGGTTCGCAAAACGCATCACATTGACCGTCATGTCCCCCACTCCACTCAAGACAGGATTTGCGATTGTTCCGTTTACATTCATGTCCAGAGCAAGATCGCCATCGATCTCCTCCACGGCCGGAACGAATTGCCGGAGAAAATTTACCGAACTGCGCGGCAGATGAACCTTCGCCGTCACGGGCGTGGCACCACTCAGTTTTCCTTCATCCAGCACACGCGCGGTGTCGAAAGGCATGTTTGCCTGAATCTGAAGCGGTTGAATTTTTGCCTGCTGCAACTTCCCGTCGATAACGAGCTGCTGATTCTCTATGTGTGCTCCGAGAGCGAAACTGGCCGGTTCCAAGTCGGGAAATTTTTCGGTGCGCAGATCCCGCATTTGCAGATCGAGTTGCGCGCGCAGATTGGCCAGAGTCCCCTGCGCGTCCAATTTCACATTTGCCGATCCAGAAACCGGCGCTTTCGCTCCGAAGTCTTCGAATAGTTTTCCCAAATCAAGATTCTCGGACTGGAACGTCACGTTGACCTTGCCGTTTGACGGAAAAAGCGGTCGCTCGCTGCCAAGATTTTTCCAGACAAAAGGCAATGAAAAATACCCCGTCGCGTATTTGGCCTGGCCTTGATCGATTTGGATCTTCGAAATTTCCAGCGTTTCGGCTGTGGTCTGCGCGATGGCCTGGAAATCCATCTTGTCGCTGCCAAGGAAGACGATGGGAACATTCAGTCCCTCGGGCGAATAATTCGCATCGATGTTTGCCTGAAGCGATCGCAGATCGCCGTAGCGCCCTTTCTCGAGCGCCAGCTTCAAGACGCCACTGTTCTTGAAAACGTCGCTGTCCCCCGAACCTTCCCAGTTTATTTTCAGCGAGCCGGCTAATTCATTCTGATTGTGCGCCGCTTTCAATACCGGCTCGAACGTCGAAAGGTTCGCGATGTCGGCAATCACTTTTCCCGAATAATGATGCGGTTTTTGCAATGCGAACGTTCCCGTCGCCTTGATGTAATCTTTTTCGCTTAGATTCGCCGTCAGATCGTTGAGGTAAATTGTGTTTCCGCTCATCGAGACCTGGCTGCTGAATTGCCTAACGAGCAGATTTTTTGCCGTGATATTCTGACCGGAAATTTTTAGCTGGCCGTTACGGTTTGCGTTTCTCATCTGCAACTGACCGTCGCCCTGCAGCGTCCCGGCGATTTTGTCAGACGAACTCGGCTGCCAGTAATCAGCCAGTTGCGGAACTTTCAACGTAAGGTTGAAATCAGCAGGTTGCTTCAGCGGATCCGCGCCTGCCGGCGGCAATTCATATTTCCCCTCCGCGCTCAGCTCGTTTGCGTTTCGCGTTACCGCGATTTGACGAAATGAAACGTTCTTGCCGTTGCTGCTGACTTCCACACGCACCGAATCGACTAAATACGGACCGTAGTGAACGTCACCAAGCTCTGCTCGAGTATTCGAGATCAAATTCTGTGTAATACGGCTCCCTCGATTTTTTAGAGGATACCTTCTTTGATACGCCGATCGCAGCGGTCATTTGTTTTGCGGCAGCTTCGCCGAAACCAATTTCGTTTCCGTTGACGGATAATCTCAGGAGAGCGGTTTCGTGCTTGATCTGAATACTTCCGCTGGCCTCAGCGCTGCCGGTAATTGGCGGAGAAAGGAAACCGGTAAGCTGCTTGAGGTCTGGCGCGTGAACGACCAGCCTCAAATCAGCAGGTGTTCGACCAAAATCGTTTATCGATTCCGGGAGCGTGGCCGCGCCGCTAATCCCAACGTGATTATTTCCTCCGACGATTTGCGCTTTCCTTACCGTCGCTGTCCCATTCGCGGCCGTGACGTCCAGATCGACCGCATCGAGCACGAGATCTTTTTGTCGAACGTTGGTAACATGTGCCGCAATCGAACCATTCCAAGACTTCGGATTCTTCAGAACACCGTGCCAATCGATCTTCATATCTTCGACATCGCCGGCGATGAGCCCTGCGGGTTGGCCAAAATATTCAGCCAATTTCCCGAGTGAAATTCCGTTGGCGTTGAGATCTACATCCGTAGCGAACGACGATCTCTTCTTCTTCAACGAGACGTTTCCCTTAACCGTCCCGCCGACGAGCGTTCCGTCGATGGCGACAGCGAGCGCTTTCGAACGAATGTGCGAAGCGTCGATGTTGACGACTTGAAACTTGTTCTGCTGATCGAAGGTCAGATTGCGCAGAAACAAGTTCTTATCCGCATATGAGGTCGTCGCGGAAACATTGGTCCAGGTATGAACATTCGGAATTTGTAATCGATCGATTTTGAGCGCGCCGTCACGGTGCGGATCAAGATCGAGATTGAAATTGCGAAGAACGAAATCCTGCGGTTGATCGCGAATCGTAAGATTCACATTCGAGAGATGCATCTCATCCGGGAAAAATCCCGGTAGCCGAAGCTTCTCGTTAGGCTTGGAAGGCTTTGACGGTGGCGACTTGCCTGGATCGAGAATGATGGTTGCCGAATGCAGTTCCACGTTTTGCAGAAAGCCGGGCAGGCCATGAAAGATCAGGCCCCAAATGCTGTAATCGGCGCGAACAAGATCGGCATCGATCGATTCCACGGCGGACGGACTCGTCGCCGTCGCGTGAACATTTTTTAGAGCGAGGTCGCCCAGAACGGAGCCGTCGATTTGAAAATCGAGCTTTAGATTTTCCTTCGCGGCAAAATGAATGGCGAGACTGCGCACGATCGGGCGCAAAATCGGCCCGTGAAATAGCCCGAGCACCACGAGCAAGGCAGCTCCCGCAATGAACAATTTGCGAATCCAGGTTCTTGATCGACGTGACGGCGTTTCATCTTTTCCATCTTCGCCCACGAGGGAGTTAATCTATTTCCACGAGGGTAAAGAGCAAATCGGAAGGGATTTTCGGAGAGACGCGCCGCGGCGAGTCCACAACGCGCAGAAGAAAGTCCTCCGTGAAATTGGAAAGTGGCGCAAGTTTCCAACTTGCGTTTGTTTAGGTCGCTCGCCGAGGTGAGCGCCACTTTAGAACCATGAGCCCGAACAAACTCTTCGACTATCTCGACGGAAAACTGCCGGCAAAGGAACGCGAAGAACTCGAGGAAAAGATGGCGAATGATTCGACACTGCTGCGGCAGCTCGCGATGGCGCGCAAACTTCGAGAGGCCATGCCCGGTTCGAGCGAATTAATCGGTTCGCTCGGAGAAAGTTCGGCCGCCGATCGCCGTAGCGCGATTCTGACCAAGCGCGTTGCATTGGCCTCGATCGTCCTGGTTTTTCTGAACGTCTTCATCGGCTTGTGGTTTATCTTTCAAAAAGAAAAGCCCTCGGCCAAAGCGCACGACGCGGATATGCGACAGCAGGTCGAGCGATCTTTGGAAAAAGCCGCTGCGTCCGCGATGCCGACGCCGAACATCGAAGCCGACGAAATCAAGATCAGCACAGCCGCAGATCAGAAAGAGGAAGTCGCCAAAAAAGTAATCTCCGCCGCTACAGAAGCCGGCGGCTCGGGTGGAAAGGCGTTGGATGACGAGAATGGAATTGTGGTGCTGATCGATATTCCGAAGAATCGGGAAATGGATTTTCGCCGAAGTCTCGTCGCACTGGGAGCACCGGTGCCATCTCCTGTCGACCAGACGGCATCGAAGCCTAACGAGAGAAAATTTCTGCAGGTGCGCGTAACAAAGAGTGTCCCCTAGAGAATCAGAAGATCGAATTTGTGTATTGTCATCGTGAGCGGAGCGAACGATCCCTCGAACAGACGAGAGCTAATGTGAGGTCCTTCGCTGCGTCCAGGATGACCGCCTTTAGCTCGCTCCCTTGCAGATGATCGCGGTCACCTTTGCGTTGCCGGCAGAAAGCAAAGATCTCGTTTCTTGTTTGCAGAACAAACGCCGTCTTCCATCCGTCGGCGGCGAGGTTGTCAGCGGGCAAATCGGCTCTCGATCGATAATGATATTTCACACGGGCGTGGGCCGAAGGGTTGCGGAAAAGAGGGTTACTGAGTTTGTTGGCAATCAGTCGATCCAAGTTTTGATTAGCAGCGGCTTCGCTGGTGGCGTCGGTGCCGAAGTAAGCGTGGGCGATCTGTTCCTGGCGGAAAACGTTTCCAACCCGGAACTGCTTACGATCGCGAAGCGAGCGCTAAGTCGCGTGCGTCCCCGCGTTGGAAAACTACTTACCTCATCGGGAATCGTTCATTCAGAAGCGCAGAGATTGGGACTTGCAAGAGAACGTGGCGCCGATGCCATCGATATGGAAACGGACGTGATCGTGGACGCATGTAGGGAACGGAATATTCCGATGCTCTCGCTCCGGGTAATCAGCGATACCACGCGCGAGCCATTTCCGGCTCCCCCCGCTGTGTTGTTCGACATCGAACAACAAAAAACAAACCTCGCTGGGCTCGCCTCCTATCTGATTGGCAAACCAACTGCCATTTGGGCGTTGGCGCGGTTCAGACGACAAATCGGACGCGCGCGGGAAAATCTCACCGCCGCCCTAACGAGTCTGTTGCAGGATGATTCATTAGAACAGATCGTTCGCTGAGTGCAATGCCCTCCCCTAACGAGTCGCGCGGGCCGGTTCGATGTGCACGAGCACGTCCGCAATGCGCGAATCGCTGCGCTGGATCGCGTCTTTGACTGCGTGCGCGATGTGATGTCCTTCACGAACGGAAATATTTTCATTCACGCCAACATGGAGATCGACGTAAAAGCTCAGTCCCATTTTGCGCAAAACGCATTTGTCGATCTCGATAACGCCAGGAACGTTTTTAGCGGCTTCGCGAACAAGATCGACAATTTCTCCGCGTGGAGCGGTGTCCATGATTTCGAAAAAAGCGGGACGCAAGAGTCGAAAGCCATTGGCGCCGATGATGGCGCACGCAAACAAGGCCGCCCAGTCGTCTGCGCTCTGCCATTTTTCGCCGCCGATGAGCGCAATTGAAATTCCGACAAATGCAGCGGCGGAAACAAGCGCGTCGGTGCGATGATGCCAGGCGTCCGTTTGCACCGCTGTGCTGTCCGCGTTCCGCCCGATGCGATTGACGTAGCGGAAGAGAACTTCCTTTACGACAACGACAACGACCAGGATCACCAGCGTAAACGGCGCAGGGCCGTGATGCGGAATGAGAATTTCGCGCACGCTTTGAATCGCCAGACCAGCCGCGGCGACGAGCACACCGCAAGCGACAATCAGCGCCGCCATGGGCTCGGCTTTGCCATGACCATACGGATGCGTTTCGTCCGGCGGTCGCGCGGCAACTTTCAAACCGCCCCAAATGACGAACGAGCCAGCGATATCGAGGGCCGACTCGATTCCATCGGCAATCAGGACGTAGGCGTTGCCGAAAATGCCGCCGAAAATTTTCGCGGCGGCCAAAAGAAAGTTGATCAACATCCCGAAGAGCGCGACACGCGCGCCCGTTTGGAGATTGCCGGAGGGAGTAGCAGTTGTAGGATTCAGCGCGGAAGCCATCGATGAAGGAAACTATAAGCGCGGCGATTTACGAAACGCACGGAAAACCGACCGAGGTTTTGCAAGTGCGCGAGTTGCCGCGACCACGCGCGGGCGAAGGTGAAGTCATCGTGACGATGCGAGCCGCGCCAATCAATCCCGCGGACCTAAACGCGATCGAAGGCAAATATCCGCTGCGACCGGCCTTGCCGGCGACTCCGGGGTTCGAAGGCAGCGGCTTCGTCACGGAAATCGGGAAGGGCGTGAATCATGTTGGCACCGGCACGCACGTGATTCTGCCGCACGATACCGGGACCTGGCGGGAAGCCCTCGCGGTAAAAGCAGAAAAACTGGTCGCGGTGCCTGATGGCATCGATCTGCAACAGGCGGCGATGTTGAAGATCAATCCCATTACCGCGTGGCGAATGCTTCACGATTTCGTCGAATTGAAACGCGGCGACTGGTTAATTCAAAACGCCGCGAATTCCGCCGCTGGCCGCGCGGCAATTCAAATTGCACACGACCTCGGATACAAAACCGTCAATGTCGTTAGGCGAGCCGAGCTGGTTGAGGAATTGCGCGCGGAGGGTGGCGACGTTGTTCTGGTCGATAGCGAAAATCTGCGCGATGAAGTGAAAGAGGCCACCGGTGGCGCGCCTATTCGTCTGGCACTGAACGCCGTCGGCGGCGAAAATGCATTACGCGTTGCCAACACGCTCGCGCCCGAAGCGACGATGGTGACGTATGGGGCCATGAGTTTCCGGCCACTGCGCATCCCGAATGGGCTTTTGATCTTCAAGAATCTTCGCTTCTGCGGATTCTGGGTGAACAAATGGTACGATCAGGCCACTGCGGAGCAACGCGATGCAACGTTTGCTTCGATTTTTGAAATGGCGCAGCGCGGCCTGTTGCATACGAAAGTAGAAAAAGCTTATCCGCTCGCGGAGGCGCAGGCCGCCGTTGCACGCGCCGCGCAAAACAAACGCAGCGGCAAAATTATTTTCGAATTCAGCGCGTGATCGCGATCGTTGTTGGCGCGGGAATCAACGGCGTCACCGCCGCAATTGAGCTCAAGCGGCGCGGGCATAAAGTCATTCTCGTCGATCCCGGCCCGCTTCCACATCCGCTCGCCGCTTCAACGGACATCAGCAAAGCCGTTCGAGCAGCCTACGGTGCGGATGAAGATTACGTCGCGCTGGCGGAACGTTCGATTGAGCGATGGCGTGAATGGAACAAGGACTTTGGCATCGAGCTTTATCATGAGGTCGGATTTTTGTTTTTGCGCAAGCGCCCCATGCAACCGGGAGATTTCGAGTACGAAAGTTTAAAGCTCCTGGAGCGACGGGGCCACAAATTGGAGCGCATGGACTCAGCACAATTGCGCAAACTTTTCCCGGCATGGAATGCGGAACTCTATCCCGACGGTTTTCTCGATCGCACAGCCGGGTATGCGGAAAGTGGACGCGTAGTTGCAAAGCTGCTCGAGCACGCGAAATCAATCGGCGTTGAGCTTCTCGAAAATCAAAAATTTACAGCGCTACGCGATCGCGAAACGGGAATCGTTCTGGATAATGGACGCGAAGTTGCCGGAGATGCAGTTGTCATGGCCACCGGCGCGTGGACGCCATACCTGCTGCCGTCGACGCAAAAGTTTCTTCGCGCGACTGGTCATCCCGTTTTTCATTTGAAACCGCAGAAGCCCGAACTTTTTGCGCCGGAATGTTTTCCAGTTTTTGGCGCGGACATCTCGCAGACTGGCTTCTATGGATTTCCGATTAATCGCGATGGCGTGGTCAAGGTCGCCAACCACGGACCGGGCCGTGAGATGTCGCCTGATTCTCGAGAACGGATCGTGACGCCGGAAGAAGAAGAGGAGATGCGCGAATTCTTGGCCGAGACGTTTCCGGCCCTGGCGGATGCCCCGATCGGCTACACGCGAATCTGCTTATACTGCGATACGAACGACGGCGATTTCTGGATCGCACCCGACCCTGATCGACCCGGATTAATCATTGCCGCTGGAGACAGTGGTCACGGATTTAAGTTTGCTCCAGTCCTGGGCGAAATCATCGCCGATGCAGTGGAAGGAAAATCGAATCGGTTCCTGAAAAAATTTCGCTGGCGGCCGGACGTGAACCGGGGCGTGGAAAAGGAAGCCGCCCGGTTTTTGCCAAAATAACAAACGCGGCTGCCTCCGACAGCCGCCTCTACGACTCTTTTTGCGCAGCTTCTTTTTTCGCCTGACGCTTAACGAGCGTGATTTGCTTAATTCGAGCAGAATCGGACGGGCTCCAGGTCGCGACATCCGGATCGTCCTTGAATGCATTGTGCACGATTCGCCGTTCGTAGGAATTCATTGGCTCGAGCTGAAGCGAACGACCGGTAATGCGAACACGTTCGGCGAGTTCGCGCACGCGTTGCACAATGCGATCTTCGCGCATCGACCGATAGTGCTCGCAATCCACCGTTACTTTGGCGGCCTCCTTATCTTTGGTCTGGATGAGGCGATTCAAGAGAAACTGAATCGCTTCGAGAGTTTCGCCATCGCGACCGATCAACCGGCGGCTTTCTTCGGTATAAATTTGTAATACGCGATTGCCGGCCTCGTTCGTGGTCTCGTCGATTTCTGCAACGAAACCCAGATAACCGAGCATGGTATCGAGAAGTTCTTTCGGGCTCATCGTTTTCCTCGGCGCGATTTTTTCCCTGGCGGTATTACTTTTTCCAAAGTCGGCGCTGGTTGACGCTTATTCTGGTAAAGCTGCAGGATCGTGAAGAGGTTCTGAGTTGTATAATACAAAGCGAGCGCGGCTGCAAAGTTGTAACAAAAGATGACGAAGATGATCGGGGTGAACATCATGATGCGCTGCTGTGTGGAGTCACCGGTTTTCGGCGTGATGCGCATCATCCAGACATTCGTTAGGGCCATGAGCAACGGCAGGATGTTGATCGGCCAGCCAATCATAGGAAGGTGGCCGACGGTGTCGGGCTGCGAAAGATCGTGCACCCAAAGGAAGCTGGCGTTTCGCAGTTCCACCGTTTGCCGCAGCATGGTGAAGAGACCAAAGAAAATCGGGATTTGGATCACCATCGGAAGGCAGCCGGCGACGGGATTGATGCCGTACTCTTTGTAAAGTTTCATCACCTCCTGATTCATCTTCGTCGGATCGTCTTTGTATTTTTCGCGCAGCTCCTGCATTTTCGGCGAAAGCGCGGACATGCGGCGCATCGAACGGTTCGCCTTGGTTTGCAGCGGCCACAAAGTTAGCTTGACGATGGTCGTTAGGGCCAGAATCGCCGCAGCGTAATTGCCGAGATAGTGATGCAGCAGATTCATCAGATTCAGCAATGTCTGGCTGATGATCTTGAACACGCCGAAGTCCATGATCTCGGCTTCGTCATGCTCCAGCTGCGCCAGGCGATGATAAAGTTTCGGCCCGGCGTAAATCTCAAAATGGAAGCTCGCTGTTTGTCCGGGCTGCAAGGCGAACCCCGGCATGCCCATGGCGCCCTCAATCGCCGGCAGCGTCACGCCATTATCCTGCTTGATCTCAAAACGACGCCCCCAAACTTCATCGGCTTTGCCGTTGAGCGGCGCGAGCAGCGTGACAAAAAATTGATTCGTCACGCCGGCCCACTCCGCGCCTGGCAATTTTTCGTTGTAAAATTCCCGCGCGGGCTGCTTTTGCAGACCGAGGAAACTACTGTGCGCCGCAAACCAATTCACATCTACCGACTTCGCCTTCCCTGCAACGCACCAGGCCAGATGCGTATAGTTCGGCATATCGTTCGGATGAATCGGTCGCGCAGAACCGAGAGTAAGAAAATAATTGGGATGACTGTAGGCCTGGGTGCCGTCGTTACGGAAATCGATATCCATTTCCGCAACGAATTCATCTCTCTTTGCCGGGGTCGGCGGGAAGAAGAACTTCTTGCGAATGTCGATATGTTCGGGCGTCGCCCGCTCAAATTGCATGCTGCCATCGGGCAAACGCGAGATGGTAAACTCCGGCAGCGTGGCCGCTTCGGGATGTTGCACGATCGCTCCAATCGGTGCGCGATCCGGAGAATTTAGGACGACGCGCTGACTTCCCTCAGCAACATGATTGAGCAGAACCACTTCGCTGATGGCGCCGCCACGATTCGTTAGGCGCAATTCCATATCGGAATTGCGCAAGGTTTCCTTCTTCTCGACAAACGTCGGGACGCTTTCCGTGGATGGCGGCGTTACGCCAGGCGCAGGTGAAGAAATTTCCGGCGGCGCGGAACTAGACGGGGATGCCGACGCGATCGAAACGGTCGGTGTCGGCGCCGGGGCAGTTCGCGCCGGCACAGGCGTCGGGTGCTTCATCATATAGATCTGCCACACCACGAGTCCGATGACGCAAAGGGTAATGGCAATCCATGCTTGTCGATCCATACACGATTCCGGTGCGGCTATTCACACACGAAACAAGACTCACTCGCACCGTGATTTTTTTCCGGCACGGGGTCGAAGCCGCTACCACCCCACGGGTGGCAACGCGCCAGGCGTCGCAGTCCAAGCCAGCTCCCACGCAGGACTCCGAACTTTTCTGCCGCTTCGAGAAAATAAGCGGAGCATGTGGGCGTGAAGCGACAGCCTGATCCCGGCCCGCCGAGAACAGACAAAATCGGCGAGATGACAATTTGATAAGCGCGAACAAAAAATCGGACGATCCGAATCATGAGCGGGCTAGAATAGAAGCGCGCTTTGCCAGACGCAACCACTCATCTTCCAAGGCACGATAAGTCGACTGCGCGGCAGCGGGACGAGCAATCGTAACAAACCAAATTTGGCCGCAAAATTCATGCTGCCTCTTGCGGACAATTTCGCGCAGACGTCGTCGCACACGATTTCGTTGCACGGCGTTTCCAATTCGACGCGATGTGATGAACCCAGCACGAAAGTCCCGCGTCTCCGTATCACTGATCACTGCGATTGCGAGCAATGCGCCGCGAAAGACATGCCCTTGTTCTCGTAAACGGGCGAATTCCTCTTTACCCGTTAGGCGCTTCGTTTTCGAAAAAGTTAAATGACCAGTCGGCATTGAACTACTCTGTAGCGGCGGTCTATGACCGCCGCTACAAACGAGAAATCTGTACAGCAAAAATCTTCCCGCGCTCCCAGCGCGGGAAGATTTTACCTCAAAGCAAAGCTTGAATTAAGGCGTTGGAGACGCCGTGGTCGTAGTCGTCTCGGTCGTCGTTGAAGTCGACGTGTCAGGAGTCGTCATCGGAGTGGTAGCCTCCGCCGGAGTGGTAGCCTCCATCGGAGTAGACGTTTCCATCGGCGTGGTAGTTGTCGTTGTGGTTGTAGTTTCAGCCGCGCTCGCTTCGGGAGAAGGTGAAGCCGCCGCAGGGGCCGTAGTTTCAGTGCGCTGCTCACACGCCGCGAAAAGCGCAGCGCCCGCCAGGATGCAGATGTATTTCTTCATAGTGTTAAGGATGTGAGCCCATATATGGGCCAAAGGCTGAATCGGGGCAAGGGATGATTTCGGTCCTGCTTAAAGTTAATTTCCCGCGCCTAACGGTCGAAAACTAAAACGGCGCCTCGTATTTCAAGCCGTGTGCATCGGCTACGACCTTGTAAGTCAGGTGTCCGTCGCGTGTATTGATTCCGCCGACTAATGCCGGTTTCTTTTTGCAAGCGCCCTCCAAGCCGTGATCGGCAAGCAGTTCGACATATCGGTAAGTCGCATTGGTCAGCGCTTGCGTGGAAGTGCGCGCATAGGCGCCGGGCATGTTCGCGACACAATAATGAATGACGCCTTCCTCTACATAAACCGGATCGTGATGCGTGGTGGGTCGAGAAGTTTCCACGCAACCGCCCTGATCGATCGCGATATCTACAAGCACGCTTCCGGGCTTCATTCTTTTCAACATCGCGCGCGTGATGAGTTTTGGAGCTTTCGCGCCAGGCACGAGCACGGCACCGATCAACAAATCCGTCGATGGCATGAGGTCGTGCAGATTCGCTTCGTTTGAATAAAGCGTATGCGCGTCCTCCATCGTCAGATCGAGAAATCGCATCCGCTCCGCGTCCACTTCCAGAATGATCACATCCGCACAAAGACCACTCGCCATGCGCGCCGCATTGACCCCGGCGGTTCCTCCTCCGATCACAACTACGCGCCCAGGCAAAACGCCCGGCACACCGCCTAACAACACACCGCTGCCTCCGTTATGCTTCGCTAAAAAATACGCGCCCATCACAACCGACATGCGGCCAGCGATTTCACTCATCGGCTCGAGTAACGGCAATTTGTTTCCGACCTGGATCGTTTCGTAGGCAATCGCGGTTACGCCGGATGCGAGTAGCGCTTCAGTGAGACTTTTGCTCGCAGCAAGATGCAGATACGTGAAAAGAATCTGCCCTTTGCGCATCAAACCGAACTCGGGCTTGAGCGGTTCCTTCACTTTCACGATCATCTCCGCCTGCGCCCAAACTTCCTTCGCGGTGCCGATAATCTTCGCGCCTGCGGCGATGTATTCCTCGTCGAGATAACCGGCACCGACGCCGGCATTCTTTTCCACGAGGACGGAATGGCCCTGCTTGGTTAGCTGGTGCGCGCCCGAAGGAAGAAGCCCGACGCGATTCTCCTGCTCTTTAATTTCTTTCGGAACGCCAACGATCATGCACGGACAGTGATAAGTGACGCGTAAGAAGTGACAAGCCTGAAATCGAAAAAATGAAATCTAAAATCGGCGTCCTGCGGATTTCGCGATTGTGGATTGGCGATCAAGGTGGGCGATTGATCTCAATCGCCCGCGGGGAAATGCGACCAACCCGGGCCGTTCGATCAACTGCCCTTACCTTAATTAAGGGATGGATCGTCCGGGGCAGCCGCCAGCAATTTGTACCAGGGCCCGAGACCCCGCATGATTTCAAACCAGAGATTAGGCAAACGATCGGGCTTGAGCGCGGCCCGACTTGGTTTTTGCACGAGCCAGGCCTTTTGTTTCATCTCCGCTTCCAATTGCCCGGCTCCCCAACCCGCGTAACCAACGAATGCGCGAATCGAAGCCGGATCGGTGTCGAGACGCGAGCTCGCTTCATCCAAACCGACGTTATGATTAATCTTCAATCCCTGCCCTTCCTGCCATTCAAACGCGGCAAACATCAAATGATTTTTCCCGACCGGTCCGCCGAGAAAAACCGGAACATCGGCCAGCCCATTCGGCGGCGCTTCATTCACCAGGTCAGCAACCTGTTTTTCCAGGGGACGATTAATGATCACGCCGAGAGCGCCGTCATTCGGATCGTGAGCAGAAATAAAAAGGACGCTCCGGCGAAAATTCGGATCGAGCAGGTTGGGATGCGCGACGAGGAACGATCCCGTCAGATTATGCGACGGCCCGCTGAGATTACGCATGCGAAAATGAAGTCCTCCCGGTTTTATGGACGCGAACCCGAGGGTTCTCGTTCAGGGCTTCATTAGAACATTTTTGTCCGAGAAATGGAAGAGCCGTCCTTCGACCATCGGCTCCGCCCATTGTAAAGTGGTCGCGGTGACCAGCTTCTGGGCGTCGGGCGGCAGGTGGGCCAGGAGCGCATTGCGGCGTTCGGTGTCAAGTTCCCCAAAGATATCGTCGAGCAATAGGAGCGGCGATGCGCCGGTTTCCTCACGGAGAACACGTCCCTGTGCAATTTTTAGAGCCAGCACGACCGTGCGCTGTTGACCTTCGGAAGCGTATTGTTGCGCGGAAATTCCCTGCACGGAAATCTGGAGATCGTCGCGATGCGGGCCAACAACAGTCTGTCGCAAACGCCTCTCCTCGTCGCGTGAGCGCGCGAGTTCTTGAGCGAAATCATCGGTGGTGCCCGGCGCAAATTGCAGATCGAGCGATTCATTTTTTCCGCTGATCTCGCGGTGCGCTTGTGCGGCGAACGGAGCCAGTCGCTCGACTAACGCCGAACGCATCGCAAGCAATTGCGCCCCATTCGAAATTAGTGGCGTATCGTATGCGGCAATCTCGCGCAATCGCGGATGGAGAGATTTCAAAAGCGCATTGCGTGCGCGCAATGCCCGCTCGTATGCGCGCAGCGTCGGCCGATAGCGCGGGTTTATTTGCGCTCCGAGAAAATCGAGGTAACGCCGCCGCGCTTCCGAACTGCCGCGGGTCAATTCGATATCGCTCGTCGCAAACGAAACAACATGACCGACACGCAGGTAATCCGCCGTCTTGCGCTGTTCGACGCCATCGAAGGCAACCTTGCGGCGTAGCGGGCTGTAGCGGAATTCAAGAAGATGGTCATCGTAATGCCCGCTCACGCCGAAGGATTTTTCATTCAGCCTAACGAGTGGGCCCAGCGATGAGCTGCGTTGCGACTGCAACCGAAGGAGAACACACGCCGCTTCCAGGATTGAAGTTTTCCCTTCGCCATTTGCGCCCACGAAGAAATTAAAGCCTGGCGCCAATTCCAATCGCAGCCCTTCGAAACAGCGAAAATTTCGGAGCTGCAAATCAGAGAGCATGAAAATGAGCGAGATTCTTTAAGCGTTCATTCCGAGCGGATGCGAGGAACCTCGCGATCCAGCAAGCGGCATCGGGAGATCCTTCGCTTGCGCTCAGGATGACAGCAGTTGCATATCGTATGGGGTTAACTCCTGGCAACTCAGGCTGCGTAATTTATAGATTGAGCAGTTCCAGCCGGCTCGTCATTTCAGCGGGAATTTGCGTCTTATGAAAATACGCCCCGCTGATCGGCGTGATGTCCGCCGGCGTCAATCCCACGGCTGCGGTAATGAAATTATGATTGCAGAAAATTCCGTTTGTCGCGTCCAGCCCCAGCCAGCCTGCGCCCGGTAAAAAAACCTCCGTCCACGCGTGCAAGGAACCTTCGGCGCGTTTCTTTTCCGAATCGCCCTCGCGCAGATATCCGCTCGCCAGGCGCGCCGCCAATCCCATGTCTCGCAACATTTCCGCCAACAGCACGGCCACGTCCCGACACGCGCCGCGCCCCATTCGCAACGTCTCTTGCGGATCGCGTGCAACTCCTTCTTCGCGCCGCTCATACCCAATGCATTCGTGAATCGTCTGGTTTAGTTCCACTAAAGATGAAACCGTGGAGCGCGAAGAATCTTTCCCCGGCGGCTTCCAAGCGCCGATTTTCAAAGACCCTGCGGATCGGCGAGTGCGATACGGCTCGAGCACCGGCTCAAGCCATGCCTCATAATGGAATGGCAAATCGACCGCGTAATTTTCGAGAAGAAAATGAAACGGGTCGCGCTTCTCCAATTCAAGATCGATCGCCAGTTGCAAATGCAATTCCGGCGAACGCTCGGGAAAATAACAAGAAGCCACGGTGTTATCGAAAACGTCCTGAGAAAATCGCACGGTCGCTTCCGGCTTGGTTTTGAAATCAAATTCCTGCACGCGTGCGAAACGTCCCGCCTTCGGAAATAGCCGCACATCATGGGGAGAAAATCCGACCGGCTCGTCGTAACGGTACTCGGTTTCGTAGCGAATTCCCACCTTCACAGAGGCTGCACTCTTTCATCAGCCTATGATTCCGACAAGTTTACGCAGAAATTTGTTGCCATATTGCTTAAGGTCGTTTACTACCTCCACAGCTTTAAAAAATGTTCTGGGGGGAACAGCCGCCCTTCATGTCCATCGGGCATGGGGGGCGGTATTTTTTTGGGGATGAAGGATTCCATGAATGAACCGGGGCCAAAGCGTCGGCAACACTCCGCATGGCCGATCGCATTTATCCTTGTTGCACTCATCATCGCGGGAACCGCCGTCACGATTTTCTGGCGCGTGGAGACCTGGCCGGCGCGTACTGTCCGCGATTTGCGCGCGGCATTTATCGACGTCGCGCATTTGCAACCGAAGATCACAGTCAAGAACCGCGTGTATCTCGAGCAAACGGCGAAGACTGCGGAATTGGCGACGGTCGTTAGGCGCACGGAAGTCGAGCACGAGTTCCTGCATTCCTGGGCGGGAAGCACGAAACGAATTCAGTTACGTGGCGTGTTTCTCGTGAAAGCGGGATTCGATTTGCACAAAAACTTTTCCGTTGATGTGCGCGCAGACGAAATCGACGTCCATCTTCCGCCCGCGCAAATTCTGGGAGTCGAGGAACAAAAAGTGGACGTGCTCTCCTACGAAAATGGATTTTGGAATCGCATCTCGGCGGAAGACATTGAAAACGAGCTGCAGACGCTGCCGCAGCTTGCGCGGGAAAAGGCCGCGCAGGCCGGTCTTACCGCCGAAGCCGAGCGAACTTTGAAGGAACAACTCGAACAGAAAATTAAGATGAAGCAACGCGTGAGGGTGACTTTCGGCGCGGCTGCAGCACCGTCTCCCACCCCAGCGGTTCGCTAGATTGTTTTAGGTCGCGATTGCGCGGACGCGAATAGCAGGTTGTTTTGCGCCCACTATTCCGCTGCCCATGTCATTCGCGAAACGCCTGTCTCTCTTCGCGCTCATTCTTGCGCTCGCGAGCGTTGTCATCGTTAGCCTTTCGCCTTTGCTGGTTTCGAACGGATTGCGGCTCTTTGTCTGGTGGAAAGGCCGCACTCAGGGCGTCAAAATCGAATTTCAAGAAATCGATGCGCCTTTTCTCAAGCCCGTCGTCATTCGTGGACTTCGGGTAACGAGCGTGCGGCCCTGTATCGTTCACGTCGATCTCGCGGCCCAACGCGCGACGTTGGATCTCAACCTGCGCACGATTTTTTTCTTATCGAAAGCGCGCATCTTGCACGCCGTTTCGATTGACGGTTTGCACTGTGAAGTTCGACGCGATTCCCGCGAAACAGCGGAATGCAATTTCGATTGGCGATTTCTGCATCGACTTCTCGCCGATCAGGTCAAAATCACAAATGCCGATTTGCGCGTAAGCAGCAGCAACAACAATTTTCATCTGCGCGGCGCGGAATGGACTGCGAGCGAGATTGAATCCGGCCAATTCTTCGCGCGCGAGGTCAATATTTCCACGCCGCTTTTCCAACAGAGTTTCACGGATCTGCGCGGCGCAACGAAATGGGAAAACGATCATCTCACTCTCGGCGCCCTTTCGCTCACTCGCGGGCTCGATGTAGAAACCATCACGGCCGATTTCTCCAGGCTGGAAAAGAAACGCATTGGCATCGAACTCAATCTCGACGCGTTCGGGGGCAAAGTGCGCGCCAGCATCGCCAGCGAAAATCGTGACAAGGGAATTGTTTGGAACGTGGCCGGCGATGCCTCAGCCATCTCGCTCGCGCAGATGTCGACGGCTCTCGGTCTGCGTGAGCCGGCTGGGGGCGCTGTGCGCGCGTGCAAGTTCACTTTTCATGGCGACGTCCAGAATCTCACTCATTCCACTGCGTCGGTTTGGACAGAAGTGAGCGATTTTATCTGGCGGGATCGGCTCGCCGAGACAGTCATGTTCGGCGCTTCACTCTACAATCGCCAAATCCAAATCGAGCAACTCTATGTCAAGCAACGCAATAATCAGTTCACGCTCAGCGGCGAATATGCGTTGCCTGCAAAATCGTCCGACTGGATAAATCCAAATTTTCGCGTCGACATTTCTACATCGATCAGCGATCTCGGCGAATTCGCGAAACTTTTTGGCGGAAGTCCGAAAGATTTCTCCGGCTCGCTCAACATTTCCGGAACGATCAATGGCCGCGAACAAAATCTCGGCGGACAGATCATGGTCGAAGGAAACTTGCTTCGACTTTGGGCAGCGCCTCTCGATACCCTGAGCGCAAAGTTGCATTTGAAGGGCGCCGAACTCGGCCTCGAATCGCTGCAGGCGCGCCACCTCGACGATTTCTTTAACGCCACGGGCGAGGTCAACCTCACGCATAATCATCGCTACGCGCTAAAGATAAATGCTGCCATCGCCAACCTCTCCGCATACGCGCCGCTTCTTCCCGATTTGCTGCGCGATCTGAAGCCACAGGGCCGTGCTTCGGTTGGATGGGACGCGCACGGCACCGCGGAAGCGCACTCGGGTGATTTCCACATTCAAGCCGAGAGTGTTCGCCTAACGAGTAATCTGGGATGGCAACCGTTTGATATCAAACTCGAGGGAACTTATTCGCCGCAAAAAACTTTCTTGCGCGAATTCCGGCTTTCCAATCCGCACGCTGAATTCAAGGCCTTCGTAAACCTCGCTTCGGATTATCTGCAGCTGCAAATGATTCGGTTCGATCTCAACGGTAAAACGAAATTGCAGGGCCACATCTTTGTCCCGATCACTCTTCAGCGTTGGTGGCCCAGTTATTCGATGGCTCAAATCAATTCGAATGGAAAATTCGATATCAATTTGATGCTCGACGAACTCGATCTGACCGAACTGCAAAATGCACTTACCGATCGAAAAAGCATGGCAGGAAAAATTAATGGAAGACTCGAGACATATGGTTCGCTGCGAGATCTGAAGGCCACAGGCGGTCTCCACTTGCTCGACTTCAGTTTTGCAGATCCGAATCGCGTCTCTGCAGATCTTCATGCGGAAATTACTTCCGGTTCTCTCAAATTGGTCTCGGTCGCAAACGTAACGAATTCCGATCCCGTGAAGTTCGAGGCGACCGTTCCGCTGGATCTCACGCACGCGACCGCATATGGCCAAAGTATTTTTGCCTGGGATCACCCGATTTCGATGACGCTGAATTGCCCCGCTCTTTTGTTATCGAAATTGCCTCAGTGGCTGACCCCTGCGGCTTTTCGTGACGGAATCTTGAGCGGCAATCTCGTCGCGTCAGGAACGCCACGAGGCCCAAACGTCACCGGCGCGCTTGACCTGCTCAACGGAAAGTTTGCCAAAGCACCAGGAGCAATCAGCGGATTCGAGGGTCACATCATGTTCCAGGAAAAATCTGCCGCGATTTCTTTTGCCAACCTCGAACTCGCCGATGCCAAGCTGCCATTTAACGGCACGATCGACTTTGGCAACACATCGAATATTTCCATCAAACTATTCCCCGATGTGCGGGTTTTCGCGCTTGGTATCACCGCAGCGAACCAATGTGTCAGTGGCACGAATATTTTTGGCGGACGCCGGATCGACCCAGAGACATCCGTCTTTGCGCAAGTCGACGAAGTAGATTTGCGAGGCGGATTGGGTGCGACGCCATGGACGATGACGCTCGTGCAATACGGCCGGGCACAAGCGGATATTTTACGAAGCCGATTTTCGCAAACGTTTTCGCTCTGCAAAGTCGGCGGTGAAATCTTGCAGTTAGCCGTGCCGGCATCGCAAAAAATCGAGTGGGGAAAGCGCGCCTCGGATATTTTTCAAGGACGCAACGCGATGCCTGCGGCACCTGGTGACCTGCATCCTTAAAATAGATAGCAGCACGAGCAGCGTTTCCGGGGAGCGCACGCGCCTCGCGTGCTGGCGATGGCGCCCCGCCATCGCGAACTTTTTAGTTTTGACGACTGGATTGGCTCGCGTCAAAAGTTCGCTTTGGCGAGGCGCCAAAACCGACACGCGAGGCGCGTGCGCTCCCCGACTGGGGCAGTTATCGCGCAATACAATACGAAGAACGGATGCAGTCCGTTAGCCCATCGCGGCAGCCGCAGCATTAGCCATCGAATCGGTGCGTGATTCGAGCCAGGGTGCGAGCGTCGCTTCGAGTTCCGGTGTCAGTTCGGCACGAAGCTCGTTGTCCACATCCACGCGAAGCGGTGGACCGCTCGGGCGTTCAAACACAAGCTGCACACGCTGATCGCCGGGATTGCGCGCGAGAACTTCGCGCACATGCCGGAGTTCCTCTGCTGTTACTGCCGGCGAAAATCTCAGCGTAATACCCGGCGTCTCTGATTCGTTAGGCAATCCCGGCGTTGGCTGATCGGGCTCGAGCAATTTCACATTCAGAGCCGTCGCGCGGACGCTGTCATCGCGCTTATCGAGCGTTCCACGAATGCTGACGACGCGTCCCGACAACGAGCGCTTCCGACACTTTCACATAAACCTCATTCCAAAGCACTACTTCGAGAGTGCCGGTCATATCTTCAAGCCAGACGACGGCAAACGGTTTCCCTTCCCTCTTCGTGAATTTCTTATCCGCCTGCACGATCGCGCCCGCGATCCGAAACGTCGCGCGGTCAGCCAGTTCGCCTAACGAGGCAATTGTTTGATATTTTCCATCAGCGAACGCGACTGCATAGTCATCAAGCGGGTGCCCCGTAACGTAGAAACCCAGCAGCTCCTTTTCGTATGACATCTTTTCTCGTTCAGGCCACGGCGTCACGAGGCGGCTTGACCTCGGTTTCGTCGGAGCAGGCAATTCATCGAAAAGCGACGCTTGCCCGCTCGCTCGATCGCGATGCGATGCCGATGCCGCGGCGAGCGATTCTTCGATGCAGGCGAAGAGCTCTGCACGTTCGCGTCCGAGAAAATCAAACGCGCCGCATTTCACCAGGCTCTCCAACATCTTGCGGTTGGCGATGCGGGAATCCAAACGCCGGCAAAAATCTTCCAGCGAAGCAAACTCACCGTTTTCCTCGCGCTCGCGAATAGCGGCCTCCATCGCGGCTTCACCGACATTTTTTATCGCAGCGAGCCCATAACGAATCGCCATCGCACCTTCATGTTCCTCCGGTGCAAACTTCAATGCGCTGCGATTTACGTCCGGCGGCAGGATCGCAATTCCCATCCGTTTACATTCGCCGACGAAAATCGAAATCTTGTCCGTGTTGTTGATTTCGTTGCTCAGCAATCCGGACAGGAATTCGACCGGATAATTCGCTTTCAGGTAAGCCGTTTGATAACTGATCAAACCGTAAGCCGCGCTGTGGCTTTTGTTGAATCCGTAACCCGCGAATTTCTCGAGCAAATCGAAAATCGCATTCGCCTTTTTCTCCCCGATCTTGTTCGTCTCCGCGCAACCTTTGATGAAATTGTCGCGTTCCTTCGCCATCTTCTCGCGATCCTTTTTTCCCATCGCGCGACGAA
Source organism: uncultured Verrucomicrobiae bacterium (assembly GCA_963824795.1). GTDB lineage: Bacteria > Verrucomicrobiota > Verrucomicrobiia > Chthoniobacterales > UBA10450 > JBBQFI01. The sequence goes on along the minus strand of CAWGQU010000024.1, from coordinate 86,645 downwards.
GCAAATCGGCCTGGCCTAACGAGTAGCCGGCGAGTCGGCTCGCGGCCGCCATGACTTGTTCCTGGTAAATCATGACCCCGTAAGTGTCCGCACAAACTTCCTCGAGCAGCGGATGTTCGTAGCGAATCTTTGTCAGCCCCTTCTTTCGTTTGATGTAATCGCCGATCAGTTCCATCGGACCCGGTCGGTAAAGCGCGATCAGCGCGATGATGTCGTCGATCTTCTGCACATCGAATTGCTTCGCTGTGCCGGTCATTCCACCCGATTCCATTTGGAAAAGACCAATCGTCTCACCGCGATTGTAAAGTGCGAAGCTGCCAGCATCATCGAGTGGAATCGCGCCGATCGAAAAATCTGGGACACGTTTTCGAATCAACGTCACCGCGTCCTCAATCACGGTCAGCGTCTTCAGCCCGAGAAAATCCATCTTCAGCAGACCGAGATCGTTCAACGGCCCCATGGCATATTGGCTGATGACGTCGTTACCTTTGGTATCACGACAAAGCGGGACGTAATCGGAAAGATCGCGATCGCCGATGACGACGCCGGCCGCGTGCACGCCGGCGTTGCGCGACAATCCCTCCAGCACTTTCGCGTAATCCCAAAGCTGCCGCGTCGACGCTTCAGTTTCGATCGCTCGTTTCAAATCCGGCGTTTTTTCAGCAGCGGAGGCGAGCGTGATGTTCAACTCGTTAGGGATCATTTTCGCGATCCGGTCCGCTTCGCCATAGCTCAGACCGATGACGCGACCGACATCGCGGACAACGCTCTTCGCTTTCAGTTTTCCGAACGTGATGATTTGCGAGACGCGACGCTCGCCATATTTCTGCCGCACGTATTCGAGGACTTCGCTCCGGCGCGATTCGCAAAAATCCACGTCAATATCCGGCGGCGAGACCCGCTCCGGATTCAAGAATCGCTCGAAGAGCAACCCGTACTTGAGCGGATCGACATCCGTAATCCCCAGCACGTAAGCCACCATCGAACCGGCGGCGGATCCGCGCCCTGGACCAACGGGAATCTTTTTACCCTTCGCAAAATGGATAAAATCCCAAACGATCAGGATGTAACTGACGAAGCCGGTCTTCTCGAGAATATCGACCTCGTAATCGAGGCGTTTGATTAATTCCGAATCGGTTCCGGCGCGTTCGCCGTAGCGTTCGTGCAAACCTTTGTAACAAAGTTCGCGCAGATACGCTTCGCGGGTCTTCCCTTCCGGCGCCGGATATTCCGGATATTTCGCGCGACCGAATTCCAATTTGAGGTTGCACCGTTCCGCAATCGCAACCGTGTTTGCGATTGCCTCGGGAAATTCCGGGAACAACGCGCGCATTTCATCGGGCGATTTGAAATACAGCTCCGGCACGTAGCGCATGCGGCGCTCGTCCGCGACCAGCTTGCCTGTGCCGATGCAAATCATGACATCGTGCGCTTCGTGATGACTTCGCTCGAGAAAATGCACGTCGTTCGCCGCGACCAAACCAATGCCGAATTCCTTCGCCAGCTGCGGCAGCACCGCATTGCATTTGTGCTGCGCCTCGATGCCGTGATCGTGCATCTCGAGGAAAAAATCTTCCGCACCGAAAATATCGCGAAAGTCCGCGGTACTTTGGCGCGCTTTGGCGAGATCGTTTGCCTGAATTGCCATGTTGATCTCGCCTTTCAGGCAGGCGCTCATGCCGATCAAACCTTCGGAGTGCGCCGCGAGCAATTCCTTGTCGATGCGCGGCCGGTAATGAAATCCGTCGAGATGCGCCGCGGAAATTAGCTTAACGAGATTGCGATAGCCGACCTCGTTCTTCGCCAGGAGCGTGAAATGATACGCCGCGTCGCGCATCGTGTTCGGGCGATCTTTTATCGATCCCGGCGCCATGTACGCTTCGCAACCGACGATTGGTTTAATACCGGCGTTCGTCGCCTCCTGATAAAACTCGATCGCGCCGAAAAGATTTCCGTGATCGGTGATCGCGACCGCCGGCATCTCGAATTCCGCCGCTTTGCGCATCAACTCCTTCATCCGCACCGCGCCATCGAGCAGCGAATACTCGGTATGGAGATGCAGATGAACAAAGGAGTCGCGGGGCATTATTTTCAGTATAAACCGCCACCGCGATTCGTAAAATCTTCCGCCAAAAAAACGAAAAAATTTTGCGATTGCATACTCGCTCCGCTGTTGTTAAGGAAGCGCGTGCCGCGTTTAGCTTTCGGACGACGGAATGCGGCTCAAAACTTAATTACATGAAAAAATTGGAAGCGATCATCAAGCCGTTCAAGCTCGAGGAGGTCAAGGAGGCACTCGCCGAACTCGGGATCGAAGGGATGACCGTCACGGAAGTCAAAGGCTTCGGGCGGCAGAAGGGTCACACCGAAATTTATCGCGGTAGCGAATACACTGTGGATTTCCTCCCCAAGGTGAAAGTCGAAGTCGTCCTCGCCGACGACATGGTCGACAAGGCGGTCACGGTCGTCGTGGCCGCGGCGAAAACCGGCAAGATCGGGGACGGCAAAGTTTTTGTATTGCCGGTAGAGCATGCAGTGCGGATTCGCACGGAAGAAATCGGCGAAAAAGCAGTTTAATTTTTTGTTCCGCCTACCCATCTCCGCCGATTCGACGGTGGTGGAATCTCGCGATTGCATTTCGCCGTTTTCGCGCTTTAGCGAATTAAGGGTTTTTCCTTTCTCAACGCTTCAACATCCCAACTCCTCAACCTTCAAAGTATGGCCAAAGACAAAACCGCAGCTGACGTCAGCAAGATGATCAAAGACCACGAGGTGAAACTCGTGGATTTCAAATTCACCGATCTGCCAGGCTCCTGGCAGCATTTCACGACCACTCTCACCGAATATAACGAAGAAATTTTTGCCGAAGGCCTCGGCTTCGACGGCTCGAGCATTCGCGGCTGGCGCGCGATCAATGCGAGCGACATGCTTGTCATACCTGATGCAAACACGGCGTGGATCGATGTTTTTAATAACGAACCGACGCTGAGTCTCATTTGCACGATCGTCGATCCGATTACGCGCGAGCCGTACGATCGCGATCCGCGCGGCGTCGCGGAAAAAGCGGAAGCTTATCTCAATAGCACCGGCATCGCCGATACGGCTTACTTCGGACCCGAAGCCGAATTCTTTATTTTCGACGAAGTCCGTTACACGTCATCGGGGAATTCCGCATTTTATCTGGTCGATAGCGCCGAGGGACATTGGAACAGTGCGCGCGAAGAATTTCCGAATTTAGGAAACAAGATTCGCGCGAAAGAGGGTTACTTCCCGGTCTCGCCCGCAGATACGTTGCAGGACATTCGCAATGAGATGTGTCTCGAATTGGAAAAGGCCGGCATTCCGATCGAGCGGCAACATCACGAGGTCGCTACCGCCGGCCAGGCCGAGATCGATATTCGTTATGCGTCGCTCAAGACGATGGGCGACTCGATGCAGTACTACAAATACATCGTGCGCAACGTCGCGAAGAAGCACAACAAAACCGTGACCTTCATGCCGAAACCGCTGTTCGCCGATAACGGCAGCGGCATGCACACGCATATGTCGCTCTGGAAAGGCGGCAAGCCGCTATTTGCGGGCAACGGTTACTCCGGCATGAGCGAGATGGCGCTCTTTTTCATTGGCGGAATTTTGAAGCACGCACCGGCGCTCACCTGCATTACCAATCCCACAACCAATAGCTACAAGCGGCTCGTTCCCGGATTCGAAGCGCCAGTCAATCTCGCCTACTCCGCGCGCAATCGGTCTGCCGCTATTCGTATTCCCACCTACTCCGCGAATCCGAAAACGAAACGCATCGAGTTCCGCACACCGGACGCAGCTGCCAATCCCTACCTTGCGTTTTCGGCATTGTTGCTCGCCGGACTCGATGGAATTCAAAACCGCATCGATCCCGGTGATCCGCTCGACAAGAACTTATACGAACTTCCGCCGGAAGAACTCGCCAACGTCCCGAGCGTTCCCGATTCCCTGAGCGGCGCCATCGCAGCGCTGGAAGCCGATCATTCTTTCCTGCTCAAAGGCGACGTCTTCAACGCCGACTTCATCGCGAACTGGCTGGAGATGAAACAAAAGGAATACGATGCGCTACGTCTTCGTCCGCATCCTTACGAGTTCACGATGTATTACGACGTTTAACGGCATGAGCTCGACAGCGGTGTAAGACCGCTCAGTGCATGTTGTAAACTTCAACGAGGGCGACGCCGGTAGTGTCGTTGCGCCCGCGCACGATGGCCGTGTAATTTCCGGGAGCTGCGGTAAACACGAGAGCCGATTCCCTGATGTCGCTTGGTGGAGCGTTCGTAGCCTGAATCGCAGTCTGCTGTGTATCTTTCCAATTGTCGTTCGAGGCTATCAATACGCCATTCTGATTGTGTAATTCCAAAGTGGGATCCAGTAGCGGATTGGTTATTCCAGCGCTCGCAAGTGAGGGCCCAATCGCGCGCACAAGCATGCTGCTGCCGGTTGATCCGGAAGGACCAACGATAACGCCGCCGATCAAAACATTATTTCCAGCTCCAACGACCCCACGACTGCTGATGTTTACGAGTTCGCTCGTCGTCGTTGTATCAAGGTCATAGACCTCCACGAGTCCGATGCCGCTTGTGTTGTTTTTGCCACGCAATATGACGGTGTAGTTTCCTGACGAAAGTTGCGCCACTATGGCCGATTCCTTGACGCTAGACGGCGGTATTCCCGTGGTTTGGATATCGGCACGCGCCGCGGTCCAGTCGTCGTTCGTCACTACTTTTCCATTTGGTCTGTGCAACTCTAGAACTGGATCTGCCAATACACTGGAAACACCGGCTGCCGCCAAAGACGGGCCAATACCGCGAACAACAACTTTTTTTGTCCCGCTTCCAGTGATGATGAAGCCACCAATCAGGACCTCGTCGCCCGTTTGCACGCGCGCCCGCGTAGAAATATTGAGCAAACGCGCGGTGGCGACGGACGACGCGGCGGAGACAGGGTTCGCGCCGACATTGCTGGCGAGAATAATCGGAGTCTGCGTCAAAGAATAGCTGGCCACGCGGAGGTGTTGTTGGTGCGAACGCAAACGCAGCTCCGTCGCTGGCGTCCAGGCATCGGCATTGACGCCTCCAACGAACCGCGAAATCGGCACCAGCCGGAATGAAGCCTTCACTACCGGCACGCAGATGCTTAGAAGTAAAAGCGTGAACAAGATTCGGAATGAGCGCCGGCGCTCGAATCCTTTATCGGTCAACCGAGAGACGAGGTACTGAATCACACCGGTCGATATGAGCAGTTCGGAAGCCAGACAGGCTCAACAAAGTGATCTTCCTGCCAGCATCGAGGCTGTTCTCGCGAAGGCTGACCGATTTCTGCCCGATTTTCGCAGGACGATTGATGCGATGCCGCAGCACGAACGCGGACCGGGCATCTTCATAAGCGAGATGTTTTTCTTCTACTGCGTGGTTCGGCCCATGAACCCGCCGAGGATTCTCGAATCGGGCCGCGACCTCGGCGGAAGCACGTTATTGCTGGCGCATTGTTTTCCGAACGTCACGCATTCTCAGCGTTGAGTTTGAAGCTGCGTCTCCACGTGCGGCCATCGCCATGAACAAACTCGCTCCGCACAAGAACGTGGAATGTTTGTTTGGCGATTCGCGCGAGGTTCTGCCGAAACTTCTCGCGCCGGGTGATCCGATTCTCATTGACGGCCCCAAAGAATTTCGCGCGCTCAAGCTGGCGTTACGCTTGTTGCGCACGCGCAAACCGAGCGTTCTGTTCTTGCACGATTTCGGCGCCGGCACTGCATGGCGACAATTTCTTGATCGCAATTGGCCCGGCGCTTTTTTCAGTGATCATCCAGAGTTTCTTCGCCGCTTTGGCTCGCTCGATGATATTGGCGAAGCACCGCGACCGACGACGTTCGCCTGTTTACCGGCAAAATTGCCGGCGTCTTATTACGCACTGCTCAGCAGGATCGTATTGTCGCGCGCGGTGTCGCTGGCGCGAGGGAAGGCACGAGGAATTTTTGGGAAATTTCCCTCCTAGCAAATGCCCAATGGGTCCGACGAAGAAGTTGCCTCGGAACTTAGGCGGAAGGGATCTCGCTCATGGGCAGACGAATCGTAGCTACTCCGAAATGAGCGGGCCAACGAAGCCTTGAATCGCTTTCAAGATTTGGAGATCAACATCGTCCTGGGTCTCGCCAGCGGCGACGAGCCGGCGCTTTGTTACGAGAAGTGAGTGATCGCCGCCCTCGACTATGTGAAGGAAGTTCGGCGCCGTCATCTCTGCTCGCACTTTTCCAAGAAGTTCCAGCGGGCAAAGCGAGTCCCGCGTTCCTTGCACGAACAAGATTGGCGTTTGCAGGTCACGCAAAACCTTGTCGCGCAGTTTTGATGGATCACCGCCACCGCAAAGTGGATATCCCATGCAGATGAGCCCATTCACTTTTTCTTCGAGTGACACATGACATCCGATGCGCCCACCCATACTTTTGCCGATGAGAAATGTCGGCTCGCCGCTTGTTTTTCTCGACTGCGTGAGGGCTGCTCGGTGAGCGGCAATCAGCTGCGGTAGCGGATCTGGGCGTTTGCGTCCCTCGCGGATGTAGTCGTAATCGAAAAGTTCAACGCGACCGCGCGTTTCCAATAATGCTTTCCATTTTTGCATCCACGGATGCGCAGACGATGCGCCGGCGCCGGGAGCGAGTAGGAAAACACTTCTCATCAACTCCCCGCTATTCCAAAGCAGCCACCAAACGATCGAGGAAAACCGTTTGCGCAGCGTTCATCTTGCGCCGCGCTTCATCTACAGAGAAAAAAGCTACCTTATCGATCTCGGCAAAGGCTTGCATCTTGCCTGAACGCGGCGGCCATTCCAATTGAAAGGTGTTCGACTTCAATTTGAAGTCTGCTGGCAAATCTCCTTCAAACCCCCAGGCGTGGACCACCTTCCCGCCTTTTTGCTTCACGCTGCCAAGTTCAATCCAGGATCCCGAAGGTGCGATTCCTAATTCCTCCTCAAATTCGATTCTCGCTCGCGTAAACAAATCTTCGCCCTCCGTAATTTCGCCTTTTGGAATCGTCCAGACCCCTTCATCCTTTTTCTGAAAGAAAGGTCCGCCGGGATGGGCGAGTAAGATCTGCAGCCCGTCGTTCGTTCTGCGGAACATGAGCAAGCCGGCACTCGTTTTCGATCGCACAGGTAAGAAATTAATTTTTGAAGAACTCACCGACTTTGGCAAACTTTACCGGGTAAAAGGGTTGTTTTCGGACCCCGCGAATTCTGCTTCACGGCTCGCGACAGCTTTGATAGCGTGTGCCCCCGTTATGTTCGATCCCTGCGTGAGAAGATTCACGTTTTTGCGGCAGAGAATGGCCCAGTAAGAGCTTATCGCGTCCTGAGTAATTTCCATGCCACTTTTCTTCAGCTGCATTTCAAATGAAGTAACAGGGCGATGAGAATTGAGCGTTGGAGGGTGCAAAACAATATATGAATCTAGTTCAAGAAATTCTCGATACCGTTCACAAGCGGAACACGCATGAGCCTGAGTTTCTCCAGGCCGTAACCGAGGTCCTCGAGTCCATCGAGCCGGCGGTTCAACGGCACAAGAAATATCGCGAAGGAAAAATTCTCGAGCGACTCGTCGAACCGGAACGGATGATTCAGTTCCGCGTTCCGTGGATTGACGACGCAGGACAAATCCAGGTTAATCGCGGTTATCGCGTGCAGATGAACAGCGCGATCGGACCGTACAAAGGCGGCCTGCGTTTTCATCCTACCGTTAACGCCAGCATCCTGAAATTTCTTGCCTTCGAACAAGTTTTCAAGAACTCGCTGACCACCTTACCGATGGGTGGCGGCAAAGGCGGAGCCGACTTCGATCCAAAAGGAAAGTCCGACAATGAAGTGATGCACTTTTGTCAGTCGTTCATGACCGAGTTGTTCCGTCATGTTGGGCCCGATACCGATGTCCCTGCCGGCGATATCGGAGTCGGCGGCCGCGAGATTGGGTATTTGTTTGGTCAATACAAACGCCTCGCGAACGAGTTCACCGGCGTGCTGACCGGTAAGTCGCTCAACTGGGGCGGATCCCTCATTCGCCCTCAGGCGACCGGCTATGGCGCGGTCTATTTTGCCGAAGAAATGCTCAAAACCCGCAGCGAAGGTCTTGAAGGGAGAACGTGCAGCGTCTCCGGTTCCGGCAATGCTGCGCAATACACCGTTTCGAAATTGAACCAGGTCGGGGCCAAGGTCCTGACGATGTCCGATTCAGGCGGATACATCTATGATAAGGACGGCGTCACAGATGAGAAGTTGAGCTGGGTGATGCAGCTGAAGAACGAACGCCGCGGCCGCATCAAGGAATACGCCGATCAATTCAAGGCGACTTATGTCGATGGCAAGCAGCCCTGGAGTGTGCCGTGCGAATGCGCCTTCCCATGCGCCACGCAAAATGAAATCAGCGGTGAAGACGCGAAAGTTCTTCTCGCCAATGGCTGTTTCCTTGTCTCCGAGGCAGCCAACATGCCGACTGCGCCCGAAGGAGTAGATCTATTCCTGAAGAACAAAATCCTTTACGGACCAGGCAAGGCTGCGAATGCCGGCGGCGTGGCCGTTTCCGGTCTGGAGATGGCGCAGAACTCCATGCGTTTGCCGTGGCCGCGCGCTGAAGTTGATCAACGTCTTCGCCAAATCATGGCCACCATCCATAAGAATGCCTGGACTACTGCTGCAGAATACGATCAGCCGGGTAATCTCGTCATTGGCGCAAACATCGCCGGCTTTGTAAAGGTTGCCGACGCCATGCTGGATCAAGGCGTCGTCTGATTGATTCCTGCGTAGTTACTCTTCGCCGTCGTAGTAATCCAAGTCTTCACCGCGCATCAGTCTGCGCTCGGGAGAGCGCACCAGCCATTTGTTGCTATCCGGGTAGTAGCAGGATTCACCTACAGGATTATCCGCGATAACGTAAACAATAAGATCCTCCGAACTGTTATTGTGAAAATGATGAGGCTCACCGGGCGCAAAGATGAATGCGTCTCCCGTTTCAATTGGAGTGGTTCCTCCTTCATGTCGGATAAGGCCTCGTCCCGAAATAACGTGATAGAACTCCCATTGCGCCGCATGGGAATGATACGGATAGGGAGTCTGACCTGCCGGAATGCGCATGATCTCTACGTCAAACGGGTGCCTGTCTTTTGGGTTCGCCGACGACGGATCGCGCCCTAACGCAATCGAAATTTCCTTTCCCAGTCCGGAAAACTTACCCTTTGGCGAAGACCAGGATTCTTCAACGACGTCCTTCGTATTAACCTTACGCATAGTTCTTTGTCCTATGCCAATGCTCGCGCCCGGAATCAATCCTAGGCAAGAAGAAAAATCGCGACCAACGACAGCAGAAAATACGGAACAAGCACTGCGGCGCCTGCATAATCCTTAGCCATCCGTTGACCAAAGAAGAGCGCAACAAGCGAAACGGCGGCAAGGACCGCACCATAATATGCAAGGGTGCTATCTCGTTTGATTAGAATTAGCCCGCATCCAAGTGCACTCAAGGTTCCCGCCGCAAGTTCCAGGACGGTAATTAACGTCACCATTAATACCACCATTCCCGCCAGAGGGCTCTTGGCGAAATGGCCTTTCAACCACTCCACATTACCACGGCGGTCTACGATTTTATCGATGCCCGACTGCAGAAAAAGAATGGCAAGAAACAACGAGACAAGGATCTGGAGGAGGAATATCGCCTCGCTCGAAACCTTCATATCAGGCCTAGCCCTTGCTCACTCTTAAGGCGCTTTTCGCGGGAACCCTGTCTTGCGGAATTGCAGTCCCGCTGTTGGCCTTTACTGCGCTTACATCCGTGCCGTTGATCGATCCGTTTACGATAACATCCCGTCGAAAATTCGAGGCGTTCACAGTCATACCGGACAGAGACTTGACGTCACTAACGTCCGTCGCACTTACCGTCTGATTACCAGTTGTATCACCCACGAGGACCCCCATGGGGATCGAAACATTATCGGTGGTCGAGCCGTCATTTACCCCGATGAGATTTAGCGTGATCTTCTGCGCATTACTGACGTTTGTCAGATTCACCGTTACTTCGGTGCCGTTGCCATTAAGGAGTGGCGCACCTGCTACCGAGGCGGTGCCGCCGCCCCCCGGAGTCACGGTAGCACCTGTGACGGTTACCGGCACCGCAAAAGTAGCTACGATTTGGTAATCGCCACTAACACCGCCTGAACGACATTCAACGCCGAGACTGCCAGTCAATGGCAAGGGAATGTCGAAGGTTCCGGCCGCACCATGAACTTTGCGCGAGACTGCGGTCGGCGGAGCCAGGACAGTAAATACTATATTTTCGAAGTGGACAGGATTGGTATTAAAAAGCGTATCGCAGTTTGATGTGGGATAGCGGTAATGAAAAATCTTATTGCCGGAGGCGTCCAAGCCAAGGAGCTCTGCCATCTGTGGCGGTGTAAACGCGTTGAGGATGGCGTAATCGATCACATAATTCAGCGGGCTATCCTCGTAAACGCTGGAGCAAAACGGGCTATATTGAGCCTGTCCCGCTTCGTAGTTCCATACCTCCGTCGCAACCATTGTCTGCGTGTCGATCTGATACTTCCGCGGAGCGCTATAACTTCGACTATTCCCAGCCGGACTATGATTCAAACTAGGATAGCCATTATCGAAAAGTAGCAAACTGTCGTCTTGTGTAATCGATAAGGCGTGTTCTCCAATCGGAGGAAGGGTATTGGGACCGAGCGCGAGCGTGTAAATACTTAACGATGGAAATTGGTGCCACTGTTTAGTAGTGTCGCCCAAAATCCATTTGATCGCGCTTGTCGTGTAATCGAGAGCTATGACGAAGTTCTCTCGACTGGACACTAGCAGTGAATCATCGGATCTCCTGTATGTGACTGAGTTATTATGGAACCAGTCACCGGGAGAAGGTTGCACGAATAGAGATGGGTCATCGCCGCCGGCGGTCATGACGGCTGAAATGATATCAGCCATGTTCCATATTTTTAATATATTGCCCAATCCATCCACTTCCATGTCTACAGACTCAGCCCATTGCGGTGTGTCTGCCTCTAGGAGAATTCCTCGTTTGCCGGGATCGGCATTGTGATGAAAAAACATCACACCATCGTTCGTGTAATCCCCTAGCGCGACGAATGTGCCATCGAGTTCTACACGGTAAAGTATCGCGTTCAAGGCAACATAGACTGAGTTTTGGAAAAGGAGGCAAGGATTTTCCGGAGGCCCGACCGTGCCGATCCAGCGAACTTGACCGTCCGTATCGAGAACAACCGGAGTCGTGTCGCCGCAGGCATGGTTCTTCACCAGCATGTAATCATAGCTCAACGTTGTGGTGCTCGTTCGTGCCTGCAAGACCATAGGATTGTCGTAGCCGCATGGGTTCGTATATGTGGGCGTGGACACCATGATGCCAGCCTGCTGCGATGAGTTATCGGTAAACAGGTAGGTTAGAGTGACCGTGTTAGCATAGTTCGCATACAGGCCAAACACGGGTAGAAGAATCGCGCCAGTCTGCGAATTGAAATAACCTCGTTTCTGCAAGTATTCGATTGGATAGGTTGCAGTTACTGGTCGGGTCACTGATCCCGCCTTCGGCATAATCTCGAACTTTATGCTCTTAACTGAGTCAGGGGGACTCGCTGTTAATTGGATATCGGCAATAAACGGTGTTGGACCTGCCGTTTGGCCCGTCACCATAACTGACGCCGCTTGGGCACGGTCCGAGAAGGCACATGCTGCGGCCAGGGAAATCGCTAGCACAATATATTTCATGGATTGTAAGGGGTTGAATGTTCGGGGTTGTTTCTGCAGATCGCGTCACCAATTCCAAAAACGAATTCGTCCGAAATGCCCTCGCTGCGTGATTCTATTCATCCGCGATTGCGCCTGAACGTTACGTTTCTTGCTTAAATACCAAAGCCGACTCGTTTTTGTCGATCAAATTCTGGACACCCCGAGAACTTCCTCTAATGCTGGTGCTTGCGAAGTAAATGTCAGATTGATCGGTATTTATAATCACATTCGGCATTTTTTGGCGACGCCAACCGACAACATAGTTTGCGGTATCGACCGCTAATCCAATGTCTGATATTGTTCGGATCGGAGGACCAAATGAAATCAATTGCGGCGGTTACGTTCGCTCTCGCGCTCAGCGTCACACAACTCACTCTTGCCGACGACATCGTGCGAAGTCATGCCGGTAAACAACATGCGACCCAATCATCAGCCAAAGCCTCCACGACACACGCACAACCGCCAGGGAGCGTGAGCCGCTTAAATGCTCTTGGGAAAAAGCAATTTGGCGACCAGCCAAATCTGAGGGTTCGCCAAAACTACCCGGCGCTAGCTCAGCCCGCCAAGCGCGAGCCTGTCGTAATGAACGTTGAAAGAGTCCGCCGCAACTTTCAACCTGCCGAAATCACCAACCAATGGGGACAAAGCCACAAAAACAAAGGTGCTGCTAGCAATGTCCAAACGGGAAGCGTTAACAATCAATCCGCCAGCGGGAATCGCCGAAGTTACTTCGACGCGTTAAAACGTTGCCGGCATGAGAGGCATGATCGCAATTGGTGGAATCGGCATTGCCGAACCATCGTATTCGTTAACACGGGATATTATTATTTGGATACGGGCTATTGGTATCCGGCTTACGGCTACAGTTCGACGTACGATTACTATGACTACGACGGGCCGATTTATACATATGCCAACCTGTTGCCCGATCAGGTCATCGCAAACGTGCAGGCTGCGCTGCGCGAAGCGGGCTACTATGTCGGTCCTATTACCGGTTCGCTCAATCCGGCGACGCGAGCGGCAATTTCAAACTTCCAGCGCGATTACGGCCTTATCATAACGGGCGCAGTCGATGAACCTACGGTGCAATCGCTTGGATTGAATTAGACTACTCGCGATTCTAACGTCTGATCTCTTACTGAATTTTCTCTTACTTGATCTTTGTCAGCTCGAGTTTTAATCCGCTCGGGCTTGTTAGAGACATATGGTCATCCGCGATTTGCATTTGATATACCGAAGTCGCGAATGGCGTTTGGATCTTGATCCGCTTTTGATCGCCGAAGGTATACCTGCCCTTATCTTTTCCGACCAGAACTGCACCATTGGGAAAAAATTCCCAGACGATTGCATTTGCATCACCCGTTCTCCATTTGCCGATGATGTCATGCGACGGTCCTCCGCAGCCGTTCATTGCACAGAGCAAAGCGGCGACGACAAACAATCGCGGCGTAATCCTTAACCAAGAAGAGATAAACAACATGCTGTTTACGATTCTATTGATCCGCGCCAAGCCCCGCAAGCTCCGTCACGAAAGTTTTTGAATTCGTCACTTACCGATTCCAAAGAATGCTTGAAGCGCCCCCGAGCCGACTGCTTTCCAAATTTTGATGACTTCATAAGTAATAATGGTGGTGAACGTCACTGCCATCCAAACGCACGGCTCTTCGATGGGAAGGTTTGACCATGCGCCAACGTTCAGGCCAGTCATTGCAGATGGTCGAAATCCCCACCAACCGTACGGCAACGCCAGTGTAACTTCCCATAGCAAACTAATCAGCAGGAGAAGGAAGAAAGTGAAACTGAAGGCTCGCCAGTTGATGAATCGTTGGGCGGTATGAAAGAAACCTGCCGAAGGAATGAGTGACGCGCAAACCAGATAAATGAAATACCACGGAAATCCGTGAGGATTACCGGAATAAAATTTACGGTAGCCAATTGCGGCTGCGATCAGAACGGCGCCGAGAATGAGCGAAGCAAAATGAAACCGGACAATTCGTGCGATGTTTTGCGCCGCGGCGTTGTAATCGGGAACGTTGTAAGCCGCCATCCAATATTCGTCGCACCAGATATAACTGAGCAGGACAAGCATGAAGCCGGTTAAATAGAAGACGAACTCTTCGATTGGAATCCTTCCGCCGATGGCAGGAATGCTAAATCCGAGAATTGCCCGGTGGTTAGGAAAAGTAAAAAACGAATTCCCGAATAGAAGATCGAGGATGAAGCCAAGAGGCGCGAGCACGGCAATTGTTCGCCAGAATGCTTTGCGCGGGAATTTCAAATCGCGTCGATAAGCAAACCATGCGGCCAAAGCTGCGATCGGAACAACGAATAGAACGAGACTCCGTGTGTAGCCCAGAGGCGTTGGGTTGTCCGAAGTAGCCTGCAGAAGAGCCGGGCTATTGACCGTGCGCAACGCGATCGTTGCTGGAATTATCAGCGCCGCCGCAATAGCGAATACAACGTAGAATGCTTTTTGACGGGCACGCATCGGAGGAATTGGAAAGGTAAGAACCTCGCGCGATAATTTATGGACCGCGCGGCGCGCGGTATTGCTGCTTTGTTTCTACGTCGGTAGTTCTCACGCGGAAAAGATTGGGACGGATAGTTTGAGCGTGACAAGCAAATAAACGGGCTGCCGCATCCTTTGATGACTACCGGTAAAAAAGAAACAGGGTGAACCAACAACACGGCAGTCGTCTTTTTCGTGGCAAGAAGATGAAGCGAACGCATTTGCCTAACGACTAAAAGGTCGAAATCGAATGTCGCGTTGTTTGCGTTTAGAAATCCGTTTTTGTCGGGTTAACGTCCGTTTGTTTTTCCCGGAAACGATACCGCAAATCCCAAGTCCGGGAGGTTTGAGGGACGGGGCGAAGCGCGACGTGATGCATAAACAAGACGCATCTCGTTAGTTGTAACTGAAAGCTAACGTTGGCACAGGCATTGCAATTGTCGTTCGGCAATTCGCCTGCTACCTCACGACGCACATGATGAAATTAGCTTTGATTGTATTGCTCGCCGGCGCGCTTTGTTGTCGCGCTGAAGAACCCGCCGAAGGGCGATGGGAAGGAAGAGTCAAGATTCCCGAAATGGAACTAGAGCTCATTATCGATCTCGCGCACGACAACGCGGGAGCGTGGATCGGCTCGGTCATAATCCCCGGACTGAATGTGAAAGGCGCAACACTCGCGGACATCACACTCAAGGGATCCGATATCAGTTTCGCGATTAAGAGCGCTCTCGCTTCTCCCGATTCGGGCCCGGTGAAGTTCGACGGCCATCTCGCGGGGAATGGCGCAATGGCGGGGAATTTCCTGGAAGGAGGAAACTCTGCACCGTTCGCGCTGCAGAAAATTGGACCTGCTCAAGTCGAAGCCGCGCCGCGGAGCACGAATGTGAGCAAGGACTTCGAGGGCGAATGGAAAGGTGAATACGAGCTGTTCGGATACAAACGGCAGGTAACGCTTAAGCTGGCGAGCCATGCAGACACAGGCGGGACGGCCGAGTTCGTTGTCGTCGGCAAACGAGTGAACAACCTACCTGTCGATCTCATCACACAGGAAGGCACGTTCCTTACAGTTGATTCACACGAAACTGGCCTCAGCTATGAAGGCCGGCTTCTCCAGGGCGAACTGGCAGGCGTCATCATTCAAGGCGGGTTCGAAACTCCGCTCGTTTTGCATCGAACGAAATAAGAACAATCCGATGAAAATTTTCTATCTCATTCTTTGCCTAACGAGCGTCACGTTCACAACGCTTTGCCGGGGACAATCAATGTTCCGCGGAGACGTCGCACATTCCGGATCCTATGCGGGCTCTGCGCCGCATCAGTTTCACCGGATAAAATGGCGGTTCCCGACGGGCAACCGCATTGTTTCATCGCCGGTGTTGAGCGACAAAGTCATATACTTCGGCGGCGACGATGGAAATGTTTACGCCGTCGATGCCGATAGCGGTCGGCAAATTTGGAAGCGAACGACGGGTGGTCCAGTGCCGGCCACTCCGGCGGTGGCAAATGGCATCGTTTATGTAGGGAGCTACGATGGAAAGTTCTACGCCTTCGAAGCTCGTAATGGAGAACTAAAGTGGAAATTCAAAACCGAAGGCGAGCGCAGGTTTGAGGCAAAGGGTCTGAATGGATTGCAGCCAAAAACGCAAACCATGGCGGATCCCTTCGATGTTTTTCTGTCGAGTCCGGTCGTGGCACAGGGCGCGGTATATTTTGGGAGCGGTGACGGCAATCTCTACGCGCTCGATGCCGCGACTGGCGAACAGCGTTGGAAATTCAAAACCGGAGATGTCGTCCATGCGTCGCCAGCATTCGCGGATGGAGTTTTGTTTTTCGGAAGTTGGGATAGTTATTTTTATGCGGTGGATGCTGCAACCGGCAAAGAGAAATGGCGATTTCACGGTGGCGAAGATCCCTTGATTCACAACCAGGTTGGTTTTCAATCCTCGCCCGCGGTGGCGAACGGTATTGTTTATACCGGTTGCCGCGATTCGAATCTATATGCCCTTGACGCCGCAACCGGCAAAGAGAAATGGCGCTTCAACAATGAACTGAGCTGGGTCATCACGTCGCCGGCAGTCGCGCAGGGGAAAGTTTTCTTTGCGACATCCGACTCCAGTCTTTACCACGTGCTCGATGCCGCAACCGGCAAATCTCTGATTCGCCAAAAGGAAAAGGCTTACATGTTCTCATCGCCGACGATAGTTGCCGATGTCGTCCTGATTGGTGTTCTAAATGGAACGCTTGCCGCCCGCGACATTAAGACTGGAAATGTTCTCTGGGAATACCAGACGGAGACATCGAAAGAGAACAAAGGTTGGGTACTAACTGCGGATCGAAAATTCAACGGCCCGCTGCTCTACAGTTCGAACTGGCGCGAGGCGCCAACGGTCTCGACCGAGCGGCAATTTAATATCGGTGCCGTTTTTTCCACGCCGCTGGTTGCGAACGGAGTTGTTTATTTCGGGAGCACGGATGGATTTCTCTACGCTCTCGAATAATTCACGCAGCGATCTCTTCGCGGTCATTCCGAGCGCAGTGAGGAACCTCGCGAGTTACTTTGCGCTGTGCGATCATTTGGATGACGTGGAGCAACTCGTGAGGTCCTTCGCTTCGCTCAGAATGACCGAGCGGGAGCGACAGATGAATATCCATACTGCGATCTCACAAATTCGTTAGGCTGGCGCGGCTTTGGCCCACACAAAAGCCTTGCAAGTTCCGTGAACGGTCTGATGTTTCTTATCACGTATGAACTTCCTCGCCTTGTTATCTAACTTCGGCGGTCCGGACCTGATCATTATTCTGCTCATCGTCCTCGTGCTCTTTGGCGCGAAGAAATTGCCGGAACTGGCGCGCGGCATGGGCCAGGCGGTTAAGGAGTTCCAAAAAGCGAAAGACGAATTCAGCGACGAGTTGCATAACGCGGGCAAGAGCGACACAGCGGCGAAACCGGACGTGCGCTCGGCGCAGGCCACCGTTCCGCGGATCGAGAACGCGCCTCCCGGAAGTCCCAGCAGCGCGACCTATCCCGACCCGAATCAGGAAGTGACGCCCGGCGATAAGGCGGACCAGGTTTAAGCACCGCGCATCCTCGGATTGGTTTGACTTCACGTCGCGTTGCGACACCTTCGCGACTCGCGTTTATGTCCGAACCTGATCTCCGCACCCGCATCAAGGAAATGCTCGTCAAAAACTTGATGCTGCAGACGACGCCCGATCAAATCGCCGACGACTTGCCGCTCTTTGGTCCCACCGGTCTGGGACTTGATTCGATCGACGCGCTCGAGCTCGTCGTGAGCATGGAAAAAACATTTGGAGTTGGTGTCCCAAATTCTGAAGTCGCGGGCAAGGCTCTGCAAAGTGTAAACACAATTCGCGATTACATTTTGGAAAAACGTCCGGAAACGAAGCAGTAACAAAAAGCGCGACGCCGGTTCGACAGCGTCGCGCTTGAAAAACAAGATTCTACCTAACTACTTTTGCGACACTAGCGCGACCTGACTGGCAACGCATTGCCATTTCCCATTGTGATTCACGAAGGTGTCGGTCCAACGGTAAGTGCGATCGAACGCCTTTCCGCTCCTATCTTTACCCACTTCATGGGACATTCCCGTTACCACCGCGGCGCCGTTATTAATTGGATGAACCACAAGGTCTGAAGCTGTTGCCTTCTCCAACGTCTCCCGGTTCTTTTTGAATTCCTTCAACGCGCCGCGGCGATTGAAGACTTTTCCTTTCTCGTCAGTGAGAACGTAATTATCGGCAAGTATTTCATCAACGACCTTGGCATCATGACTTTGGTATGCTGCCTCCCATCTGGTCTCGATGTCTTTTAGCTGCGCTTCCATGCCCCCGTTCCTGGCGAGAGCTCGAGGTCTCTCTTTCTTCTGTGCCGACTTCGCAACAGGCGTCGCAGATTTTTCGGCTTCGGTCGTTGCCGTTTCCGCTTTCTTTTCGTCGTCCGATTTTGTGGTCTCAGCTTTTTCCGCCGGAGTTGGCGAGGCCGTATCTGTAGGGGTTTCGGTTTCCTGCGCGCGAGCGAGCGGCGTAGCGAGGAGTGTGATCGCGATCATGGCCGCGAATAATTGAATTAATTTCATTTGAATTTGTTTGATTGGGTTGGTTTACATTTACCGCTTTAAGTGAGGCCACGCACTAACCAGCATCATCGTGAGCGGATGAGGAAAGAAGACGCTATTTTTCTCAAGCGCAACAAGTCAAGGTCAATTCCAAGCAGCGCGCCGCACCGAAACCACCTGGACAACGAACGCTAGGATTGCGTATCGGCAAGATTGATCGCGTCAATCAACTGGCGAAATCGACCAAAACTGTGTCGATGTGGCTGCAAAACCAAACGCGGCAAATCCCAAATTTCGGGCTCGTTTTTTTCCTGATCCAGGGCACCGCCTTGAGTGATCGCGCCGCTACGAATGAGGTCAACAAATTGCCGATTGAGATCGGCGAGTGCGCGGCTCGAGATGCGATGAGCGAGTCGAATGACCAATTGATCGCCAACCCAGCGCGATGAGTTGTAGTTCCGGTAGAATTGCACGATCTCGCCGACCGCCTGCGCCACGCTGTGAGTCATTTTAAGAAAGTGGAAATCTCCCGCTGAAACGAAACCAAGTTTGAAAAGATGATCCGTTAGGAACTTCATCCACGTTTCCCAGTAAGTGCCGTCGGGTTTGTCGAGCAGCACCACCGGAATGACGCGGGCCTTGCCGGTCTGCATGAGAGTGAGCACCTCGAATCCTTCATCGAGCGTCCCAAAGCCTCCCGGGAAAAGCGCGAAGGCGTGCGTTTCTTTCACGAAGTTCAACTTGCGCGTGAAAAAATAATTGAAGTTGATCAGCTTTGAGTCGCCCGAAATTGTGACATTAGCGCGTTGCTCGAATGGTAGACGGATATTCAGACCGAAACTGTGTTCGCGACCGGCGCCGCGTTGCGCTGCTCCCATGATGCCATCGCCGCCACCGGTAATGACCATGTAATTGTGCGCTGCCATTTCGCGCGCGAACTCTTCCGCCAACTTAAATGCAGGATCACTCTCCGGCGTGCGGGCCGAACCAAAGACAACGACTTTGCGGATATGCGCATACGGCGCAAAAATTTTCGCGGCATAACGCATTTCTTTGAGCGAACGATTCATGAGCTTGAGATCGGCCGTCCCCATCGGATCGTGACCCATCTTCAAAGCCGTGATGATCATTTCTTCGATCAACTCCGGTGAACGTTGGGGGCCCCATGTCTTAACGAGTTCCCGCACGCGCGCATCCCATTCCGGTCCAAGTGTGCTTTGCCTGCGCGAGGGCTGCGCCGCAGTGGTGCCTGCAGTGAAATCTTCCACACTAAATCTTTAGCGAGAGCCATGCCTCACGCACGGGAATAATGCTAAGTGATTTTCTGTCACGTTGTAGCTGCTTCGTGTCTCCAGCGGCAGAACGGCAAAAATGGAACGCTCTGCCGCCAGTGACGGCGGCAGCTACATCATGAGGTCGGCGAGGATGTCGTGCATATGACGGATCGGAAGCGAGTAATGTCCCGCCGCTTCGACAAAGCGCGCCTGACAATTCGGCAACCGTTTGGCTACTTCTTCCGCCAGGTGATACGAAAAACTGCGATCGGTCTTCCCATGCCACAAGCGGACAGGCGTCCGCACGTCTTCCAGCGCAAACCCCCATGGACGCGCATAGATCTCCGCATCCACCATCACGCCCTCCGCTGACGTCCGCCACGCCTGTCGCTGGCTTTCAAAGCACGCTTCGAAAAAACGCGAATCGCGCAACACTGCTGCATCACACGGTTGTAACCACTTCAGGAACATCGGCCGCAGGCGAATCGGAATTCGTCGCGAAGCAAAAGGCCGCGCCAACTGAAAGAACTTTCGCAACAATTCCGGATGCGTTCGATAAAGCGTGAGCATCCAGCGATACAGTTTCAGCAAGCCGTGATGTTCGGTTAGTTCGCTGATCGGCGGCGCGCCGCTAACGACTGCGATGGCTTCGATTTTCTCCGGCATCGACCATCCGCTCACATACGCGTAAGGCGCGCCTCCCGAAATCGCCAGCAGTCGAAATCGATCGATCTCGAGTTGCGCAGCGAGTTCCCGCAACAACGGCGGCCAATCAAGTAAAGTCCGTTCTTTCTGGAATTCCGATTCGTTTATTCCCGGCCGATCCGGAGAGATAATGCGAACACCAAGATCGCGCGCAGCTTCATCAGTCAGGACCGCCATCGTCCGCGAACTCGGCCAACCGTGGCAGAAGAAAACCGGCGTTCCGGCGGGGTCGCCGTATTCGTCCACGGCGATGCGCCTGCCGCTTTGCAGTTGGACCATCTTTGTTTGCGTGCCTATCATTTTGAACAACCCACCATTCCTCGCCCATCGCGTCCGGTCGAGTGGCCTGTTGCGAAACAAACAGAAAGCATCTTCATTTCGATTAACTGTTATGAACGAATACTCACAGCCGCGGGCCGGAAAGATTACGGTGCATGGAAATGGGCTCGGGGCGCCATCGCCCGATCAGGTGAAACAGCGGGCCCGTGAGATTGCGATGATCGACGAACGGAATCCCGATGAATTCACCGAAGGCGACTGGCAGCAGGCGCATCGCGAATTGCTCGGTGAGTTGCCGCAAACAGCACCTGAAGAAAACGCGCGCACTGCTGAAGTGGTGGAAGAGTGGAATGTGGTCGCTGGAGACACCGGGCATCACGCGCTACGCGCGGCGGATGGAGAAGACAAGAATCTCGGCGAACAGCTGGTCGATGATGGCATCGAGGAAGCCACCCATGATCAAATGCTGGAGGCTCGGATCGAAGAACGGAAAGAGGAGGAATCTTGAGCAAACCCAGCGTCAGCGCCGCCGCTGATCACGTGGGCGCATTCACCGAATCAGAGCGCGCCTCGGCGCTCATCCAGCGTTTTCGCGAGATACGAGATTTCACAACACGGCTCTGTCGCAATTTGCAGCCGGAAGATTGTGTCGTGCAATCCATTCCAGATGTGAGCCCGACAAAATGGCATCTCGCGCACACGAGCTGGTTTTTCGAAACTTTTGTCCTCAAGGTTTGGTCGCCGGAGTATCAACCCGCCGTCCCTGAGTACGCTTACCTTTTCAATTCCTATTATAATGCCGCGGGCAGCATGCACCGGCGCGATCTGCGCGGGCTGATCTCGCGGCCAACTCTCGCAGAGACTCGTCGCTATCGTGAACACATCGATGAATGCGTAATCGATCTGATTGCAAATGCAGACGAAGCCACGCTTACGGAGATCGAGCGCGTTTTGATTCTCGGATTCCATCACGAACAGCAACACCAGGAACTTCTCGTTACCGATATCAAACACGTCTTCGCGCAAAATCCGCTTCATCCAATTTTTGAAGCGCACAAGAGCAGCGAGAAATCGAGCGAAGTTGCGAAACAAGACTTCATTCACTTCGACGAAGCGATCGTTTCTATCGGGTACGAAGGTCCGGGCTTCTCCTACGATAATGAGGGACCGCGGCATCGAGCGCTCGTGCCGGCATTTGCTCTCGCATCGCGTCCCGTCACAAACGGCGAGTATCTGGAATTCATGGAAGCTGGTGGATACACGCGTTCGGAGTTCTGGCTCTCGTTAGGCTGGACGACCGTCAACGAACAACGATGGGAAGCCCCGCTCTACTGGGAGAAACGCGATGGAAGGTGGTGGAATTTCACGCTCTCTGGTTTTCGACCGGTCAATGAATCGGAACCGGTCACGCATATCAGTTATTTCGAAGCGGACGCCTTCGCCAATTGGAGCGGCGCGCGTTTGCCGACCGAATTCGAATGGGAACGCGCGGCCGCAGAATTGCCGATGGACGGCAATTTTGTTGAGACTGAACGCTTTCATCCCGCGCCAGCGCCGGCGTCTCACGGAAAACAATTGATGCAAATGTTCGGCGACGTTTGGGAATGGACGCGCAGCTCCTATTCTCCCTACCCCGGTTACCGCGCTGCGCCGGGAGCCCTCGGCGAATACAACGGCAAATTCATGTGTAACCAATACGTTTTGCGCGGCGGTTCCTGCGCAACTTCGCGCACGCACATTCGCGTGACCTATCGCAATTTCTTTCAACCCGAAAAACGCTGGCAGTTCACCGGTATTCGGCTGGCACAAGACCCATGATGCGTTCCTCCACAGAAAGCGTGCTCGATCTCGAGCCCGCGAGTGCGGATTTCCTTGCCGAAGCGATTGCGGGATTATCGGAGTCTCCGCGCACTTTGCCGTGCAAATTTTTTTACGACGAGCGCGGATCCGAGTTGTTTCAAAAAATCTGCGAACTGCCCGAATATTATGTCACGCGCGCGGAACTGCAGATTCTGAAAAACCAGGGACGCGATATCGCGAAACATCTCGGCCCGGGTATCGAGTTGATCGGACTCGGCACGGGCGCGGGAACAAAGACACGCCTTCTCCTCGATGAGTTGCATGCACCGATCGCATATGTCCCGGTCGATATTTCGAAGGAACAACTGCTGCAATCCAGCGCGCAGTTTCGGGAACTTTTTCCCGACGTCGAAGTAATGCCGGTGTGCGCCGATTATCTCCAGCCCGTGACTTTGCCAATACCAAGGCGAAGACCTGTGCGCAAAGTTATCTACTTTCCCGGCTCGACGATTGGAAACTTCGAACCGGATGTGGCGCTCGATTTTTTACAGCGCATCCGCCGCGTTTCCGGTGAAGAAGGCGGCCTGTTGATCGGCGTCGACTTGCAAAAAGATAAAAAAATTCTCGAAAACGCTTACAACGACGCCCGGGGCGTAACCGCGGAATTCAATCTCAATCTACTCGTGCGAGCGAATCGCGAGCTGGGCGCAGACTTCGATCTCAATTGCTGGAAACATCGCGCGATCTACAACGCCGAAGCCGGGCGGATCGAGATGCATCTCGTAAGCGAAGTCGACCAAACCGTTCACCTCGCCGATCATGAATTTCGTTTTCGCACCGGGGAAAAAATCGTGACCGAATATTCCTACAAACACACGTCGGAGGGTTTCTCGGCGCTCGCTGCGCAAGCGGACTTTTCTCTTGCGCATATGTGGACTGACGACAGGCACCTTTTTGGTGTTTTCTATTTTACTGCTCTGTCCTAGCGGTTCGTGCGCACCAATTCGGTTTCGCTGCGCTCCATTTGTCATGTCGAGCGAAGTCGACACATCTCTCAATTTCCCTGATAGCCACGCTCCGGGAAAAAATGTGAGATTCCTCGACTCCGCTGCGCTACGCTCGGAATGACAAACCGAGAAGCGACGAACAAACACGCTTTTTTCTATGCAAGCGCTCGTTAGGTTAACTGGGATTAGCAAAAGGTATCGCGAAGCCATAGCCGTTGGCCCAACCGATCTAGAAATCGCAAAAGGTAAGACCACTGTGCTCATCGGTCCGAGTGGTTGCGGCAAATCGACTCTGTTGCGCCTGATCATCGCCCTGATCGAGCCGGATAGCGGCACCATCGATTTTAACGGCGCACCGGTTGATTCGACGACCATAGTCCAATTCCGGCGACGCGTCGGATACGTCATCCAGGAAGGCGGCCTGTTTCCTCATCTTACTGCGCGATCCAACGTTCTTCTCATGCCGCGATACCTGAACCGACCAGAAACGGAAATGAATCAACGCCTGGATGAGCTTTGTGAGCTAACGCGATTTCCCGGTGCCGCACTCGATCGTTATCCATTGGAACTTTCCGGCGGACAACGTCAGCGCGTGAGTTTGATGCGCGCGCTCGTTCTGTTTCCGGAATTGTTGCTTCTCGACGAACCGCTCGGTGCTCTCGATCCTCTCGTTCGCGCATCGTTACAAAAAGATCTGAAGGAAATATTCGCGCGCTTGCAACAAACCGCGGTCCTTGTCACTCACGACCTGATGGAGGCGGCTTACCTCAGCGATACGATCGTCCTGATGAATGAGGGGCGAATCGTGCAACAAGGTTCGATCGACGATTTGCGCGAGCGTCCCGCGAACGATTTCGTCCGTGAATTTATTAATGCGCAAAGAAGTCTCGTATCGCTATGAATTCCGCTATGCCACCAAGGAGCGGCGGTTTCCAAACCGCCGTCGCAAAAAGTGGGCGCTTTAGAAAGCGCCCCACCCTGGCAGCAACATTCTTTGCCTCGGTCATTCTGCTTTCGACGCTGGCCTCAGCGCAAACCGTCATCGTCGGTTCGAAAAAATTTACCGAATCGTACGTTCTCGGGGAAATCGCAAAACGCTCACTCGAAAATGCGGGCGTATCGGCCGAACACCGTCAGGGAATGGGCGGCACAATTATCTTGTGGGAGGCATTGCGCTCGGGGCAAATCGGGCTTTACCCCGAATACACCGGCACGATCAGCGAAGAGATTCTGA
Source organism: uncultured Verrucomicrobiae bacterium (assembly GCA_963824795.1). Lineage (GTDB taxonomy): Bacteria > Verrucomicrobiota > Verrucomicrobiia > Chthoniobacterales > UBA10450 > JBBQFI01. The sequence continues at coordinate 61,941 of CAWGQU010000024.1, read as the reverse complement.
AAGACGGCAACGTCTCTTCGGTGGATGGAATTCGCGCGGCACTTTCGCAATATGGCGTCGGCATGACGAATGATCTTGGGTTCAACAACACATACGCGCTCGTCATGCGCCGCAACAAAGCGGAACGCCTGCACATCCGAACGATTAGCGATTTGCGTCGCCATTCAGAATTGAAATTCGGGCTGACGCACGAATTTCTCGATCGACAGGATGGCTGGCGGCCCCTCGCGCAGCGATATGAACTTAAGCCGCAACAAGTCATTGGAATCGATCACGGACTTGGTTACGCCGCGCTGGAAAATGGATCGATCGATGTGAAGGACGCGTATTCTACCGATGCGAAAATCGGCGAATACGATCTCGTCGCGTTGCAGGACGATCAGCAATTCTTTCCGCAATACAAAGCAGTGTTCCTTTATCGGCTCAATCTGCCGCCCGTGGCGATCAAAGCGTTGCAGAGTCTTGAAGGGACTCTGGATGAGAAGCGCATGATTCGGTTGAACGCGGAGGCAGAGCGGACAAAAAATTACACGCGCGCGGCGGATCTCTATTTTCACCCTAACGAATCAGCGAATGCCTTTGCGTCGGGCGAATCGTTAAGACACAAACTCATTCGCTGGACCACGCGTCATCTCGAATTGGCGGGCTTTTCCCTTCTACTCGCGGTTCTCGCAGGAGTTCCGCTTGGGATTTTCGCCAGCCGCGGTGGGGCCGTAGGACACGCCATTCTCGCTTTCGTCGGAATCGTGCAAACCATTCCTTCGCTCGCGCTTCTTGCGCTGCTCGTACCGCTTCCGTTTTTCGGAATCAGTCCACGCACAGCGATCGCTGCGCTTTTCCTTTACGGATTACTTCCGATTGTCCGCAACACGGCGACTGGTTTGCAAGATATCGCACCTGCACTACGCGAATCGGCCGTCGCCCTTGGTCTCGAATCCGGCGCGCGTTTGCGGAAAATCTATTTACCGATGGCATCGCGCACGATTCTCGCCGGAATCAAAACGAGCGCCGTGATTAATATCGGAACCGCCACGCTCGCGGCACTCATCGGCGCCGGCGGTCTGGGCGAACCAATCTTGAGCGGACTGAATCTGAACGATCACGCCACGATTTTGGAAGGCGCGATCCCCGCCGCGCTTCTCGCGCTGTTCGTGCAATGGCTCTTCGATTTGCTCGATCGAATCATAATTCCCAAAGGACTCCGGCTGTAGCGACGTTCTAGTGACGTCGCACTTTTCTCACCGAGCGTCACGGAAGCAGAAAATTTATGCGACGGTCATAGACCGCCGCTACAGTGAGAAATGGCGATTGCTTCGATCAATCCGACGACTGGCAAAACGCTGAAAGAGTTCACTGCATTCAATCAATCACAGATTGAAGCGGCGCTGAGCTGCGCCACGCAAGCGTTCGAGAAACATCGACGCACTACCTTTGAACAGCGCGCGCAATGGATGACGGCTGCAGCCGGAATTCTGGAACAGGAAAAGCAAAAACTCGCGCACACGATCACTCTGGAGATGGGAAAACTCCTCCACGCTGCGGAAGAGGAAGTGATGAAATGTTCGCGCGGCTGCCGCTTCTACGCAGAAAACGCCGAGCGTTTCTTGGAAGACCAACCGGCGCAAACGGACGCCGCGCGCAGTTTTATTCGTTACCAGCCGCTGGGAGCAGTGCTCGCCATCATGCCGTGGAATTTTCCTTTCTGGCAGGTTTTCCGTTTCGCCGCGCCGGCTTTAATGGCCGGGAATGTTGGCCTGCTCAAGCATGCGGCAAATGTTCCGCAATGCGCGCTCGCGATTGAAGACATTTTCCGGCGGGCCGGTTTCGAAGAAGGCGTTTTCCAAACGTTGCTTATCGAGTCGGATCAGGTGCGTCCGGTAATCGAAGATCCGCGCATCAAAGCAGTAACATTGACCGGAAGCGATCGGGCCGGCAGCGAAGTAGCGAGCATCGCCGCACGTCACATCAAAAAATCCGTACTCGAGTTGGGCGGAAGCGATCCATTTGTCGTAATGCCAAGCGCGAACTTACAGGCCGCCGTCGAAATCGGAATAAAAGCGCGGACGATAAACACCGGCCAATCTTGCATCGCGGCGAAGCGTTTCATCATCGCAGAAAAAGTTTATCAGGAATTTCTCGACCGCTTCGTGGAAAAAATGCGTGCGCTTAAAATTGGCGATCCGCTCGACGAGGAAACAGAGATCGGACCGCTTGCGACGGAAAGTATTTTGCGCGGCGTGGACGAACAGGTGCAGAAATCAATCGCGGCCGGGGCAAAATTGCTAACCGGCGGAAACCGCATCGAACGCGACGGGTTTTTCTACGAACCGACCGTGCTCGCCGATATCCCGCGCGATGCGCCAGCGTATCACGAAGAAGTCTTCGGACCGGTCGCATTGTTCTTTCGCGCGGCCGACAGCGCGGAAGCAATCGCAATCGCGAATGACAATCAATTCGGCCTCGGCGCGAGCGCGTGGACAACGGATCGCGACGAACAGGAACTCTTCATTTCCGAGATCGAGTCGGGAATGGTTTTCATCAACGGCATGGTCGCATCCGATTCCCGTCTTCCCTTTGGCGGAATCAAACGCTCTGGTTTCGGCCGCGAATTGGGCGCAGAAGGCATTCGCGAATTCGTCAATACGAAAACGATTGTGGTCGCGTCCTGACGAAATTTCTGTCGCCCGAGTGATTGATTGATCACCAAGTTGATCGAAAGTCGCACGAACGAGTTACACTTCGAAGAATGCATATCACGGACATCATGCGGGGGGATTCGCCGACGTTTTCCTTCGAGTTCTTTCCGCCGCAAACGCCGGAGGCGGCGGAAACGCTTTACCAGACGATTCGCGAACTGGAAGCGTACATGCCGCATTTTGTCAGTGTCACTTACGGCGCCGGCGGCTCCACGCGCGATCTTACCCACAACCTTGTCGAGCGCATCAAGACGACGACGAAACTCAATCCAATCCCTCACCTGACGTGCGTCTGCCACGCGGAGGAGGAGATCGACGCGATTCTGCTTCGATACGCGCAGTCGGCTATTAGCAATATTCTCGCGCTCGGCGGCGATCCGCCGCGCGGCATTCCTTACGATAAGTCGCGCGATGCTTTTCAACACGCGATCGATCTGGTGAAATTCATTCGTCGATTCAACGAATCGGGCGCGCATCCGGATCGGCGCGGGTTCGGGATCGGCGTGGCCGGTTTCCCCGAAGGCCATCCGGCGACGCCAAATCGCCTGGTCGAAATGGATCACTTAAAAGCGAAGGTCGATGCCGGCGCCGATTACATCGTCACGCAGCTCTTTTTCGATAATCGCGATTTCCTCGATTACCGCGAACGTTGCGCGCTCGCCGGCGTTCACGTTCCCATCATCGCCGGAATCATGCCGATCACTTCCATGAGCGGATTCAAGCGCATCGCCGAACTCGCGGGTGGCGCGCGCTTCCCGGCGAAACTTCTCCGCGCCCTGCAGCGTTGCGAAAACGATCGCGAGATGGTTAGCCGCGTCGGCGTCCACTTTGCGTTAGAACAGTGTCACGATCTTTTGGATAACGACGTCGCCGGCATCCATTTCTACACGCTCAATCGCTCCGATGCCACGAAAGTCATCTTCGACAGTCTCGGCATCCCGCGCCGGCGCAAAGCTCAAGTGCCGATCGCCTAGCGCGCGAGTTCACTGCCGTGTCGTCGTAGTTGGCGCTAAGGCTCAAGCAGCCATCGCCCGACATCGCTTAGTTTCGTACAGCCGCAAAGCAACATCGCTTCATCGAGTTCGCGCCGGAGAATCTCCAAAATGTTTGTCGCGCCGCGTTCGCCCTCGACGCACAGGCCCCACAAAATCGGACGGCCCACGAGCACAGCACGCGCGCCGAGCGCAATTGCCTTAAGCACATCGCTGCCGCGACGAATTCCGCCATCTACATAGACTTCGCAAAGATCGCCGACGGCATCGATGACATGCGGCAATGCTTCACACGTCGCAGGTGCGGTATCCAACTGCCGTCCACCATGATTCGACACCACTATTGCTTTCGCACCGTGGTCGGCGATGCGGCATGCATCGTCACCGCGACACACACCTTTCACCACCACCGGCAATCGCGTAGACCCACACAACCAATCGAGATCATCGAAGCCGAGATCTTCTTTGAAATTCGTTCGCACATAGGCAGCGAGACCGGACCCTGTCACTGCCGGAAACTTTCCTTTTCCCAGCGGTGCAACATTTTCTACCGAGAGAATGTCAGGCAATTGGAAGCTATTCCGGGTGTCGCGTTCTCGCGTTCCCAAGCCGGGCGCATCCACCGTCAGGACGATCGCCTCGGCTCCGGCAGCTTCCGCGCGTTTTACCAGCTCGAGCGTGATCGCCCGGTCCTTATATATATACAGCTGAAACCAGCGGGGGCTCCCCGCCTGCGCAAAGACCAACTCCATCGCGGTGTTCGAGAGCGAACTGAGAATAAACAATGTCCCAGCCGCCTTCGCCGCTCTTGCAGTCTCAATTTCTCCTTCGCCACAAGCGAGTCGATGAAACGCCGTTGGCGCCACCACGACCGGCATCGAGATCGATTGACCCAGGATCGTCGTAGCCAGGTCGCGTTTCCCAACATCCGCGAGCACGCGGTAGAAAAGTTTCAGTCGTTCCCAACCCGCGGTATTTTCTCGAAGAGTAATTTCATCCAACGCCCCGCCTTCATAGTAATCGAACGCTTCGCGCGGAACCCTGGTCCGCGCAGCGCGCGCATAATCGGCGACATTAATAAGCGGCGCAGGATCCACTATTCGCTCCATTCAGTTTTCACGGTGTCAGCTTTCACTGACGAACCACGAGGGATTAAGATGGGCGAGAGGTTTTCTTAATTTGTCGATCTCGTCCGCCGGGCCATGTAGTTCCACTCGGATCAGGTCCGCGATCTTAAGCGCTTCGGCAAGCAATGCGCCAACGTTGTCCAGATGTGCGAGAACACCTTCAGCATCGGTGTAGCCTTCGCGGCAGAAAACTTCGTCGCCGTTAATCGTGAATCCATAGAAAAGATTCTTCTCTTCACTCCTGGTTTTCTCAACGAATGCCGGGAACGCCGCTTTGAACGCATCGAGTTTCCCCGGATGAACTTTGAAATAGGGATGAAGACTAACGAAGTTCGACAAAGGATTCATTTCGAAACCTGCACCTCGCGGGCAAACGCGTCGAGGCGATAGTTCCGCCGCGGGAGCGGGCATGATACCAGTCCTGGCTCGGAACTCGTGCAACCTTGCGCTGCGCATTTCTCGTTGACCGCTCACCTGGCAATCGGTTGCATCCGATGATGCCGCAGATGTCGCGTTCACCGATTAATCTCTTTTGAATCGCCTCGTTAGGCGCCAAATATCACATCATGAAGTACCAAACATTTCCTAATCGATGAGCCCGTTTGAATATCTCTCCGTTCTCATCTCGATCATTCTCGCGCTCGGTATGACGCGCGTGCTCGCCGGCGTGGGTGAAATGCTTCAGGCGCGCTCACGTCGCCGCATTTATTGGGTGCACGCCCTCTGGATCGTGAATCTGTTTCTCTATCTGGTCGTCGCCTGGTGGATTTTCTATCGCTGGCGCAACCAGCAACCGTGGACATTTTTCCTGTTCCTCTTCGTTCTCATCTCGCCCACGATTTTGTATCTCGCTTCGCTCCTCCTATTTCCGAGAGAAGGCGCCATTGACGAATCCGTCGACTTCAAGACCCATTTCTATGCGAATCATCGCGCGTTCTTTATCCTCTTCGGTCTTTTTACGCCGGTCGATATTGTGGATTCGCTTCTCAAGGGCATTCCACATTTCCTGTCGCTCGGGCCGCAATACATCATCTCCGGCGTCCTTTATTTCGTCGGCCTAACGACGGCCGCCATCACGCGCAACCAGCGCTATCACCAGTTCTACGCCGTTTTCTTCTTCGTCCACACCGTTGTCATCAGTTGGATTCTTTTTCACACACTCATTTGATTCCTGCGGACAGCGCAGGTGGATCGGCCAGGCTGCTCGCAAAGCTTTGGAGCTCCGTTGGGCGATGCAAAAAAATTACTCGGCTTCGCCGACATTAATAACATCGAGCAAGGGACTGCTCGATCCACCGTTTTCTGACTTCCGACCTGTGGTCCTACGCCTTTTGCGCCAGATCTTCCATCGTCTTCCACTCGTCGGGAGTGAGCTGAAGTTTCGCGGCAGCCATGTTTTCCTCGAGGTGCGCGAGAGATGATGTTCCGGGAATCGGCAACATCACCGGCGAACGCTGAAGTAGCCACGCCAGCGCTACCTGCACCACGCTGGCGCCGTGACGTTTCGCTTCCGCGGCCAGCGCATCCGACTTCCTCAGCGAACCTCTGCCTCCGCCGATCGGAGACCACGGGATGAATCCCAGATTTTCTTTCTCGCAATAAGCGAGCACGCCATCCGATTTGCGATAGGCGATGTTGTATTGGTTTTGCACGCTCACGATCGGCAGAACTTTGCGCGAGCGCTCGATTTCCTGCACCGTCACTTCCGATAATCCAACATGCCGAATCTTTCCGGCATCCTGCATCTTCTTGAGCGCGCCTAACGACTCTTCCACCGGCACCTTCGGATCGATTCGGTGCAGTTGATACAAATCGATCCGGTCCAGCTTCAATCGCTTCAAACTCTTCTCGACGCACTGCGTCAGGTACTCCGGCCGGCCATCCGGCACCCATTGGTTAGGGCCGGGCCGCGTGTTGCCGCCCTTCGTTGCAATCACCAAATCCTTCGGGTAAGGATGAAGCGCTTCCGCGATGAGCAGCTCGTTCACTTCCGGTCCGTAAGCATCGGCCGTATCGATGAAATTCACGCCGAGCTCGACCGCACGATGCAAGACTTTCAGCGCATTCTCTCGATCGGCTGGCCAACCCCAAATCCCCTCGCCCGTCAGCCGCATCGCGCCGTAGCCAAGCCGGTTTACGGAAAGATCGCCGCCGATCGAGAAAGTAGATTTCATATTTGGATCCGACGCTGCTAGCGCGAATTTTCGCAATCCTCCGGCACACACCGCAGTTCCGCCTGCCAGAGCCAGCCCCAAAAACTTCCGCCGTTTCATTGCCCCAAAATAGGTCCCGTTTCCTCGATACGCAACGAACTCGCCCGGCGTGCAAGTTGCATAGAAATGCCAGCGCGGTCTCGCACCTTCGATCGAAGATTCGCCGAGGCGAAGCGCAATGCTAACAATGCTGCCCAGGTGGATCGTGCTCTCCGAGCGCGATGTTAAACCAAAATCACCATAAGCCGCCGACTTCGTCGCGTTACTGGTTAACAGTCAATTGTTAGAAGTCGGTTTTAACCGGCCAGTAGAAGAACCGCCCGCTGGATTAGTTGTTCCGGCGGGCGGTTTCTTTTTTCGAGGCTGTCGCCTGGCCTATCGAAGAAGAGAGCGTGCGCCTATTTCCATTGCTGGAATGGCGACCAATCGTGCCAGACCACTACGGTGCGATTGTCTGCTCGGTTGCTCGGATCTTTTTCAAAGACGAACGCACCCTCTTTACGCAGGCGGTTGTTCTTTTCGTTATTGATAAACGCCATGTAGGCCCAGTGATCTCCGGCGAACAGGCGGCCATCTTTCTTGTCCGGGAAGAGGTAATACGTCTCGTTCCCTTGTTTCACCCGCGTGAATCGATGGTCGGGCAAATTGCGAAGCTGATGGCGTTGCTCGGCGGTGACGGCCGGTTTGGCCTTGAAGTGAGCCGCGAGGAGCGCACGCTCCATGTCGGTATCTGCGACGGTGTTTGCCTGCGTAGCACGCACGGCCAGTGACAACGTGAGCGCTGCCACCGCGAATGTTCCCAAAAGGGATTTGAATGCTGGATATTTCATTTCTTTGCCTCCGTTTGCTTAAAATGTACGACCAATTTGAGAGATTTCCTGTTCAAAATAAGGGAAGCACAGCCTCGGGGCTTATTGTTGCCGGGTTAGCCGCTGGTTGCCTGGCGGACACGCTCGACAGACCCTCTAAGCTCCCGCCTTTCGGAACAGAAGCTTGTCCAGTTTGGCGTGGGATAAGCTTAATCAATGGCGACTAATTTCTCAGATGTTCTGGGGGGAACTAAGACGGGCGGGGCCTTTGCCTTCTGGCGAATCCCGCCCGTTGATTTTTTTTTGATCTGGATGACAGGGACGCTGTCATAACCATTGACGGAGCAGCGTAGCTTCAGGAGACTTGCCGTTGGGATGTCGGAATCGGGTGGGCGCTAACTCCCGGTAGCTTCCTCTCTTTTTCGAACCGCAGTCGCAGAACCACGCCGGGGCAGAAAACAAGATCTATGAATCAACCAACTGTATTCAGTGGCGGAATCGTTTCGAATGGCGTGAACAAGCGCCGCATTTTGATTACAATGATTAGCCTGCTGGCCCTTCTAACGAATGCCTACGCAACGGATCCAACCGATACGTCTTATGGATTTAACGCGCTCAGCAGCCTAACGACCGGCGTGTGGGATTCGGCCTTTGGCTATCAGGCGCTCCGTTCGACCACTTCAGGAAGCGGAAATACCGGTCTCGGTAATGGTACTTTAAACAACAACAGCACGGGTGGAAGAAACACGGCGGTCGGTGCTTTTGTTCTCGTTTTCTCAACCACGGCCGGCGACAACACGGGCGTCGGATATGCCGCATTGAACAATAATACTTCCGGCAGCTATAACACGGCGATCGGCTCGCAGGCCCTTGCGGCTAACACCGAAGGAGCCGGTAATACCGCTGCCGGCTATTTGGCGCTCACGAATAATACGACCGGTACTCAAAACACGGCTCTGGCCTATGGCGGCCTTTCGAGTAACACGACCGGTAGCTACAACACTGCTACCGGTTTCAATGCGATGACGAGCAACACGACTGGCAACTCCAACACGGCCGATGGCACTAATGCGCTCTACCATAATACTACCGGCGCTTCGAACGTAGCCAGCGGTGATCGCGCACTTCTCAATAACACGACCGGCAATAACAACACTGCCAGCGGTGCGGCGGCACTGACCATCAATACTACAGGCAACTACAATGCAGCCTACGGCGCTAATGCTCTCTTTCATAATACTGCTGCCAGCTATAATACTGCAAGCGGTTACAATGCCCTCTATAGCAATACAACCGGTATCTACAATACCGCCCTTGGCGCCAACGCCCTGCTCCACAGCGCAGCGAGTAATTCCAACACCGCCATCGGACTCGATGCGCTCTATTACGATACCACCGGCGCGTCCAACACGGCCGAAGGTTTTGAAGCGCTTTTCAAGAATACGACTGGCAGTAGTAACATCGCACTGGGCTACGGCGCCGGGCTAAATCTCACGACTGGCAGCAGTAATATCGATATCGGCAATGGTGGCGTGGCTGCGGAAGCAAGGACCACGCGTATAGGCTCCACTCAAACCAGAGCCTTCGTCGCCGGAATAAGAGGCGCCGTGGTCGGAGGTGGAGTAGCAGTCTATGTCAGTGCCAGCGGTCAGCTCGGCACGAATCCTTCCTCCAGGCGTTTCAAGGAAGATATCTCCGCAATGGACAAGAAGAGTGAATCGATCCTGGCTTTGCATCCGGTTACTTTTCGTTACAAACAAGAGCTCGATCCCAACAAGACTGCGCAATTTGGCTTGATTGCAGAGGACGTAGCGAAAGTAAATCCAGACCTGGTGGCGCGCGACGACAACGGCGAGATCTATTCCGTGCGCTACGAAGCGATCAACGCGATGTTGCTCAATGAGTTTCTTAAGGAGCATCAGCAAGTCGAAGATCTGAAGACGGCGTCCGCGCAACAGCGGAAGGATTTCGAAACGACCGTTACCCTGCAACAGAAAGAAATCAGCGCCCTGACTGCGGCGCTAAAAGAACAGGCCGCGCAAATCCAAAAGATAAGCACGCAGATTTCGCTTCAAAAACCAATCACACAAGTCGCGGACGCAAGTCGCTAAGGCCCGCCGCGCGGAAGAGCGATCGGTATTTCACAAATTCTCTCGATCATTCTTCGCGATTTGCTGAACACGGACTCGGGCTGTAGGCGTGAGATGTGAAGCGTATAATTTTGACGATCGTTTGTGCGACTGTTTTGGCGGCGGGAGTGGCTAATGCAGCCGAGTTGGGCGGTTATCTTTTGTTCGTGAGCAATGAACGCTCGGGAGATGTGTCAGTCATTGATGGGCGCACGGACGCGGTCGTAGCAACGTTCGCGGTGGGAAAACGACCGCGCGGTATTCACGCGACGCCGGATGGTCAACGAATCTTTGTAGCGTTAAGCGGATCGCCGCGCATGGCGCCGGGCGTTGACACGGAGCGCCCGCCCGCGGACAAGACCGCGGATGGTCTTGGCGTCATTGATGTGAGCGCGCGGAAGCTGATCGATCGGTGGCATGTCGGTTCCGATCCGGAGCAATTCGCGATCAGCAAAGACGGACGATTCGCGTATATCGCGAACGAAGACGACGCGAGCGCGTCGATTATCGATCTCAGTTCGGGACAATCGCGTGGCAAGGTGAAAGTCTCGGAGGAACCGGAAGGCGTCGGCGTGAATCCGGCTAACGGCGAAGTTTATGTGACGTGCGAAGAGAAAGGCGATGTGTTCGCGATCGCGCCTAACGAACAGAACGTGACGGCGAAGATCGTGACGGGCGGCAGACCACGCTCGGTTGCCTTTCTACCGGATGGTTCGCGCGCCTACGTCGCTTGTGAGAATGGCGGATACGTCGCTGTGATCGACACGGCTTCGCACAAGTTGCTCTCAAAGATTCAACTGCCGCAAGGTTCGCTGCCGATGGGCACTGCGATGACTGGTGACGGCAAAACGCTTTGCGTTTCGACGGGGCGCGGAAATATGGCGGCGATCATCGACACGAAGACAAACACGGTGAACAAAACGATCCCGGTGGGAAAACGAGCATGGGGAATTGCGCTCAGCCCCGATGGTTCCAAACTTTACACTGCGAATGGCGCTTCGAACGATGTGTCGGTTGTCGACGTGAAAGCAGGCAAAGAATTGAACCGAATCAAGGTGGGCGACGGCCCGTGGGGACTGGCGATTGTCAAGACCGCCAGGTAATTTTGCCGCTCGGCGATCAGCGGAATTGCTCACAATCCGGGACGGATTTCTGATTTTTTACGCGCAATGCTTGACGAAAAGATCGCTAAATGGTGTAACCTAGACGCCATTGTCGAATCCAAACACGTGAAACATTTTCTTCCTTTTCTCGTTGGCGCTTGTTGCTGCGTTGCCATTTTTAGTCCGGCTCCTGCCGGCCAATGCATCGGTCAACGTGACCCAGCATCACAACAATCTTTCTCGTGATGGGCTCTACGTCGCTCCGGCGTTCACCCAGTCGGCAGCGGCCAGTCTGACGCGCGACACGGGATTTGACGGCACGATCTCGGGCCAGGTTTACGCACAGCCGCTTTACGTCGAGGGCGGACCAAGCGGTCCGGTTGTCATTGCGGTAACGGAATCAAACAACGTGTACGCACTCAACGCGACGACGGGCGCGATCGTCTGGCAGCGCAATGTCGGAACGCCAAGTGGGTCGATGGGCAATATCTCTCCAAACGTCGGAATCACTGGCACGCCCGTTGTCGATCTAGCCACGCGCTCGCTTTTCCTGGATGCCGTAGTCAGCGGCCCGAATAATTTGATATTCTCGTTGAACGTGGACACGGGTGCGATCAACGCCGGATGGCCGGTGGATGTGAACGCTGCGATATCGGGCTTCAACTCAACCCGTCAAAGCGAACGCGCTGCACTCACCGTTGTGAACTCCGTGGTCTACGTTCCGTATGGCGGATATTTTGGCGACGCTGCCCCTTATTTCGGACGTGTGGTCGGCGTAGCGGTGAGTAATCCCGCCAGCATCGGCTCGTATGCCACGACGGCGCCAAAATCAGGCATTTGGGGGCCGGGAGGCATCGCCAGCGACGGCACGAATTTGTTCGTTACTACTGGTAATGCCACTTCGGGCACCAGCACCTGGGGCGGGCAGGAAGCAATCCTTCGCCTTCAAGCGGGCCCAGTCTTTAGCGGCGCGACTACCGATTACTGGGCGCCGACCAACTGGATGTCGCTCGACTCCGGCGACACCGATCTGGGCGGCTCCGGTCCGATCCTGGTGGATGTGCCCGGGGCCACGCCGTCTGCCTTGGTCGTAGCTTTGGGAAAGAATGGCAACGCCTATTTGGTTGATCGCAGCAACCTCGGCGGAGTCACGACGCCGGTGGCTTCTGCGAATGTAAACAGCGGTGCGATCATTCAGGCGGCAGCCACTTATCGGACAACTTTGGGAACCTATGTGGTTTTTCGCGGCAACAGCAGCACGACCAAAACCTTCCGCATCAATGCCGCTAATCCTCCGACGATAACGACGACGTGGTCGGTGACAGGCGCGAGCGGGCGCAGTTCGCCCTTCGTCACTTCTACTGACGGCACAAACGATGTTGTCGTGTGGGTGGTCGGTTCCGGCGGAGACAATAGATTGCACGGCTACGATGCGGACACCGGCGCAGTAATTTTTGGTGGCGGCGGCGCAAACGAATTGATGGCCGGCACGCGCGGTTACAACGCCAATGGCATCGCGGCGCGCAACCACATTTTCGTCGCCGCGGACAACAAGGTCTACTCCTTCAGCGTTCCGGTGGCAGCGCTTTCGGTTTCCTCCGCGGTCTCGCGCAAGACCCACGGCGCTGCCGGCACGTTTGATATCCCCCTGCCCCTTTCCGGTACGCCCGGGGTAGAATGTCGCAGCGGCGGCGCGACTAACGACTACACTTTTGTTTTTTCCTTTACGAATAACGTCGAGAGTGGCAACGCCAGCGTGGACAGCGGAATCGGCAATCTCGCCGGGGCTCCCCTTTTCTCCGGAAATACCATGACCGTCAACCTGACCGGTGTCGCAAACGTGCAAACACTTACGGTCTCGCTGAATGGTGTAACCGACGAGTTTGCTCAAACGCTGCCTAAAACGTCCGTGACCGTGAAGATGCTGATCGGTGACACCACGGGTAATGGCTCGGTCAATGCCACCGACGTTTCGGATACGAAGGCACAATCGGGGCAATCTGTTAGCAGCAGCAACTTCCGCACGGACGTGACCGCGGACGGAAATGTCAATGCTACGGACGTTAGTCTCGTCAAAATGCACTCCGGTGAAGCTGCGAACCCACCTGCCCGGGAGTCGCGAGCGGGAGCTAAGAAATAATTTTCGGCCAACCGGATTTGGAATAATTCCGAAATTCTACGTTATGAAAAATACCAAGAAAAAGTGGATCAAACCTGAAGCCAAACGCGTACCGATTTTCTTCGAGTGCACGTGCTACGCGGCGGCCGTTTGATCGAGCACGAGTAATTGATCCGGCTCCGCATTCTCGGCAGTGCCGCCGGCGGCGGTTTGCCGCAATGGAATTGTTCGTGCCCGAATTGCGTCGCTGCACGCGAGGGCACGATTGCACCGCAGACTCAATCGAGTATCGCGCTTAGTGCGACGGACGATCGCTGGTTCCTGATCAATGCTTCGCCGGATTTGGCGCGGCAAATCGAAAACAATCCCGCGTTACAACCGCGCCGCGATTCGCCACGCAATACTTCTATCGCGGGCGTTTTCCTAACGAATGCGGACCTGGATCATGCGCTCGGCTTGTTACTTATGCGGCAACAGGAAACGCCGCTCGTAGTTTATGCGAGCGAAGAAACACGCGCGGCGCTCAGTTGGATCGATGGTCTTATCGCCCGGTTCTGCAAAATCGACTGGCGAATACCGAGCAGCAATTTTTCTTCGTTAGGCAACGATCTCTCTTATCGAGCAATCAAACTCTGCAACAGCGTCGCCGTTCAACTGCGCGACGAAGCTTCCGGAGCAACGGCGCTGATTGCTCCCGCCATTGGCGAGCTGACCGATGAATTCCGCGACGCCGCGAACAAATCCAACGTCGTTCTTTTTGACGGCACGTTTTGGAGTAACGACGAACTGCGCGCGTTTCGTCCGGGCGCTCGCACCGCGCGCGAGATGAATCATCTGCCGATCAGGGAAGGGAGCCTCGATTTCCTGCGCCATTCATCCGCACACCGAAAAATCTACACGCACATCAACAACACGAATCCGATTCTCATGCCCGGCAGCAGCGAGCGGACGCAAGTTGAAGAAGCTGGCATTGAAATCGCGTACGATGGTCTGGAGATTATTCTATGACCGCCGGACTTTTGGATCGCGAGACGTTTATCGAAAAGCTGCGTGAGATCGGCGGGCACGCGTATCACGATCGGCATCCGTTTCACGTCGCGATGAATGAAGGCCGGCTCTCGCCGGAAGCATTGCGCGGCTGGGTCGCGAATAGATTCTATTATCAACGCAACATTCCCAACAAAGACGCGGCTATTCTCGCCAACTGCCCGCTGCGTGATGTGCGCCGCCTTTGGATCCACCGCATCACCGATCACGACGGCGACTCCGAGAATGAAGGTGGAATCGAAGCATGGCTGCGCCTGGGCGAAGCGTGTGGACTATCGCGGCGAGAACTGGAGCAGAGCCAACATGTGCAGCCGGGCGTGCGTTTCGCCGTTGATGCCTATGTAAATTTTGCACGCACGCAACCGTGGCCGGTTGCCATCGCATCATCGCTCACGGAACTTTTCGCGCCCGATCTGATGGCGACGCGTCTGGGGGCATTCGAAAAGTTCTACACTTGGATCGATGCGAGCGGCCTGGATTATTTTCGGCGCCGAGTGACTCAGGCGCGGCGCGATTCGAACGAGGCGCTCGAAATCACCATCGAACATTGTCATACGCGCGAGTTACAGGATGCGGCGATCAAAGCTCTGCAGTTCAAGTGCGATGTTCTCTGGTCGATGCTCGACGCAATTCATCACGCTTATGGCGATGCCAATCACTGATGATACGCAGCCGCGACTCGCGCGCGGAGTTCGTTTGCAGATCGACGATACGACCGGCAAAAAGGTGCTGCTTTTTCCTGAAGGAATTCTCGAGCTCAACGAAACGGCCGGCGAAATTCTGACTCGTTGCGATGGGCGGACGTTGCGCGAAATCCTTTCCGCTCTGGCGGAAGAATACGATGTGGACCGGGAAACTCTGGCGGCGGATGTTCGCGAGACACTGCTCGACTTTGAGAATCGCAAATTCGTCGAGCTATGAATGCGCCGCGTCCATACGCGCTTCTCGCCGAAGTGACTTATCGATGTCCGCTGCATTGTCCCTATTGCTCTAATCCGGCGAAGCTGCGCAACGACCGGGAGCTGACGACCGATGAATGGCGCCGTGTGCTGCATGAAGCCGCCGAGCTGGGCGTCTTGCAGGTTGGATTCTCCGGAGGCGAACCGCTCGTTAGGCAAGATTTGTCCGAACTGATCCAAAGCGCGCGCGCCGCGAAGCTTTATACAAACCTCATTACAAGCGGCGTCGGTTTGGTTGAAAAGCGCGCGCACGATTTGCGCGAGGCCGGTCTCGATTCCGTCCAACTAAGTTTTCAAGCAGCCGATGCCGATCTAGCCGACGAAATCGCCGGGGCTCGCGCACATCAACGAAAACTCGATGCGGCGACGTTCATTCGCGCCGCCGGAATTTCGCTCAGTCTCAATTTCGTCATTCATCGGCGGAACATCGACCAGCTTCCGCAAATGATTGAACTCACCGAAAAATTGGGCGCGCAGCGAGTCGAGCTCGCCAATGCACAATTTTACGGCTGGGCGTTTCTGAACCGCGCCACATTGCTTCCGACTCGAGAACAAGTTTTGCGCGCGCGCGAAGTCGCGACGGCAGCGAAGGAGCGTCTCGCGGGCAAAATCGACATCTTTTATGTTCTCCCCGATTATTATGAGACGCGGCCGAAACCGTGTCTCAGTGGTTGGGGCCAGCGCTATCTCACCGTCAATCCGATTGGCGACGTTCTCCCCTGCCCGACCGCTTCGTCCGCAATTCCCGATTTGCGTTTGGAAAATCTGCGAACGCAATCACTCGCTTGGATTTGGCGCGAATCAGAAAGCTTCAACCGCTTTCGTGGAACGGATTGGATGCCCGAGCCGTGTCGCAGTTGTCCGCAAAAGGAAATCGATTTCGGCGGTTGCCGCTGCCAGGCTGCGCTCTTCACCGGCGACGCGGCGAATACCGATCCAGTCTGTTCGCTCTCGCCAAAACGCTCTCTTGTCGATCGTGTGCTCGCGAATGCCAACTCCGCAGATTCGCCGCCAACGTGGTCGTATCGAACGAATCCAACGAACGGTTCTATTGCACGATAACTTTCGCGCGATGCTTGATCTGCATCGCGACCGAGGCTTCACGCTCCACCGTTTCAATGTAAATACGTGTCGCGGCGGGAAGTTCGTGCCAGATACGCCACGCAATCAATCCGCCGATAAAAGCAAATGGCATCAGGAAAATCGGCCACCATTGCCAGCTATGATGCGTGACGAGATAACCGACGCCGACTGATTGCACGCCGCTTCCGAGATAAACGAAGCCATCGACAATCCCTGACGCGGTAGCTGTCGCTTTCCGTCCGCCGAAATCCGCGGCCGCCGTCCCCGACATAAGCGAATGCACGCCAGTGACCGCCGCTACGATTAACAAAGCGGCGACGCCTACGACAAACGGCAGCGAAAAAAGATTCATCGCCATCACTGCGGCCATCATGAGCATGAACGCGCAAAAGATCACGGCGGGCGGTCCGCGGCGTGATTGGAAAAATTTATCGGAGATCAAACCGCCGGCGAATCCGCCGACGATGCCGAACACGCACAACAGAAGTCCCCAGTTTGCGAGAATGCTTTCGGCTCCCGGTTGTTTCACATCGTGCGCGAAGATCGTGTACCATTGCATGATGCCGTTGCGCAAAACGCCCGCGGTGAGTTCGACAAAGGCGAACATCAGGATCAGCGGATTCAGGACAACCTTCTTGAGCAGATCGAATGCGCTGTATTCCTCATGCATGTGCCCGGACGAAGCGTCGTGCGTATCGAGATGTGGAAAACCGGCGTGCTCCGGAGTATCGCGAATCAACCAGATGTCGAGCAGCGCCCACGCCACAAGTATCGCCGCCGGAACGAAGAACACGGCCCACGTCGCGTCGATCGTTTGACCCGGCGGCAGAAAAATCGCGCGCAGCCAATGCTCTACTCCACCCGTCGTCATCGACGCTTTGACCTTCGTCATGTCGATAATCGCCTGACCCCAATCAAACGCGAAATAAACACCGAATGAGATCAGCGTTCCAAAAATCGCACCGAAGACGCCGCGCTCGCGCACATGAAACCAGTGCGCCTTCACCTTGATGATCGAGACCGCGCCGTAGCTTTGGAAATACATGTTGATCGCATACGCGACCGAGAAAATTGGAAGCAACCGCACGTGAATCCGATTCGTCAGCACCAGCCACGTGATGATACCGAGCGCGACATTCGCTGCCGCCGCCCCGAGAGCGGCGATGAGGATTCCTCTTTTGCCGCCGATCCTGTCGACGAGCGGGCCGTTGACCAAAAACGAAAACGCGTAGGTCACCGTCCCCGCCGCGAAGATGAGCCCGAAATCTTCGTTCGACATGAGCGAGCCGAGTGCGTTCTTCGCGACCGTGAGATTGTAGCGTCCCATGTAAAGGAACGCGTAGGTCATCCCGAGCGGGAACCAATTGATGAACCGCCGGCTCAAAAACCACGGCCCATGTTTGAGCGGATTGTTGTAAAAATAAATTCCGACAACGAGCGCGAGGCAGATGAAAACAATGCTGAGCGACATGAAAAAATTGCGTCCGCCGATTTCGCGCTGCGATCCTTTACGAAACGTGCCCTGTTAGCACGAAAAAAAATTCTGAATCGTCAACCCTCCAATTAGCGGATTCGCATTTCCGATTTAATCTCAAAGTGGAATTCCGGAGGTGAAGCAATAACAAGAGCAGAGATTCCGCTGGCGCAGAGCTCCGCCGGACTAACAAATGACGCCACCGGATGATCCAGCACCTTCGCGATCATCTCGGCATTCGCAGCCGATCGATCCAACGAGCGGCCGCAAACACCCGTTATAACAAAGCCTTCGGCCTCAAGAAACTGGGCCAAAAACGGACCGAGACCGCCACGTGTTCGCCCTGCGCCTACGATACCAACAGGAATAAGCTTCCCCATGTTTTCGGCTGCCAGTGGCGAGCCTTTTACATATTACCACAAGACGCTAATGCTCGATCCCATTTGGCGAAACACGTCCAAACCCGATCAGCCGTCACAATCTACCCGCCACTTTCCTTCGTTAGCACAGAACGAAGTTGAGAGGCGACGGATTGCTGTTCTGCGCCGGATAGCTCGTGGTGCATTGGAAGCAGAATACATTCGGCCTGAGCGCGCTCGCTTTGGGCAAGCGTTCCAACCGAACGCCAGCTTTCCTGTGGATACGCCGGCTCAAGATGCGCGCACATGATGCCGCGACGCGTCGCGACGCCGCCGTCGCGCATCGACTGCATGATCTTTTTTTGCGACGCGCCCGCAGGCAGGCGGACACAATAGCTTTGCCAATTACTTCGAGCCCACTCCGGTTCGTTAGGCAAACCAAGGCCCGGGATATCTTGGAGCAGCATTGCGTAGTTCGTCGCCAATTTGCGGCGACGCAGAATCATCTCAGGCAGGCGCTTCAACTGTTCGCGACCAATCGCTGCCTGCACATCGGTTAGGCGATAATTGTAGCCGAGTTCCGGGAAGCTCTCGAAAATAACTTCGTCGGACGAATGCCGCACGGTATCGGGAACCGACATGCTGTGCTGGCGCCACAAACGGAATTTCGCATCCCAATCTTTGTGAGCGGTCGTGAGCATACCTCCATCGCCCGTGCTTATTACTTTGCGCGGATGAAACGAGAAACAGGCGACGTCGCCGTGCGGTTTGCCGATGCGTTCCCATTGGCCATTCCAGAAAATTTCACTGCCAGCGGCGCAGGCTGCGTCTTCGATAAGCGGGATGGAATGTTTTTTCGCTATGGGAACAATGCGCGCGAGATCGCACGGCATCCCCATTTGATGCACGCACAGGATCGCTTTGGTCCGCGCGTTGATCGCCGCGTCAATGCGTGCCGGATCGATGTTGAATGTGTCCGGTTCGATATCGACAAAAACGGGCGTGGCTCCGCAATAACGGATAGCGTTTGCCGTCGCGATAAAGGAATGACTGACGGTGATGACTTCATCTCCTGCGGCGACGCCCGCGGCCAGCAACGCGAGGTGCAATGCGCTTGTGCAATTGGAAACCGCACAGGCATGCTGCGCGCCGACGCTCGCGGCAAATTCATTTTCGAAAGCGGCAACCTCGGGTCCCTGCGTAATCCAACCTGAAAGGATTACACGCCGAACTGCTTCAGCTTCTTCCTCGCCGAGATAAGGCCGGGCAATTGGAATCATGTTCCATCCAGGCTCATGCCCGGCACCGGATTCTTTGTCTCACGCGACCACCATTTCACCAATTCGCGCAGACCTTCTTCAAGCGACACTTTCGCTTTAAATCCAATCTGGCGCTCTGCCTTGCGCACGTCCGCCTGTCGCCGGAAAACGGGAGTCGCTTTGCGAACGGGACCATATTCCGGAGCGCGTTCGTTGCCCATGATCCGGCCGAGTAACGCCGCCAGTTCGGTCAGACTGGTTTCTGTTCCGGTAGCGATGTTGAGAACTTCATCGGTCAGCGACGAGTTTGCCGCCATCAAATTCGCGCGAGCAATGTCGTCGACGTAAACAAAATCCATCGTCTGGCTGCCATCGCCGTCGATTAGACAGGGCTGATCTTTTGCGAGTCGCTCAATCCAGCGAATCATCACTTCGGTGTAAGAACCAAACGCGTCCATTCTCGGGCCGTAGACGTTGAAGTAGCGCAATGCGACGTAATTCAATCCGTACATTTCATGGAAACTGCGCAAGAGCCCTTCATTGTAACTCTTGGTCGCTCCGTAAATGGTCCGGTTGCCGTAACCGTGATGCTTCTCATTCGTCGGGAATTCTTCCGCCTGCCCGTAGATTGAAGCCGAAGACGCGGAAACGAATCGCTTCACATTCGCTGCGACCGCGGCTTCAAGCAGATTGAACATGCCGGTAGCCAACACCTCATGAGCCAGTCGCGGCTGCTCCGCACATTGCGTGATGCGAATTGCCGCTTCCTGGAAAACGATCTCCACGCCTTCCATCGTTCGCGCGACTAAATCTCTGTCCCGAATATCGCCCTCAACGATCTTCACCCTCCCGCTGGCCATGGCGGGTTCGAGATTCTGTCGTCGCCCGCGACTTAAATTATCGAGCACGACGATCTCTTCGATTCCTTCGACGACCAATCCGTCAACGATGTGAGAGCCAATCAGTCCCGCGCCGCCAGTAACTAATGCGCGTCTGTATTTCACCTGGTTATTTTGTTGCGGCGCTTGTCTGTGCTGGATTTTTTTCGCCAACGCACAAACTTTGCCGGCACACCGGCGACAATTGAAAACGCCGGAACATCACAGGTAACCACCGCCCCGGCACCGACGATACTGCCTTTGCCAACAGTCACGCCCGGTAACAATACCGCGCCCATTCCAATATCCGCCCACGCTTTCACGCGCACGGGACGGATCTCCAAATCGGTTTGCATAATTGCTCGATCGATCGGTTCTCCAGTGTGCGCCGAACCCAGGACTTTCGCGCCCGGTCCCCAGCCGACATGATCTTCGAGAATCAAATGCCGCGCGTCGAAATACGCCTGCGGCCCGATCCAAACGTGATTGCCGATTTTTGTAATGCCATCGAAGCGTCCTTGAATATACGCCTGAGCGCCTATGAAAACGCCGTCGCCAATTTCAAACGTCTCGATGTGTTTGAAACCGACACCGCTTTCGATGCGCACTCCGTCACCGAATTTTCGCGCCACCGCGCGCCAGATCGCACGACGCATGAGATGATCCAGCTCGCCATCACCGTTTGCGAAGCGAGAATAATGTTCGAGCAGCGCTGAAGTCGCGTAACTGGCGCGCAAATGGCGCGACAGATCCAACTCGAATGATGGATCCGGCCTGATCTTCTGTTTGCCGTGAACCGGCGCGATCGTTCGTTTGCTGTTTCCGCGCTTGCTCATACAGATCGAGTATCAACGAAGTCGTTCTCTCGCGATCCGTTTCGACGCAATTGGCGAAAAGTCTTCCCGAAATAACGTCCCGGTTTCCCCAGTGAAAGAAGGAGTTTCTTCATGCGCGCTTTCATCAGCCACGGATCCAGCTTCGCCGCTGCCTCGTAATACGTCCGCGCTCTCGCGAAGTCTTCGGCGTAATCGTACCGGCAGCCTAATTCGGCGAAGACGCGAGCCCGTATCCAATTGCGCTCACTTTCGTTCGTCGTGCTTTTACAAAGTGATTCCTCAACTTGCGCCATCGTAATCGTCGAGGTTGAAGAGCGATACTCCTTTGTCATGAGGTGACGCGCATACTCGATCGCAACCGTCTCCAAACATTTTCTCGACACATCCGGAAATCCCGCTGCGTCTGCTTCCTCTTTAATTTTCCAACGCACTGCGATCTCGGCCTGGAAACAATTCCCGATCTCTTCTTTCGTAATGATGCTGGTGCTGCTGGAATCGTGCTCGCGGTAGCACACCATCGGTTCCGCGAAATAACCAACATCACCGGTCAAAGCAAACGTGCACCAGAGATACCAGTCACCGCCCCAAATCAAATCCACAGACACACCGGCCCAGACTGGATTGATCGGAAAAAACCCAATTTGCTCGTAGCATTCTCGACGCGCCATCGCAGCCGGCGCCAGCACGAAGTTGCCATAAAGCAGCGTTTTCAGAAGAGTGTGGCCGGTAACAATTCGATCGCCATTCCCGTATTTCGAAAAATCCAGGACGCCCGTTTCTTTTCCATCCTTCACCCCAATACCGGGACAAAACGCGAAGTAAACGCGCGGATGCGCATCCATGAGTTCGACGTAACGCTGCAAAACATACGCACATCGCAAATAGTCATCCGCCGAGATGAGCCAGACATATTTTCCGCGACTGAGTCTGATCCCTTTGTTGTAATTCGGGAGCGCGCCGATGTTTCGCTCGTTCCGAATGTATTTGATGCGTTGATCCTGAAACGACCGCGCGACCTCCGCCGTATCATCGGGCGAACAATCATCCATGATCAGCACCTCAAAGTCGCCGTAGGTCTGCCCCAGGATGGAGTTCACGCATTCAGAGAGGAAATGCGCCAGCTTATAACATGGAACGACAAAGCTGACTGTCGGACTTTGCATCGATCAAATATTTCCCGCAGGAGCCAATCGAAGGGTCACCAATAATTGCTGCAGGAAACGTGGCAGGCGATCGGTAGCGACGAGGCGAACAAGTTTTCGAATCGAATAGATAGCCGCCACAAAAGCAGCAATTGTTCCGATCGCAGTCGCCGTCCAAAAGGGAACCAGGTGAAATGCGCAAAACACCATTCCAATTGCGGGAACGAAAAGCAGACCAGTCCGTCGATTCTCGGTCGACCAGCGAAATCCCGTTAGGCGACGCACGACCGCGTAGATAAGGACGCCATGCCAGACATAAAGGCCGAAGAAGGCAATGGTGGCGCCGATTAAACCAAAATAACCGACAAGGATGAAAGCCAGTCCCACGTGAACAATGGCGGCAGCAACTTCTGTCCACACAATGATCGTTTGCGCGCCCTTCGCCAGAATGACGAACCCCATTGGCCATGCGATAACGCGCAGCGCCATTCCGAAGCAGATCCAGCGCAGCGGTTCCACCGCAGCAGCAAACTTCGTTGTGTAAAACAAGGCGAGAACCAGCGGCGCAAAAGTGATTGTCGCCATTACTCCGGGCCCGGCGAGCAAGAGACTGATCTGCGCCTGCTCGTTCACGAGACGATTACATTCGGCGTTGTCTTTCGCGATCGCCGTTAAGCGCGGATAGAAATCCGCTCCCATCGCCTGCAAAATAAAACCCACATACAATCCGCCGAGAGTCCACGCTGATTGATACAATCCGGCTGCGTCGAAACTGACTTTGCGCAAAACGATAAGCCGGATCGCGTAGGCTGCGCCCATCGTTAAGACCCAACTGACATTGAAGGCGAATCCAAGTTTCAACAAGGCACCAGCTTCGCGTCGCCATTCTGGAATCGTTAGGCGCTGCGATCGAATTTGAGCTTTCCGGCTATACCACCAGGAAGTCAGAGCTGTCATCGCCGCAACCGCGACAAGCGATGGCACGATGCCATCTTCGCGGAACCAATAAATAAGCGGGACGGTAATTATCGTGCCGAAAAATGCTCCCAGCATTCCAAGTCGAGCCAGGTCGGAAATGCGTCGCAGTCCCTGAACCAATGCGCCCTGCCCGGTAGAAACGGAGAGGAAAAACAAAGCGAAGGAAAGCGCCGCGACCGCTTTGGTGCGCTGCTCGTTGCCAAAAGTCAGAATCGAAATTTGTTTCGCAAACAGAGCGAGCAGGACTGCTCCAAGCACGCCCAACACAATCGCGGTTCGTCGCAGCGCCGTTGCTGTGCGCGCAATTCGCTTCTCTTCGCCGGAGCCAGCCGCTTCAGCAATTTGCCGCACGCCGCTGCCATTGATGCCCATGTCGGCGACACTTTGTGCGAGGCTGAGGATCGAACTGTATAACCCCATCAAACCGATTCCGGCCGGCCCCAGAAACAAAGCCATCGCTTTCGTGCGAACGATCCCGATGACAATGTTCACCATCGAGGCGCTGCCGATTACTGCAGACGACTTAAGAATCTGTCCGTAAGTGTCTTTTCCAGTTGGAGCAATTGCGGCGATTTCTAAGGCGGCAGATTCCGACGAAACATCGGAAGACTGGAGGTCGGAAGAGATCGGTGCCATGTCAGGATCGCCCTGGGAAAACTCGCATTGTCTCTTACCGGGACGGACTTGTAAACGAGTTCGATCTTCGCAAACTCGAAGTCCGGTGCCGAAGATTCCATTGCTAATTCTGGCGGGTGCTCTCATCAGCGCGAACAATCTTTTCTCGTCGGGCCTTTCGAACGCTCCGATTTTGTTGCTGGAAACGCGTTCGGAATTCGGGGCTTACACGGAAGAAATTCTGCGTGCCGAAGGGTTCAACGAGTTTCAGGTGGGATCTCCGTCCGATTCCGGCCTAACTGTCGATTACCTCGAGGACTTCGATGTCGTCATCTTGACTGAGACAACGCTGAGCCCGGCACAGTGCAAGTTGCTCACGAATTACGTTCGTGATGGCGGGAACCTGATCGCGATTCGACCGGACAAGCAGCTTGCTCCGTTATTTGGCATCTCGGCCACCGAATCAAAGACGACGAACGGTTACGTGAGAATCGAGGGAAACAACGACATTGGAAAAGGGTTGCCCCGCGACACGCTGCAATTTCATGGCGACGCCGACGATTACGATCTGAAAGGTGGTCGCGTCATCGCCAGTTTGTTCCGCGATGCGAGCAATGCGACTGGAGCGCCAGCCGTTGTTACCTACAGCTTTGGCAAAGGACACGCCATCGTGTTTACTTACAACCTTGCGAAAAGCATTGTCTTTGCGCGCCAGGGTAACGAGCTCTACGCCGGTCTTGAGAAAGATGGCATCAAAGGCATTCGCGCGACTGACATGTTCACTGATGGATGGATCGATTCATCGAAGGCAGCGATCAATCAAGCCGACGAACAAATGCGGCTGTTATCGCGCGCCATTGAAAGTTTGAGTTCATTTCGGAAACCGCTGCCGCGCCTTTGGTATTTTCATGGTCTAAACAAAGGCCTCGTTATCCTCACAGCCGACGGCGAGGATTCCTCCGAAGAAGAGTTTGATAACCAACTCGCCGACATCAGAGCGAAGGGCGCGCGACTGACGCTCTATCTAAAAGGAACCTACATTCCGGCCAGCAAAGTGAAACACTGGCTCGCCGATGGTTTCGAAATCTCAAGTCATGTCGATGACACTCAGGAAGCAATCCATCCAACCTATCAGGCGATGGATAAAAAGGTGAACTCAACGGTTCACGCTTTTAAAGACAGCTATGGCATCGACATTTCCACTGTTCGTAATCACTGGATCACATGGTGCGGAACGGACATCGATGGCCAGCAGGATTTCGCTGCGCAGGCCGCGATTGAAGCGAATTACGGGATCGGTCTGGACTGCAATCTTTACCACTACGATCGGGATTCGAACCAGGGCCATTTTCTGGGACCGATCGGTAATTTCACCGGCAGCGGACTACCAATGAAGTTCATCGATCCGCATGGTCAGATCCTCAATATTTACGAATCGATTACTCAATTGCCCGACGAACAATGGCTCAAAGGAAACTTGTTCAGCAATTTCAAGGTCCTTCTCGATCGGAGTCTCGACAACGAATGCTACACCTTCATCAACGTGAACCTTCACACCGACCGGTGGCGTGAATGGTCTCGGCCGGAAGGTCTCGAAATCCTTGATTACGCAAACTCGCGCAGAGTACCGATCTGGACCGCCGAGCAAACGTTACGTTTCCTCCAGGCCAAAGCCGCCGCTCAGTTCTCTGACATTCGCTGGTCCGATAACCAGCTTTCGTTCCAATTGGACATTCCGAGATCGGATCACAACCTGACGGTCATGGTCCCAAAAATATTTGGCGGCAAAGCCGTTTCTCGCATTACACGGGATGGCGAAACCAGATCGTATACTTTGCAATCCATTAAGAGGCTCGATTACGCTTTCGTCGAGTCCCCAGCTGGAAATCACCGCTTTGTCGTAACATATGCGAAACAGGAGCTGGAAAAAGCCGGCCTACACTACGCCGAGACGATGACGTTCTGGGGACACGAATTCTTAAAGTACACAATTACTCGTTAGGATAATCTCGATCCCCCCTTGATTTCTGAGAATTGGCCGCGCGAATGACTTGCGCATTCGGATCATTCTGTAGACGCTCGCGGTCGTGAAAGAAGTAGCCGAAACCGAGGTCCTTGCTGTCAGGGGCAACGCGTCGCCTGATCCGAAGGCGCCGATCCCGAAGCAGATCCGCTACATCATCGGCAACGAGGGATGCGAGCGTTTCAGTTTTTACGGGATGCGGAACATCCTGACCGTCTTCCTCGTCTCGTCGCTGCTGCATTATCTGCCCGAGGGAGATCGCGCTCTGGCCGCCAAGGATGTTTTCCACACGTTCGTCATTGGCGTTTATTTTTTCCCGTTGCTCGGCGGCTGGCTGGCCGACCGTTTCTTCGGCAAATACCACACCGTCTTCTGGCTCAGCCTGGTTTATTGCGTGGGACAGGCATGCCTCGCGATGTTTGTCACGAACCGCACCGGTTTCTACGTCGGCCTCGGGCTCATCGCGCTCGGCTCGGGCGGAATCAAACCGTGTGTAGCCGCGTTTGTCGGCGATCAGTTCGATGAGACGAACAAGCATCGCGCAAAGGTCGTGTTCGATGCCTTCTACTGGATCATTAACTTCGGCTCGTTCTTCGCCTCGCTCTTGATGCCGATCTTCCTCAAGCAACTCGGGCCCGCTTTCGCGTTCGGCGTTCCGGGTGTGCTCATGTTCATCTCCACCATGATCCTCTGGCTCGGCCGCAAGCGCTACATCATGATTCCGCCTTCGCCGCCGAATCCGCATTCGTTCCTGCGCGTTTCGCGCGATGCGATTGCTTCGGGAATGCGCGGACGAATTCTCGCCGCCATCGCCATTGCCACCGCAATCGGATCGTTTGTGCTCATTCCGAAATTCGGATTTGTCATCGCCGCCTGTCTCGCGCTTGTCGCCGTGATCGCATTCGGCGGACTCGGCGTTTGGTCGCAACTCGATGCCGTGCGCGACAAACATCCCGCCGACGCCATTGCGGGCGTGCGCTCGGTCTTGCGCGTTCTCGTGCTCTTCGCTCTCGTCACACCATTCTGGTCGTTGTTCGATCAGAAAGCATCCACGTGGGTCTTGCAGGCGAACGCCATGCAGAAGCCGAGCTGGTTTCAGTCCTCGCAGATGCAGGCACTGAATCCCGCGCTCGTGATGCTACTCATTCCATTCAACAACATCTTCCTTTACCCCGCGCTCAAGCGTCTCGGATACGAACTGACGTCGTTACGGCGGATGACTGCCGGCATCGCGTTCGCCGGTCTCTCATGGATCGTGGTCGGTGCGATGCAACTGGTGCTCGACCACGGCCACGCGTTCTCGATCACATGGCAAATGCTTCCTTATGCCTTGCTCACGTTTGGCGAAGTGCTCGTCGCCACCACCGGACTCGAATTCGCCTATAGCCAGGCCTCGCTTTCCATGAAAGGCGCGATCATGGCCTTTTGGAATTTGTCGGTAACGATCGGCAATCTTTGGGTGCTGGTGGCGAACGCCGGCGTGCAAAACGCGGCCGTCACCCGATTCATCGGATCGACCGGCTTCGGCGTCACCGCGTTCCAGATGTTTTTCTTCGCCGTGTTCGCCTTTATCGCCGCGCTCGCCTTCGGTCTCGTCGCCCGCACCTACCCCGTCGTCGATCACTATCGAAAGCATGAATAAGCCGTTAGGACACTTCTGTCTCCTCCTCGCCGCCGCGCTCAACAGCTCGCACGCGATCGCGCAGGACAATGACAAATCGTTATCACCCGACAAACAATGGCGATACGAGTGCGTCGACGGTCACTGGCCGGAAATTCATAAGACGAGCACGGCGCAACGCGTCCTGGATCTTATGGCTAACGACCGATCCGTGCCACACACGGAGCACGCAGAAGTCATTTGGGCGCCGGATTCAAAACGCTTCGCCTTCAATTACGGTCCGCCCACCGTGCCCCACAGCACGTATGTCACGACCGCGTTTTATCAGCTGCGCGGCGAAGAGTGGGTCTTGCTGCATTCGCCCATTAACGAGGAATCGTCGAAAGAATCGTTCGCGACACTGGCCAAACATTTACCGAAAGGCGTCCGCCTACCCCGTCTTTGGCGTGCCGATCCCAACCGCGTCGTCTTCAAAGTGCGCAACTGGACTGATGCCGATACCGCCATTCTGTATGTTTACTCCGCCGGATCGAGCAGCGGAGCCGGCGACGCCGCCACCGCTTTTCTTTTCACACTGAAGTTCGACGCCGACGGGAAGTGCAAAATTGTCAACGCGCAAAAAGCGCCGAAGGACGAAAGCAACGATTAGACCGAGCCGGTCTGGCAGGTGGATCGAAATGCCAAGGTGAATCGTGCTCTCCGAGCGCGATGCTGACAATGGGTGGATCGTGCTCTCCGAGCGCGATGCTAATAAATTCCACCGTCACAAGTGGATCGAAATGCCAGTGCGGTTTCGCACCTCCGAGCGCGATGCCAATAAATCCAACCGTCACAGGTGGATCGTGCTCTCCGAGCGCGATGTTAAAATAATTGCGGCTTCGCCGCCAAACTAACATCGAGGTCCGAGCCGGACTGGCAATTCGGAGCGCTCGATCCACCATCGCTTTCCGACTTGGACATTGGACGTTAGGCGTGAAGCGTTCGACGTTCGATTCCACCCAACGATGAAGTTTCTCCTCACCAACGATGATGGCATCGACGCGCCCGGTCTCGAAGCTTTGGCCAGCGCGGCCCGCACCATCGGCGACCCGATTATCGTTGCGCCGGCCGGCCCGCAATCCGGCGTCAGCCACGCCGTGACCTGGCGCGAAGGAGTGCGCATCGAGCCGCGCGGCGAAAAAGGCCCGTCCGGATCCAGACCGATTCGCGATTCACGGCACGCCCGCTGATTGCACTCGCCTCGGATTGCTCCGCCTCGTCCCCGACGCCAAATGGGTCTTGAGCGGCATCAACCACGGCTCAAATCTCGGCGCTGACATGTATTATTCCGGCACCGTCGCCGCCGTCCGCGAAGCCGTCCTGCACGGCTGGCCCGGCATCGCCGTCTCGCACTATCGCAAATCCGGCGTCGACTACGATTGGCCGCGCGCCGTGAAATGGGTCACGCCAATCCTGCGCGACATCATGGCGAGACCGATCGAGTCCGGCCTCTTCTACAACGTAAACCTCCCCATCCTTCCCCCCGAAGCCGCCGACCCGGAAGTTGTCTGGTGCCCGCTCGATCCAAACCCTTTGCCGCTCAACTATCGGCACGAAGAAGAGAGCGGTCTCTATTATGCCGGCGACTACCAACTACGCCATCGCACACCGGGAGCAGACGTAGACGTTTGCTTTGGCGGCCGCATCGCTGTGACGGCGGTTCGACTACTTTGATCTGCTTGGCGCGTGAATCGTTTTCGCAATCATCGCCCAAAGACCGAATGAGATATCGAACAAATTGTGGCGAAGCGGCGACGACCTTGACTGGTTTATCCAGTCGAGTTTACAACGACGTTTGACGGTTTGAGTTTGGAGCATCTCTACCGGTTGATTCACGGCGTTGAAGCTCCGCACACCGGGAGCGGACGCAGACGTTTGCTTTGGCGGCCGCATCGCTGTGACGGCAGTTCGACTACTTTGATCTGCTTGGCGCGTAAATCGTTTTCGCGATCATCGCTCGAAGACCGAATGAGATAACGAATAAATTGCAGCGAACGCGCGATGAACTTGACCGCTTTAAGCGGTCAAGATTTCAAAAGCGTCGATGCGTTTAAACTCGCGCGGGTAGTCTCTTGAAAAAAGTTGACTGGTTAAACCAGTCGAGTTCAGTTGTTGAGCAAAGATGAAGGCAAAGTTGCCCGCGCTCGACCTTTTGTTCCCAAAAGTCCGTGCCGAAATCTTGCGCATACTTTTCTCTGAACCGAAGAAACAGCGATATGTTCGCGAATTGATGGTAATGAGCGGGCTAGCGTTGCGCACAGTTCAGGAGGAATTGGCGACGCTCACGGCGTTGGGAGTGGTGATGAGCTGGTCCAATGGATATCATCGCTTCTATCGAGCGAACCGCGACCACCCGCTCTTTTCGGCTCTGCTCGCCATCGTGCGCGAAAGCGCGCGCCTACCGAACACGATAGCGCCGGCGCATCGCCAGCACCGCCGCCGGAAGAGGTAAGAGCGATCCCTTGAAGCATCAGTATCGCCAGGACCGACACCATGGTCGGATTGAAGCGAAGAAATCACACCTTGATTGTAACTCGACTGGTTTAACCAGTCGAGTTTACGCGTGCGTTCTGAGTGTTTGAGATCGCCGATTTTGAAGATTCGGATGCTTTAAGCATTCAAGTTTGCAGCAGCCGCGGTGCATTTAGTATGAATCGCAAACATATTTCGCGTGCTGATGGCGCACCTGATGGCGCACTGGTAAAACACTCGCGCTCGGTTCGCTCGAAAACTTGACTGGTTTAACCAGTCGAGTTTACGGACCCCTGGCCCCGCTTGGGGGTTTGGAGTTGATCTGCTCGGAAACTTGACTGGTTTATCCAGTCGAGTTTACAACGACGTTTGACGGTTTGAGTTTGGAGCATCTCTACCGGTTGATTCAGGGAGTCGAGGCACCGCACACCGGGAGCGGACGTAGACGTTTGCTTTGGCGGCCGCATCGCCGTGACGGCGGTTCGACTACTTTGATCCGTTTTGCGCGTGAGTCGTTTTCGCAATCATCGCTCAGGGCCGAATGGGATAACGAACAAATTGTGGCGGAGGCGCGAAGAACTTGACCGCTTTAAGCGGTCAAGATTTCAAAGATGTTTATGTGTTTAGATCACGTGGGGTGTGCCGCTCGGAAACTTGACTGGTTTAACCAGTCGAGTTCACAACGGCGTCTTGAGTTTGTTGACGCGACCGAGCATCCGCCCAGTGAGCGTGCTGGAAAAACCGAGCTGGTTATGCCGAGAAAGTCAGCTTCTCGGGGGTTTGCCGTCTAGACTTAATATTTCCACCCCACGCCTCAACGCCTCCAAGCTAGCCGGATCTTGCCGCGAGATGTCGGATCGACTCATGGCGAGCCTGAACTCTTTTTTGACGGACCCAGGATGCGCAGTGAAAACAATGATTCGATCCGCGAGTTCAACAGCTTCGTCGATGTCGTGCGTCACAAAGACGACGGTCTTGCGATGGGCCCCGAGAATCGTCCGCAGCAAGTCACGCATCCTTGATGCCGTGCGCGTATCAGCGCAGCAAAGGGTTCGTCCATAAGGAGAACATCGGGATCGTTTGCAAATGCACGAACCAAGCCAACTCGTTGCTGCATTCCCACGCTAAGTTCATCTGGGTAACTCTCGGCAAAATTCAATAAGCCACCGCTTCTCAAGTAATGCTGAACGATTGCCACTCGCTTTTCAGGCGGCACTCCACAAACCCGAGGACCGAAACCAATGTTCCCGGCAACCGTGTGCCAAAGGAAAGAGATTATGGCGCTGGAAAACAACACCCCTGTCGCGGTCAGGGCCGATTATCTGGCGTTTGTCGCATAGGATCCTTCCAGAAGTTGGCCGAATAAAGCCTCCTAGTAAGTTCAAGATCGTGGATTTGCCACAGCCGGACGGCCCAAGCAAACACAGGAACTCTCCTTCGTCCACGTCAAAGTCAACGTCCTTAACAGCCTCAACCGGGCGTTTGTCTCGGGTCGTGAATACTACCGTGACATGTTCAAGCGAGAGCATGGAAATTACTTATTCATCCGAGCCCGAGTCCGAGCCCTGCGGTTTCCACCAGGGAACGAGCCACCTTGCCCCTGCAACAAAAGTGCGATCGCTCGCAAACCCAGTGCAACCGATCACTAGAATTCCTACCAACATCTTGTCATTGCGAAACATTGAATGAGCCTGAAAGATGCGAAAAGCGATTCCTTCCGTACGCTCCGGCCATCTCTGCGGCGGCCAAAGCAGAAGAATCCCGTCGCAACAGCGATTCTTGTTCCTGAAACAATATACGGTAAGGCGCGCGGGAGGAACACCTCGCAGTACATTCGCCACCGCCGAACACCGAGCGTTTGCGCGGCCCAGACATACTCGTTCTCTACCTCCGCAACTCCCGCGTGCGTACCTAATCCAAATAGGGAAAGTTGCGCCCCAAGCGATGACGAAGATCTTGCTGCCTTCGCCGATTCCCAGCCAAACGATGGCGAGCGGGATCAATGCAACAGAGGGCGTGGCTGCGGCAGAAATTAAAAATAGAACCCACCGTGTCGTGGAGGAATCGTGAGCGGCCAGTGAAAAGTCCGGTTGCAACTCCAATCACCAATCCGATCGCCAGACCGCTCAAGTAGCGGAGCAGACTCGCTTTGAGATCGATAAATAGTTCGCCGCTCAAAACTTCCTGTGCGAGCGCCGCCCACAGGCGATGCGGCGGGGGAAAGAGTTCCACCGTGTACCATCTTCGCGCCGCAGCCAGCTCCCAAAGAGCGGCCAAAAACACGAAGGGCAAAAGTCTGGAAATGCAGCGTCGAAATTGAATACCGTTCAAGAGGAGGCGAATTTTGCGTCCCAGTTCGTCGTCATTTGGCTAGCTCGACTCTCTCAGGTCGAACTGCCTTCAAAGCGCTCGTGTCGATCGAGTTGACAACGTCATCAATCGTTCCTTTAGCTTTCGGATCAATCGTTAATGCCCACTGCGCTTCCTTTTCCAGAATGCCCACAAATTTTTTGTCGAGCTCCACTCTCACGTGATACTCGTGCCATAATGACTCGACGACAGACAGCTCCAACCCGGTAATCTTCGCAACAATTCGCTTAGCTTCTTCTGGGTTCGTCTCCGTAAACTCTTCAGCTCGCAGGAACCCTCGAATTAGTTTTTCGACTATTTCGGGGTGCGATTGAACGTAATTTTTGTTCATCGCAATGCAATGGCGACCATGATACAGGCCATCGGGCAAGAAAATAATTGCCTTTTCCTTAAGCCGCTCCTGAGCATAGCTGATGTGGGGTTCCCAAGCAAAATACCCGTCAATACTTCCTGTCACTAATGCTGTGACCATGTCCGGAGGAGCCAGATTCGTAAGTTTGACGTTGCGAACCGACATGCCATGCGCCTTGAGGAACTCATACATGAAATAGTCCGAATTCGTCCCGGCCAAAGTGGCGATCCGTTTGCCTCTCAAATCCTCTGGCTTTTCAATACCTTGAGTCCTTTCGGCCAATGAATTTTGTTTCCTGATGCTCCGTGACCGTCGTTACGATGGAGATTGCATTGCCCTGGAGAACTGCATGAACGAGCGGCGTTTCGGACACGGACATCACCTCTGCGCTGTCCGACAGCAAAGCGTCGATGGCGAGTCGGCCCGCGGAGAACATCTTTATATCGACGTCCAAGCCTTCATTTTTCCAAAAACCCTTTTCGGAAGCAATGTAAGCAGGAATTGCCGCAAGTGTGATCGGCATGGCATATGCGATTCTTGGCAGCGATCCGCTAGACTTATCGCGCTGTGATGTGAGGAGCGCTGCGGCGAGAATTGCCACCACCAAGATGATGAGGCCTACAGCGATTTTCCAGCGACCGTTTGGATTTTGCGTAAACGGTAAGGGTGCTATTGCTGTCCATAAGCGATTATACGTTCGTCATTTCGGTAATGCCTTGTCCGGCTTTGGAAATCCACCACTGCGAAATCGTTCATAAAAGGTGTTAAGAAGTTCAATACCTCGAATGAAGACCGCAGTAGCCAAACTAATGTCAGGCAGGTGAATTGGCGTTGCCGACAACACGTGGGCCGCCTCATAAAAACGCGCGCAAAAAGCCAATCGGGATCCTCGGATACATATTTTTTGTGTTGCCCGATGACTTTTTCTATAAACGTGGCCGTTTCCTCGAAGACCGCCTTAGTCCAAGGTGGGAATTTTTGGGATCGCGTTGTCACCTTAGCTCCGGATCGACCGCCAAGCAGTTCGAAATCAACCCATTCGCGAGCAACGAGAGGCGGCAGGCCGTCTTTATCAAAATCCGGCCGCAGATAGCCTACGTCAATAAGGTCGTAAAACCCACTAGTGGATTGAAACATCTTGCCAAAATCGTAGGCAGGATCGCTAACGCCCCAACTGATTCCACGTCATAATTCCCTTGGGGTCAATAAGGCGAAAGCGTACCTGCTTTCAAAAGCCGATCATCTATCATTATGTTATTGAAGTGAAGGTCACCGTGAATGCGTGAGAGCCACGGAGGGGTCATTCGCTCCACAAATTCCGCATCCTTGTCCAGTTCCTTGATTATTTGACTCGGGTGTTTGAACGAACGATCCCGGGTGCCGACAGTTTCGGTTTCCTGCAAGAGTTGTTCTAACAGAGCCCACCTAGGGCTTGGCACCATCGGGAGGCACCTAGAAATTCCGCGCCTCGGTTAGACGGACAATCACTCGATTCGTCCCGATTTCCTTAGTTCTTCGAAAAATCGACAGCGCGATTCCTCATGTCGAGATACATTTCGGAAATCATAAATGCTAAGACCTTGCTCACTGCTTCCTGCACGATCTGTTGGCAATGCTCTTGTTCAACCCCGTTTAGAACGACTGCACGAAGTGTCTTCAAGTCATAGTATGGAATCTCATACACTATCCTAGTCGTTCTCAGGAACACTTGTTAGCACGCTTGGACATACGCCATTGAGTCGCGTGTTTAGACTCTAACTGCTTCAAATATTCAATTCGATTCTCTACCTCCCGGCTTCGTGGCTCTTGCTTCTTCACAATGCCACCGCTCTCAATGACGCGGTTTAATATATTCTTTATTGGCTGATACTCATCGATAATCCGCCGCAATCGCCAAGCAATGGTTCGCAAGTTCTCGATTCAACGTCTGCTATCATCTTGGAGAAATTTCCACGTGCTTTCAGCGCCTTTACCAGTCGGAGCTACATGGACCTTCCATATGAATGTTCGAGCCCCATGTGCTAGGTAATGAGAGTCACTTTCTTCTTGCCGAAACTGATTGGACATCATTACGATCGGGACATAGGGATTAACGCCGTGCAGCAGTTCGATTGCAGTCCCGTCCTCATCGACACCCTTAATGTCGAGTAATATAACGTCACAACCTTTTTCCGACTCAAGTTGTTTGCAACCATCCGCAGGCGATATCGCGAAGCGGTCTGCCGCTATTTCAATGTGTTGCTCACGGAGAAAAGGTCTAAGTATGTCGAAACACTTCCGAGCGTCGTTTTCCTCATCATCAATTATGAGAAATACCGCATGGCGAACGACATTGGGTATCATTTCTGAAGTGAATCTTGAAGTTTTAGGCGAACGACAACTTCAGCACCGAGCTCCCCAGAGGCTTGATCCTTAATATTTTGAAGCCTGCACGTTCCACGCGTTGAATTCACGTATTTGGCAATGATAAGCAGACCCATACCAGACGAAACGCGAGCGTCAGCCTCAAAATGCTCGCCCTGCTCCTCCTGCTTTACGAGTGAGATACTCGATATATTTATCCACGGTAAGTTCACCCCATGCTCGTATACCTGCTCCTGCTTAAACCCGCCGCAATTGTCCCGAGCGATGATTTCAAAGGAAGCTCCGCATCATCGTCGGTATTCAACTCGACAAACAGGTCTATCACGGCACCGCCTTTAGGGATCGACTTCTTGCGCGCGGCATTCAAAGAATTTTTGATGAGATTGATCATCACGCGAGCAATAATATACTTTTCGAACTTCGGAATGCTGCCCCGCGACCGCAATTTAGGGCCAATTTCCAATTCAATGTGCGAAGCCTGATTCTCATCATAGATCTGGCCGATTAGAGTCTTGAATTCCTCAAGCACGACGACAGGAACGTCCGACTCCATATCGGGGTAAACAAAAGCGTCGTTCACACACCGAATAGGTGAATCGCTGCCTTGATATTCCTCGACTGCTTGTTCCTTTTCCGAGGCCATGAATAGAAGTTGAACAACGTCAATCGCGCCGATGGGTTGAGTTGCGAGATGCTCCAGGATCTTCCGGCAAAATCGCGCTTCCTCATGCATTATCGCATTTACGATATACTTATAAGCGCGTACCTCAGAAGCCTTGCGCTTCGCCTCCGCCACATGATTCACTTCCTTATCGGAATCGATCGCCATGTATATCTGCGGCGCAACACTGCGAGCCGACCGAATCAACAGCAAGCGATCCGCTGGGGAAAAATAGGTTCCGGGCAATTCACCAACATTAATCCGAGCGCTACGCCTTGATAAAAGAAAGGAACAATAAATTGGTCCGGCGTATCTTTACGAAAATGCTGCATGACTGCCGTTGCGATTCGGCGGTTCTGCCGCTGTAGTTCACCGCTAACGGCTGGATGTTTGACAAGCGGTTCCTCCTTCCAGTCGCCGAGGTACAGGGCGCAGCCCGTGTCGATAACATATCCAACAAATGAGTTCGCGATTCCCCAGTCATACCCCGAAATAAACTCTCGCGGCGTCATGCCCTTGGGCAATTCCTCCCCCTGCTCGCGCAGCCGCCCGATAACGCCGTCGACATTCTGATAATCCGATAACTGCGCTACTTCATCATCGAGTGGAAAGTAACGGAGGATCTTGTGTCCCTCTTTGTCATAATATCGGAAAAAAAACTGAATCAGAAATTCGCTGCGCGCGGCAAATACAGGATTCCGCTGCAGCAGGTGTTCCAATATCCCGGATTTCAGTTTGCCGAGCAAAATCTTAAGATATTGGGATGATTCAATCTGTGAGAGCAAGCGTAGCGGATCGTCCGTACTTGCTTTCGTTTGAGCTCGTTCGGCAATCAGCTTCAACGATTCGGCGACAAAACCGAGAATGCGAGTGCCGTCAGGGGATTGAATATCCAAATATTTGGAAGTGTCCTCGATAAGATAATCGGGTCGGTCGTGCAAGATCAATGCGCCCACTCAGAGAGCAGGCGGAGTAGCGGCACGTCGCGGCGCGGGCGGCCGCCCGCATCGTGTCTGGCCCGCCCTCCACAGGTGGACCTTCTGCCTTAACTACTCGAATGTCACCGGACTTTGTTTCCTTATTGGACAATTTCTCGAAATGAGGATCGAGATACTCCGCCTCCAACAATGTGAGATTACTAGCTAATATCCTGCCGTCCTTCCAGACGGTCACGCTGCAAAGATTCAATGTGAACTGAAGTTCGTCGATGACGACATTTTCCAAGCGGCCTTGGAAGTTCACCGTCGACTCGACGATTTCCCGAATATGAGCGTAGCTAGCAGCAAGCCTGTCGTTTAGGACAGAATCTATCTTCATCTGTTAGCTCTCCCCCAGAATCCAGAATAGCCCGATGAGTTTACCCAGCGCTGCAAATTAACGGTGAAAAAGATCTTATTCTCCAAGAGCTGGACGAAGGCTTTGACCGGACGGCAGGGTGTTGCTCGGACAAAGTTGCCGATTGCGGGGAGACCACCGCTAACGAAACAGCGCTCGCGATCCCTACAGCAATGAGCAAGAGTCCCGACATTGTTTCGAATACAACCACAATTGTAGTAAGCATGTCATCCGGTGCCACGGTCCCATAACCGACCGTCGTGATTGTTGACATCGCCAGGAGTAAGGCGTGCTGCGCCATGAAGGGCTGCACTGGCCGCATGTCGTAGCCGGGATAAATAAATTTAGCTCCGCAGAACCAAGCGAGGTAGGCAAACAAGACCGAATACCAGGAAATAAGTTCTACAAAATTCATGAGCGTGAGCAACATTACACGACAATGTTCATCACGATTTCGGGAGCGCCCACCCCAGCCTTCGGGGCCAAAAGGTGCATATGCCGCAGCGTTAATAAAAAGATCAAAAGCCCGAAAGGAGGCTAATGCAGCTATTCCAGAAAGAATTCTTGCGTGGACTTGCTGCCATTGCGCACTTTGATCGTGGTGAAACAACCAAAAGCTGCTCACACTCACCATGAAAATGCCTCCCCAACAGAAGTCCATTATCGTTCGGCGATGTCGTGGCGGCGTCTGGGTGCGATCGAACAATGGCGTCCAGCCCCAGAAAACTACATAGCGCTTCCAAAAAGTGATGAAACCCCAAAGGGTCCACAATAATGGCCCCTGAGATCGGAGGTAAGAATTTGCTAAATTCTGGTCGCTCATCGCATTAACGAACAGATGTAGTTATGGGTGAGATAATTTTTTCGGTAGGTTTTCCAGAGTCTTCCTAGTTTATCAGTGATTGGTCAATCCTTTATGCGAACGGGATTACAGAATTCATACAGCTGATTGTTCAACGGACGGCTCTCCTTCTTCCAGCACTCGGCGCCATTGCAGTCGATACCTCCGCTCACGCTCAAGGAACGCACGCTCACCGCCCTCCAAAACATCGCACACTGATTTGCGAATCTTAGTATTTTCGAGCGAGCCACTTTCATATCTTATTGTCGGCAGCCTACCGGGCGAGCCCGGTGCCGATGAAGCGACGATCACTTGGTCAGCATCGGTGTTAACGACGAGATTGGCATTGTGAGTTACAATAATAATCTGGCGACGCTTCCTTGCTTCACGAAAATGCGGTACGAGGTCGTCAAAAACGGATTTCGGATCGAGGTTTTCTTCTGGCTGATCGATGAGTAATGGGCGGCGATCACTGCGATCAATTGCAAGGTATAACAACAGGAGCACTATTCCGCGAGTCCCTGGCGATAAGCGTTCTACGGGATTACCATCATACTCAATACCGTATTGAATGGAGATGTGATCGGTGCTGTAAAGCCACTGGCCAATTCTGCGAAGCCAATCGAGCCGCTCATGGACGTGGATACCTGATGGACTCGCTTTCAAAATATCCGGCCAAAACTCTCTGACAAACTCTTGCATCGCAGACGCCACATCTTCAGTATTTCCCGCTCCGCCAAGCGCTGGCGAGAAGTTTAGCAGCCTCTCCATGCAGTGCACCGTGACCACGAAAGCGGCTGTCTTTTCTGAGGTCTAATAATTCTTCTCCTGCAAGCACCCAGTCTTCCAATTTAACCTTACGCTGCACAACGAAGCGCAGTTTCGCAAGCGCGCCCTGCGCGTCTGCGAGACTTCCATGCAATGCGCCATACAGGTTTCCTAATTCAGTTTGCTCATCCGAGAACGTTTCAAACGCGTTGCTATAGGCGACTCTTCGTCCTTCAATCAACGTCTGCCGCCGCCCCTCGGCTCCTTCCGCGTGCTTAACTTGAGTAGCTAAGCGCTTCAGTAGCGATTGGTCAGTTGTTATTGAACGCTTCAATAGGTCATACCGTTTTTGTACAGCGCTATCTATTGCCACTTCCTTTTTGATCTTGTCGCGTTCACCGCGTAGCAAAGCAAGGGGCCATTCGCCGATAGGCGATTTTGTTTTGTCGACGGGACGCTTCGGATCACCGTTTAACAATAATTGCGTTTCGTTAGAAGTTGTCTTCTTGGCTGTCGTTATGAGCTGCTTAACGTCGCCATAAAACTGCATGCGAAACGTCTCCCAATCCGATGCACCGAGTTTCGTCTCTGAGAAGTCTGACTGCATTTCGGAAAATCGCGATGGTTCTTCTTGTTCCAATATGAATGCTATCTGAACGAGCAATTCGTCGAGGGACTTTGAGCGGCGATTCAACGCCTCGATTGTTGTTTCTCGCGCCGTGCATGCTTCCTCAAGTTCCAGCAGCTGCTTTGCGCGTTCTTCCTTGCCTCTTGGTAACAACTTTCGCAGTGCGCTGTTCGATTTGCGGATCTTGCTCTCTAAGTCCGAGCGCTCCTTCGTCATTTTCGGGAGCTGATCCCGCAACCGCTCTTCTTCCGCGATTTTATCTGAGTGAGACTCGACTTCCCTTATCTGCTGGCTGCGCCAACGTCTTATGGGACGGAGCAAAAACTCCGAGAGCCCGTCAAACGAATCGGTTTCATAGCGATCAGTCGCGTGCGTCTGTTCGAAAATAACTCGTTCGATTTCTCGGCGCAGCTCATTGGCTAAACCCGCTGATGAACACAATTCATTTACAAAATGCTGTGAAAGATAACAAACTTCGGGAACTTCCTCGCTCTCTTTCTCAGCCGGCGGTCGAAAAGGAACGATCGCTCGCGTTCCATCAATCCACCGTTCAGTTACAGTTGCGGCGCCAATCAAATCTTCCGGCGTCGTCGCTCGCAGCAGAAAGGAGGATTCACCAAGCTCAGAGCCGAGTGAGTATGCCCCAGCAGCGATTATATCGACTAAAGCGGTTTTGCCTGAACCTCGTGCGCCTATAATGCCTACTAGCCCACGATTTAATTGAATCGTATTGGTCTGCAACCAAGGAGTGCCCGCAGTTTCGACGCTGTCAGATTGCTAAGCTCTCAGCCGCTACGTCAGGGGATTGCTCGCCAACCCATACTCGTTCCTCCGGTTCTATGGTCGCCTGCCGAAGCGTCTCAAACGCTAAGTCACCCTTTATCCAACAGAATCGATCTTGATCTGGTGCGGCGACAGTTTCGAGGTTATGTGCGTCACAACCGTGCATGCATGGCTTCAGATATCCATATTTGTTTTCTATTGCCTCGCGACTCACATCTGCTCTCTTGCCGATCCAAAAATCACGATCCGTCGGATTACCGGAAAATATTATGCTGGCGAACCGCTGAATCTCCTCCCGAGTGGCAGCGAAGGCATCATCAGTTTGAAGTCCTGATGTTCCATCATTCTTACCAGCGACAACGGCGACTAAACAGTTTTCGCGTAGCCATTCCTCTCGCCGAAACAGTTGCCGTAGGTCAGCAAAAGTGATTTTAAATTGATTAACTCCGACTCGGAAAGCCGCCTCATTAGCACGTTGGGTTGCGTCGAAATCCTTTCCAAGCGCAATTAGTTCGGGCCGTTTGCAGTGATATATCCGCTCGTTGTACTCAAAAGCTAGGCTGCTAAGTAGCCGTTCAATATGCTGTTCGTGGTCGGGATCGTCAGGCGAGAAAAGCAGGTGAATATTGATCGCTCTCTCCCGCGCGGTCTTCACGTCCAGCCGCATTTCGACATTGGGGAAAACAAATACTGTTTGTGGTAAACGGCCGTCGCGCTTGAATTGCGAAACTTGGCGATATGTTTCGATCGAGTAATAGTCAGTAACGCCCAAGGCTCGAATAATTGGGGACGCATTTTCGATCTTTTTTAGATAGCCCTCCCAATCACCCGCGAATTGATCCTCTAAAATTGTTCCCGGGGCGTGTATATGCGGATCCCATCGGTGCCATTCTGAACCTCGATGATTCCAAACTGGGGGCGGAGTTTCCAAGATCGGTGCGACAATATCGACGGCGCGCGCGGATGTCGAAGACAGTGTAGGAATTCCGCTTCTGATTGAAAGGTTTAATTTCGTGTCTCAGGCACAAAATCCGCAAAATCTGATTTGACGATTGAGCAAATCCATCTGTCTTCTGAGTCCCGCGATCGCCGGACTTCGACCCTCGGAGGTGTTGAACTCGCT
Organism: uncultured Verrucomicrobiae bacterium; assembly: GCA_963824795.1. GTDB lineage: Bacteria > Verrucomicrobiota > Verrucomicrobiia > Chthoniobacterales > UBA10450 > JBBQFI01. Next base: position 20,743 of record CAWGQU010000024.1, on the reverse strand, counting down.
CGCCTCCCGGACTCTCTCGCTGCTGCCTCTCAATGTTGCCTTCTATGTCGCTCGCCCCAGTCGCTCCGTTCATCCATTGCTCAGGGCTGGGCGATCTGGGTTCTTCGTTATCAGTGATTTGTTATTGGGAGCGGTCCGAAATTCGAATTTCGGAATGCGGATTGCGGAATTGTGCGGGTGAAAAAATCAAGAATTCCCCTCACCTTATCAGAAATTCGGAGTGCGGAATGCGGATTGCGGAATGTTGGGACATCCAGGGGGACGAGGAAGCGGCGTTGTCAATTGAGCAGAGACAGGAATTACTCAGATTCCTTGCGGCTCGCGTGAATGGCGATCGAACTGGCGACCATCTGAGCGATCTCGCTGAATTCGCCGGTGCGCTTCATTTGCGTGAAGACCCGCTCGCGTGGCAGCAGCGGGTGCGCTAGAAACCGAGCGTGTGCTTGAGCGATGCATCGACGGCAGTAATATCGGGCAGGCGCCCCAACAAGGAATCAATCTCGCGCTCTAGCACGGTTGCGAGATTGTCCGTCATCACAACTGAGTCAAGCCTGACTCCCGCCGCTTTGCCTTCGGCCGAAGCTGCCGCAACGAAAACGCGACTGGGATGACCGCGACGGGCGAGGTTGCTTGAAATCATCGCGACGATAGTTTGCTTTAAACCGCTGCCAAGATTGTCCCGTTGAAGAACGAGCGCGGGGCGACGCTTTGCCGTTCGCAAATCGGAATTAGGAAACAGAACCAAAACGACGTCACCGCGTCGGGTGTTCATCGTAGATGGAATCTTCGGGACGCTCCCAATCTTCGGCGAACGTCTTCAGCCGTCCGCGCAGGTCTGCGGCCTCGACCTCGCTAATGCCGCGCGACCGCAGGTCGACAAGCCCATCGCCGTTTCGCGTAAGCTCGCGCAACTTGTCGAGGATGGCCCGACGCTCCGCCTCGCTAAGCTTCGGTAGCTGCTCGATAATTTCAGCTGCGCTCACGACTTAGAATCTAGCCTTCGCGTGAGGATTTGTCAGTGCGAAATTATTCAAATGCGCTTATCGCAATGGCAAAGGCTGGAAGAGTCCGTTGCGGCGAGGGCACCGAAAGTCCGAGCTCTCCACGGCGAGTCTTCGACCGGACTGGCGTAGCACGCGAAGCGCCCGCACACAGGCGGGCAGGCAGTGCGCTCCCCGGAAATCTCGAAATCGCTCCATTCATTCATTCAGTTCTCTCGTTCGCTCTGCGAGGCGAGCGAAGGCGGATTCCCCGCATACCGGATTGTTCGCAAGTTAGAAACTTACGCCACCTTTGCGCAGAATTCTTTGATTTGATTATTGATGTTTCAAATACTCATGTTTACAATTATGCCATATGGGTAACACAATTACTATTCGTGTTCCAAAACCTCTTTCCGCCTGGCTCCAGGAAAAGTCTGCGCGTACTGGTATGTCCCAGGGACAGATCGTTCGCGAACAGCTCGAACAAATTCGCCGGGGCGATAAGAAAACAAAAAACTTTATGCGATTGGCCGGCGCCGTTCGAACAGGCGCGCGCGATCTCTCAACCCGTAAGGGCTTCGCCAAAAAGTGAGGGGAATTGCCGATACCGGCTTCCTGGTCGCTTTCGCTAACGCCCGCGATTTACATCACGCGTGGGCACTGGACGTAGCCGAGCAAATCACGGAACCCCTTTTGACCTGCGAACCGGTTCTGGCCGAAACCGCTTTTCATCTCGCCGACGCGAGTCTTGTGCTGGAGATGATTTCCGAAGAACTCATCCAGCTGGATTTTGTCTGTAACGATCATCTCGCTCATCTGAGCGCTCTGGCAAAACGCTACAAAGATCGCAAACCGGATTTGGCCGATCTGTGCTTGATCCGAATGAGCGAGCTACATCCGAAACACAGCGTCATCACTGTCGACGAAGACTTTCGCGTTTATCGCCGAAATAAACGTGAGGTTATTCCGACCGTGATGCCGCCGCAGCGGTAGACGTGTGCTCCCCTTGTCGGAATTTCGGAATTCGGATTGCGGATTGCGAAATTGTTCAAGGGAACAATAAGAATCACCCCTCACCTTAATCCTCTCCCGCAAGGGGCGAGGAAAGCGGGAGCGCGAAAACAAAGCAGGATTTCTCCTCACCTTATCGGAAATTCGAAGTTCGAAATTCGGAATCCGAAATGTGGACTTGATCACCCCTCACCTTAATCCTCTCCCGCAAGGGGCGAGGAAAAGAAGGCGGCGCGAAGAAGAGACGGATGGCAGAATGGCGGGGCAGGGATTCGGATTATGCAATTTATGATTTCTTGCGATGGCCTTTTTTGATTGCTAAGCAGTAACACGAACATTCTCGATTCCCCTGGCCCAATCTGCTCATGCGCATTCCCCTCTCCTCGCCCTCGCTTTCTAGCCGGGAAAAGGAGCTCGTCATGGAGGCGATCGAGTCTGGTTGGATCTCGGGGACCGGTTCATACGTGCGTGATTTCGAGAAGGCGATTGCGGCAAGGATTCAGCGACGCCATGTCGTCGCCGTTTCCAACGGGACTGTTGCGGTAGAGCTTGCGTTGCGTGGGCTCGGGATAGGACCGGGAGATGAGGTGATCGTGCCGGCGCTGACCTTTGTCACTCCAGCGGCGATGGTGTGCGCGGTGGGAGCGACTCCCGTGTTCGCCGATGTCGAGGAGGCGACGTGGACGATCGATCCGGATTTTGTCGCCAACGTCATTACGCAGAAAACTCGCGCCATCCTGACGGTGGATTTGCTCGGCCACCCCTGCGATTACGACCGGCTTGCGGGCTTCGGAATCCCGATCATTGAGGATGCGGCGCAGGCGCACGGCGCTTCTTACCGTGGACGGCCGGTCGGCTCTTTCGGTCGTGTTTCCACTTTTAGTTTCCACGCGAACAAGACGATCGCGACAGGAGAAGGAGGATGCGTGGCGACCGACGATCCGGAGTTGCATGAGCATCTTAGATTGTTGGCCAACCATGGGATGACACCCGAGCGCCCTTACTGGCACACGGTGGTCGGTCACAATTTTAGGATGACTAATGTAACCGCCGCGATCGGTCTCGGCCAGGTGGAGCGCTGGGACGAACTCGTGGCGGCCCGCAAGAAACTGGCGGCGCAATACGATGACAAACTAGGCGGTCTCGATATCGGTCGCCGTCCGATTGCGCGTTGGGCGGAGGAGGTCTGCTGGCTGTATACCGTTCATCATCCGCAACGCGAACAGTTGCTAAAGCATCTGCGCGCGGAAGGGATCGACGCGAGAGGTATCTGGCCCGACCTCCCAGCATTGCCACCCTACAACAAGTTCAAGGGTTCGCCCTGCCCGGTGGCACGCGAGGTGTCGCGCAACGCCATGTGGTTGCCGACTTATGCCGAGATGGACGAGAAGATCGTTGCAGAGGTGGCAGACACGCTGAAGGAAGCGCTCCGTAATCTTTAGCGGTGAAAGGATGATTGAGCAGAACGCCGGAAAAGTTCCTCGCCAGATCGGCGGAGCTTTATTCCCGCATTACACAGATTGAACTGAACGGAGAAAAGTCCGTTACGGCGGGGGCGCCGCAAGTCCGAGCCGGACTGGCGTAGCACGCGAGGCGCGTGTGCTCCCCAACCCGAATCCGCGTAACCGCGGTAAGAAATTCAGAAAATCTCTGAAGATTTTTGTTGCGGGTTTGTGAAACCCATTTACGTTCTGTGTCCCGCGGTAAGCGGTCCAACTCCAAGCATGGGGATGGAGTTCTTCTTGGCTCAGGGCTGAGCCGATCTCGGTCAGACAGTGATGACGGATCGGGTTTTGCCGTGTACCGAAGAGTGAACGGATGATCTTTGATAGTTTGGTTTTGAGTTTCGGAGCACGACAAAATTTATCCGCCTGCGGCCCTTCGGGTTTTCCGGCGTGATGAATTTCGAGACGAAATTCAGAATGCGTAAAGTCAGCGAAAATTGAATTGTGCGTTATTTCGTTAAGTTTCTTTGATTAAAAATTTTCCCAAAACCCGCAAGGGCGGAGGGAATCTTAGTTTAAAGATCGGACGAACCTGTCGCCGCTTACGAGCGGAGACAGATTATCGAATGGTCAGATTTTGTCGGTCCCGTAGCGGGATTCGACGCAAACTTTGAGGCTCGAAAGAGTTCTCACCGTTTTTTACGGAGAGTTTGATTCTGGCTCAGAACGAACGCTGGCGGCGTGGATAAGACATGCAAGTCGAACGGGATTTTTTCTGGTAGCAATACCGGGAAAAATCTAGTGGCGAACGGGTGCGTAACACGTGGACAATCTGCCTTAAAGTGGGGGATAGCTCGGCGAAAGCCGAATTAATACCGCATGTGATGAGGGAAGACATCTTTCCAAAATCAAAGCCGGGGCAACCTGGCGCTTTTTGAGGAGTCCGCGGCCTATCAGCTTGTTGGTGAGGTAACGGCTCACCAAGGCTATGACGGGTAGCTGGTCTGAGAGGACGACCAGTCACACTGGAACTGAGACACGGTCCAGACACCTACGGGTGGCAGCAGTCGAGAATTTTTCTCAATGGGGGCAACCCTGAAGGAGCGACGCCGCGTGGAGGATGAAGGTCTTCGGGTTGTAAACTCCTGTCATTTGGGAACAAGTTGGACGCCGTAACTGCGCGTCCATTGATAGTACCAGAAGAGGAAGAGACGGCTAACTCTGTGCCAGCAGCCGCGGTAATACAGAGGTCTCAAGCGTTGTTCGGATTCATTGGGCGTAAAGGGTGCGTAGGTGGCGCCGTAAGTCGGGTGTGAAATTTCGGAGCTTAACTCCGAAACTGCATTCGATACTGCGGTGCTCGAGGACTGGAGAGGAGACTGGAATTCATGGTGTAGCAGTGAAATGCGTAGAGATCATGAGGAAGACCAGTGGCGAAGGCGGGTCTCTGGACAGTTCCTGACACTGAGGCACGAAGGCCAGGGGAGCAAACGGGATTAGATACCCCGGTAGTCCTGGCAGTAAACGGTGCACGTTTGGTGTGGGAGGATTCGACCCCTTCTGCGCCGGAGCTAACGCGTTAAACGTGCCGCCTGGGGAGTACGGTCGCAAGATTAAAACTCAAAGAAATTGACGGGGGCCCGCACAAGCGGTGGAGTATGTGGCTTAATTCGATGCAACGCGAAGAACCTTACCTGGCCTTGACATGCATCTCTAAGCGCGTGAAAGCGCGTGAGTCTCGAAAGAGACAATTTGCACAGGTGCTGCATGGCTGTCGTCAGCTCGTGTCGTGAGATGTTGGGTTAAGTCCCGCAACGAGCGCAACCCCTGTGAACTGTTGCCACTGGGCCGCGAGGTCCAAGCACTCTGTTCAGACTGCCCTGTGAAACGGGGAGGAAGGTGGGGACGACGTCAAGTCAGTATGGCCCTTACGGCCAGGGCTGCACACGTACTACAATGCCCAGTACAGAACGATCCGAGACCGCGAGGTGGAGGAAATCTATCAAAACTGGGCCCAGTTCGGATTGGAGTCTGCAACTCGACTCCATGAAGCCGGAATCGCTAGTAATGGCGCATCAGCTACGGCGCCGTGAATACGTTCCCGGGCCTTGTACACACCGCCCGTCACATCATGGAAGTTGCTTGTAGCCGAAGCCGGCGCGCTAACCCGCAAGGGAGGCAGCCTTCTACGCTATGAGCAGTAACTGGGATGAAGTCGTAACAAGGTAGCCGTAGGGGAACCTGCGGCTGGATCACCTCCTTTCTAAGGAGAAAGCGCCTTGCGGCAAATTAAGAAGGTAGAAGGATGAAGGAAGAAGTTCGGATTCGTCCGCGTTTCTTACTTTGGAATTCTTAATTCTTACTTGTCTGCAGGCACTAGGTCGACGGCTAAATCCTTTGGGTGAATCAATTGATCATCCAATGGGACATGCCGTTAAGCCTCTGGAATCGAAAGAAACCAGAGCTCAGAGAAACGACGAGTAACGCACAATTCAGTCTTTGCTGCACATCGACTAAAATGCCGGATGGCGATATGCCCTCCGGCATTTTTCTTTTGGTAGGGACGCCGCGCTGCGGCGTCCTCGAAGGATGGATCGGCTTCTCCGAAGACGATGTTATTAAGGCGCCTTCGGCGCCACATTTAGCAACGCGCTCGGAGAGCGCGTTCCACCTATTTCTTCACGCGCACCACGATGGCCGAGACATCGTCGATTGCCACTGCTGCATCGTAAAACTCGGCACCGGAAAGCTCCGATAGGTGAACAAGTTTAGCGCCGAGCTTTTCCACTTTGCCGCCGATTTTCTCGCCCGATTTCATACGGAGTTCGACCATTTGACCGACGTTCTTTTGCAGAATGCTCTGCATCGTGTCGCTCGGTTGCAGATCGATCTTACTCTGGGCGAAAAGGCTTACGGATCCGAGACATAGCGCGAGCAAAACAGCCAAGAATGGTTTCATATTGGGCTGTTCTGCCCAATGCGGATGGAACTTTCCAGCCTTTTTCGTCGCGATACAGGAACCAACCGCGGATTTCGCGAATGGAACGGATTTTATCGGAGTGCTCCCCGGATTTGCATTCCGCATTCCGCAATCTACACTCCGCATTCAGCAACGCGGGGGCATAGCTCAGTTGGTAGAGCGCCAGCTTTGCAAGCTGGATGTCAGGGGTTCGAATCCCCTTGCCTCCAAATCTCCCGATTTGGAGGAAACACAAATACGAGGGTCTCACAACGGATCGCGGGGCCGCAATCCCCTTGCCTCCATTCAAGCTTGCCACATCGAAGCAAGCGTGCGGGTCCATATTTCATCGCCGATTTCAAGATCAGCCTGAACGACAAGATGCGCCCTGTGTTTCCCAAGTAATGGTGAGCGCGACACGGCTGCCCGACTTCTGCTTTTCAATAGGAGGTGATTAACATGACAAGACTATTGACCGTGCCGAGCGCGGAGGAGATAAGAGCAGAAAATGTGATTGCGATGGGTTTAAGCATCGTCGCTCCGGGGCTTGGCCAGGTCTACAAGGGCCACGTCGCCGTCGGGTTGGCTTGGTTGCTTCTGGGAATGCCGATCGCACTTTGGATTGGGATTCTTCTCAGCCTCGCTACCGCAGGTCTTGGCCTTATTATTCCGCTCGCGTGCTGGGCTGCACTGGCGGTCGATGCGTACTGGGAAAAAGACCGACACACCCATCACTGGTTCATGGGGAATCGCGGTTACGAAGATTATTCCACGAGCATCGACTGAGTCCGAATGAGAGATTAGGAATTTAGATTTCCGAGTTGCGATCCGTTCGTCGCCGGAAACCGCGGCCAGTTTTTTACTCCGCCGAAATCTCGTCGATGCGCTGGAGCTCTTCCTTGGAAAACTTCACGTTATCAAGCGCCTTCACATTCTCTTCAATTTGCTCGACCTCCGAAGCGCCCATGAGCGCGCTGGTAATTCCAGGCTGGCTCAGCACCCAGGCGATCGCCATCTGTGGAAGCGTTTGGTTACGAGCTTCCGCAATGTCGTTCAGTTTGCGGATCTTTTCTTTAAGCGCAGGCGTGACGGCAGCGCGCTGTTGCTCGGACCATGCTTTGGCGCCGCGCGATTCTTCCGGGAATCCATCGAGATATTTCCTGCTCAACAATCCCTGCGAAAGCGGCGAACACGCAACAATGCCGACTCCCGCGCTTCGCGCCGTATCCTTCAAGTCTTGTTCGAACTCGCGGTGAAAAAGATTGTAGCTGGTTTGATAAACTATGATCGGGGCGAGTCGTGAAAGGCGCGTCAACTCAAGAGCCTTATCCACAGTCGCTCGCGGATAGTGACTGAGACCGACGTAAAGAGCTTTTCCCTGTCGCACGATTTGGTCGAGCGCGGCCAGCGTTTCTTCCAAGGGCGTTTCCGGATCGGGTCCATGCGCATAGAAAATATCGACATGCTCCAGACCAAGCCGCTGCAGCGATTGATCGATATTCGCGAGCAAATGTTTCCGCGAGCCGCCCTGACCGGCCGGGCCAGGCCACATTGCATTCCCGGCTTTCGTAGAGATGATCAGTTCTTCACGCGGCATCTCGCGGAGCACGCGACCGACAAATGTCTCGGCGCGACCCGGTGGTGTGCCATAGTCATTCGCGAGATCAAAATGCGTGATGCCAAAATTAAAGGCGCGAAAGATACACTCGCGCGTCGGTTCGGCTCCACGATATCCGCCGTAAGTTTCCCATGCGCCTAACGAGATGGCCGGAAGCTTAAGGCCGGAGTTGCCGCATCGGCGAAACTCCATGCGATCGTAGCGAGCCGGTTCCGCAAAAAACTTAAGTGAGCTCAAACGATCCCGTTGTACGGGACGAATGCCCGGCGGTGTGCGTCTGATTATTTCCGCCACAACTTCAAGCCGGAACCGGATTGCGATGCTCTCCCGAGCGTTTGGATCGCAACGCGTGTTTCACAAAATTGTTACCCAATTCCCACATGGGACCGGGAAACTTCCGGCATTCTGCGAGAGTCGCATCCAGCGCGCCCACAAACATGTCGACTTCCCGCTCGGTGATAATGAGCGGCGGAAGAATCTTCACAACATCCATGTTATGGCCGGCGACCTGGGTGAGGATGCGATGTTTGGCGAGTAATTGCGATACGACCATTTGCGCGAAGAGGACCTTGTCCACTTTGTGCAAAAGCTTCCACGCCATGCGCAACTTGAACTCGTTAGGCTCATGAAACTCGATCGCGATCATGAGGCCCTTGCCGCGCACTTCCTTGATGAAGGAATGCTTCGCACGCAGTGCATCGACGCGTTCCATTATCATCGCTCCCATTTTCGCGGAATTTTCGACGAGATGCTCGTTGTCGATGACATCAAGCGAAGCGAGCCCGCAGGCCATCGCGAGATTGTTCCGGCCGAACGTTGTCGAATGAACTACGCAGCGATCCATGCGGCTGAAAGTTTTCTGATAGATGTCGCGTCGAGTGACAATCGCGCCGCACGGCACATAGCCGCCGCTGAGTGTTTTCGCGAGCGTGATGATGTCGGGCTCCAAGATCCCAATGTTGAAAACCAAACATCTTTCCCGTGCGACCGAGCCCGGTTTGCACTTCGTCGCAGATCAAGAGCGTTCCGTATCTTCGACAAAGCTCCTGCGCGCGAATGAAGAAGTCCGTTTGCGGAAACTTGCAGCCTTTGCCTTGCACTGGTTCGATCACAAACGCAGCGACATCGCGTTTGGAAAGTTCGCGCTCGAGCGCCGCGATATCATCGAGTGCAATGCGCGTCTCGAAGCCCTCCATCAATTTTCCGAAACCGTCCGTGAAACTTTCGCAGCCCATCAGCGAAAGAGAGCCAAGGCTCAATCCGTGAAATGCATTCTCGAGCGAAATCACGCGTGGCTTTCCGGTTGCCGCGCGCGCAAACTTCAGGGCGCCTTCCATCGCTTCGGTGCCGGAGTTGCAGAAGAAAACCGCATCGAGATGTGGCGGCGTGCGTTTGGTGATCGCTTCGGCAAGTAAGCCGCTCAAGAGCGAGCAATCCATCTGCACCATGTTGGGCAGATCGAGATCGAGCGCGTCACGGATCGCCTTTTGCACAGCCGGATGATTGCGACCGATGTTGAAGACGCTGTAGCCGCTGAGGAAATCGAGATACGGATTGTTATCCATATCGTAGAGATATGCGCCTTCAGCGCGCGCATAGACTTTGTCGAAACCGATCACGCGTTGCGCGGCGACAAGTGTGCGATTGATATGGCGCTCGTGCAGCTCGTAATTCTCGCCGAGCCGCGCGGCGACGACTTCTTTCAGATCAAAAGCCATTGGCAATGTTCTGCGATTTGGCGGTGAAAGGCAAATGGAGGGACGCGCCGCTTCGTCATTCCGAGCGAAGCGAGGAACCCCACGAAAAACGCAACGCCGGCGCACCTTGGGGATCGCGGAGTTACTCGCGAGGTCCTTCGCTCCGCTCAGGATGACAGATGGAGCGTGGCGCTACGGTTTCCAGTCGGAATAGGCTTCGTATGCGCCAATTCCCAGATTGGTTTTTCCGGGCGAATGTTTTTCCAATTGAATCGCGAGCCACTGAAACCATTCGAAACTTTTTTGCGAACCGCTGCGCCTGCGCTCCTCTTCGGCGTAAGGACGCAATTTGCGCCAGGCCAGACGAACCGTTCCACCAACCAGATCAGCCACTACCTGCAAAGGAACAACGCGCGCGTAAACCGAATACCCGAGTCCTTCGAGGATCAGCGCGACCGCCAGGGACGATTGGAGAACGTGAGCATCCGATTCTATCGCTTCAGCGCTCGAACCATCAGGAATACTGTGCACCACGATCATCGATCGCATCCATTCCGGAACGAGAATGGCGCGCACGGCGGCGATAGCAGCGCGTTCCCGCCGAGTGCGGCGTGCGCGCTGCGCCTCGATCACACCGAAAATAACGCCAATGATGACGGTTAGCGCTGTGGCGACATTGGCGAGAGTGGAAAGTTCCACACTGCAATCTTGCACCGTGGCCCAATGCGGCCAAGCCAAAGCCGTAGGACCTATTCGGAATCTTGCGGCTCCAATTCGTTGGCGCCAAGAGCCGTCGCGCCCCCGATTTGAGTAGACGGCGGCATCAGCTAACGTGCGCAATCGATGACTGCGGAACCGGAAGTCACAGCCGAAGTGGTGAGCAAACATGGCCTCACGCCGGAGGAATTCGAGCGGATCAAAAAAATTCTTGCGCGCGAACCAAACTTCACCGAGCTCGGGATTTTCTCGGTGATGTGGAGCGAGCATTGCTCCTACAAAAATTCGCGCAAGGAACTGAAGAAATTTCCTACGACGGGACCGAACATACTCGTTAGGGCAGGCGAAGAAAACGCCGGCGTTGTCGATATCGGTGACGGCTGGGCGATCGCGTTCAAGATCGAGAGCCACAATCATCCCAGCGCGATCGAGCCGTTTCAGGGCGCTGCTACCGGCGTCGGCGGAATTATTCGCGATATTTTTACGATGGGCGCGCGGCCGGAATTTTTACTCAATTCGCTGCGTTTTGGTCCGATCGTTTGCGGCAAAGATGAAGCGCAAATGAGAACGAACCGGCGACTTTTTTCTGGCGTGGTCGCCGGTATTGCGCACTACGGAAATTGCATCGGCGTTCCCACGATCGGTGGCGAAATTTATTTCGACAAAAGTTTCGAGGGGAATCCGCTGGTGAATGTTTTTTGCCTGGGAGTGTTGCGTCACGAACAGCTTGCGCGCGGCGCGGCGAGAGGAATTGGCAATCCGGTTTTTTATGTCGGTGCCGAGACTGGGCGCGATGGTCTGGCCGGCGCAGCATTCGCCTCACGCGAACTGACGGAGGAATCGCGGGAGGACCGTCCCGCAGTGCAGGTTGGCGATCCCTTCAAAGAAAAACTTTTGCTCGAAGCGTGTCTCGAGTTACTCGCGCGCGATGCCGTCGCTGGAATTCAAGATATGGGAGCGGCTGGTCTCACCTGCTCCACCTGCGAGACGGCGAGCCGCGGTGGGACCGGAATCGAGATCGATCTGGCCAAAGTTCCCAAGCGCGAAACCGGTATGACGCCGTACGAAATCCTGTTGAGCGAATCACAGGAGCGCATGCTCATTATCGCAAAGCGCGGACAGGAAAATGTCGTGCGCGAAGTTTTCGAGAAATGGGATGTCGCGTGCGCCGAGATCGGGCGCGTCACCGACGACGGAATGATGCGCGTGCGCAACAACGGCAGTGTCGCAGCAGAAATCCCGGCGAAGCCACTGGCGGAAGAAGCGCCGCTTTATTCGCGCGAAGCAAGGAAGCCAACCGCAGAGAACGCAGAGATCGCGGAGGAGGAAATACTAAAAAAAATCTCCGCGCCCTCCGCGTCCTCAGTGGTTGAATCGCTACGACAACTCCTTCGCTCCCCGTCGATCGCGTCGAAGAATTGGGTGTATCGGCAGTTCGATCACATGGTGCGCACGGGGACGGTCGTTTGGCCGGGATCGGATGCTGCGGTTTTCCGCGTTCGCGAGGCAAACAAGATTTTAGCAGCGACGACGGATTGCAATTCGCTCTACTGCGCGCTCGATCCTCGCGAAGGCGCACGCATCGCGGTGGCCGAAGCGGCACGGAATCTTACCTGCTCCGGCGCGAAACCGTTGGCGGTGACTGACAATTTGAACTTCGGCAATCCGTACAAACCGGAAATCTTCTGGCAATTGCGCGAAGCAGTCGAAGGCGCGGCGGAAGCATGCCGCGCGTTCGGCACGCCCGTGATTGGCGGCAATGTTTCCCTCTATAACGAGAGTCCCGCGGGCGCTGTCGATCCGACACCGACAATCGCGATGGTCGGTTTGATCGAAAAAGAAGAACACATCACGACGCAATTCTTCAAGAAATCGGGCGACGAAATTTTGTTAATTGGCCCATTGGGTGATGAACTCGGGGCATCGCATTTCCTGAAAGTTTGTCACGGGCGAAAGGAAGGATTGCCTCCGCGCCTGAACATCGAACTAGAGTTGTCTGTGCAGAACGTTGTGCGCGAGATGATTCGCGCCGGTCTTATTGAAAGCGCTCATGATTGTTCGGAAGGCGGGCTGACCGTCGCGCTTGCAGAATCGTGCTTCAATCCAAATCACTTGTTAGGCGCGAACATCGATCTGGATGCAAAAGCAGCGTCGACCGAATTGCGCATCGACCAAATTCTCTTCAACGAAACGCAATCACGCATCGTCATCTCACTTGCGCCGGAAAACGTCGTCGCCGCGACCGAACTCCTCAATAACCGCAAAATTCCTTTTCAAAAACTCGGCGTCGTAGGAAGAGAAGTTCTTTCCATTCGGGCCAACGGCGAATTATTTTCCTGGCCGATCGGTGACTTATATGACGATTGGTTCAATTCGATTCGAAACGCCATCGAGAATTCGCAGCCAGCGCCAGAACCGGTATAATATATCGTGAGCGAGTCCTCGCCCTACCCTACGCACGAATGCGGTATCTTCGCGGTGTTTGGCCATCCGAATGCCGCAGTGCTGACCTACTATGGGCTCTTCGCGCTGCAACATCGCGGTCAGGAGAGCGCCGGCATCGTCACAAGCAATGGGCCCGGGTCCACATTCCATCTGCATCGCGACATGGGACTTGTTTCGCAGGTATTCGGCGCGGACGAGCTGGAAAAATTGAAAGGCACGCGCGCGCTCGGACACACGCGCTATTCCACGACGGGATCGAGCACGATAAAGAATGCGCAGCCGTTCGTGGTCGATTGTTTCCGCGGCCAGATGGCGATCGGCCACAACGGAAATCTTATCAATGCCGATCTCTTGCGCGATGAGCTGGAACGCAAGGGTTCCATTTTCCAAACTACCGCCGACAGCGAAATCATTTTGCATTTGCTGGCCAAGCCCGCCGACAACGGCGCAAGCGTGCTGAGCGCATTGCGGAGGGTCGAAGGGGCATTCTCGCTTATCATCATGAGCGAACGCGAAATTATCGGCGTGCGCGACCCGTTTGGGTTCCGTCCCCTTTCGCTCGGGAAACTCGACGGAGCGTATGTGCTTGCTTCCGAAACGTGCGCCTTCGATTTGATCCACGCCGAATTCATTCGCGAAGTCGAGCCGGGTGAGGTGCTCATCATCAGCGAAGATGGTATTCGATCGGAATGGCCGTTTCGCGATGAACAACATGCGTTCTGCATGTTTGAGTATGTTTATTTTGCGCGGCCGGACAGCATCATCGGCGGCATCAATGTGGCGAAGGTGCGGACAGAAATGGGTCGCGAACTTGCGCGGAAATTTCCAGTCGAAGCAGACATCGTCGTTCCGGTGCCGGATTCCGGAAACTACGCAGCGCTTGGTTTCGCGCACGAGCTGAACATTCCCTATGAGCACGCGTTTGTGCGCAATCACTACATTGGCCGCACATTTTTGCAGCCGAGCCAGCTCATTCGTGATTTCGACGTGCGGGTAAAATTGAATTTGATCAAAGAGGCGGTGGAAGGAAAACGCGTGGTGGTAATCGATGACTCCATTGTGCGCGGCACCACTGCGCGTGCGCGCGTGGTGAATTTGCGTGAGGCCGGCGCCAAGGAAGTGCACATGCGGGTGAGCTGTCCGCCGCATCGTTTCGCGTGTCACTATGGCATTGATTTTCCCGATCCGGAAAAATTGATCGCGAACCAGCTTCCGATGGACGAAATCTGCGACTACCTTGGAGTCGACAGCCTCGGTTACCTCGATGTCGAAGGCATGGTGCGGGCGACGGGAAAACCGGTGAATGAATTTTGTCTCGCCTGTTTCACCGGCGACTATCCCCTGCCCGTCGATCCGGCGCTTGATAAGTTCATCATGGAGAAGCGCGAAGCTCGTGCGAAAGCGCTCGCTGCAGACGGCACACATCCAACGCTGTTTGCCGATTTGAAGTAGGTTGGTTATCTCTTTTTCCGGTTGTCATTCCGAGTGCAGCGAGGAACCTCACGAACAATCACGGGATCCTTCGCTTCGCTCAGGATGACAAAGAAGAAAAAAGCTTACGCGCGCGCTGGCGTTGATGTTGACCTTGGCAATCGCCTAAAGAGCAAAATCCATCAACTCGTTAGGGAAACACACGGGCCGGAAGTTTTAGGCAAGGTTGGCGGTTTCGGTGGATTATTCGCACCGAATTTTTCCGGCATGCGCGAGCCAGTCCTCGTCGCAAGCGTTGATGGCGTCGGCACGAAATTGAAAATCGCGTTCGCAATGGATCGACACGATACGGTTGGGGCAGATTTGGTGAACCATTGCGTCAACGACATCGCCGTTCTTGGCGCGCGTCCGCTATTCTTTCTCGATTACATCGGCGCGGAAAAATTGGAGCCGCGCGTGTTCGATCAGCTGCTACGCGGTTTTACCAGGGCGTGTCGCGCAGCTGGCTGCGCATTGATCGGCGGCGAAACCGCGCAGATGCCGGGAATGTATCGGAAAGGCGAATACGATCTGGCTGGCTGCATCGTCGGTGTCGTCGATCGCGCGAAGATAATCGATGGCAGTCGAATTCTCCGTGGCGATGTCGTCCTCGGACTCTCATCAAACGGTCTGCATACAAACGGTTATTCGCTCGCCCGCAAAATCCTCTTTGAAAAAATGCGGTTAAAGCCGAACTCGCGAATTACTGGCCTAACGAGTTCCATCGGAGCCGAGCTCTTGCGCACGCACAAAAATTATCAACCGTCTTTAGCCCGCGTTGCGGCCGGCAAGATCAAAGGTCTCGCGCACATCACCGGTGGCGGCTTGATCGACAATATCCCGCGCGTACTGCCAAAAAATTGTGACGCCGTGATTGAGACGAAAAGCTGGCGTATTCCAAAAATCTTCCAAATCCTGCAAGAACATGGAAACGTCGATCGCCCCGAAATGTTTCAGGTTTTCAATATGGGCATCGGGATGGTTGCGATCGTGGCGGAGCGCGATGCGAAATCGGTAGCACACGAATTGAAAGCGAAAGCGATTGGTCGAATCGAACGCGGACAGGGAAAGACAGTCCTTCTGTAGCGGCGGTCTATGACCGTCGCATTTATCCGGAGGCGGCGTGTTACTCGCAAAAAGTTTGCGACGGTCATAGACCGCCGCTACAGAAAATAAGAATGGAAACGCGCCAATTCGGCAAAACCGATATGCGCGTTTCCGTCCTCGGCTTTGGTGCTTCGGAAATTGGCTACGAGGAAGCCGATCAACAGACAGTCGATAGATTGCTGCGCAGCGCGCTCGATGCCGGCCTCAATGTCATCGATACCGGCGAATGTTATCGCAACAGCGAAGAGATGATTGGCCGGGCAGTGAGCGATCGGCGCGATGACTATTATCTCTTCACCAAGTGCGGCCATCCGCATGGAGCCGAAAGCGGTGGGAATTGGTCGCAGGATTCTCTACTGGAAAGTATTCAGCGCAGCTTGCGACGTCTGCAAACCGATCATCTCGACATCGTGCATCTGCATAGTTGTGACGAAACGGTTTTGCGAAAAGGAGAAGCGATAAGCGCATTGCAAACCGCGCGTGATCGCGGTTATACGCGCTACATCGGCTACAGCGGTGATGGGCATGCTGCGCGCTACGCCGCCGAATGCGGCGCGTTCGATTCATTGCAAACGTCGATTAACATTGCCGACCAGGAAGCTCTCGAGATAGCTCTGCCTTTGGCGCGCGAATGTGGGATGGGTGTGATGGCGAAACGGCCAATCGCAAACGTAGCGTGGAAGACCAACCACAAACCGGCGAATGGATATCATCACGAATACTGGGAGCGGTTGCGCAAGCTTGATTACTCTTTCTTGCAAACGTCTAACCTGAATAAGGCCGTCTCAGTTGCTTTGCGTTTTGCCCTGGCCGTTCCCGGCGTGCATCTTGCGATTGTCGGCACGACTAAGCCGGAAAGGTGGAAACAAAACGCTGCCATGCTTGAAGCGGGACCATTAACGCACGAACAGTTTCAGGAAATCCGCGATCGATGGTGCGACGTGGCGCCGAAAACGTGGATCGGTCAGACTTGAACTATGCGACAACGTAAACTTGGACGCGGTGGGCCCGTGGTATCGGCCCTTGGTCTTGGCTGCATGGGCATGTCGGATTTTTACAGTGGCCGTGATGACGAAGAATCAATCGCGACAGTGCATCGCGCACTCGATCTCGGAATCACTTTTTTTGACACGGCCGACATGTACGGGCCTTTCACAAACGAAGAGCTTGTCGGCCGCGCGCTGAAAGGACATCGCGGTAAAATAATTCTGGCGACCAAATTTGGATTCGTTCGCGACCCGAACAATCCGGATCTGCGTACTATTAGCGGAAAGCCCGATTACGTTCGGCGAGCTTGTGAAGCAAGCTTGCGACGTCTGGACGTTGAAGTCATCGACATCTACTACCAGCATCGCGTCGATCCGGAGACGCCGATTGAGGAAACAGTCGGTGCGATGGCCGAACTTGTACGGGAAGGAAAGGTCCGATACCTCGGCCTTTCGGAAGCGAGTGCGGAGACAATCCGGCGTGCGCATGCCGTGCATCCCATCACGGCGCTGCAATCGGAATACTCTTTGTGGTCGCGCGATCCGGAGGAGGTCTGCCTTCCGTTATGCCGCGAGCTCGGCATTGGTTTCGTGCCTTATAGTCCGCTTGGGCGCGGATTTCTGACCGGTCAAATCAAACGCTTCGAAGATTTGGCTGCGGACGACTACCGCCGCACATCGCCGCGTTTCCAAGGTGAAAACTTCAAGCGCAATCTGGAATTGGTGGAGCGCGTTTCGGAAATCGCGCGCGAGAAGAAGTGCACCGTTGCGCAACTTGCGCTCGCGTGGGTGCTGGCTCAGGGGGAAGACATTGTTCCAATTCCTGGGACGAAACACCGGAAATATTTGTGGGAAAACATCGGCGCGCTCGATGTTTGCCTGACGCGTGATGATCTCGCGCGAATCGATGAGGTAGCGCCGCATGGTGCCGCCGCTGGCTTACGCTACGCCGAGGCCGCGATGCGAATGGTTAATCGCTGACGAACGTTCAGTTCACCACGGCGAAAGAACAAGCCTACTCGCTTAGCGCAAAACTAAACGAGTAGGCCAGCCTCTCGAAGGAATTCCAGGGAAGAAACAGAAACTACTTCCTACCCGCAGCTCGTCTCCGTGCCGCCCATCGCGCCTTCATCATTTGCGAAAGCTTGCGACGACCTTCGGCCGTTAGACCGCCTTTTTTTGGCGTTGATTTCTTGGCAGCACTACTCGAGTGACCACCGCGGCGTTTTGCCCAACGCGCTTTTGCCGCTGCGGAAAGCTTGGCACGAGTAGCTGCCGACATCGAACGTCTGCCAGCGCCACTTTGCGAAGCAGGACGCGCGCTCGAGCCGCCGCCAGTTCCGAAGATACCGGCGAGACGCCTCTCCAGGGTTTCAATTTGTGTACGAATTGCGATCGCTTCTTTTAATTTGTTAAGGGACAAGTCCATGCGGCTGTTAATAGACCATCTTGTTATAACTGCAAACTAAATAAGCTTAGTTACTTTATTTTTTTAAGTGACTCATATTTTCCTATAAAGAAATAGGAACTACTCGGACTAACCCTTCAAGGTATCGGGAACTACACGTTCTTCATTTGTGTTCGCACCGTGCTAACGCCCATCTTTACGAAATCGAAACGCCCTGTTATCGAAATCCTGCCGTCGTCAAACATGCAAACCTGCCGTGTTTTGAGATTTCCTTTGCCCTTCGCAAAAATGCAATCAATCTACGGACAGCAAACGGGCGGTTAGCTCAGTGGTAGAGCGGCTGGTTTACACCCAGTAGGTCGGGGGTTCGAAACCCTCACCGCCCATATCTCGCCATCGCGCTGAACGCACAGATTATCGCTGTCCCCTAACGAGTGTTGACGAAATTGTCGGCAACCGACAATTGTCCGCCATTACCGGGCAGGATGCTATTCGCGAGCTAAAGTCGATCGCCGCTTTCCAGTAACTCTTTCTTTTGCGTTTCCGAAAGCTTGCTCTTCTTAATCCAATCTTTCGATTTATCTGGCTCCCGGTTCATCCAGTCGGTGACTGTTGTCTTGGTCAGACGCATGCGCGCCTTGCTATCCTCCATCTTACCGATCCAGGTTAACGCCAACTTTGGATTTTTTTTCGCGATTACGACCGCGTAGCCACGAATCGCGCTGTCTCGCGCAGGGCCGTGGAGCGACATGATCCATTTCTCAACCGCGGCCGAGTCCGAGAACGCCCATACCGCGGCCACCGCCGCAATCGCATCCTCACCTTCCTTACCAGCCACACCCCTGGCCCAGGCCGCGGCGGCCTTTGGATCTTTTGAAGCCCAGAGCTGCGCGATTCCCAGCCGTGTCCGGCGACGCAGCGTTTCTTCTTTAATCCATTCAGCCCATCGTATGGCAACACTGGGATCACGCTCAGCCATCGGCGCGGCCATCAGGGCGGCGACATCTCGCTCGTTAGGCGTAGCGACGTGGGCACTAACATAAGCGGCTGCCGCCTTCGGATCCTTGCGCCACCACCCAAAAATAACGCTTCCCACTGCGATCGGGCTCTCCGGCTGCTGCTTTTTCTGGAACCAATCCAGGGCCGCTTGCGGCGCGACAGCACCCCAATTTGCTCCGACAGCTTTGGTGGCGATAAGCAGATCGCCATCGCCCGCTCCCGGCTTGAGCAAACGTGTTGCCGCATTTGGATAAACATCGGCCAGAAATTGCGCGGCCGCAGCCGGATCGGCCTGACTCCATTTCGCGATCGCCATGCCGAGAAGACGTTCCTTGTCCTGAGGTGAAAGCGCATCGTCGGGAAGGTTTCTAATCGATAGCGCAATCGTCTTACTGCCCTCCGGTTTCATCCCGAAGCAGATGGCCTCCATGGCTACTCGACGCGTATCGACGGTCGGGAACTTTTTCGCGTTCGCGATCGCTTCTGACGGATTCACTCCCGACCATGCGAAGAACAACGCATTGATTTTCCCGTTTGAAGGACCACCGGGAGGAAGCTTAAGAAATTGTTCGGAAAATTTTTCGCGCGCTTCCGGTGTGAGAGCCGACAAAAGCTGGCGGCGTTTATCAAGGGAGATTGAGCTGATCGTTTCAACTTCAAGTTTCTCGGGCGTAGTAGAGGGCGACAGAACAGGCGTGGTCTGCGCAAAACCAAAGCGCGCTGTAAAAAAGAGAGCCGTTGCGATCCAACAAATCGTTCGTTTAAAAAAGTTCACGGGCGCAGAATGTAAACGCGATTTCCGCTGCTTCAATCGCCACAAACACGCTGCTCGGAACAAAATCGGTGCTCGCCGACCGACATGTAACCACGCGCGATTCGAAAATTTGATCGCTCGACCTTGTCCTGGGTCTGCCTTGAACTGTCGCTAAGGGATCTGCCTAACGAGCCAAAAAGCGCCTCCAACTGCAATTAAATCTTCGATCAACGCAATCGCGAAATCTGGAAGCCCAAATCGCCTAACCAGGGAATGGCGTGCGTAATATCCACCAAACGCTCCGCCGACGGCTCCAAGCACACCGGCAATACTCGCGACAATTACCGACTGACGCATTGCAATCGCTATAGCAATTGCGGAGAACGCCGCGGTAACAACACGCGCGAGAAGCGGTCCCGCCGAAAGGCGACTGGGAGTCATCGGTAGTTTATCCGCGATCAACTCTCCCAGCGCGAGGAGTGAGACGATGCCGAGCACAACAGGCTTTGCGAGCAATGACAAGCGCGATTCGCTAGATCCAGCCAACCAAAATATGTCGCCCAGCAAATAACCGCCGGCGCCGTAAACGATCGAAGACCAGCAATGATCCCAATCCCAAAACCCCGACCATCAGCAGCGAGTTCATCCTTGATCCGTCGAACGCTCGTGATTGGACTCCTCGGCCACCTTCAAAACGATTTTGCCGCGCGTATGTCGCGTCGCGATTGCTTCCTGCGCTTTCGTCACTTCCTTTAGCGGAAAAGTTTTCGACACAACGGGCGTCAACTTTTTCGCTTCAATTAAATTCCTCAGGTCCTCGAGCACGTCGGCCTTGGGCACGGCCGAAATCGAAACGCACTGGATCCGCGCTCTTTCGCCGCCGCCTCGTCAGGCTCGCCGGCAATAGTGACGATAATGCCGCCCTTTTTCACCACGCCGTACGAACGAGTCAGGGTATCTCCCCCCACGGCATCGAGCACCACGTCGACGTCCTTGGCGACGTCTTCGAATTTCGTCTTCGTGTAATCGATCGCCTGATCCGCGCCCATTTTCTTGAGGAACTCTTGATTCGCGGTCGATGCCGTTGCGATTACGTGCGCTCCCCTCGCCTTCGCAATTTGGATTGCACAATGACCAACACCGC
>CAWGQU010000023.1:0-6831 GCA_963824795.1 uncultured Verrucomicrobiae bacterium | reverse complement strand
TTCGTTAGGCAATTCCGCAGCCGTGCGTACCATTTCAATTTGTATTCATAAGCCGGCGATCCAACCGACTGCCCATTCGGCGCGTAAATAGAATAGACGCGCAAATCATCGATAGTGGCGGCGATGACGCGTGCCTGCGGATCATCCGTCTCGTCGCAGAGCGATAAACGCACGTTGCGCTGTTCCGATTTCGAGAGAATCGCAACGCCGTTGTAGGATTTCTCGCCGTGAAACGCGGAGTAATAACCAGCGGAACGCAAAGCGAGTTCGGGAAACTGTTCGTCCGTGCATTTCGTTTCCTGTAGACAAACAATGTCGGGCTTCGTCCTCTCAAGCCACTCGAACAAACGATCCTGCCGTTTGCGCAACGAATTGATATTCCAGGAAACGATTCTCATTCTGTCATTCTGAGCGAAGCGAAGAACCTCGCATCTGATATCACGTCACACGCAAACGGGAACGTTTGTTCGAATGTGAGGCCCCTCGTCCCCAGGGCATTCGGGGCTCGGGATGACGCTCATTTTGAAAAGCGACCAGGGTTTACAGTTCCACCTCCACGCCCGGTGTCGGCACAATCACCTGTGATCTCGGCAACTCGGCCGCGATTTGTGCGCGAATCCATTCCACTGCGGACGGATCGCCATGAACGAGAATGATTTTCTTCGGAGCGAGGCGCTTCACATAACTCACGATCGATTCGCGCGATGCGTGCGCACTGAATTGGAACTCCTCGATGTGACAGCGCAACTCCTGCGGCTCTCCATCCGGATCGAGCACGACCTGCTCTCCACGTTTCGCCGCTTTCAAGATTCCAGCCGGCGAATCGGGATCGGCATATCCAACGAAGAAAATCGAGTGTTTCGGATTCTCGAGAATGCGCCGCGCAAAAATATTCGACAACGTTTTCGGCGTCATCATGCCGCTCGATAACGCGTAAATGCGTCCACCGCGTGGTGGCGCTTCGCCGATCGTTTTGCCATTCAGAACAAATGGATTGAGTTCCGGCAGCAATTGCAGACGCGGCCAATTCCGCCGTGTGCCATGCGATCGCTCGTCGTAGATTTCCGTCATCCGCGTGCTGAGTCCGCCGATGTATAAAGGAAACTCCCCTAACAATTCCTCGCGCCGGAATTTATAAATCATCGCAAGCACTTCCTGCGTTTTTCCCAACGCAAATACAGGGATGAGCACGGAACCGCCATTCGCAAATGCCCGGGCAATGGCAGCGGCAAAGCGGTGCTCTTCTTCTTTTCGCGAGAAATCTTTCGCGAGCGGCATATCGCCGCGTGTCGTTTCAATGATGAGGACGTCAATTTCCGATTCCGGAAAGGCTGCGGCTTTCGCGATCGTCAGATCGTCGAAGCACACGTCACCGCTGTAGAAAATCTTTCGCCCTTCTGCGCGCAGCAAAATCCCGCACGCACCCAGGACATGGCCCGCATCAAAGAATTCGAACGTGATTTCGTCAGTTTCGCGCGCTGTTGCCCTCTCGCCTTGCAAGGTCATGGGCTGATTGAATCGACATGATTGCCATTGGTCGGCTACTCGATCGAGGCCGCGATGGGTGTAGAGCGGATACATGGTGACGCCCAGCTCTTCGCGTTGCCGCTTCATCACGTTGACGGAATTATGCAGAAGCGCATCGCCGATCTCCGTCGTGGCTTCGCTCATAAAAACGCGCGCGTCCGGCTGGCGTCCCATCAGGACCGGCAGCGTCCCGATGTGATCAAGATGCGCGTGCGAAATCAGAATGGCATCGAGCTTATGATTGGCGATCGGCTTGAAGTTTGGAAGCGCTTCTTCGCCTTCCAATTTCGGATGCATCCCGCAATCGAAGACGAGCCGCTTGCCCGACGTTTCGAGGTAATAGCAATTAGCGCCGATTTCGATGCGACGCGTAAGATTGGTGAATTTCAAACTAAGTCTCTTCCTCTCCCTCTTCCTCCTAATCTGGCTCGTCGCCCTCAGAGTAAGAGGTAGAGGAAGCGGAAGAGGAAGGGTAAAAGAGAGCGCTACAGTAATTCCTTCAAAATCGCGCATCCAGTTTCCGCGGAGAAATTTCTCGATCGCATCATCCTCCCAGCCGCGCTCGATCAAACGCCGCGTCACATTCCGTGCCTGAGAATGATTCCCAAGATCAGGCAGGAAATGCGGTGTCGTTAGCTTTGCCTCTAACTCTTGCTTTTCCACTTCCGACATTTGCTTCCAAAGAAACTCGCAGAAATCGAATCCAATCCCGACGCCATCGATGCCGATAAGATTGATTACGTGTTCGATATGGTCGACGTAACGATCGAGCGTCGCTTCCGCTTTATGCGGGCTGACAAGAATGGCGTTGATTCCTATCACGCCGCCTCGTTGCCCGATCATCTTGATCTGGTCGTCGCTAATATTGCGTTCCACATCATAGTAGCGCCGTGCGTTTGTGTGCGAAACGATAAGCGGTTTACTCGTTAGGCCAACGATTTCGTCGAAACCCGCGCGATTGATGTGCGCGAGATCGATGATGATTCCAAGACGCTGGCATTCCCGCACCAGATCGCGGCCAAAATCTGTCAGCCCTTCGGGAGACGATCCGGTAGCGGCGAAAATTCCGCCATTAGCAGCTGCATTCGTTCGTGCGTGTGTCAGCGAAATCGCGCGCAAACCAAGCTCATAAAATATGCGAAGCAGATCGAGATCGGTCCCGAGCGGCTCGGCTCCTTCCATCGTGAGCAGCAGAGCGATGCGCCCATTCGCACGCGCCTGCGAGATTTCTTCATACGTCCTGCATATCGACACCTGCTCCGCACGCTCCGCGCCGGCATAAAGACGCGCCACCTGGGAAAGGGCGATGTTAAGAGCTCGATCAAGGAAGCGATCCTCGACGTAAGTCGCCACGCCGAGCACGCCGATATTCCCGGCGACAAACCCGGGAAGAAACTCCTTTCCCAGCACATTCGGATCGTCGTTCCATTGCAAACCCAGCGGTAAATCGAAGTGCATGTCGACCAGACCACCTGCGTGCAAACGGTCGATCCGTTCTTCGATGGATTGCGATTTACTCACGGTGTCATCAATCGGCGCGTACGGCTTCGCCGGATCGCCGTCGCCATCTGCTTCTGGAAACGCACCCATACAAAACCAACAGCCAGATCAGCCCTAACGGAAAATACGCTGGCAGCCATAAGCGATAATGTGAGAGAACGTTCATGGCTATCAGGCAATAGGCCGCAGTGAATACCACCGCTCCAAGTACGAGGTAAGACCGCGGAATCCTAACGACGAATCCCGCCGCTATTACTGTCAAAACGAGAAACACGAAATCGAACATCCGACTGACGCGGCGCAGATACATATTACTTTGCATGGTCGCGATCGTGGCGGCGAAGACATCGGGGGGCGCGAGCGGATTCGCCGGAGTGCGCGCCAGGACGATCTGATCGCGAATGTTTTCGAGATGGGCTGTGGTCGAGCCGCCCTGCCCTCGCTGTTGCGCCGCGAGAAGCAATTCGTTGAGAGCAAGGCGGCGCACATTTTGAGCCGCGAGAGGATTAATGAGAAGCGTGCCTTCGGCATTGATGGGAATTTTGCGATTGCCCGGCAGGACAATTTGGGAGGGCAGTTCGATTTTTACTTCGTCCGGCGTGATACGCAGCCAAAGCAGAATGGCTTCGAGCGCAAAGGAAGGAATGACATCCCCGCGATAACGGAAAAGCAAGGGCACGCGAATATCATCTACGATTTCTTCCGGCAGATTGATGAAACCAAGCGTCGAGATCAGACGCAGATCCTCGCCAGGCTGGCGCCCGACACCAATAAACTCCGCAAGATGTGCACGGTTGCCCGTTACCCGGGAGAATATCGGAATTTCTGGCGGCGTTTGGTCGGGATCAGGCGAGTTCGTCAGCTCTGCGCCTAGCAAAAGCTTGGGCACGCGCATCGCTTGATCGAGAAAAACTTGTTCCTGATCTTTGTCACGCTCGCGCCATCTTAGAATACTTTCGAACGCGATGACGGTAGGCTGGAACTCGAGCATCGATTGCAAGAACAACGCATATTCGAGGGGTGAAATCGCCGCGCCTCCACCATGCAGAAATGCCTCGGTTGATTCATCGGCGGAATTTTTCTGGTTCGACGACGTCCTGTCCCGACCGATCTCCACGACCGTAAGAGGAATGGATACCTTGGGCGGTTGAGCATTGCGCAGGAGCCAGCGCAGAAAATTTTCTTCTAACCTCTCGAAACGCGGCTCACGCAGGAGAAGAACCCCGAGGAGTAAAACCACGAGCACCGGCCAAAAGGAAAAACGCCGCATCGCGCAGGAGTCAAAGGTGACCCATCGAGCGTGACAAGTGAAAAGATTTTCCGGGTTGTAGCGGCGGTCTGTGACCGTCGCAAACTTTCCGTCGAGAAGTGCGGCGGCCACAAACCGCCGCTACGATCACCTGCTCAATTCCAGCATGCGCAGAATTGGCGCTTCCGCGCGTTTGCGCAGTGCTTCGGGCAAAACGATTTCGGGGCGCATTTGCAGCAACGCATCGGTACGCCTTCTCCAATGTGTTCATCTTCATGAACCGGCATTCCGCGCACGCGCAATGTTCCGTCGGCCCGGGAATAAAAATTTTGCCAGGAATTTCTTTTCGTAAGCGATGCAACATGCCGGCTTCAGTAACGACAATGATTTCACTCGCCGGCGATTCCTTGCAAAACGTCACCATTTTTTCGGTCGAACAAACTTCATCTGCGAGCATCCGGACGGCGTAAGTGCATTCGGGATGCGCGACGAGCGGCGCGTCCGGATACTCCTCGCGAATCTTGCCAATGCTGCGCGCCGTGAACTCGATGTGCACGTAACAATTCCCCTGCCACAAGTCCATTTTGCGGCCGGTGCGTTCCATCACCCATGCACCAAGGTTCTGATCGGGCACGAAAAGGATGTTTCGATCGGCCGGTGCAGCGCGCACGATTTTCTCCGCATTGCCGCTGGTGCAGATGACATCAGAAAGCGCCTTCACGCCCGCGCTGCAGTTGATGTACGCGATGACGTAGTAATTCTTATCGGCGTGATCCTTCAAAAACTGCGCGAGTTTTTCCGGCGGACAAGACTCGGATAGCGAACAACCCGCATCGAGATCGGGAAGAATGACGCACTTCGACGGATTGATGATTTTTGCCGTCTCCGCCATGAAGTGAACGCCGCAAAATAAAATCACGTCGGCATCGGTCTTCGCAGCCTGGTAGCTCAAGCCTAACGAGTCACCAACGAAATCGGCGATATCCTGAAGCTCCGGCACCTGATAATTGTGCGCGAGGATGACGGCATTGCGCTCGCGCTTGAGCTCGAGCAGATCCTCCGCGAGATCGACGCCAGTCCGGCTCTCACCGGTACCGAAATTTACACCAGCGGCTACCATTCATTAATATCCGACTAAGCCAGTAGTTCTCAAATCTGCAAAACGCCCACTTCCGGCATGTCATCCCGAGGTCGCGGCGGCGACCGAGGGACCTCGCAACTGCGCTCCAAGTCTTCTATTAAATTAGCGTGATCAAACCACCTGCGCGAGGTTCTTCGCTTCGCTCAGAATGACCAGTGTGGAAAGGTTCGCCACAAACCGGCACAGGAAAACTTGTAGCCGCCGCGCTCTGTCGGGGGCACGGCGACACGGCGCCGTGACTACAGCGCAGCGCGCATCGCTTCGATTGGCGCATCGCGGCCGAACCAAATTTCAAATGCGAGCGCGCCTTGATGCAGCAACATCGACAAGCCATTCGCGCCGCGCGCGCCCGCTTCGCGCGCGGCAGACATAAGCGGCGTTTGTTTGTTGGAATAGATGGTGTCGTAAATCATCAGGTGCGGTGCGAGCAATCGCGCGGGAAGCGGCGATGAATCGGCGCGATTCAAACCGAGCGGCGTTGTATTCACGATCAAATCGAGATTGGCGATTTGGAATCGAAATGCCGCTTCTTCCCACGGGATCGCTTGCAACCTTGCGACAGGCCCGAGAACTCTCGGCCCGGCAAAAAAGTCTCGCAATTCGTCCGTCAGTGCTCTTGCTTTTTCGAATGTGCGATTGGCGACGACCAATCGTTCGCAATTTTCCCGCGCGCATTGCAACGCGATGGCGCGCGCCGCACCGCCGGCCCCGAGCACCAGCACGCGCAGGTCGCGCAAATCGACGGAAAACTCCTCACGAATTGCACGCGAAAACCCGCGACCATCAGTGTTGAAGCCGCGCATCTTCTCATCGGAAATTGCGATGACATTGACCGCGCCTGCTCGTCGCGCGTTTTCGTCGAGATCCTGCAGGTAACTGACGGCCGCAATCTTGTGGGGCACCGTCACATTCACGCCAACAAAATCGAGTTTGCCAATTATTCTCAATGCGTCTTCTAACTCGTTAGGCAAAATGTGGAATCGCGCGTCCTGCATCTTGATGTCGCATGCTTTGAGGGCTGCATTTTGCATTTGCGGCGAGAGCGAATGCGCAACCGGATCGCCGAGCACGCCGAGCCGGATGGGCCGATCAATGTCGCCACCAACCTCCTCCCAATTCTGGAGATCAGCGAATGCGTATGCTTCGTTGGAGCGCGTCTTTTTCATGTCATCCCGAACGTAGTGAGGGACCTCGCATAAGGTAATGGAGCACACAATCAAATGAGGTGATCCAACAAAGTATGTGAGGTCCTTCGCTCGCTCAGGATGACAATCTTTGCGAGAGCGCAGGTTGTGGATCGATTCTTGTTCTGTAGCTTCGCCCGTTCCTAATGAGTGCATCAACTGACAATCCAACTCCATCCGACTTCATCCGTGACGTTGTCGCAGAGGATATCCAGACCGGGAAATACACA
>CAWGQU010000022.1:0-15005 GCA_963824795.1 uncultured Verrucomicrobiae bacterium | reverse complement strand
GAGCCGGGCAATCTGCAGATTCGGTGATCGAGCGTCTGGTGAGCAAGTACGCGTCGCAGTTTCGCGTGACGGTGGCGACAAACGATTATCTCGAGGAGCAGACAGCGAGCGCGTTCGGCGCCGATTGCATTTCTGCAAAGGGATTGCGCGGATTGCTGGCAGAAGCGCGTTGAGAAGCGGTGCTAGGCAGCACCCACCAAAGCCGGTTGTTGCGTTGTCACTGCCTCCCGGCGCGCGCGTTGCTGGCAGGTCGCGAGCACTCGTGAAAGCACGCAATAAAGCTGCTCAATCGGCAAATTTTTGCTGACATAACCGTTGGCACCGGCACGCAACGCCGCGTGCATCCGCTCTTCGTCATAACCGACTCCAGTAAAAACAATGATCGGAAGCTTCTGGTTGATTTCGCGTATGAAAGAGATGAGCGAAATGCCATCCACCTTCGGCATCTTCAGATCCACGATAACGACATCACAGTCGCGCCGTTCGAGCCACGCGGCGGTTTGGAAGCCATCGGTGAGAGAATCACAGGTATGACCTTTTTGTCGGAGATAAGTGACGAGAAATTTAGCGATCGACGGGTCATCGTCGATAATCAGGAATTCTGCGCGTTCGCGGTTGGCACGTTTCATCATTCGGTTGGCTTATAATTGCCATATGGAGTATAAGCACTAACCTTGCCAAGTTCCGACAGGCGCCTTTAGCAGCGCTAATTCTACTGTTTTAGCCGCTCTTCTATCTCTTTCACGCGCTCGAAAAGCTTTCCTAACCTGCGCACCCACGCCAAATGCGTTTTCGCCTCGTCCAGAGGAACGGCCGGAGTCGCCCACCACGTTCCGCCCTCAATATTTTTCGAAATCCCACTCTGCGCACCGATCATCGTTTTATCACCGATCTCGATATGCCCAATGATGCCGACCTGCCCGCCCACCATCACCTCGGCACCGATCCGCACGCTGCCAGCGATTCCGGTCTGCGCCGCGATCATCGAGTTCTTTCCTATGACAACGTTGTGGGCCACCTGCACCAGGTTGTCGATCTTCACGCCGTCTTGAATCCATGTCCGACCAAAACGGGCGCGATCAATCGTCGTGTTGGCGCCGATTTCGACGTCGTTATCAATCTGTACGATTCCGACCTGCGGGATCTTTTCATTCTTCCCATCTCGCGGTTCGAAACCAAAACCATCTGCACCGATCACGACGCCGCTGTGAATGACGACACGAGCGCCGATTTGCGTGCGTTCGCGAATTGTGACGTGAGGATAAATCAAGCAACTCGCACCGATCACCGTTTCATGTCCGATATAACTTCCAGCTCCGATAACAGTGTCGTCGCCAACCGTTGCTCCGGCCTCAATGACAGCATGAGGCTGGATCGAAACACGCGCGCCCAATTTGACTTTCGCGGCAACGATTGCGCTGCTGTGAATTCCGGGGGCGAAAGTAATCGGCTTGGGCGCAAGTTTGAGAACGACTTGCTCGAAAGCCTTCGTCGGATCGGCAACCCGAATTTGCGCCGGGGAAATTTCCTCTGAAAAATCGTGCGGAACAAAAGCGGCGGAGGCGCGCGTCTTTCGCAGCAGTGGCAAATAGCGGCGGTTGCCCAGGAATGTGACTTCTCCGACCGCGGCCTCCGTAAGGGAAGCGGCTCCGGTGATGGTGGCGGATGGATCGCCGCGCAACTCGCCGCCGCACATTGCCGCAAGTTCCTTGAGGGTAAACATCACCATGGAACAAGCGGCGGTCGTTCGCCTAACGAGTGATTATTTTTTAACACTGGCACGCACGGCGTCGAGTTGACCGGCTGAGCCGAGCTTCTCATTCTTGTGCGCAATAAAATTCGCGTACTCCTGCATGAAGATTTTCCCCGGTGCGCGGAAATCGAATTCCGCGGGTTTATCGCGGAAGAACTCGCGATGAACTCGCGTCCAGACCAAACGGCCATCGGTATCGATATTGACTTTCGTCACGCCGAGCTTCGCCGCAGGCAGATATTCATTCTCATCCACCCCGCGTGCGGAGGGATCGAGCTTGCCGCCGGCAGCGTTGATTCGCTGCACTTCCTCAACAGGCACGCTTGAGCTCCCATGCATGACAATGGGCGTGCCCGGAATTTTCTTGCCGATCGCTTCAATGACATTGAAATGCAGTCCCTGTTTTCCCTTGAATTTGTAAGCACCGTGACTCGTGCCGATTGCGGCGGCAAGGGAATCACAACCGGTTCGCTTGACGAATTCGACGGCTTCGTCAGGATTCGTTAGGCAAGCATGGCCTTCATCGACCTGGATGTCTTCTTCGACACCACCCAGCCGTCCCAGTTCTGCCTCGACACTAATGCCTTTTGCGTGGGCGCGATCGACTACACGCTTTGTGATCGCGATGTTCTCTTCGAAATCTTCGTGGCTGGCATCGATCATGACCGAGCTGTAAAAGCCAGAGTCGATGCAATCATAACAAGTCTCTTCGTCACCATGGTCGAGATGAACAGCAAAAATCGCGTCGGGAAAAATTTCTTCGGCAGTGCGAATCATTGCTTCGAGCATTCGCTTATCGGCGTAACTGCGGGCGCCTTTGGAAAGCTGGATAATAAACGGGGCACGGCTTTGGACATTCCCGCGAAACAGCCCAAGCAGCTGTTCCATATTGTTAATGTTGTAGGCTCCGACGGCGAATTTGCCATAGGCAACTTTGTAAAGCTGGGCGGTTGTGACGATCATAATAAAAGCGATTCTCTGATCTTGTGACTTAGCGCGCGGAAAATTTCGCGCAAGTTTTCAGTTTATGTCTGAAGTCGCCGGCAGGATCACGCTTACGCGAGTTCCCTGGGGGTTCGAATCGATATCGACTCGCCCGTTATGATCGAAGACCGTGCGTTTGACGATCGGCAGGCCGAGTCCCATGCCGCGCGCTTTCGTAGTGCAGAATGGCGAGAAAATTTTATCGCGCAGATCGGGAGCAATGCCGCTGCCATTGTCCTTTATTGTCACGACTACACCATCGTTCGATTCACCCTTTCGCACTGATTTGACCGCAAGCGTGACACGACCCTGATGCAAACCGGAAGTCGCTTCCGCGGCGTTGGCGACGAGATGAGCGAATGCTTCCGTCAGCGCCGTCTCGTCTCCCCAGACTTTTGGAAGTTCGTTAGGCAACTCGGTTTCAATCGAGGTTCCGTTGAGATGGGTTCGAGATTTCGCAATCTCAACTGCTTTTTGCACTGCGCCACGCACATCGACGGGCTTCATGTTCAACTCGGGCGGGTGCGCAAAGTCGTTGATCTGGGTAATGATCTTATCGAGGCGATCTATTTCCTGAACAACAATTTCATTAAAGTCTTTGCGGAAATCGGCATCGTCGAAACGCTCCGGCAGCAGTTGTGCGAAAGTCTTGATTGCGACAAGGGGATTGCGGATTTCGTGGGACATGCTGGCCGCGAGATCGGTCCAGAACGCCGAGCGGTCGAGCAGATCCTGCTTTTGTCGCAGGTTGTCTTCGATCGTCATATCCTGCACAACCGCGACCGCGCCTAACGACGTGCGGTGATCCGTCAGCCGGCGTGTCTCCACGGAAAGCGAACGTCGTGTTGTCGGATCGACCCATTGCTGCGCGCCGAGGTTCGCTTTGGCGTCGAGAGTTTCGCGCATGAGCGAAGCGAGCTGGCTGCTCGTCGATTCTACCGGACGGTTCACCACGTCGGCGGTGGGAATATTGAGAATTTGTTCGGCCGCGGGGCTGAACCAACGCACAACTCCTTCTTCATCCGTCGCCACGATTCCGACGGGAATTGCCTTAAGCAGCGTCTCTGCCAGAGTTTTTTGGACCGTGATTTCTTCGTAAAGGAGTGCGTTCTCCAGAACGGTCGAGATTTGCTCCGCCAACATCATCAGACCTTCGAGATCGCTGTAGGAAAAGGGCTGTCCCGTGACGTGATGACCAAAAAAGATCCATCCGATGATCCGTCCGCGCGCATACAGCGGGACGATGACTTCGGCGCCAAAAGTATCGAGTGCGCGGCGGAGGAGGGCGCGCTGCGTGGGGTCGACCGATTGTGAAAGGTTCGCTCGACTGATGAGATGGGCGTGGAGTTCGAACCAGCGAATAAGCGGATCGCGGTCTCCGAATTCCATCTCATGACTTTCAGGCAGGCAGCGCAGACCGGCGCGCAACCGATAGCGGTCACCCTGGCGGATGCGTGAGAAAATTCCGACGCGACTGACGGCCGCGGCATCTGCCACGCCTTCGACCACATTTTCCAGGAGCCTGTCCACATCATCGACGCGGCGGAATACGCGCGGAAACCGTAACATTTGCAAAGAGGGACTGGAGTTGCGTTCGGTGGTCATATCCCAACGTGGTGGAGGTGGAGCGGCTGGTTCTCGACTGGGGACTGATTGGTCGCGCAGTTCGCGGTTTTCTTGCATCACACGCAGCAAATCAAAAGCGCGGCCGACGAGCGCTTGAAAGCGATTGCGGTCGAGCTGCAAATCTTCAGCGGCGTAGATACCTGATTCCTCCGCTTCACGCAGCGGATCGGAATGCGGGGCGCCGAGGGCAATGATCAAAACCTCGGGCCAATCGTTTTGAATTTGATTGATCAGTTCGCGGCTTTCCTTTCCGTGCAGATCGATCAGGAGCAGGGCGGGGCCTGTTTGCTGCAGGACGGCGTCGAGCCGATCTGGCTCGGCGACATGACGGACCTGGCCCATCATGCGCAAAAAGGCTTTTGCTCGCCTAACGAGTTCCTGATCCTGCGTGTAGAGAATGGCGACAGGTGGAAGATTCATGCAGCCACCTCCTCGCGATCGAAACGCACGACGGGCAGCAGAATATGGAAGGCGGTACCTTTAGTCAGCTCGCTTTCCACTTCGATTTGGCCTCCATGTTCTTCAACAATTCCGTGTACGACCGACAATCCCAGCCCCGTCCCGTAATCCTTTGTCGTAAAAAACGGATCGAAGACGTGGGAAAGATTCTCAGCGGGGATACCCTCGCCGTTGTCGCGTACTGTAATACGGAGGACTTCACGCGCGTGGCCGTCTCCGTTCGAATGGTTCATTGCTGTGACCCATTCAGGGCGATTGCCGACTTCCGTGCAAACTGTTAGTTCACCGCCTCGTTTCATCGCGTCCATGGCATTGATGAAGAAATTCAGGAAAACTTGCTCCAATTGATCGGCATCCGCGCGGATTGTATCCACGTCCGCCTGCCATATACGAGTTAATTTTATATCTTTTTGATAGAGCCGGTGACCGACCAGTTGGAGCGATTTTTCGAGGACGGTGTGGACGTGCATCGGCTTGAGTACCGGCTTGGCCGGCCGGGCGAAGCGCAGGAGCTGATTTACCAGAGAATCGATCCGATCGATCTCGTGGCCGATCAGATTTGAAAACGTCTCGCGGAAATCCGAATCCTGATAACGCTCGGGAAGCAACTGCGCGAAAGTCTTGATAGAGACAAGGGGATTCTTGATTTCGTGCGCCATGCCGGCGGAGAGAGTGCCCAGACTGGCCAGGCGGTCGCTTCGACGAATTTGAAGTTCAAGACGCTTCAGCGCTGTAATATCGGTCAGAACCATCAGCGCGCCGAGCATCTCGCCTTCCTGTCCGTGAAAAATCGAACTGCTCGCCCGCACGACTACGGTGCGGTTCTCGGAAGCAAGAAGAAGTTCGCGGTTCTCCTGCCGTTGGCCGGAACGAAGAGTTTCGCGTAGCAAATCGCAAAGCCCGCTCGGAAGTTGGACTAACGAGTGATCGAGCACGTCCCGCGAATTTAATCCGGTAATTTGTTCGGCCTCGTGATTGAACACTGTAATCGCTTCATCGGCGCCGGCCGCTATCACGGCGGTAGTGAGATTTTGCAGAAGCGTTTCGTTATAAATTTTCGCGTTCTGCACTTCCGTGAAGAGTTGCGCATTATCGATTGCGATGGCGAGCTGGCCGCACAAAACCTGGAGGGCGTTCTGGACTATGTCGCTATAAATGCCGCCCGAAAGCCGCGGGCCGAGAAGCATGACGGCAGCTAATTGGTGGCGCGAAAAAATTCCCATGGCCGCGGCCAGTTTTAATCGACGCATTTCCGGGATGATCGCCTCCAATTCTGGTGTCGGTCGAACGCGGTGTAATTCGTCGAGCACGATTGGCTCATGCCGTTTGCGAAGGTAAACGACGAAAGGATGATCGGTCGGCAGCGCCATACCAGGTCTGTCATCGCCTGAGTAATGTTGGGTGAAACCGTTCTTGTCGGGCAACAAGATAACAACGCGGTCGGTCCCGACGGCTTCGGCGGTGGTGGCGGCAAATCGTTCGAGCAGATCCCGCAGAGTCGTAACCGAATCCAAAATTCCGGCCGCCTTTCGCATGGTCGCTTCAAAGTCCAGGCCGCGAGAATTGACGAATAGCTTGTCGGCAAAGTTTTTCGAAACACCGCGCGCCGGTGCCATGGATAGGGCAACGGCCAGCGTACCCAAAAGATGCGGAAGAATATTTTGCCAGACAAAACCGCGCAGCAAATGATCTGAAGCCCACCAAATGCCGAAATAAATGACACTAAGATAAAGCAGCAGCAATCCGTAGGAGACCAGACGCCTAACGAACGTGCCGACCTCCATGATTTTCCGCGTCGCGATTCCGTAGGCGATAATTAAACTGAAGATCAAGAAGCGAAACGGGCCAAAGCGCACGACGTCGCCTCGCGGCAGAAAAGGAGTCAGAAGAATCCCGGCCAAAGCAAAAGCGACAAGAGCTACGCATCCGGCGACTACGAACTGCAGTTCGACTTTTTGCATGCCGGAGGCCTTCCGCAGGTCTCTCAGGTAAAGCGCGATAACAAAGGCGATCGATGTCATCAGGAAGCCCACAAAAAAAGGCAGCAGCGGGCCGTAAACAGGGTGGGGGACTAATTCCTGCGCCTCGCGCGCGCGACGGAGCTCGGCGTAGCGCAGGAACAACGGCGTGTAGCACAGTGCGATGACGAAAAGACTCGGCAGTGCAATCGGTAAAGTGCGTTTGCTGATCTCGCGCCAGCCTTCCTCGCGATACATGATCGCGGCTCGCAGGATGTTGAATCCGTTAACGACTAAAATAGCAGCCGCCGACGCGCTCCGAATCCAAAACGCGGCATCACGCGCCTGCACCGCGTTGTACGCGAGATGTAATGAAAGGACCCAGGCAAGAAGAAAAAGCGAAACTAAAAGAAAGCTTTGGTTTGCGTAATTGCGGTAGTTCGCGCGGAAAACGGCAAGCCCGAGACCTAGCTGCGTGAAAAGCGCCAGCCACAGGGGGAGATTTTCAGCATTCATGCCGCTACGCGTTCAACAATCATCGTGCTATTACCGCCGCCAAGTCCGCGCACATTGAGCAGAATGCAATTCAATTTCGCACGCCGGGCTCTTCCCCGCACAATATCCAGATCGCAATCACTATCGAGGTTGTCGCAATTTGCCGTGGGCGGAATAATATTTTTCCTCAGACATAGGGCCGAAGAAACTAACTGCAATGGTCCCGCTGCCGCGAGTGGATTGCCCGTGACTCCTTTGATGGAACTTATTGGAACTGTTTGCGCGTGCTGACCAAATACGCGCTTTATCATGGATAATTCGACTTTATCGAAAATCGGATGGCCAGTGCCGTATGCACAAATGTAATCGATCTCTTCGGGATCGCGATTCGCATTAGCCAACGCCGCGATCATTGTGCTACCCAATCCCGAACCGGGCATCGTCGGGTCGGCATCTGTCTGAACGCCAAAACCGGTGATCTCGAAATACGGATTAACTCCACGTCCCAGCGCATGATCCAAACTTTCCAACACCAAGACTCCCGCGCCTTCTGAGATAACGCCCGAATCGCGATCGCGATCGAACGGACGGCTTGCATGTTCAGGGCTTTCATTTCTCGACGAACTCAATCCGGCAGTCGCAAAGCTTGCCATCGCCAGAGGCGTGATTGGCGCGTCGGCGCCGCCGGCGATCGCTATCTCGGATTCGCCGCTGCGAATCGATGCCGCTGCGGATGCCACTGCGTCGAGTCCCGATACACACGTTGATGAAATGGTGGAGGTCCGCGTCGGAACTCCGAGCATTCTTCCGATAAAAGTTGCCGCCGCCTGAGGTGCGCACGATCCCACAGCAAATGGTTTGATCGATCCAGGGCCGCGGTCGCGCAGTGAGTCGAATCCGTCTTGCAAAATGTCCATCGCGCTCGTGCCTACGCCCATCACAATCGGAAGAGGGCCCCATGATTCGGCGTGCAGTTCTGACAAATTCAATCGTGCATCGGTCAAAGCACATTGTGTTGCTGCAAAAGCGAGTTGAGTGCCGCGGGCCAGACGACGCGGTTTTTCCTTTGCTTCGATATAATCCAGTGGATTGAAGTTTTTCACTTCTCCCGCGATCCGGCTGCGATACCCGCGGGCATCAAAAAGCGTAATAGGACCGATGCCACTGCGGCCTTCGACTAACGACTCCCAATATGCCTCGAGTCCGACGCCGTTCGGTGCGAGCACTCCCATTCCTGTAACGACAACGCGAGTTCGCTGGCGGATGCGGGCAGTCCTCATGGGATAGTTCGTATTTGAATCGGAAATCCTGTGCAGACTCCAGTGAAGAATCGTGCCTACCCACCAATATCCTCTTCTCAGAAAAGCTCAAAGTGTTCTGCGTCATCCGCTTGGCAAAAGTTATTCGTAAGTTATTCACAACTTCGCCTTGCGCACGAGCATAATCTGCTCCACCATTGGCGCTGGTAATGGGGTCGGATGTCAGCGCCGAGTTTTCGCTTTTCCCGTGTGATAAACGGCACGCGCTTAGCTACACGTGGGCGGATACGAACTTATGACGCCCTCCCTTGATCGTCCGCAAATTCTCGTCATCGACGACGAGATGGGTCCCCGTGAGAGTTTGCGGATGCTCCTCAAACCGAATTATACCGTCCATACCGCGGACTGCGTTGAGACCGGTATTCGTCTCCTTCGCGAGAAACATCCCGACGCGATCGTGATGGATATTCGCATGCCGGGCATGACCGGCATTGATGGTCTGCGACGAATTCGCGAGATCGATCCGAACCTTTCTGTGATAATGCTCACCGGGTTCGGCGCTCTCGAAACAGCGCAGGAAGCGTTGCGTCTGGGTGCGAACGATTACATCAGCAAGCCGTTTGATGCGCGCGCCATGCAGGAAGTAATCGGACGAAATGTCGAGCGCACGCGCGTGCATCGCAGCAGTGAAAACGCCGCGTCCGAAATCAAAGAGCTAAACAATCGCCTTCTTAAAGAGCTCGCGCAGAAGGAACGCCTTGCTTCGTTAGGTCAAGCTTCCGCGGAATTTGTGCATGATCTCGGCAATCCTCTCACGATCGTTTGGGGATACGTGCAACTCTTGGCTAAGAAGCTAGAGCAATCCGAGAAACGCAATGGCGATGTCGAGGCCGCTGCGAGCGAAAGCTCGGCGCGGGAGCTGAACATCATCGAGCAGAATGTGAAGCTATGCCGGGAGTTGCTCACGATGTGGCAGAGTTACGGCACCGGCGAAGATTCTCCGGCCAAACCCCTCTCGGTTTCAGAAATCGTCCGAGAAGTAGTGAAGGGTGTCGAAGCAATGGCCGGCCAAAATGGCGTCGCTCTTCAAAATGATATTTGCGAAGATCCCTGCACGCTCCTGGGCAATTCGCTTCAAATCACGCGCGCCATTCAAAATGTTTTGATAAATGCTGTGCAAGCCGCAGCGGAAAAGAAAGGCTCGGTCAGCGTCCGCTGCACGCGAAAGGATTTCTACGTCGACGTTCAGATCGAAGACACTGGGGGAGGTATTACCTCGGAGCAAATGGCGAAAATTTTCGATCCGTATTTCACGACCAAACAGGGAAAAAGCGGAACCGGCCTCGGCCTTTACATCACGAAGAAGGTGGTTGAAGACCACAACGGCTCGATAAAAGTGGATAGCACGCCGGACGTCGGCACCACTTTCACGATGCGGCTGCCGCTGCTGAATAACTAGTCCGCATCTTTCCGTGGCGGAAAAATTGCGAGTTTAACTTGCAGTTCGTACTCGTTTTGGTCTTTCTGAACGAGTGCCCGCAGGTTATCGCGTCGCTCCGATTTTCCTGATTCGGATGGCTGGCTTGCCGTTCGATATTCTGACGCGACTTGCCACGCCGAAAGCTTCGGCGTTTGCGCGTGAGCTACTTGTTAGGGAAAAAGGCTCGACGAGAAAATTCGATAGTCCCGATTTCGACAACTGTTTGAAAGAGGAACTAACGAATGCACGCATGGCGCTTCTCCGTGCCGCAAAGGAAAAATTACCGCAATATTTTGTTTTCTCCTCAGGCGAAGTGCAAAATCTTCTCCGAGGCGCCGAACAAGAATCCCTCCCCGCACGTAACAATCGCGCAGCCGGGCGCGAGCGACATCTCTTACTATATCTGCAGCGGATTGCCGCCAAGAACGACACTTTCAGCGAATTTGGTCCCTCCAGCTGGGGGACTGCGCAATCGCAGGATTTTGCGATTCACTTTTCCGGCGATTCGACTGCATTGCGACGCGAAGTTTTTTTGGAACGCTGGACCGCTCATGCTGTCGCAGCCGCTCTGAATGCTGACCCGGCCGTCAGGCCCGAACTTTCGCCGCGTCTTCATCCAAACGGTCGCATCGAAGGCGACACGTTCGTCTGCTCCGTTTCTGGAGAAATCATTCCTATCGATCCTGCGACGAAAGCGATAATAGCGCGTTGCGATGGATCTTCGCCGGCTCATTCGTTAGGCATCGATCTCTGCGTTCTGGGGAAGCTGGCCGCGCAGAATATTGTTCGCTGGGAAGTGGAGGTCCGCGCGCTTGAGCCACATGCCTTCGATGTCCTCGTTTCCGAAATCATGCGATGGCGAGACAACCCGGCTCGAAAGAAGTGGCTCGATCTGTTGCAGCCGCTCGCGACCCTTCGCACAAGATTTGCGAGCATTACCAACTCCAGCACGCGCGAAGAGACCATGCAGCGGGCGAGACGATGCCTGGATGAGATGGGTGTGGTTGCCCAATCGTCCCAGCGTTTTCTTTACAATGCCGCGAATCCGATAGGCGAGGATTGCTCGCTCGCTTCGCATTTTACGATCAGCGAGAAAATGATCGATGAGGTTGCGCGCGAAGCCGAGCCATGGATCGATCTTTGGCGCGACTCGTATGCATACATCGCCAGTCGTGTGGCGGCAGGTTTGCGAGGTTTGTTTCAAACCGCTCTTATCAAAGACGGCGCTGTCGCATTGCCGGCGTTCCTCCGACATTGCGAAACGCAAAAGATGCCACTTGCCAGTCACGGTCTCGTCGCCCTGGCGCACGTTGCTTTTCTTGAATTGAAGAGCGCGTTTCAGGAAATACTCGCGAGGCGCCCCGATGGGCCGGAATGGACTCTGACCGCCGAGGAATGTCATTTTGTCCGCCGCAATTTCGAGTATCCCAAGTTTGATG
Organism: uncultured Verrucomicrobiae bacterium; assembly: GCA_963824795.1. Taxonomy (GTDB): domain Bacteria; phylum Verrucomicrobiota; class Verrucomicrobiia; order Chthoniobacterales; family UBA10450; genus JBBQFI01. The sequence goes on along the minus strand of CAWGQU010000022.1, from coordinate 3,552 downwards.
AGTACACTTTTCCTTCGGCGGATTTGCAGATCTCTGCTGCATCAATCGATCATGTAAACCGCGGCGACTTTGAATGGATGCTCGCCGAATTGCATCCGCCTATCGCGATGTTGCATCACTGCATGTATTGGGATTGCCCCGATAACCCGGCCTTTGCTCGCGCTCTCGCCAGCACCACCTGCGGTCAGCCGAATTTCTTTTACGGTTTTGCTCCGGCGGACTTCACCGCGCATACAACGGTGCGACAATTTGATGTAATTCCAGAGTTGAGTTATTTCGTCGCGCCACGTCCCGGAAAACAGGAATGGCAATGCATTCCCGCCGCTGAAACCGAAGTTTTCGTTAACGAAGCGAATGGCGACGTTGCTCTGCGCACACGCGGCTCGCATGAATATCTTGGTTCGTTTTCTCGTTATTGGATCATTCCACTCGGCTTCCATCCATTTTATTTTGGACGCGGCCCGCACATGCCACGGCTGCGTTGCGGCAAAATCATCGTCCAGCGCGAATCGTGGACAGTCACCGCCGCCGAGCTTGGCACTGGTAATTTTACCGGCGTCTCGCGCGATCTGGTTATTGCAATCGAACGCTTGCGAATGGCGCGCAATATCCCGCGATTCGCTTACATCCGGCCGACCGAACAGGCATTGCGTCGCAGCGGAGCCGAGGGTCGAGACAAAGATACCAAACCGGTTTTCATCGACTTCGAAAGTTATCTCTTTATCGAAATTTTTCATCGCTGGTTGACGAAAGCCGGCGAAGTCGAGGTCACCGAAATGTTTCCCGATCCCGATCATTTGCTTTGGCAGGAAGCGGATGGACGGCGCACATTCGAACTGCGGACGTTGATCGTGCCGCGCGAATGAAGATTATTGCCATCGCAAATCAAAAAGGCGGCGTCGGAAAAACCACGACCGCGGTAAATCTTGGTGCGGCCCTGGCCGAAACGGGCCAGCGCATTTTGCTCATCGATCTTGATCCTCAGGGCAACGCGACAAGCTCGTTAGGCTTGCAGGGACTTGTCGGCGAAAGCGTTTACGATCCACTCCTCGGTTCCGTTTCCGTCGCCGCAAAAATCTTTCCGACGCGTCTGGAGCGGTTATTCATTATTCCTTCCGATCTCGATTTGGCTGGCGCCGAAATTGAAATCGCTCGAATGGACGATCATCTCGTCCGTCTCGCCAAGGCGCTCGCTCCCTTGCGCGCCGATAACGCCTTTGATTTCGTCCTTCTCGATTGTCCGCCATCGCTGGGAATCCTGATGACGAACGCGCTCGCGGCGGCGGATGAGCTCCTCACACCGATTCAATGCGAATTCTTCGCACTCGAAGGCCTGGTAAAAATTGTTGGCATCGTCGAGCAAATCAAAGCCGCCGGCGTTAATGACGAATTGGTTTTGCGCGGAATCGTTATGACGATGTTCGACAGCCGGACAAATCTAAGCGCGCAGGTGGTGGCCGACGTCCGCGAACATTTTGGTGACGTCGTCTACGAAACTGTGATTCCGCGGACCGTTCGTCTGAGTGAAGCGCCGAGTTTCGGCAAATCGATTTTGGAATACGATTCGAACGGAAACGGCGCCCGGGCTTATCGGGCGCTCGGACAGGAATTCGTCAGGCGCCACCAAACGCAGCTGATCGTCTGATTCCAAAAACAATAGTCGGAAATCCGTGGAACACGGTTTCTCGCTCCGGCGTCATTCCGTTCTTCTCGGCTACGCGTCGCGACGCGATGTTGTCTGGATGAATGAGTGAAATGACGTGATCGAGTTTCAGATCGTTAAAGGCGTGATCGCGAACAGCCCGCGCCGCTTCGGTTGCGAGACCCTGGCCCCAATATTTTGCATCGAGCCGATATCCAATTTCGATCTCTTCTGTGTCGTCGACAGTTTGCCGGAAGAAGCCGCAATATCCGATCAGTTTATTTTCTGCTCGAACGATGACGGCAAATTGCGACGGAGCATCGTCGCGATAACCTGCAAAAATTCTTTCCAGAAAGGCGGCCGTTTGTTCGCGTGAAAAAACGCCTCGCGAGAAAAGCATGAACTGGTCATCGCGCATTAAAACCGCGAGTGCATCGAGATCGCTTTCCGTGAAGCGGCGTAGAATTAATCGGCGGGTTCGAAGCATGGAGAAAGTAGCCCGGTGATGTGTGTGCACGCAATTGGGCTGGAGTAGGCGAAGACTATATGTGCGGCACACTGGAAAAGCTCGGTTGCATGAGGGAGTCGAATGGTCGGCCGCAGATGTGCCTGACAGTTCGGATCTAAGCGAGGTGCGAAATGCAGCACTTAAATGCACCGCGTGTCATTTGTACAAGCGCGCTACGCAAACTGTCTTTGGCGAGGGCCCGAAGCGCGCTCCGATTTTGCTGGTCGGTGAACAACCTGGCGATCAGGAAGATCTCGCTGGCAAACCGTTCATCGGGCCAGCTGGGAAAATTTTGGATCGTGCGCTCGAGGAAGCCGGAATCGATCGCGACACGGTTTACGTGACGAACGTGGTCAAGCACTTCAAATGGGAGCCGCGCGGGAAAAGGCGTATTCATAAGAAGCCAAATTCGCGTGAGATCGCGGCGTGCCGGCCATGGTTGGAGGCTGAGTTCCGACTCGTTAGGCCAAAAATCCTGGTTTGTCTCGGCGCAACCGCGGCGCAGGCGATCTTCGGCGCGTCCTTTCGCGTCACGCGCGAGCGCGGGAAGATTCTCGAATCAGAATTCGCGGCAAAGGTGGTTGCGACCGTGCACCCTTCCTCATTATTGCGTCAAACCGATGAGAAATTACGCGAGCGCGAATACTCGCATTTTGTTGCTGATTTGCGCGTTGCCCTGAAGGCCATCGACGAAAAATAAACCTGCGACAGCTCGCGCTGTCGCAGGTTTTTCAACTGCTATGTTTCGCTCTATGGAGTCGCCGAAGGTGAAGCCTCCGCGGCTGCTTTCTTCGCCGCGCGTTTTTGTTTACGAGCGTCTTTCGCCGCCTGCTCCTCTGCGGTTAACGGACCGAGTTTTACCGTTCTCGCTTCCATGGTGCCGTCGGCCTGTTTCCAATAAGAACCACGCACTTCTTCATTCGCCATCACGTCCTTCATCGTCGCGGCCTGGCCGGCTTTTGTGATGATCGATTTGTCCGTGACTTGGAACGTGCGAGTCTTCTCCTTGCCCGCGATCGTGAAGGTTTTCATTTTCGCGTCGACCGAGGCGATCATCCCGTGAAACGGATAGCTCCTCATTTTCTCTGCGGGGGACGCCACGGCGGCAGGTGAAGCGCTGGCCTCAGGAGCTGGCGATGCGGATTTCTTCGCGCGCGCGAGCACGCTCGGAGATGCGGTTAAGGCAAGCGCCGCGAAGACCGCGGCCATCATAAGTTGCGATTTATATTTCATATTTTTGTTTTTTGGTTTCGAGCCGCCGCGGCCCGCAAGATTGATTGACGGGGGGAGACGGACACTTTTTCATTCGTTTAGCGAGATGTTTTCGGAAAGGCAATGGTAAATCGTCGTCCCGCCAAAGAGCTGTGGATTTGGTGGAGGTAAGGGGATTCGAACCCCTGAC
>CAWGQU010000021.1:0-81865 GCA_963824795.1 uncultured Verrucomicrobiae bacterium | reverse complement strand
GAAATCCTCAGCTGTGCCTAACGAAGGCTCGATGGCCTTGTGTCCACCGACCTCGCTCCCGATGGCATAGGGCACACCGGGTTCCCCGGGTTGACTCGTGACAGAATTATTTCGGCCTTTGCGATTGGTATGACCGATCGGGTGGATCGGCGGGAAATAAATGACGTCGAAGCCCATTGCCCTGGCATCGTCAATTCGCGGCAGCACATCCCGGAGAGTCGAACCGCGATCGTCTCGACCTTCGGCTGAACGCGGAAAAAATTCATACCAGGCCGCAGTGCGCGCCTGCACCCGATCCACCACCACGCGCGGTGGCGGAGCGTATTGCGTGGAGTGCGATCGATCGGGATAGGTATCCATCAACACTTCCAATTCGCTCGACTGCGCGATGTGATTGACCTCGACGTATTCGGCGGTCCAGATTTTCTCGATCAATTCATGCAGACGCGAATAATCGTCCACATTCGTCGCACGCTCGGCGGCTTGCTCGAGCAACTTCGCGCCCTCTAACGCCTCGCTTTGCAGGTCGGTAATGCCGGCTTTGAACTTCGTATCGAATTCGTGACGCCAACCCCGAAAAGTATCCGTCCAGGCCTCGACCGTGTATTCGTAAGTGGCATTCTCGTAGAAGCAACACGTCCCGCCCCAACGATCGTTGTCCAGGTGCGTCATGGCGGTCTCGTGCCAATCGGTGGCACCCACCATCCGCCACTTCAAAATGGCGGCGACAACATCGTGTCCGTCCTTAAAAATGTCGGCTTCTACGGTCAGGTCTTCGCCGACAACGCGCTTAACGGGATAACGTCCGCCATCGATAAGGGGTCGAAGATTCTCGATAACGGCGGTCGGAAAAGCCCGGAGCATGGGCTTTCAATCAACCGACTTTTACCCAGCGCGAAAGTAAAAATCTATCTCGCTAACGAAGCGTTAGACCGAGAAGTAAAATGCGCACTCATAAAGACCAGATGTCCGCGATTCTTCGCGCCGGACGTTGGTCCCGAGAACGGCCTCAAACATATCCTGCTCGAGACGTCCCATGATCGGGTAACGGTCGAGAAGATTAAGCAGCGGTGAATGGCATTCGAGAATTTGCGGGCCACCTTCCTCGCTGGTCGTGAATTGCGACATGTAGCCCTCATTATCGCGCAGACGTGCCAGCGATTTTGCGCGCTCAACTACGGTTTCCCCTTTCACTTTCTCCTTCAAGGCGCTCGTTCTCCGCTCGAAGACATTGAACAGCAATTTTTCCGCGGCGTTGGGTCCGTAAATCTCCTGCACGGCGTGGAGCAATTCGATCGTGAATTGATTCGTGTCAGACTGAAATAGATCGTGTGTTCTGCGAGTGAGGCGGTAGACCATTTCCGGCCGCCCCATCTTTTGCGGGCGCCGCCACGTGTCGAGATAACCGTCACGCTCGAGGGTCAGGCAATGCTGCTTGATCCCCATGTAACTCATCTTCATTTTTTCGACGAGTTCGTTCACGGACATGCCTTTGGTCCGCTTGAGTGAGTTAAGAATTTCCAGGCGTTGAGTCCGGCCGATTTCTGCGAGCAATTTTTGGTTCATGTTGTCTCCGTCGTCTTTAGATTACCCGCTTACCCCTGTAATAAGTAAGTTGTAAGCTCCGCAACTCTCCCGTGGCAAGGAGATTGCGGTCCATTATCGCTTAAACAATTCTTTTTTCGGTGCTCTGATCGAAGAAGCAAACTTTTTCTAGATTTATCACAAATTCCATCCGACGACCGACTTCGCTGCGATCCAATAAGCCGCTGCTTCGGCAAATTCCGGAGTGTGCGCCCGTGCTAAAATAAACATCGGTTTGCGGGCCGAACGGCTCCACTCGCTCGGCAATTGCGCGGAAATTCCCGAGGGAATTCCCTCCCTTCCCTTCACCCAATGACGCGACTTCAATGTCTTCCGGGCGAACGCCAAGAAAAATGGATTTCCCAACAAATGATCTCGCAACCTCGAAACGTTCGAACTTGGCGAGGTCGATCTGGATTGTCCCTTCCCCGGCTTCGGAAAACCGCAAACCGCCGCGATCCAATTTCAATTCCCCTCGCACAAAATTCATCGGCGGATCTCCCAAAGACTTCGCGATGATCATGTTTTCAGGCTGCTCGTAAAGCGCACGCGGAGTTCCGATTGCCTGCAAACCATCTTCGTCGAGTAGGACGATCGTTCCGGCCATGCTCATCGCTTCGCCGCTGTCCGCAGTCGCAACAATTGTCGTTATCTGCAAACGCTCGTGCAGTTTTACGATTTCATTTCGTAACTCGCCACGGCTGCCAGGGTCCAGATTGGCGAGAGCATGATCGTAAAGAAAAACCTGCGGTTGCCTCGCAACGGCGCGCGCGATCGCTGCGCGTTGCCGAACTGGCATCGGGCATTCGTCGGGCGTTTTTTCGAGATACTGCTCGATCCCGAGCACGTTCCCCGCGTCTTCGACACGTTTCTTGATCTCCGATTTGCCAAATCTTCGTCGCTTCAAACCAAAGGCGATATTTTCGCGCACGGTCATGCGCGGATAAAGACTGTCCCCCGCGAATACCATCGCGACATCGCGCTGATGTGGCGCCATGTCGTTGATTCGCTTTTCGCCGATGGTGATGTCACCCGCCGACACTTTCTCCAAACCGGCAATCATGCGGAGCACGCTTGACTTGCCCCCGCCGGGTGGACCGGTGAGGACGACCAGTTGCCGGTCCGGAATTTCCAGATCCAGAAGCGATGCACCGCTTTTCGTTGCAACTTTGCTAAGCGTAACTTTGGCCACGATTAAACAAATGGTAGTGCAACAATCTCTATCGGCATTGCAGCAGCGGCCGATCCGACGGCCGGCAACGCATGGAGACGCGTTTCGAGCGCGTTAAATCCGCGTTTCACAAAACCGAGGCCGATGTGTTTCTGCATTTGCGGGTTGTAATCGGCGCTCGTTACCCACCCCACATCGCGATGGTCAGCCGCTTCTGCGACCAACCGCATCGATGGCGAGAGCGCCGATCCATCGAGCGAGACCAATCCGCACAATCGTTTATTCGTCTGTCCCGACATCTTGATTCGCGAAATGACTTCCTGCCCGATATAGCAACCCTTCGAATAATCAACGCAGCGCTCCTCTAGATTCGCTTCGATGGGAATGATTTCATTCGTTAGTTCCCGACCCCAACGCGGAATGCCCGATTGGATCCGAAGAGTTTCCGCCGCCGATGCATCACAAATCGCATATCGCTGCGAAAAAGACTTACCCAATTGGTTCGCATCAGTCCGTTTTACCCAAACATCCCAGCCGGCAGTTGAAAAGCGGCGCACGCCGACCGTATCAAACTCGTTAGGCAAATCGGGTCGCTCTGAATCAAGTAGATGAAAAAGATCGAACTCATCGCTGACGTCTTCGATCTGCACATCATCCGCGATGATGTAACGATCGAGACGCGCCGGAATCGCTTCCCGCAAATCGGCCTCCGCAGTCAAAAGATAGGCATCTGGGGCGGCACAAATGAAAACATGCGCATCGATCTTTCCTTTGACGCTCAGAATGCAGGCTTCGATCGCGGATGTTTCCGTCGCTTTGCGAAGATCGTTGGTAATCTGGCCATTGAGAAAGCGCAACCGATCCGAGCCGCGCACGCAAAATTTCGCGTGGTCCGATAAGTCAAAAAGGGAACACGTCTGCTTTGGGAAAGCCTCTAACATTTCCGATCCTGACAGGTTTCAGTAATCTGTGCTCCGATTGAATAACCGTCGCAAAAATCCAGGCCGCTCTTCAGCTTTTGTCCTGCCGGTCATAACAGGCGCAGGCGAGGAAGGTTGATCTGCTGTTTCGACTATCACAGCTTCTGAAACAGCTTCTTCCACGATAACCGGTGCCGGCTCAGCTTCGACAACGGCAGGTAACGGCGAGGCTTCGGCGACAGACTCGTTAGGCGGCTCCGGCGGCGTCTCTATCGGCGGCTCCGCAGTTTGTTCTACACTCGCGGGATCGTAATTTTTCGGGGGCGCATCTTCTGTTTGCCTGCGCTCGGATGGGACTCCGTCAGGAAAATATTGCCTAACGACACAACAATAATCCTCGTCGCCTCTTCCGTCTCTCATTTCCGCCAGTTGCATATCTCGCGCCGCTTCTGTCACGGGCAGTCTTAGCTCGAGTGAGTCCGCCAATTGTTCCGCAATCTGCAAATCCTTTAGCATGTGTTTCACCGAAAAATGCGGTTCAAAGTCGCTCTCCATCATCTTCGACAGTTTCATCTCGATGGTGGCGGAGCGGCTCGCATTGCTGCGCAAAGCGCGCTCAAATTTCTCCGGAGTTACACCGCATTTTGCCACCAGCGCCAAAGCTTCCGCCGCCACCTGGATACTCGCGGCCGTTACCATGTTAGTGGCGACTTTGACCAGCGTCGCCTCACCGATTTCACCGAACTCGACGATTTCTTTGCTGCTCGCTTCGAGAAATCGGCGCGCCTCACGCAAAGCGCCATCATCGCCCGCGACATAGTAGATTAGCTCACCTTTTTCCGCCGCACCTTTGCTACCGGTAAAAGGAGCATCGAGAAAACGCGCGCCCCGCCGTTGCACAACTTCCGCCGCCGCCTGCATGCTCTCGGGAGCAACCGTGCAATGCGCGAGCACGATATGATGCGCCGTGAGGACAGCGCTTAATTGCTGGATGATTTCGCGCAGCGCTTCGTCATCGGCCACGAAGATTTGGATGACATTGCAAAGTTCGGCGACTTCAGCGACCGAGCCGACAAAATTCGGAACCGGGCGCGGCGTTCGATTCCAAACGAAGACGTGAAAACCGCGTCTGCGGAGATTTTCCGCAACGCGCCGGCCGATAATGCCAAGACCGATTAAACCGACGTTTTTCCGACTGCGACGGGACATGTTAGTGGGCGGCGCACCGAGACCTGGCGGTCACGCACAAGCAAAGTCAATTCCAAAACCAGCCCCCGTGCAACGCCGAACTTCCAGCCAACCGGGCAGCGAAGTCGGCGACGGCGTCTCGGCGGCGTTGGTTCGTTAGGCGCGCGGCGATTTCGAGACGCGCTTCTTCGAATGTCATTTGATGGGCTGGCTTGATTTCAGTTACCCGCACGATGTGAAAACCGAGCTTCGACCGGAAAGGTTTGCTCGTCTCGCCGACTTTGAGTTGTGAGATCGTGGCGAAAAAATCCTGCGGGACGCGCCACTGCGAAAGATAACCGAGATCGCCTCCACGCTGCTTGCTCGCCTCGTCTTCCGACTCCTCCCAGACAAGCGCTTCGAATTCTTCGCCTCCGCGAAGCCGGGCGGCAAGAGAGTCGATCAATCTTTGCTTTGCCTCCACAATTTCCGGAGCAGTCTCCGGCGGCGCGGCCAGAAAGATGTGACTCGCACGCAAACGCAGTGGCTGCGCGAATTCCGCGGAATGTTGGAAATAATAACTGCGAACCGAAGCTTCGTCCGCCGTTAGTCGGTTGGTAATTTCACGCTCGATCAAACGCCGGCCGGCCAAATTCTCGCGCACCAATTGCCGTAGCAGTCGCAGCGATATGCCACTAGCCGCCAGTCTTTTCGCCCGCACCGTCTCGTCCGCGAATTGGTCCCAGAGCAAACCGATCTGGCGTTGCATCTCAGTTTCAGACACCGCCGCGCGGTCCGACTGTTGGCGAAGATTCTCATTTGCAATCAATCGTTTCGAAACCGTCTCTTCCGAATTCGCCGCCATCTTGCCGCCGGCGAGATACGACGTCGCCGCCATTTCGCCTTTCACATCGGTCTCGTAGATTCCGTGACCACGAATCAGAGCGACCAACCGTCCACGACCAAAACAGCGGCCGATCGTGTCGCGGCAAATTTTCGACTGATAAATCATTTCACCACCGATGATGCCTCCGACGAGCGCAAGCACGCTCAACGCCATAATTGTTCTTGCTCGCATTACTTGAGGGCGAACTGGGACAGATAATACAACGTCACCGACCCTACGATCTGCAAACTCTCCGCACTAAGCTTGTCCATGGTGTCGTCCGCAGTGTGCCATGGAGGATAATCGAAATCGATGAGATCGATCGTTGGAATTCTCGCCGCATTCAAGGGCGTGTGATCGTCCATGATGCTGCTCTGAAAATAGGTGAAATGATCTCGCACCTTCAAAGCCTCTGCCGATGCGAAAATGTCGGCCGTCATTTGCATCGGCGAATCGGGCGAAAGCGTGACTGTGAGCGATCGATCGCCGATCATGTCCAGCAAAACGCCGCCGGCAAATCGGTCTTCCGGCGAAAGATGCTTCGCGAAATAACGACTCCCGTATAAGCCATCTGTTTCCGAAAAACTTTCGTAAGCTTCTTCGCCATCGAAAAAGACGAGCTCGATTTTCGCCGCCAGTCCCGGATGGCCATTGAGGACGCGCGCAATCTCAATCAGTGCGCCGGTGCTTGAGCCGCCATCATTCGCGCCCACGAAGCGAATTGAATCGAAAACTTTTGTGTCGTAATGCGAGCAGACAAGAAATACCGGCATGACTTTCGCATCTTGTGACTTGTGGCGTGCGATCAGGTTCACAAATTCCATTTTCCCTCTCGGCGTTTCGTCGGCGAATGATTGCCTTGTCACATGCCAGCCCGACAGTTCGAGCTGTTTTGTGATGTAGACCCGCGATTTCTCGAGCGCGTCAGATCCAGGGGGTCGAGGGCCGAGGTCAACCAATCGCTGGACATGCTGCAATGCATTCTTGCCGGAGAATTCTTCCCACGGTTTGGAAAACGATTCGGCCGGCTTCTTTGCGCACCCGGCACCAAAACAAAACGCCACCGACGCGACGACACACAAACTTCGCCTAACGAATCGATCAATAACTAATAATCTCATAAAAGGCGTGTCATCCCGAGCGCAGCGAGGGACCTCGCAAAACATGCCGAGCTAATTTGAGAGGTTCTTCGCTTCGCTCAGAATGACCACGTTTTGGGGCTGCGATCACGCATCGTCCATCGGCAAACCGATCGCCGAAAGAATGCGCTGCAGATCATCGTTGCCGTAATATTCGATTTCGATGCGACCACGCTTTTCTTCGTGATGCAGGACGACATGCGTGCCGAGATATTGCTGGAGACGATTTTGCAGGTCATCGATGGCGGCGGATCTCTCTTCGCCGCCCGAACCCCGTCGTCGCCGGCGTGTACGCACGCTGCCCAGTTGACGCGCAACCAGTCGCTCGGTCGCACGCACCGTGGCACTGCGGCGTAAAACCGTCTCCGCCACAAGCAACTGTTCCTCCGCTGATTTCAAGGCGAGCAAAACCTTGGCATGTCCGACTGAAATCAAATCCTGCGTCACCCACGTCTGAATTTGGGGATGCAGATCGAGCAGACGCATTGCGTTAGCCACCGCTGCGCGACTGCGGCCGACCTTCTGTGCGATATCTTCCTGCCGCATACTGAATTCACCGGCGAGTCGCGCGTAAGCCTGCGCTTCCTCGATTGGATTCAGATCGGCGCGTTGAAGATTCTCGATCAGCGAAAGTTCCAGCACCTCGAGATCGTTCGCAGTTCGAACAATCGCGGGAACTTTTTCCAGACCAAGCTCCTGCGCCGCGCGTAAACGCCGCTCGCCGGCAATCAACTCGTGTCGGCCATCGACCTGCCGCACGATGAGCGGCTGAATGATTCCATGCTCGCGGATGGAGTCGACCAATTCCTGCAACGCTTCGTGTTCGAATTCCTTTCGCGGTTGCAGCGGACTCGCGGAAATACTCGTTAGGCTGAGTTGCTGAATTCTTTCACCGGAGTCGGGCACCGGTTCGATTCGCGCGACCGGCGGGCGCGCGGCGATGAGCGCACCGAGGCCTTTACCTAAAGCAGATTTCGCCATTGGAAGCAGAATATCGGAAGCGCCTGTTTGCGCAATAGCGCCGAAGACGAAAACGCCGCGACCCGTCACGCCTTTCACATTGTCGGTTTCTCTTCGGCGAAATAAACTTTGAGCGGTTGGTATCCGCGCTTCGCACCCGATGCGTTACGGCTTGCGAAACAAGCCCGGGAAAGGTTGAGCGCGAGCCGTAGGGAAACCGACGTCGAAGCTGGCGAATGAGTTTAACAAGGAGCGGCGACTTCCAAGTCGGCGAATTAAATAGCTCGGCGCTCTGGAGGGCGCCGCTGCCGGGCTGCTTAGAGGCGGGCCATCTCTTCCTGTTCATGCATACTTGGAATTAACAATGAGAGATTCCTCGACTTCGCTCGGAATGACATAACTCTTAAGCAAAGCATTCCGTGCCTGATTCCGTAACCGGACCGCTAATTCGCCAGGATCTCGCTTGCTGTGTGGGATCGCTTTCGGAATTTTGATCGAAGGTCTATCGGCTTCCGTACTCCTGCGTTGCTCGATGATCCAGTGCGACGCGACATGTTCGTCTCGCTTTGATCGCGGCGCCGATTTGCGATCGTCTGGAGCTGATACGCTTCGGACGAGGAACGTCGATCGGGTTGCGACTTGCGGTTTCCTATTGCCGCTGGGGTTCCTTCTTGGCGGCCTCTGGCACTACAGAGACAATCCGGGGATTGGCATTTTTCTCGTTCCCGTGGGTGCTTTGTTGCTGCTCGTCGTAGCGATATATCTCGCGCTCTCCACTCCGCGACGATAAGTCCGAAAATTGCGGCGAACGCCGATCCGCGTAGCGTCCCCGCCATGTCGTCGCTACCGGATGTTTTCACTCTCGGACATTCGCCGGATCCGGACGACGCCTTCATGTTTTACGCGATGGCGGAAAACAAAATCGATCTGCGCGGCTATCGCTTCGAGCATCGACTGGAAGATATTCAAACGCTGAATGAACGCGCTCTTCGCGGTGAACTGCACATATCCGCGATTTCGATTCACGCTTACGCCTACGTTAGCCGGCGATACGCCTTGCTCCCGTGCGGTGCGAGTATGGGAGATGGATACGGGCCGCTTGTCATAAGAAAACGCCCAACGTCCAACCCGCCTTTGCCCGGGACGGGCTCCGCCGTGGCGAGCGTTCAACCTTCAACGTTCAATGAAGATGAGAATGCCCGGGAGTGGTTACACAAATGTGTGATCGCGATTCCAGGGAAAATGACGAGCGCTTATCTCGCATTGCAAATTTATCTCGGGCAATTCGAGTACACGGTGGTGCCGTTCGATCAAATTTTCGATGCAGTGAACGACGGGCGCGCAGACGCGGGCCTGATTATTCATGAAGGTCAATTGACTTACGCGCACGCCGGTTTCGAAAAAGTCGTCGATCTCGGCGAATGGTGGAAGCGCGAGACAAATCTCCCTCTTCCACTAGGCGGCAATGTTTTGCGCAAGGACATTCCACATGATGTGCAACGTGATCTGCTCGCGATCATGCGTGAAAGCATTGATTACGGGCTGGCTCATCGCGAAGAAGCGGTACGACACTCGATGCCGTATGCGCGCGACATGGACGCTAATCTCGCGAGCAAATTTATCGGCATGTACGTGAACGATTACACGCGCGATTACGGGGAGCCCGGACGAGCGGCCATTCGTGAATTTCTTGGGGCAGCGAAGCGCGGCGGCTACCTCGAACAGGAAATCGAATTGGAATTCGTCGAGTGAACGGTTCGCGCATCGGTCTGCTCTTTGCCGCTGGTTTCATTGCAGGCCTGATGAACGCGATCGCTGGCGGCGGAACGATCGTCACATTTCCTGCGCTGATCTTCGCAGGAATTTCCTCGATCACGGCCAACGCAACGAGCACCGTAGCGCTGCTGCCAGGCACGCTCGCAGGTGTTGTGGGCTACCGCCGCATGCTTCCGGCGGTTTGGAAATGGATACGCTTGTTTGCAGCCGTAAGTCTCATAGGAGGTTTGGTCGGCGCCATTCTGCTCACGAAAACGCCGGAGCGCGTCTTCGATCGACTCGTGCCGTTTCTGATCTTGTTCGCCACCATTCTTTTCACGGCCCGCGGATTTTTCACACGTCTCTTTAACCTCGAAGTGAAGCGGTCCGTTTCTCCGCGTTGGCTCATCACCGCGATACTTTTTCAAACACTCGTCTCAATCTACGGCGGATACTTTGGAGCCGGCATCGGCATCCTGATGCTCGCCTCACTCGGAATGCTCGGCTTCGAAAACATTCATGAGATGAACGCGGTGAAAAATGCTCTCGCGTTTCTTATCAACGCAATCGCCGCCGGTTATTTTATCTATAAGGGGCTAATCGTTTGGCCTGCGGCCGGAATCGTCGCGGCAGGCGCAATTACCGGCGGATACTCCGGCGCGCATTTTTCCCAGAAAGTGCCTCAGGGCGCGGTCCGTTTTTGCATCACCGCAATCGGTCTCATCATCACGGCAGTGATGTTCTACAAACAACTTCGGGGAAGCTAACGGGGAACTGCGAGAAATTACTTCTTCTTTTTTTCCGGATGAACGGCCTCTATGACGAAGTGTTTGGCGCGCTCGAATTCAGTCTTAAACCCCTTGGCAAAATCGTGCGTCCCGTACTCGAACAGCACGACGAAGCAAAAGGTAAAGAAAACAAAGAGAACGAGCCAAAAAAGCCCGCGGATGACCGACATGCCGCGGACTGTACTGTAACGAATCGAGCAGGTCAACGCCTCGGATAGCAGCGAAATCCCATGGAGCGACGAGCCCGAAAACGGCAATTTCGAATCCTTTTATTTGGGTCATCGCCGAGATGACTTGCGACGCTGATTCGCCGAGCCTATATCAACCCCGAAAGTTTTCGGGGTTACGGGTAGGTACCGAAGTGGCCAAACGGGGCGGACTGTAAATCCGCTGGCTTACGCCTTCACTGGTTCGAATCCAGTCCTGCCCATTTTTTCCGGCGATCGATAGCCATCAAGCACGCCGCCTTTCGAAAAAACGAAATGGAACAGTTGCAAAGTGCGTGCACGAAACGCTCCCGCACAACTCAGCAAATAAAATCGCCACATGCGATAGAATCGTTCCCCGTACTCTTCGCGAAAACGCTCCCACGAGTCGCGAAATCTTTGATCCCACGCCATCAGCGTCGCATCGTAGTACGCGCCGAAGTTTTGGATATCTTCCAGAACAAATAATCCTTCGGCCGCCTTCGTCAGGTAGGCTGCGGAGGGAAGAATGGAATTCGGAAAAATGTAACGAGCGATCCACGGATCGGGCTGTCGATTGGATGTCGTCGACGCGATTGTCTGGCAAAGGAACATCCCGTCATCCTCGAGCGATTGGCAAGCCGTCTCCATAAATCGGCGATAATTCTTGAAGCCAACATGCTCGATCACGCCGACGGCAACAGCTCGATCGAATTTGTCCGAAAGATCACGATAATCCTGCAGGCGAATTTCAATCGGCAAGCCGCTACACACATTTTCGGCATACTTCTGCTGCTCCCTGGAAATGGTGATCCCGACAACGCGACAGCCGTAATTTTGTGCCGCAAATTTCGCGAAGCCGCCCCAGCCGCAGCCGATATCGAGAAGCCGCATCCCAGGTTGAAGACCGAGTTTGCGACAAATCAAATCCATCTTGCGGCGTTGCGCTTCGGCCAAATCCGAAGTGCCTTCAAAATAGGCGCAAGTGTATTGCATCGCGGGATCGAGTATCGCCTCGAAGAAATCATTTCCGAGATCGTAGTGCCGTCTTACCACCGCAGTCGCGCGGCGACGTGTTTGCCTGTTGATGAGCAATGATGCGGCGACGCCGAGAATATTCCGCCAATTCAGCGAAATCGATTTCTCGAGCTGCGCGCGGCTTGCGCGAAAAGACATTTCGTCGAGCGCTTCGCAATCCCACCAGCCGTCCATATACGATTCGCCGACTCCCAGACTGCCATCGAGGAGCACTCGTCGGAAGAAACGTTCGTCGTGAACCTGGATGTCCCAAGCGCGCGGGCCATCAATGCGAACGTCCGCCGACGACAGAATATTGGTGATGATATCTCGCGCACGCGGAAAAGAGCTTCGACGACGCGCTGTCCCTTCGCCGTCGAACCACTGCGCTTCGGAATTTCTTAGCGTCGCAATTTTCTCGAACTCTTCTTTGGCCGCGAGGAAGACCGCCTGCTGCTCTTCCTAACGCGTCCGCTTGATCGTTTGCGCGATGTCGCTTTTCCGCGACTTCGCAAACGGGATTTACGTGACCCCGGGCTGCGTGCTTTCGAGGTCGTCTTGCGCGATTTCTTCGAGGACCTACTGGCAGTGGAGGTCCTAATCTTTTTCCGGGGATATGATTTTTTTGCGCGAACCTTCTTCGCCGGTTTCGCCCTTGTTTTGATTTTTCGCGATACGCTTTTCGCGGCCTTCTTCTTCGTCGTCGCGACATCGTCATCCTTTGAGATCGCGCGACCCGCTAGCGCGCCAAGGACACCGCCGACTACCACACCAACTGGACCAGCCACGCCACCGATGATGGCTCCTGTCGCCGCCCCCGCTGTCTGCTTGGAAATCGGGGGAATTTCGACGTTCTCAGAGGGGGCTGGCAAAGACTCGCCGCCGTTTTGCTCGGGTTCATCTCCGTCTGGCATAAATGCAGAATTCCTTACGTCCGTCTTTCCATTATGTAACCCCGAAGAAAATCATTGCGCGTAGCGACAAAAAAAGCGCCTGAACTTTCGCTCAGGCGCTCTTCGTAAAGCATGATTTGCGATTATCGGCCGCGTCGCTGGCCACCACCATCGCGGCGTCCGCCTCCATAGCCTCCGCCACCGCCATATCCGCCGCCACCACCGCCTCCGCCACCATAGCCACGGCCACCACCACCCGCCTCCGCCACCAGGCGGACGCGCTTCGCGTGGACGAGCTTCATTGACGGTTAACGGCCGGCCCTCGACGGTCTTGCCATTAAATTCTGTGATCGCTTTTTGCGCGTCTGCCTCGGTCGTCATGGTGACGAATGCAAATCCGCGCGACTTCCCGGTGAATTTATCCTGCATCAGAGTGACTTCCTGCACAGGGCCAGCTTGCGCAAAAAGATCCTGAAGATCAGTCTCGGTCGTGTTGAAGGAAAGATTTCCTACGTATAATTTAGTACCCATCTGAGTTTACTGTGGAAAACGCTGCCAGGTCACTGTTCCCGCTCATCGGATTTCAAATCGCCACTGATAAAGTCACTGACAATCCACCAAGGTCCCGAGCTTTCGTCTCCTTTTCGGCCTGATTAGTAGAGCGCTTTCCAGCAGAAAGCAAATGGAAACAAAACCTCCTAAATGCCTGAAATAAACCGACAAATGGAACGCCGAAAACATGCGAGAGTCGCCATCGTAGGAGCGGGAATTATCAGCCCGCTTGGCTTTGGTTTGACAGAAACGGCAGAGACTTTGCATCAAGGGGCGTGACTGCGTAACGGAGGTCACGCAATTTTCCGTCGAGCAATGCCGCTGCAAGACAGCAGGCCAAATTTGCGACGATCTTCTCTGCGCCGCCGGCGCAACGCCATTGCGGCATTCACAACGTTTGCATCGCGTCGCACGGATGGTGATTTGCGCTTTGGAACAGGTCCTGGTGCAGGCGCCGCAATTCAAACCGCAGCTTACCGTCGTCGGAACGACCAGTGGCGGTATGACATTCGGCGAACAATATTACCGTTCCCTGCACGACGCCAACCGCCACCAGCATTCACCAACCTGGATCGCGAATTACTTGCCGCAAAAGCCAATCGTTGACGCCCAAAACGCGTTCGGAATCTCTGCTCCATGTCAGGTAATCGCGAATGCCTGCGCGTCCGGAACCAACGCGATAGGTCATGCTTTCGAGTGTATCCGATCCGGCGGCTATGAGCGCGTGCTCAGTGGTGGATATGATGCTCTTTCTGAACTCGTGTTTGTCGGTTTTGATTCGCTGCAAGCTTCAACGCCAGAAAAATGCCGACCTTTCGATGCCACTCGCACCGGAATGGTGCTTGGGGAAGGCGCCGCGTTGCTTGCTCTGGAAAATCTTGATCTCGCACGAACCCGCGGCGCCACGATTCTTGCGGAAATCACAGGCTACGGAATCTCGACCGACAATCATCATTTGACCCAACCGCATCCTTCGGGAATCGGCCCGCGCCAGGCCATGGAACGCGCTTTAGCGTCCGCAGGTTTGAAAGCGGATGAGATCGATTACATCAACGCGCATGGAACCGCGACGCCCTTCAACGATGCCGCGGAGGGAAAAGCGATCGCGGAACTATTCGACAAGGTTCCCGTCAGTTCCACCAAAGGTATGATGGGACACTCGTTAGGCGCGGCCGGCGCGATCGAAGCGATCATCAGCATGCTCGCGCTACAACATCAGTTTTTACCGCCGAACATTAACTTTCACGCGGGCGATTCCGAACTGCACCTGAACATTGTCGCGAATCAATCGCGGAAGGCCGACGTTGGCGCCGTTCTTTCCAATTCATTCGGTTTTGGTGGAACTAACGCCTCGGTAATCATGCAGAAAGCAGCATGAGTCTTGCGATCCGCGGCATGGGTTGGGTCACGCCCCTCGGCCACGACATCGCAAATGTTTGGAACAAGCTTCTCCGAAGTGAAGAAGCCGCCGCGGAAATCATTTCGGATCCGATCAGCGCGATTAGCTATCCGGCTTTTCGCGTTCCGGAGACTCCTTCCAGGCATCCGCGTTTGCGACGATCAAGCGCAATTTCACGGTTCGCCGTCGAGGCCGGACTAGCTGCGCTTAAAGATGCCGGCATTGATTCTGAAAAAGACGTGGGTCGAACCGCGTTAATTTTCGCTACCTCGAACGGCGGTGTCATCTATACCAAACGTTTTTACCACGACGTTGTGACTTCCGGAGCCCAGGCCGCCAGTCCTCTTCTATTTCCCGAGACAGTATTCAATGCGCCTGCGAGTCATCTCGCCGCGATTCTCGGGATCACAGGAGCCAGTTACACATTAGTCGGTGACGGCGCAGTCGGGACACTTGCAGTGCAAATGGCTGCGGACATCATGCGCGACAGGTCGGTTGATTATTGCCTCGTAGTCGCAGCGGAAGAAGTCGATTGGCTACTGTGTGATGCGTATCACAAATGGCGCTTGCTTTGCACGAAACCTCCAATGGAACCTTTTCGAAAACCCTCTCGTGGAATGGTCCTGAGTGAAGGGGCCGGCGCTGTGGTTATCGCGCGCGAAGGATCAATCACTCTCGATCGTATTGCGGCCGGCGGAAATTTTGCGAAAAGGCAAGCTGCTGTCGGACTGCTGCGCGATGTTTACACTCAGCTGGGAGCCGAAGACGCTGGATTTCTTATCGCGAGTGCAAATGGAACTTTCGTCGATCTGGCCGAAGAAAAGGCGATTCTGCAAGAGAGCCCTGATGCTTTAGTCTACACAGCAAAACCTGCGTTAGGTGAAGGGGTAGCCGCAGGAGCCATTTGGCAGATTATTACAGCTGCCCAAACACTGTTCACCGGCAAACTTCCGCCCGTCCTTCATCCGGGCGATTCCGCTCTTCAAATTTCGCACATCGGAACCGAGATCGATTCTTCCAAGCGTGCCATTGTCTCCACCTGCGGATTGAATCAACAGGTCGCTGGTTTGCGTTTGAGCAAGAAGCTCTGAACAATGGTTTTAACTTTTCAAACTAAGGGTGCTCCGGTAGCTTCGGCCACCGCCATGCGCAAGCTGTTGCCGTTGATTTTTCTGGTTTTTACCTCGGCAAGAGCGGCGATGGCTGAGACGCCGCCCACACCTGGAAATCTTCCGGTCGAGATCAACTCCACGGGCGAGACCACCTACGAAAATGGCATCGCGACCGCGCGCGACAATGTCTCTATCCATGTCGGCGACACCGACATTTATGCCGATCGCGCGACGTATAACTCGGCAACGCACGACGTCGAAGTCGAAGGCAATGTCCGCATGTATCGCGGCACGCACTTCTACATTGGCGAGAGCGGCACTTACAATGTCGACACGAAGGAAATCCACGCCCGGAATATGCGCGGGGATTATCCTCCTTACTTTATTGCCGGCGAAGATATCGCCGTTCTTTCCGATAACGAAACGATTGTTAAGAACGGGAGCTTTACGACGGACGATACCGCAGATCCGAGTTTTCATCTCCGCGCGAAGACGGTGCGAATTTACGAAAACGACCGCGTCATCTTTCAAAATGTATCCTTTTACATCGGCAAGATTCCGATCTTCTGGTGGCCCTATCTTTATCAATCGCTTGATGATGCCTTCAGTTTTTCCATCTCGCCGGCTTATCTGAGTTCATGGGGCCCTTCTCTTCTGACTCAGCTCACTTTTCCAATCACAAAGGAAATCCATGGCCGCGTTCGCCTCGATTACCGCGTGCGACGCGGCGAAGCTCTCGGTTTCGAATCCGACGTCGACTACGGCAAAGACAAAGAGAGCAATGCGAAGCTAAAGACTTATTTTCTACAGGACCAAAATCCGCAACTCAATCGGACGACTCTGCCACGCGGCACAATCCCGGGTTCCCGCTATCGTGTGAGTTTCCAGGACCGGACTTACTTCACGGAAAATCACGATCTCTACGCCACGGTTAACGTGACGAAGTTGAGTGACTCGTTCGTCCTTCAGGATTTCTACCAAAGTGAATTTCGCTTTGATCCGCAGCCCGATAACGTCGTTGCCCTAACCAAGACCGATCCGTTCTATACACTCACCGCGATTACCCGCTTCCAGGCAAACAGCTTCTTCGACACAACGGAGCGACTTCCCGAAGTCACGCTCGATATCAAGCGTCACGCTCTTTTCGGCGGCCCTATTTTTTATGAAGGAGAAACTGGCGTGGCTGATCTGTATCGCAACTTTGCGCGTAACTCGGGGTTCCAAGACTACAGTACGTTCCGCGCCGATACGTTCCATCAACTAACGTATCCGAACACCTACTTCGGCTGGCTTTCCGTAGTTCCACGCGTGGGCTTTCGCGGCACCTACTATGGCGAGACGCGCGACGTGGGCCGGACTCTATTTACACCCGAAACAAATCCATTCACTCCAGACTACCTTCTGGTTAATTTACGCCAGCCGATCGTGGACAACGGCGACACATTCCGCACCGCTTTTAACGCCGGCGTAGAAGCATCGTTCAAAGTGTCGCGCGCTTGGGAAGGCGTGCAAAGCCGGGCTCTTGGCCTGGATGGTTTGCGGCACATCATTCAGCCGTTTACCAATTTTTCCTACGTGTCCGACAGCGGCGATCCGGCATCTATCCTTCAGTTCGATCGTTTCCAATCCTCTACGCAACTACCTCCGATCGATTTCCCGCAATTCACTTCCATCGATTCCATCGACGACTGGACGATCTGGCGCGTCGGCGTGCGCAATCGGTTACAAACCCGACGCGACGATTTGACCGTGAGCTGGCTCGAACTCGAGACGTTCATCGACGTAAATTTCAATAACCCTTTCGACAAGACGCAATACTCGAATCTCTTTAACCGCTTGCGTTTTACGCCCGTTCCGTGGGCCACTCTCGTGATTGACTCGCAAGTTCCCGCCTTCGACACCGGCTTCACTGAGGTCAATACGAGCGTCTCATTTCAACCTGTTGCCAATCTACAAGTCAGCGTCGGACATCGTTATCTCGATGATAATCCGTTTTTTCTGAACAGCAGTTTGTTCACGTTCGGCGGCTATTATCGAATCAACGATAATTGGGGGGTCGGTGTTGCCGAACAGTACGAAGCAAATACCGGCATCCTGGAGTCCCAACGCTACTCTGTTTACCGTGACCTAACGAGTTGGGTTGCTTCGTTCGGAGCCGTCATCCGCGATAATGCAGGAGTAAAAGAATATGGAGTTCTGCTTACCTTCACGCTCAAGGCATTTCCGAAGCTGGGCTTTGACCTGAACTTTGATCCGTCAGGCGCTGGCGATACAACTCCGTGATCGCGGCCCTGTTGCATTTTTTGCGATTTGCCTGTTCGTTCCGTCCCTGCGATTAAACGCGGGGCGTTGTCACCATGGAAATTTCTATCATCGGTTCAGGTTATGTTGGCCTCGTCACCGGCGCGTGTTTTGCCGATGTCGGTCACACCGTTATCTGTGTCGACAACGACGCGAAAAAGATCGAGTCGCTTCAAGCGGGGAAGGTTCCGATTTACGAGCCAGGCCTGGAAGAACTCATTCATCGCAACGTCTCGGCGCGCCGACTGCGTTTTACCGGCAGCACCAAGGAAGGAGTCGATAACTCCCAAATTGTCTTTATCGCTGTGCCGACGCCGCAGCAGCCCGATGGGAGTGTCGACCTGAGTTTTATCGAAAAAGTTGCGCGCGATATCGCGGCTGTCCTCAAGGATTATCGCGTCATTGTCGATAAGAGCACGGTCCCGGTAAAAACTGGCGAAAAAGTGGCAGAGTCCATTAAGCGATACAATCGCCATGGCGCAAAATTCGATGTCGTGAGTAATCCGGAATTCTTGCGCGAAGGCTGCGCCGTCGGCGACTTGATGCAGCCGGATCGAATCGTCATCGGCGCACAAAGTCAGCAAGCGGTCGATCTGATGAAGAAAGTTTACGAACCTTTCATGGCGCCGATTCTCGTGACTGATGTCAACAGCGCGGAATTGATCAAGCACGCTGCGAACTCGTTCCTGGCCTTGAAGATTTCCTACATCAACGCGGTCTCTGCCATTTGCGAGGCGAGCGGCGCCGATGTCGAAAAAGTGGCGGATGGCATTGGTATGGACCAGCGAATCGGTCGCAACTTTCTCAACGCCGGCATCGGCTACGGCGGATCCTGTTTTCCAAAAGACATCGCTGCCTTTATTACGATCAGCGAGCAACTGGGCGTGCCCTTCACACTTTTGAAAGAGGTGCAACGGATCAACGCTGCGCAAAAAGACCGGTTCCTAAAGGCGATGCGCGACACCTTATGGGTTTTGCGCGACAAGAAGATCGCGGTGTGGGGTCTCACTTTTAAGCCGGATACGGACGACCTTCGTTCTTCGGTTGCGATCGAATTGGTCGCCGACATGTTGCGCGAGGGCGCACAGGTAACTGTTTACGATCCGAAAGGAATGGAAAAGGCGCGCGAGGTCGGAGCCATTTCTGGCGCAACGTTTGCGGATTCGGCGCTCGCGGCAGTCGATGGAGTAGAAGCTCTCGTCGTCGCCACTGAATGGGGTGAATTTTCAAATGTCGATCTCGCCCTTGTGAAAAAGCGAATGACAACTCCGATCATTTTCGACGGACGTAATGTTTTCGACCCGGCGACAATGTCCGAACTCGGTTTTCATTATCACTCAATTGGGCGCAAAGCGGTAAAGCCGCATTAGCAGGGTAACGGTCATTATGTCGGCACGCAGCGTCGCGGCGGCCGCCCTCAGTGAATGGCGCAAAAAGGAACTCTTTGCCGATGCGATCATTCAGGGCCTCATCGCCAAGGAACCGTTGCGCGATTCCGATCGCGGCCTGGCGCGTGAGCTTTTCTACGGCGTTCTTCGCAACCTGAGCCTCCTCGATTTTTGGATAGGCCTGTTGCGCGAGGGTAATCTGGATAATCACTCGCGAGATCTTTTGCGGCTCGGTTTGTATCAGTTATTCCTGCTGCGGACGGCAGAACATGCCGCTATCCACGAGACGGTAAAACTAGCGCGTCCCAAACAGCGAGCACTGATCAACGCGGTCCTGCGTACGGCGCAACGTCAAACGCAGGAGTTACAGACGAACGCAGCTCGCCAGCCCTTAAGCGTTCGCTTTTCGCATCCGCATTTCATTATCGAACGGTGGCAGAAAAATCTGGGAGATGCAGCGACTGCATTTTTGCTCGAATGGAACAACCGGCCGCCGCCAAACTATGGGCGGATTAACCAACTGAAAATTCAGACGAGCGATTTCCTTCGGACTCATCCGGACAATCATCCCCTGCCGAATCATTGTGACATGGTGGAGCTTGTTCGCGTTCCGTCCGACACGCTTGCAGCCGGTCTCATTTACATCCAAGACCCGAGCACGACGCTCGCGTGCGAATTGCTCGATCCACAGGCTGGCGAAACCGTTTTGGATGCGTGCGCGGCGCCCGGCGGCAAGACCGGTTTCCTTGCGCAGTTAATGAAAAATCGCGGCTCGATTGTCGCATGCGATCGCGACGCGGAACGTATCGATCGGTTGCGGGAAAATCTGGATCGGCTTGGCGTTGAAATCGCGACCGTGCAGCAGCACGACTGGCTGCAGGCTAATCCGAGTCTTCCGGTGACTGAGTTTGATCGCATTCTTGTCGATGCACCTTGCAGCAATACCGGAGTAATGCGCCGCCGCGTGGACGTTCGCTGGCGATTAACTGCAGATGATTTCGTGCGCATGCAGAAGCGACAGTTGGCGATCATGCACAATGTTGTGAGATTGCTGAAACGCGGCGGTACCCTCGTTTACAGCACATGCAGCCTCGAGCCCGAGGAGAATAAGCAAGTTGTGGCTCATCTCTTGCAAGAATTCCCGAGCTTCAAATTGGTCGAACAACGAATAGTGACGCCGTTCCACGACGGATTCGATGGAGCGTTCGCGGCCAGGTTTGTTCGGAAGTCTTAACCGCCGTTTGCATCCCTTCGGGCCGATGGAATCATTAACCCTTATGCAAGATTCGCGCTTCGATAAGCTGGCAAAACTGCTGGTTGAATATTCCACAAGATTAAAACGCAACGAGACTGTTCTGATCGAGGCATTTGACGTTCCGGACGAAATGACGATCGCTCTCGTCCGCGCTGCGCGAAACGTCGGAGCGCTGCCGTTCACTCAAATCCAGCACGCTCGCGTGAGTCGAGAGATCGCGCTGGGAGGCACGGAACGGCAACTGAACCTGATCGCGATCCATGAGCTTGCGCGCATGAAGAGAATGGATGCCTACATCGGGTTGCGCGGCAGTCACAATATCACTGAACTCTCGGACGTTCCGGCGAACCAGATGAAGCTTCTCGCCAAAAAAATGCGCCCGGTGCAAGACCAGCGAGTGAAGAAAACGAAATGGGTCGTTTTGCGCTGGCCGACACCGTCGATGGCTCAACTCGCCGGCATGAGCACTGAGGCGTTTGAGGATTTCTATTTCGACGTCTGCACGCTCGATTACCGAAAACTGCAGCCTGGAATGAAAGCGCTTAAGGCGTTGATGGAAAAAACCGACCGCGTGGAAATTAAGGGACCGGGAACTGATTTGCGGTTCAGCATCAAGGGAATCGGAGCCGTCATTTGTGGAGGCGATCGCAACATTCCAGACGGCGAAGTGTTCAGCTGCCCTGTCAGAGATTCCGTCCAGGGCAATGTCACCTTTAATGCACCAACGATTTACCAAAGCATCGGCTTCGATAATATCCGGTTGGAATTTAAAGATGGAAAGATCGTCGAGGCGACAGGTAACCAGACCGAGAAGTTGAATAAGATTCTCGATTCCGATCCGGGCGCGCGTTACATCGGTGAATTCTCGCTCGGCTTTAATCCCCGGGTTCTCGAACCGATGCGAGACATCTTGTTCGACGAAAAAATCGCGGGCTCATTTCACTTCACGCCGGGCCAGGCCTACGAGGAAGCGGATAATGGGAACCGCAGCCAGGTCCACTGGGACATGGTCAACATTCAACGACCCGATTACGGCGGTGGCGAAATTTACTTCGACGGGAAGTTGATTCGTCGAGACGGAGAGTTTCTTCCGAAACAACTCCGGTCGCTCAATCGAAAATCAACTCGTTAGGGCGAAAGCGGTTACCGCTTAACGACGCGCGGCACCAGGCGGACTGAGCTGAATCAGGCCGATCTCGCCGTTTCCGCCGACCTGTAGATTGGCGACTTCAAAAACGGGAGCGCCTTCGATTGCACTAGGACCCGCCCCGGGCAATTGCACCGAAACATTCTTCGAGCTCGCGTTCAGCACGATGGAAGCGATCTCAAATGAAGGCGAAAACTCTACCGTCGCGATCTGGAAAGCGGCCGTCATATGAACGGATGCTTTGCCCTGTTGCTGCGGCGTGATTTGAACCGGCGCGCTTTCAAAGTTCGAGACAAGTTGTACTCCAGCAATGGTAAAGGCCGGCGAAGTGAGGGTGCCAGGTTTTTGCTGCTGCGAAGGTGTAAGGCGAATGGTGCCGAAGCCGCCACCTGCCGCCTGGACCGTGGCCACTTCGAACGTGACCTGCAGATTCATGGCCGGCTGAGGGTGCTGCGACGGCGAAAGACGCATCATGACGACCTTCGAAACGGGCCGGAGCTGGAGCGCCCCCATTTTGAAAGACGGCGTTAATTGCATCGAAGCAATCTCGCAAGAAAACGTGAGTTGAACGGCGGTATGCATTCCCGCGGGCGTTTGGGCAGGCGTGCCGGCGGTCGTTCTGGTAGCAGGAGTTTGAGTCGGTTCAGGCATGGTAACTGGTGTGGTTGGTTGCTGCGATACGGGTTCAGGAGAAACAATTGGTGGAATAACTGGGGGCTCGACGATGACCGGCGGTTCAACGGGGGGTTGAAAGGCTTCCACCTCGATCGGCGCGATATCGGCGATCACCGGCTCGGCCGGCGCAGCTTCTTCCAGATCGGCAGCGATACTTTCAGGCGTAATTCCCGCCGTCTGATATGGAACGGGCTGGCCCTGGCCGATCGGCTCGAACTCATCTTCTTGGCTCGCCATGGCAGGCGCCACGTCGAACGGCTCCTTCGAGCTGGGAACAAATTCTCCGGCGTATTTTAGTTCCTCCGAAGCCGGTTCAACCAACTCGGGTTCTGGAATTGGTTCGACAGGTGGGACCTCCACTGCGGGAATCACTCCACCACGTCCAACTTTGCCTGTAGGCAATACCGTGCGCCGGATCGAGGGCTCGGTCGCTTTCAATTGCAGAGAACGTTTTGGAGGTCCTGCCGTGAAACGAGAACGCGGGGTCACCTCCTCGTTCACGGTCAAACTTGGCTCCTCATCAACAATGTCGTCACTCATGGTTACGCTCGACACATCGCTCTGGAACGACGGGCCTATGGCCGGAGCGGCAGGCGCGACCGAGCGAAATGAGGGCAAGCGGCGACGAAGTTCAGGAACAATTACCCATGCGAGCAAAGCGATTCCCGCAACAAGCAAACCGGTTACGAGCAGCGTACGCAAGGTGTTCGAGTGTTCTCCCATTGCCGGCGAAAAGTCACGAACCTGAGCCGGTGCGAGCACGGTCGCGGGAGTAGTGGCTATCTTGGCCGCAGCAACCACAGGCTTGGAAATTGTCGCTGTCGGAGCTGGGCTGTTCGCAGCCATAGTCGCGGCTGGTTGAGGAGCTTTATTCGTAGATTCAACCTCTTTCGCAACGACCGGAGGAGCTGTCGCAACCGGCGAAGGACTGGCTGCGGTTGCGACAACGACCGGCGCAGGCTGAGGCGCGTTTGACGGCGCTGGGCTGATATCGGCGGACGACGCTGTAGCTTCCATCCCCGCAATCACCGGACTCGCACTTGGCGCAATACTCGGAGAGCCTTCTTTCGCTGTTTGGTTTTCTCCAGTGGCGGCTCCAGGGATTGGGCTTGGCTCGATACCTGGGCCACTGCCCGCGGCAACGGCAGATTCGGTTCCCGCTACCGCGGCTTTGGAAGACGCAACTTCCTGAGTCGCGGCGGGATTTTGCAACCATCCAACGTCGTAAAATGAATCTGCGAAAACCAGATTGAGCGAGAGCGAGTAAATCTTACGCGCGGATGCGATCCAATCGTTAGCCTTGGCCGCATTGTCGTGCTTAAACTCCCAGGCAGCCTGAGCATAATAAAGCGCCGGCGTATCTCCGGTAAACTGGAACTGATCCATCATCTTCTGCGCACGGCTGTCTTTGCCTTCAAGCAGAAGCGTCATGAAGATCTTAAATTTGATCAGCTGCGCCGCCTGATTCTTGTCGCCACCTGGAGTCGCCGCGAAGAGTGCTTCGAGGCGATCGCGCGCTTTGTCGTATT
Organism: uncultured Verrucomicrobiae bacterium; assembly: GCA_963824795.1. GTDB lineage: Bacteria > Verrucomicrobiota > Verrucomicrobiia > Chthoniobacterales > UBA10450 > JBBQFI01. The sequence continues at coordinate 58,042 of CAWGQU010000021.1, read as the reverse complement.
CCTTTTTCTTGAATGGAACCTGAGCGAGGTTGAACTGCGCTTCGCGGAACTTCGGATCAGCCTTCAGCGCTTTTTTGAACAACGCCTCAGCTTCGTCGAATTTCTTTTGCTCCATCAAAACTTCGCCGCGCAGATTCAAAGCCGACGGTTGATTCGGGTCGGCCACTTCGGCTTCGTCGAGAAGTTTGAGTGCGCCGGTCAAATCATGTTTCTCGAAAGCCGCTTGAGCCTGATCCAGTTTTCCTTTCGCAAACGCCTTCGTGCGTGCATTACGTTCCGCAGCCGAAGTCAACTCCAGCGCCGCGCGCGTCTGTCCAGCCGGCTTCTGCAGCCATCCCGCCTCGTAGAGCGATTCAGCAAAAAGCTTGTTTAGCTGCGGCGAGAAATTCTTCTCCGCGCCGGAAATCCATTCCTTGGCGGCTTTGTCATCCTTGTGTTGGAGAGCGATGGCCGCATTCCCGTACTGCACCGCCGGCGTGTCGTTCGACAATTCGAACTTGGAAAGGAACGAGTCCACCATGTTGTCCTTTCCTTCGAGGATGTAGGTCAACAGGATCTTGTATTGAATCAGCTGCGTTGCTTCGCCCTGCAGTTCCGCTGAATTTGAAGCGAGCAAAGCTTGGAAGCGGTTGCGCGCTTCTGTCCAGTTCTTTTGCAAAAACGGAATTTCCGCGAGATTAAAACGCGCGTTCCAAAACTTCGGATCTAACTCGACCGCCCGATAAAGCGCGGCCTCCGCTTTGTCATAAATCCCCTCGCGCATATAAATAACGCCGCGAAGATTTTGCGACTCCGCCAGGTCGGGCTGGCGCGCGTCAATCGCATCCAGTTCTTGTAAGGCTGCGGGATAGTTATTCGCATCGAAAGCACGGAAAGCCTTGTCGTACATCGACTCCAATTCCGATTTTGAAGGCGCCACCGTGTTGGCGGCAAAGGAGCTTAAGACTACGAGAAAAATGATCGCTGCTTTCGGTACCCTCATGGAAGAAAACATAAAACCGTCGCTCGCCTCTTAACACAAGCGAAATTTTCACGCTTCTGTCGGACGAGGTTCATATCCATTTTGAGCAGGATTTACGCCGATGAACCCACTCTTAAGTATTCAAATTGGCGACCAAACGCAGCCCTTCCAAGGTAAGATTAGGATGGACGGACTCAATCAAGGGGACGCGCGCTGCAATTAATTGCGCATAGCCCCCGGTGGCGACAACCTTTACCTTTTTCCGACGAAACCGCTCGCTTTTGATCTGTGCAATAATTTCGCAAACCAGCCCGCGGTACCCAAACACCGCACCCGAGATCATGGCATCACGAGTCGATCGCCCGACCGCGCTTCTCGGTTCGCGCAGACTCAAGCGCGGCAGCAAAGCGGTGCGTTGATAGAGAAAGTTCGTCATTGCCTCCAGTCCCGGCGCGATCACGCCTCCGATGTAAGCACCACGCTCGGAGATAATGTCGAATGTAACCGCCGTCCCGAAGTCCACGACAATGGCCGGATAACCGTACAACCTGGCCACCGCCGCAGCGTTAGCGAGACGATCCGCTCCGATCGATTTTGGACTGGGATAATCAATCTTCACACCGAGCTCGACCTGCGGACCGAGCCACAAAATCCTTGTCTTACCGACACCTCCTCTGATCGCGGCATTTTTCGCGGGGACGACAGAGCAAACGATTACCCGACTGATTTGTTTTCCACGCAAAAAGGAGCGGAGTTTTTTACTCGTTAGGCTCGGGGTCGCAATACGGATCGGGCGCGATATCCGTCTCCTGGTCGACAATGCAATTTTTGTAAATGAATTGCTGATGTCGATTAACAAATAATCGAATTTTGCGCTCGAAATTCGCCTGCTCATCGACAGCACGCGCCTACATGGAAGACTCCCCGCCGTCAAGTTCCAGCCACCGCGGCGACATGGATTCCGCCCTTGCAGCGAGCTTGCGACGTTACACCGGCGGAACTACCCTCGCGCTGTGAGAAAATTGCCTCAGCGCCCCCGCCGCCTGCGCCGTCTGCCAGGCCTGCGTAATCTGGTCCGCGAAACAACGCTGAGCGTTCACGATTTCATTCTGCCGCTTTTCGTGAATGAGAAATTGCAGAGCAAACGAGCGATCGCGAGCATGCCCGGTATTTTTCAATTGGCGCCCGATGAAGTGGCAGAAGAAGCGGCAACTGCGCTCGCACTGGGGCTTCAGGCAGTCGTGCTTTTTGGCATACCAAAGGAAAAGGATGAGAAAGGCACCGCCGCCTACGATGACAACGGCGTCGTTCAGGAGGCCGTGCGCGCCATCAAGAAAAAGTGCCCCGAACTTGTTGTCATTACGGACGTTTGTCTTTGCGAATACATGAGCCACGGCCATTGCGGCGTGACTCGGATTGATGGCGAGCATTTTCACGTTGCCAACGACGAGACGGTAGAACTGCTCGTTAAAACTGCACTTTCTCACGCAGCCGCCGGCGCCGATTTAGTCGCACCAAGCGACATGATGGATGGGCGGATCGGCGCAATTCGCGAAGCACTCGACGTGGGCGGTTTCGATCAGACTGGGATCATGAGTTATGCCGCGAAGTTTGCTTCTGTCTTTTACGGTCCGTTTCGGGAAGCCGCGGAAAGTCCGCCGCAATTTGGCGACCGTCGCTCGTATCAAATGGATCCGGCCAACGCCGCCGAAGCGCTGCGCGAAGTGGCGCTCGATATTGAAGAAGGCGCCGACATTGTGATGGTGAAACCGGCGCTTCCTTATCTCGATCTGCTCTGGCGCGTGCGCGAACGGTTCTCCAAGCCGACCGCCGTTTATCACGTCAGCGGCGAATTCGCCATGGTCAAAGCCGCGGCGGAAAAAGGCTTTCTCGATGAGCAGTCTGCCGTGCTCGAAATCATGACGTCCCTGAAACGAGCCGGCGCTGACGTGATCATCACGTACTGGGCGAAAGAGCTGGCGGAATGGACGAGACGGTAAAAGCGCGACGCGGGGGTGAGACAGCCACGCATCGCGAGCTGAAACGTCTTTCCCTGCTGTGGGCGCAAGCCCAGGGCTACTCCGCTTGCGCGTTTGAAGTTACTCTTCCGCGATGCCGTTATCGCGCCGACGTCGCGGCATTTCGTTTTTTGCCTAACGAGTTTGGTTGCACGGCCGTCTTTGAATGCAAACAGGCATCGCCGGATCTGCGGCGGGACAATCGCTGCGCTGCGACGACGCGCGAGCGACTCGAAACCGTGCAAAAGCGCCGTCTGATTATCGAAAAACATCTGCGCGTGCATTATCCGGCCTTGCGCAGGGGAGAATCGCTCTTTGCGGAATGGGATTCGCACGACTTCGCCGCCATCGGCCACCGTAATTATTCGCGGATCGTTCGGGAACTGACCGCGTTGCAAAATCAACTGCGCGACGGAACCAAATTCGAAAAACTAGTTTACTATCGCTGCGCCAACTTGTTTTTCCTCGTCGTCCCTAACGAATTGTTTCGCTTTTCCGAGATACCGGTTGGATGGGGCGCTCTCGTGGAGAAAAACGGCGCGCTTTCGCTGGCGTGTCAACCGACATGGCACCAAACGCAGCAAGCGAATCAAATACAATTCCTCCATAGAATCGCCGTGACGGGCATGCGCCAATTGAATCGAAAACTTGGCATCAGTTTCGAGGATGTAGCGACCGCGCAAACCCAGATGGCCTTTACTTCGGACCAACGAGAAGATTTCGACCGCTCATTTCCTTCGGTTGAGGCAACCCCAGCAAAAAAAGAATAGTGGGCGCCACGTCGGCGAGGATTCCATCCTGGAGATGAAAGTTCTCCGCGTCGTTAGCGACATAGATGAAATGAACAAGGTTTGTCGTGTGCGCCGTATTGGGAGACCCATCGGCATTTCGCATCTGCTCACAATTGCCGTGATCGGCTGTGATCAGACATTTCCCGCCTAACGACAGGAGTTCGGGAACAATACGTGCGACGCATTCGTCGGTTGTCTCGACCGCTTTGATTCCCGCTGAGATAACACCGGTATGTCCCACCATATCCGGATTCGCAAAATTCAGAATGATCAAGTCGTAATTCGCCATGCGAGATAGAACTTCATCGGTAACCTCCCGCGCGCTCATTTCCGGCTTGAGATCGTACGTGGCCACCTTTGGCGAAGGAACAATCTTTCGGTCCTCTTGCGGAAAAGGAACTTCAACTCCTCCGTTAAAAAAATATGTGACGTGCGGATACTTTTCCGTTTCCGCGATGCGCAATTGCGTCTTCCCTGCGCTGCTGACGACCTCGCCAAGAATGTGAACGAGCTCTTCCGGTGCAAAAATAAAAGGCGCTCCGTAAGTAGCATCATACTGCGTGAGGCTAACGAAATTGACGCGAGGCCAAACCTCACGATCGAATCCATCGAAACCTTCCAAGAGGAACGCTTGCGATAATTGGCGCGCGCGATCGGCACGAAAATTGAAGAACAAAACCGTGTCCCCATCGTTAATACGCTGCTCGTTAGGCTGCGCGAAGATGAGTGCGGGCATGAATTCGTCCGTTTTGCCTTCGGAATATTTTTGCTGCAGGGCCGCTGCAGGCGCGTTCTTGCAGAGTTCGCCACGTCCAAGCACGATGGCATCCCATGCAATTTTGGTGCGATCCCAACGCCGGTCCCGATCCATCGCAAAATAGCGACCAACAACGGTCACAATTTGCGCCCCAATCTTACGCAGCCGCTCATCGCAAATTTTCAAAATGCCCGCACCGCCGGTCGGAGAAGCATCGCGACCGTCGGTAAAAGCATGCACAAAAATATCCGTGACGCCGGCGGCATGCGCAGCGTCCGCCAACGCCAGCAAGTGCTCGTAGTGGCTGTGCACTCCGCCGTCCGATACCAAACCCATGAAGTGCAGGCGATGACCCCGACAGGCGGCGAATGCTTCTTGCAAAACTTTGTTGCTTGCGAGTTCGCCAGACGCAATCGCTTTATTGATCCGAGTGAGATCCTGGTAAACGATCCGGCCGGCGCCGAGATTCAAATGACCGACTTCGGAATTACCCATCTGGCCCTTCGGAAGGCCAACGTCGAGTCCGCTCGCACTTAATTTACTTCGTGGATAGTTTCGATAGAGCTGGTCGTGAAACGGAGTGCTCGCGAGCAGCGTTGCATCGCCGTTCTCTTCACGCTTCTCGAGCCCGCCGGGGTTTATCCCCCAGCCGTCGCGAATAAGAAGCATGACCGGTTTCGCCACTGCGGCGCATTTTGCTGATGTTCGGAGTGGGACACAAGCGGTTCTTTCGTTGACAACAGGTAGGGGCCGCCTACATCGCCTCGTGAAATGGCGCAATCAACTGCTCGCGCTTTTCTGCCTTCTCGCCTTCGCTGGTCTGGGCGTTCTGTATTTTCAACACTGGGTCGTCCAAAAACCATTCGGCATCATTCTTTTTATTGGAGAAGGCTTGTCGCCGTCCCGGCTGGCCGCGACGCGCGTTTACGCGGGAGGCGCGGATTCGCATTTGTCGCTGGATTCCATGACGTCGGCGGCATTGCTCACGAATTATTCGAATGACTTCGCGGCGCCGGATCAAGCTGCCGCCGCGACAGCGTTGGCAACGGGAATTAAAACGAACAATCGTGCGATCGGCCTCGATCCAAAGGGGAAAATCGTCCGCAACATTATCGAACTCGCGCACGACAGCGGCCGCGCATGCGGACTCGTCACAAACACGAAATTAACCGATGCGACAGCCGCGGCGTTTTACGCTCATTGTTCCGATGGAAATGATCGCGAGAATGTCGCGCTGGAATTCCTGAAAGAGAATCGCCTGGATATAGCGCTTGGCGGCGGCGGCGCAGATTTTTTTCCAATCACCAAGCAAGGCAATCGTCACGACGACCGAGACCTTTTGCTCGAAATGCGACGTAACGGTTACGATATTGTTCGGTCCAAGGTCGAACTAGAAGCGGTTCCACGCTGGCGGCGCCCGAAACTCTTCGGCGTGTTTAGCGCAGCGGAATTTTCTTACGCGGGACAAGTCGCAACTGGTCGGGAACAGCCTAGCCTTGCCGACATGGTCAGCCGTGCAATTGAATTGCTGCAATTCAATCCGAAAGGGTATCTGCTCGTCGTTGACGCCGGCTTGATGCGTAAGGCTGCGCAAGAAAACAACGGCGAACGAACGCTGAGCGAAACGATCGAATTAGACAGGGCTCTTGCGCTGGCGCGAAGCTACGCGGGGAACAAATCGATGATTCTCCTTACGGGCGATTCTGCTATCGGTGGATTTACTCTGAATGGCTATCCGTTTCGCAGAGACAGCGGTGTTGCCATTCTAGGATTGAATTCGAGTGGATACCCTTGGTTGTCGTGGGCGACGGGGCCGCACGGCCTTAAACGTTACGGGGCGCCGGATGCTCCGGGATCACCGGAGCAGGATCCACACAATCCCCAGCAACCCACAACGGCATCAGAACCTGCGGCAATCTATTCTCAAAGCGCGTCAAATACCGTTGAAGACATGGTTCTTTTCGGAACCGGACCAGGAACCCAGGACATTCGCGGAATAATGGATAATACGAACGTTTTCCGAATCATTCGTGATAACCTGTGATCCCTCGCGCGATCAAGTGGAACGCTATCTTTTGAAAACGAAAAAGCCCATTCGTCCATCTACAGCGGGCGAATGGGCCTTTCTCGGAGAATGCCAGGTTACGGGCTCGTCGGAACGATTTCTGGAATAAAAGTAAACGGCGGATGCTGGGGCAATCCAGGAGGAGGACCCTCTTCAGGGCTTTCGACTCCCTCAGCCGGAATGTCCTTGTTATCCAAAATCGTTTTGCCGTCGTAGGCGTCTTTGCCGTCGGCGTACATCTGACCAGTGCCTTCGTAATTCTGCGCCATTAACTGCGAAGTCGGTCTCGCTCCGCCAAAAGCTGCAATTTCGGCGACTGAAAATGCGCTTTGCGCGGGCGCCGCTGAAGACCAGCGTAGCATCACATAACGCCCCGTTGTTTCCGGAAAATCAATTGATGCCCGGCCTTCGCCCTCGTTATTCGCGACGGAACCAACCGGCTTTAAGTTAGCGAGAGCCGCATCGGACAATTTCACATTTTGCACGAGTTCGGTGGCAGCAGTCGCGGCGGGGGTCTGACCAGCGGGCGCACCTTTTTGTAAAGCCGCCGCGTTGAGTTGCTCGTTTTCGTTTTGAGTCGCCACCGGCAACGACTTCAACACATAGAAATCAACGTTGCCTTTGCGCGGAGAATAAATAGCCGAAAGGCGGCGCAACTTCGTCTCTTTGCCCAGATCGATCACAGCGATGGGACTCGCGTCGTCTGCCGCGAAAGTGAAATTCGTAGTCGGCTGACTATCGATCATCTTATTCGCATCTTTCGTATCCGCGCCGGAGCTGACATACAGTGCGCGAGCCTTGGCGTGCACGTCGGCAACATTGGAGGTGATCAACGCAACATTTTCCGATTTGCCTTCCAAGGCAACTTTGCGCGGACGCGGCATCGTGAAGTCCGAAACCGCCGGCGTCGAGTAAAGGCCAAAATCTGCGATACGGCCCGGCTGCGTGACGTTGAAAGTCAGTTTTACATACTTTGCTTCAGACGGTCCGATTTTGGCCTTAACTGCGCCCGCGCTGAGCTCTTGCTGACCCGCACTATGCCACTGCGGACTATCTGCCGGCAGCTGTGCGTTCGATGTTGCAATCGTAACAGTTCCCCGCGCGCCGTTATTCAGAAACGCGAGACTCTCGACATTTTCAATGTTCGGCAGCGCCATCATCACAGTCGTTGCACCGTTAGCCAATCCATAGCCGACAGTCGGATCCTCACAGAGCAACGCTGCCGCGGCGGCGTTGCTATCCTGCGACATTGAGCTGAGTTTCAGTTTGGCGTCGGATTTGGGAGTTACCTCGAGTTGCGCCCCTAACGAATAGCGAGCCAAATTTTCGGGATACTGTGGCGCTTGTTCAACAGTGAGAGGCGGGACTTTGTGCAAAATGACATCCGCGGCCTGTGCGCCGACGATAGCAACGAAAGAAACAGCGCAGGCAAGCGCCGCTCTATTCCGAGCAAACCGAAGAAAAGGTAGTCTCATAATTTCCATAGCCACAAAAACGATAATAGTCAGGTCGCCCTCCGTTGGCAATACATATTTAGCCGATCCAAGTTCTGATTTGGTCCGAGTCACTGCCTTTTTCGCGCCAGCGCTGAGACTTTCCTAGCACATTTATTCCTCCTGACGAACAAAAAAGTGATTCATCAAATCGACTATGCCCATAGTTCAGCACGCGCAAAGGTGGGCTGGAATTGGTCGCGCGCTGCGACCCCGCACGGTAATCAATTTCCCACGCCGCGACCGAGCGCAGCTCGATCTAATTCTTCGCAAGAAGGGTCGCCGTTGCGGCGCCAAACTTGTGATTTCCCGAATAAGCGTAGAACGGAACGTACGTATCTCTCCCGACATCTTCGATTCGGTACGCCATCCAATTGATGGTTGGATCGAGGACATACGTTCCATTGGAAGTCGACCATTCGAGCCATGCGTGAGTTGATCTGCTGGAACTTGTCCGTCTTCCAATCACAAGGCGAACATTGCTCGCACCGGCCGAACGCATTTTCTTGTACAACGCGACCGCCTTACCTTTGCAATCCGCCGTCATTGCGGATTCGACCTCGGCTGGTGTCTTCCACTGAATTGAGAATCCATAGGGAATGGCGCGTAAATTTTCGATCCAGTGATTAACCAATCTCAAAGAGACTTCAGTATTCTGCGTGGTCTTGGCGCATTGCAAAACCGAATGGATACGAGTCATCTGATTATCGTACGGCGTAGAATTGACCGCGAAGAAAGCCGGCTGCGCAAAACACGAGACGCAAGAGAGACAGGTTGCTGCAGCGAAGAACAAGAATAGTCGCCTCGGAACGAACGGAGTTAGGCTTATAAATATCATGATGACTGTTATTTTCAGAAGCAGTCATCATGCCAGAATTTTAACCCCTCACGCCCGTTGCAGATCGCTGGCGCACACGACCGCTTTCGTGGCAAGCCTTCAGCGCGGCGGTCGAAAACCGAACTCAGCCTGTAACGTTCCCCATGCCCAGTCCGTGAACCAATCCTTCGGAATCGAGTCAGCTCTGGCAGAGGCCAGTTGTTCCGCTTTATCGACGTCTCTGTTCAGGCAGTAGAGATAAATGAGCAGGAACACCTGATTCGTATCGGCAAATCCTCGATCCCTCTCGACTTCGAGCAATCGGATCGCCGCCGGGACGTCCCGTCGCGCAAGCGCTCCCGCTACGAGATCGGGTATTTCCGCGGACGAAACAACCTGCGATTTAGCAGCTTCTTTCGTCGCGATCGCAACACGAAATTCGTCGCTATTCAGAACATCCAACACCGGCGCCCGCAGTTTAGAGTCGCCGAGGTAGAGTTCCAACTCGGCCAGCCAATTGCTGCCGGTCATTCCAGAAAGGTAGCGAGTCGCGCGAACCAGGAAAAATGGTTCGAGCGATATAGTTAGTCGTTGCGGCCACATCTTTTTCATCAGTAGCGACGAATGGAAATTGCGAGCGGCGGCGGGCGCGTCCATGTAAGTCCAGGCAAAGCGATGAACAGTCTTGAGATCCGGGAACGAATCGCTCAGACGTTTAGGATAAGAATCTGTTAGTGGTTGGATCCCGGTTGTGATTCGATCGATTTCTTCGCTATCCATCACAAACAAAGCTGCCATTTGCTCAGGGACTTCCACGCCGATTCGGGTTAAGTCCGCGTTTGTGGCCGGATCATTCCATAACCGCCGGACTTCTTGTTCGCTGAGTGGACGCACAGGACCCTTAACACCCATCATGATCCATTCCAGATCGGAACCCGCCCACACCGAGGTATTCGGAAAGACATTGTGGAACGCGCGCAGGATCGCTTTCGTCTCATCTACATGGAGCTGGTAAATCGGAAGCCAAAACGTCGCGACTCCGCCTTCCTTCAACCGCTGACTCATAAGCGAAAAGAACTCTTCGGTGTAAAGGTTGACAGTGCCCATTACCTTCAGGGGCGGCGGTTCTCCCGTGATTACATCATATTGCCGGGGGCTAGCTTGAAGAAAGAAACGTCCATCTTGGACAAAGGTGGTTACGCGCGTATCGCGTAAAGGATTGGAGTAGTTGAGGCCGGAATACTGGTCAGCGAGCGAAAATACTTCCTTGGAGATATCGACGATGTCGATACGTTTCAGACGTGAATCGTGAGCCAGCGCGTCCGCTGTGACTCCGACCCCGTAACAAATGAGCAGCGCATCTTCCGCTTGCGGGTCAAACGTCAGTGGAAGATACGCGAACAATCGCATATACCGCTGACTGCGCGGATGTGTGCTGGACATCGAGTATCCGTTCGTTATGAGCCGGTAGTAATAAGGTTCGCCAAAGAGATCGCACTCTAACAACTGTAAGGTGTCAGACGTTCCTTCAATCTTTCTAATCAAGTGGGATTTATCCACTTCGTAAGGCCGTCGGGCATTGGCGAAGTGCGCTTCATCCCTGCGATAGGGAAACGCGACGACGGTTACAAACAGGACCAGGAAGAGCAGTACGGTTACCGCACTAAGCGGTCGCTTCAGAGACCAACTCGACCGCTCGCTAGCTACCGCGGCCAGGATCCCGTAACCGGCAGCGCACAATACAAGAGTCGTCTGGAAGCCGATCGCGGGTATCAATACAAAGCTCGCCAGCAATGGCCCCGCCGCCGCGCCGCTCGTATTAAACAAGGTAGTAAGACCCGTGCAGTTCATCGGATCTCGCACACTTGCCTGCACGCTCGCCGCGATAAAGGGAAACAAGATTCCCGACAGAAATGCGATTGGGAACATTAGCTCAATCGAGAGCGGGGCGATCTGGTTCCAGACCTTCACATAGTAGGCAGGCGGATTCCCTTGAAGCGCCGGGATTGGAAAGAACAAATAGGATAGCAGCGTGGCAAGAGCAGCAGTAACCAAGAGAAGGGGAAGCACCTTGCGCGGACTCGCAAGGCGACGATAGATAATCCCTCCGACGATTCCGCCCAATCCAATTCCCGCCAGAACAACCGCGAGGATAACGCAAAATGCGGTTGAGGACGAGGCGACATACAGGCGCAAGAATCGGAACCAAACCACTTCCAGACATAAGAGAATACCGCCTGTTCCCAAGCTGACGAAAAGCAGGCGCCAGGGCCACCTATCGTTCGTTTGCCGGTGTAATTGAAATACCTGCTTTGCTGTGACTTCAGCAAGGTTTGCGTCTTTTGTGAATCTCGACACCAGCACGGCAAGCGCGCTAGCGAGACAGCTTACCAAACCCGCAGTCAAACCAGTTCCCCACAATCCGAAAGCTTTAACCAGGTAGAATTCGCTGATCAGAGCGCCGCATACTGCACCTAAAGTGTTCCAGCCATAAAGGAGACCGATCGCGCGCCCAAAATCATCATGCCGGAGAATCGGATCCTCGAGCAGCACCGGCAAGGTGAGCCCCATCGCGGTTGTTGGGATAAGTAGAATGAGGAACGACAATGAGAAGCGTAAGAGATTCAGTAAGGCGTGATCGTTCCATAGCGCTTGAAAAAGAAAATGCAGAGTCTCTCCCAGAAGCGGAATCCCAAAGACGAGCGTGCAGCCCAGTATCGCTACAACTAGTTCCAAGAGCGCATAGAAATGCAAAGCCCGTAACCGTCGCAGTCTTGACCCAGCAGCGATCGCGCTTCCCAAAGCGAGCCCAGCCATAAAGCTGGACAAGATTAGAGCGGCAGACCAAACCGAGTTACCAAACGCTAACCCGCTCAAACGCAGCCAGAGCGTTTGGAATATCAGCGCGCTGCTTCCTGATAGGAAAAGGATGACAGAAAGAATCGCAATGCGCACAAGGTGAACCTTTGTTTATACGGCGGCGTCACCTGCAACTCTGAAGATCATTTCGGACAATCTTATCAGATCTCAATGTTTTCTCTACTGCGCTAGGGCGTCGATTGCGCGCCAGCGGAATGGGCGTCACGAAGGGGAAGACTGATTTGATAGAGAGCAAGATCACCCTGAAACAGATCAACGAAATTGGACTGAGATCGTTCTGTTGCCAATCGGGCGCCCTGTTGGACCGCTGCAATGGCTTCTGAAAAGCGGCCCGCTTCTGCGTATGCCGCACCTGCGACACGAAATACCATGAGGTTCTTGTCGCCTAATAGTTCATACGCGTGACGAGCAAGCGCGACGGCCTTGGTTCCGTCGCGAACATTCGCATCCGGCGATGTCGCCAAGACCCATGCCAGCGTGAGAAGCGTTGCTGTTTTATCGGGCTGGAGTTCCAGAGTCTTCTGCCAATGATCGATCGCTTCGCGCGTACGTCCCTTCTGAATCAGCGCGACGGCGAGGTTATTATGAACTTCTGCATTGTCGGGTTCGAGAGTCAAAACCTTGTCCCACGTAGCTATCGCATCATCCACTGCGCCTTTTTTCAAAAGCGCAATCGCGAGATCGTTGTAAGCTTCGCTATAGTCCGGCTTCAATTTCACCGCCGCTCGAAATTGGGCGATTGCCTCATCGGTCTCGCCCTGGCGCATCAAAGCGACCGCGAGACTATAGTGGATCTCTGGATGTCCCGACTCGGATTTCAAAAATATCCGATACTGTTCGATAGCTTGAGCGGGCTGCCCAGCCTGAAGGAAAGCATTCCCAAGATTTCCGTGAAGGACGCTCTCGTTAGGAAGAATTCTTAGCGCCTGTTGATATTGCGCGATTGCTTCCTCGGTTAGGCCCTTCTTGAGGAGCGCGTTCGCCAGGTTAACGCGAGCGTCTGCATTTCCTGGTCGCAGCGCTAATGCCTCCCGATCGTGAACGATGGCGGCGTCGATTTCACCGCGCCTTAACAGGACAATACCAAGACCGCTGTGAGCGACGTCGTTACCAGAAGTAACTGCCAGAGCGTGAGTCCAAAGCGATTCGCTATTCCGCCAAAAGGAAGTTTGCAACCATGCCAGCCATCCCAGAAACGCAATTGTCGCCATTGCCACAATTCCGACGACCGCGCGTCGCTTCGGTCGGGCGTCAGACCAATCGCAAACCGTCCATGTCGTCAACAAGTAAAGACCGATTTGGGGGAGATAGGTATAACGATCCGCATGGCCTTGCCAGCCAACCTGAATCAAGCCGATCACCGGCAAGAGCATCACGACAAACCATCCCCAACCAACTAAAATGTATGGACGTTTGCGACGCAGAAGGAAGGCGAGAATGGAAATCCCGAGTAGCGCCAAGATGGCCAGAGTAACTACCCACCATGACAGTTCACTCTTCGGATGCGGATAAAAAATCGCTAACTTAAATGGCCAAACCATCTGCCGGATATAGGTAAAGAAACTAACGAAGGCGTTATTGATTCTCCATGCGAGCGGCCAGCCTTCGCTAGAATGAAGAGCTTGTTTCTGCGCGATAATGGTTGCGATAGACGACAGGGCCGATAGGAAAAGCAACGGAATCTTTTCGATAATCAAGCGCTCCCAGACCGCGCGCCGCCGCCACCAACTGCCTTGATCCTTGGGGGAAGGAATTTCTGCTACGAAACGCCGCAGAGGCCAAAAATCTAACAGTAACAGGATTACCGGAACAGTAACCAGCATCGGTTTCGCCATCAGGCCGAGGGCAAAAGATGCAGCCACTAACAGATAACGAAAAAGGGAAGCGGGTTTTCGTACGTAGTGAAGATAGGCACCCAGCGTGGACACAAAGAAAAGTCCACTCAACACATCCTTGAGTTCGGATATCCAAGCGACTGATTCCACCCGCAACGGATGTATCGCAAAGACCGCCGCGACGAAGGCACTGCGCCATAACGAACCGGTCATCTGCCTCAGCACGAGAAAGAGCAGAATGACCGTGATCGTGTGCAATGTAACATTTGTGAAATGGTGGCCCCCAGCTTTCGGACCGAACAGTTGCCAGTCCAACATGTGCGCGATCGAAGTCAGCGGATGCCAGTTACCAGCATGGACGTGAGTGAAAGCCCACGCGACGCTATGAAGAGTAAGACCGCTCTTAATTTGATCGTTCTCGTATACGTATGAATTGTCGTCGTAATTAACGAAATCGTATTTGAGCGTTTGGCCGAAGACTGCCCAGGTAATGATCGCAAGGACAAAGCAGACACCGGGAATCATCCATCGATGTGCGGCTGGAATCTTTCGAGGAAGCTCTCTGGACATCAAATCGCTTGTTTGGAAAACATCGGAGCGAGAAGAAGGTGGTTACGGTACGGGTTGCGCCGTCAAGCTGTTGTCGCGAAACGGCACACCGGATTGATAGAGACTAAGTTCACGCTCAAGGGCCTCGATCAAATTCGTATTGCCCGCCGCAGTAGCTAGACGCAGCCCTTGTTCGGCGGCCGAGACAGCTTCCGGGAATTGCCCGGTTTCGGCATAAGCGGCAGCAAGCGTCCTAAATACCATGGGATTCCTGTCTCCGGATGATCGATGTGCTCGCTGCGCGAGATCAAGCGCCAGAGAACCGTCACGAGAAGAAGCTTCGGGGCAAGTCGCCAATACCCAGGCGAGGCTGAGTTGCGCTCCCACCCTATTTGGTTGGACTTGGAGAGTCTTCTGCCAATGTGCAATCGCCTCCGCCACACGACCCTTACGAAGGTAGGCAACAGCCAGATTGTTATGCGCTTCCGCATTGTCGCCGTCAATCGCGACGCAGCTTTCCCAATGCGTAATCGCCTCATCTATCCGACCCATTTGAAAAAGAGCGATCGCCAGATTGTTGTGCGCTTCCGCGTAATCAGGCTTTAGCTCGATTGCTTTTCGGAACTGAGCTATCGCTTCTTCCAACTCTTGTTTTTGCAAAAGTGCTGCTCCCATATCGAAGTAGCCTTTTGCGAATTTCGGATCGCGCGCCAAAACGCTTCGAAATTCGACGATCGCATCGTCGATTTTGCCTTGCCGCAGGAGCGAGACGCCCAAATTACTTTCGGCATCGAGAAAGCCTGGCCGGATGCGCAATGCAGTTTGGAAATGCGAAACCGCGTCCTCAACATGACCCCGTTCCAGTAAATCTTCGCCGAGCGCATTGTGCGCAATCTCGGTGTCCGACGTCACTGCGAGTGTGTGCGTCCAGAGCGTTTCGCTTCGCTGCCAATATTTAGTTTGTATCCACGTTCGCCAAGTTAATGCGCTGACCGCACCGATCGCGATCAGACCCAAAATTTCTCGGCGGTAGCGCCACGAAGCCGAGATCGCAGCGGCACCCCAGCTGATCATCACATAGAGACCAATCTGTGACAGATAGGTATACCGATCGGCCCGCGCGTGCCAGCCAACCTGAACCAATCCAATCATCGGCACAAGCATGCCGAGATACCAGAACCAACCGACCAGCAGATAAGGGTGATTGCGTCGAAGAAGAAAAACCGCTGCGGAGATGCCGCCAAGAAAGGCAAACGCGAGAGAAACTTCCAAAGGCGAAAGGCTGTTTTGCGGATGGGGATAAAAGACCGCCAAACGCGCAGGCCAAAACATTTGCCAGATATAGACACAGTAGCTAACCACCGCGTTTTCCAAGCGCCACGTTACAGGGATCAGCTGTATCGAGCTCATCGTGTGTCTTTGCGCGATGACAGTGGCGAACGAAGAGCCGGCCGAAAGCACCAGCAATGGAATCTTCTCAAGGATTATTTTCTGAATTAGTGATCGCCGGTCCCACCAGGTGCGTCTTTCCGATTGCGCCCGAGCTTTTTTTCCAAATCTCTCAAGCGGCCAGTAATCGAGTAATAACAACAGGAAGGGTAGAGTCACTAAACTCGGCTTCGACATCAGACCGAGAGCGAATAATCCGGCCATCAAGATGTATCGAAGGAGCGACGGCGACTTGCGGACGTAAACGAAATATGCCCAAAGCGTCAGCATAAAAAAAACGCCGCTTAGGACATCTTTGCGCTCTGCCACCCAGGCGACGGATTCTACTCGCAAAGGATGAATCGCAAAAATTGCGGCGACGAATGCACTTCGCCAAAGCGTGGCGGTCATTCGGCGCAGGACCTGGAAGAGAAGCAATACGGCAATGCTATGCAGGAGCACGTTCGTGAAATGATGTCCTCCGGCATTCAGTCCGTAGAACTGACAATCCAACATGTGCGACATCGATGTCAGCGGATGCCAGTTACCCGAGTGGATATGCGTGAACGACCAGGCGATTCCACCCAACGTCAGACCGCGAAGGACCACGGGATTCTGATAAACGTAGGCGTTATCGTCGTAGTTGATGAACTCGTGTCTGAGGGTCTGGCCAAACGTCAGCCAAGTTAGCGCGACGAGCGCAACGGCAAGTATCGTCGGTAGCCAGCGGATATCTGCTCGCCCTTGATTCATTCCATTCAAGCTACGAGACCCTTAACAGGTTTTTCAAGAGGACCGAACTTAAACCGCAGATGGCACTTCACCTGGAGCTGTTGAAAAAGAGCACGAAAGGCGAAAGCAATCCAACCGCGAGCGAGCTATCGCGACCATTTGCACTGGCCTGGCCAAAGGGAAATGCCGTCCCGCTAATACGCAACTATAGCCGGAACAAGATCGAAGCACAACGCAACCAATCGGCGCCGTCATCGATCATGGCGCCGGCCAAGCCCGCATCTCCGCTACTCAATCTGCGAGTGCCGGGAACGTGGGCCACTTATTCGCTTCCAAGCCCGCCCCGGCCTGTAACGACTCGCACGGAAGGATCCAAACGCAGCACGCCTTCTGTCGTATAACGACCTGTTCTATCGATCTCATCGCGCTTGTACACGCGAATTTGTGATGTCGTATTTGTTCCGATCGATTTCACTTTAATCTTCTTCGGGATGTTGGATCCCGTGACAAAAACGTATTTCACTTTGTTGTCCTGCTTTTGCGATGAAGGACCATATGTCGAATCGGCAAACGCCACTGTCGAAAACAGCACCGCTCCGAATAAAACTGAGCCCAACGTCTTAATGGAATTCGCAGTTCTCATGGCGGCAGTTTACGTCCGGCAAGATTGATTGCAACCGCGCAGCCGATTAACCATTTCGTCTCGTACAAGCAAAGAGGCAGCGGCCGAAACCGCTGCCTCTCTGTAGACTAACTTTGCAGTGCTTAGAACTTCTTCGTAAGACTTACGTAGACGAATCGACCAATTGAGTCATAGATGAAGTCAGGCGTGCCCACGGCATTTCCGAAGCCACCATATGTGGCCGGAGGGTCGGTGCCGAATACGTTGTTGCAACCCACCGTGATGCTGGTGTTGTTGAGCAGGTTCTTCCAGCACGGCATCGAGTAGTTCACCGTCTGGCCAGTTTCAACAGCCTTGCCGTCTTTACCACGCACGACTTCCTTGCTGTCTTTCGAATATCCAGCCACTGGCTGCGATTCTACTGGCGGCGTGAAGGCGAAATTGTAAGTGCCCTGCACGTCGAAGATCCAGGTTGCATCCACCCAATGCTCCTTCTTGGTATCAGGCAGGAATGGCGCATTGAACAGGATCTCGTGGAAACCCGCCGTGTAGTTCATAGTCGCGAAGATATCGAACTGATTCCAAGCCCAATCGAGTGATGACCGGCCCTTCCACTTCAAATAGGCATCGTCGGCTGTCGGCGAAGTCGGCTGGTTGCTCACTTCGAGCGCCGGATCGCCAGGGGTCAACGCTAGACGGAACGAATCAAGATAGGTCGCTTGCGTAAGCGAGGTGAACGTTCCGAACGGCGATTGATATTGATATTGGACGCCCATATCGATACCGCGCGCCCGTTCTTGTCCGGCGTTTTGGAAGTTGAAGATGATGCGCGCAAGGTTGCCTTGCCCATCGCGCTGAACTGCCTCACCGGGTTGCAGATTGCCGACCAACTCGCGGGCCAAAACCTGGTTCGGATCGGATGACATAACGACACCGGTTCGCTCGATGTCCCAGAGATCGACCGACAGAGTCAAACCAGGCACAAACTTCGGCGTGTAAACCACGCCGCCGCTGAAGGCATTCGAATCTTCCGGTTGGAGGAGAGGATTGCTCGCGAACAAAACGGGAACCTCTCGGTTATTGCCAGCACGCGTAGGATCGCCCACCGGGGTCGGGGGTCCACCAAGGCTTGTAGGCAACATATCGGTAACCGCCGCCAAGGCCGCTGTCGGACTCGAGAACAATTCGAAGAGCGATGGCTCGCGAAATCCCTTGCCCCATGTGGCGCGAATAGTCAGCGAATCATCCAACGGCTGCCAACGTAAGCCGAGCTTCGGCACAAGGACGTTGGTATCGTTGTTGCGGAACTCTTCATACCGACCAGCAGCAGTGAAGTTTAACGCATGAAATCCCGGAATGGCGTTCTCCGGGCTAAAGATCGGAATATCGGTTTCTGCATAGATGCCGAAATCCTTTCGTCCTGCATGCGTGATTGCCGTTGGCGAGCTGCCAATCGTATCACCTTCGACGTTAATTTGATCCGGATCTTGAATGATCGCTTCACGGCGGAACTGACCACCGACGGCGAAGCCCACACCACCAGCCGGCAACTTAAAGAGCTCCGTGGTATAGATGTTCAGGTCGAAGGTGGCAATCTTTGAGGTATCGATATCCTTTGGATGCACCGTCGCGAAATTGACCACTGCAGAGTTCGTTGGAATAGGAACGCGATAATCACCGAACGGGTTATACGCTACGGCACCTGCCAACACGCCGCCGGGTTGGAAAATCGGATCGTTCTGGTTTAGCACTCGATCGAACCGGGTTACGGAAACGAGCGTCCCCGATGGTGGTGTTTTTTACCTGGCTGTAACGGAAGCCGTAGTCGTAACCCCAGTTTCCGTCAAATAGCTTGTCACCTTTCGCACCGAGGGTGAAGAAAACCGCATCGGTTTCATTATTGAAAACGCGGTTACCGAATTCAGCGAGACGCGCACGGGTGCCACCCGAGATGATCTGCTGGAACGGATTGAACGGGTTGAATGCGCCGAGCGGGAGATTGGTGGATGCAGCGGTCGGCGTGTTTGGAGGAGTAATTTGCAGACCCGTGACCGGATCCCTCGGAAGAGGACTGTTCGGCGGAATCACGATAAACTGCGATCCCGGCGTTTGGAAGTCTCCAGTGGCCGAGGGAGCAAGTTCGTTCCGCGTCTTCACGTTCTGATACATCATATCGGCGTAAAGCACTAGCTGGTCTTCACAGATTTTGTGCTCCGCGCTGACGTATCCGCCCCAGCGCTCTGACTCAGGATACGACCCAGAGGTGGAGTTGAAGTTAAACGTTCTGCTTCGGCCCGACGTATACAGATAGTTGGTTGCCGGCGCGAATCCATCCGTAAACAACGGGGCGCTACCAAAGATAATGGTGCGCGGCAAACCGGTGTTCGGATCAACAGGAAGCGTAGCTGGATTAACGCCTGCAGCGATGACCACGGCACTGCTCAACTGGAGATTCTCCGGGCTGGCGTTCGAGCTTAGGAAGGGAGGCCTAGCGGAGAAACCACGGTCATGATTAAAGACCGAATTGTGATGATAAAAGTTCATCGTGCCGGTGACCTGCGTCTTATCATCACCGATTCCGAAAACAAGATCGGCGCTGTATACAGCCGCGTCCTTATCGAGCGTGTTGCCGTATTCGACCGTCGCTTCCGCTCCACGGTAATTGTGGCGCAGTTTGATGTTAACAACGCCAGCAACGGCGTCCGCACCGTAGGTCGTGGAGGCACCGTCCTTCAGAATTTCGATGCTGTCGATCGCCGCGCGCGGGATCGAAAACAAATCGACGAAGGAGAATGTGCCGCCCGTGCCAATCGGATAAACCGCGATGCGCTTCCCATCGACCAGAACGAGAGTGGCGCTCGGATCAAAGCCACGCAGCGAAATCGAAGCTGCACCGGAGGTGAATCCGGTCGCGTTGTTCGAAACGGGAACGCCGTTGGCATTCGCAACCGGCAGGTTACGGATGAGCTCTTCCGCGTTACGCTCGCCGCGTTTGTTGATCAAATCGCGGTTGATGTTCAAAACCGGGTTCGGACCAACTTCTTCCGCCGTCGGAATGTTGGAACCGGTTACGATCACGCGTTCTGCCTCCGCTTGGACAGGGGTTTGCGCGCCAGTTGCATCAGGCGTTGCTGTTGGCGCTTGCGCAAACGCGTTCCCGGCTACCATGAGAGGAATTCCTACGCCGACCACGAGGGCCGCACGCGTGAATCCAAACATTCTAAGCACATTTCTAGTCATGAGTTTCTCCATTAGTTTGGTTAGGTTTGGGGTAGCCATTAAGGGAGATTCTGAGGGCTGACAAGCCTTTTTTTCACTTTTTTTAAAAAAATTTGAACGCCGGGAATTGGGTGGATGTCGCGCAAATAACCCCGGCATTCGTTCGTTCGAAGAATTTCCGCATAATTTCGGTGTTTCCGGAGGCGCCGATACTCCTTGGCGGAACGTTTCACTGTAAGCGAAGCACGCGCTGCACGGACGCGCCTAACGAATCCTCTCGATCTCTCTCCGTCGCGATTTCTCCGAGATCGCGAGAATGTTGCCTTGCCAGTTTCACACCGGCAATAGCAACATCACTCCTTGTAAGACGATGGGATTGAGCACTGACAAAATTCTTCGAGCCGTGCTCGGAAAGATTCGCGATATCTCGCCCAACGTTCACGGCAAGTATCTCGACGTTGGCGCCGGCCACGGTGATTTGATTCGTCTTCTCTCGCGTGAGTTTACGGTGGAGCCGACCGCCTGTGATTACACGAACGAGCTCATGCGGGTTCCGGGAATCGGCGTCGACGTGGTCGATCTCAATACCGAATTATTGCCCTATCGCGACGCTGCGTTCGACCTGGTCACTTGCACGGAAGTGATTGAGCATGTCGAACACTACCGCCACACATTCCGGGAGATATTCAGAATCCTTAAGCCGGGCGGAATATTGGTTGTCACGACTCCGAATGTCCTGAATCTTCGCTCACGCCTTAGATACTTGTTGTTTGGATTTTTCAGCCTGTTTGGTCCTCTGCATCTCCGGGAAAGCCAGCGCTATCTCACTGGCGGTCACATCAACCCGGTTTCGTACTTTTATGTGGCGCACGCTTTGAGCGACGCTGGCTTTGTCGACATCAGCGTCTCAATCGACAAACGTCAGCGTGGCTCTTTTTTGTGGCTCGTTCTCCTCTGGATTCCCATTCGGCTTTTTTCCTTCTGGGCGGTTTATCGCGAAAAACATCGGTATAAAACAATTGATCCGTTAAATCAGCGATTCGTTAGGGAGATGAACAAAGCCGATCTGTTGCTCGGACGAACTATCGTGGTCGGCTGTAGAAAAAAATCTAGCTGATCTTTATCGATCGTGTTTCTTGATTTCCGCTTCGGCTCTCATCCACGGAAAAATGTTCACCGGACTTATTGAGGATATCGGCCTTGTACTCTGGATACGTGCCACCGACCAGGGCACGCAACTCCAAGTTAATGCCCCGCGAATCGCGTCGAGCATTCGCCGCGGCGATAGCATTGCCGTCAACGGCTGCTGTCTCACCGTCTCCGCCGTTCGCAACGACCATTTGAGCTTCGACTTGCTGGAGGAAACGCTCGACCGCACGAATCTGCGTAATCTGCGTCGCGGGACTCCGGTTAATCTTGAACGAGCGCTCGCGGCGGACGGCAGATTAGGCGGCCATTTTGTCCAGGGCCACATCGATTGCGCTGCCCGCGTTCTAACGTTCGAGGCAAAGGGTGACGACCATCGGCTTGAGGTCGAGTTGCCGGCCGACTTCAGCCAATACGTCGCCTGCAAAGGGTCGATCGCGATCAATGGCATCAGTCTTACCGTCGCGGAACTTCTGGCGAACAGTTTCGCGGTCTGGATCATTCCGCACACAAAACGCTACACCAATCTCGATGGGATCCGAGCCGGCGACTGCGTTAATCTTGAGTTCGACATCCTCGCGAAGTATGTCGAACGAATGCTCCCCCGGAGCGCGTTTCCCTCCGAGCGATGAAGAATTGCTTCCTCTTTATTAAAATGAGGAAGCGCGAGTTTACTTCGCGCCCAGCCCGAAAATCACGGCCGGGATCGTGCGCAATAATATTTTGAAATCGAGAGCGAGCGACCAACGGTCGATGTAATCGAGGTCCAGCCTCACCCACTCGCGGAAATCCACTACCTGATTGCGTCCGCTGATTTGCCAGAGACAGGTCATCCCCGGCTTAACACTCAAGCGTCGTCGTTGCGCTGTATCCTCGAATTTTTCAACTTCGTAGACCGGCAACGGTCGCGGGCCCACGAGGCTCATGTCCCCGAACAAAACATTAAACAGCTGCGGCAGCTCATCCATGCTTGTTCGCCTTAGCCAGCGGCCAAAACCCGTGATTCTCGGATCGCAGTCCACTTTAAAAACCGGACCGCGCATTTGGTTGAAAGGTTCCATCTCCGCCCGCCGCATCTCCGCATCGTTCGCCATGGAACGAAATTTGTACATGACAAAGGGCTTCCCATGTTTGCCCGCGCGCATTTGCCGAAAAATGGCGGGGCCCTTCGACGTCAGCCGGATCACAATTGCAATCACGAGCATTGGGATGATCAGAAATACCAGCCCGATAAAAGCGAGCAGCCGGTCGAAGAATCCTTTGACGAGGAGCGACCACGCAACGTCGGGCGTGGAGAGAAACACCAGCATCGGCCGTCCCGCGAATGCATCGAAATACGGTTTTGCGATGGCCGTCTGAATAAAATTCGCGCCCAGCCACGCCGGGACTCCTTCAAGTTCACAAGCCCCGATCGCTTGCTCAACGCGATTAAGCTGGCTGTGGCCCGCGGCAAAAACCACGCGAGACACCGCGTGGCGATGCATCGCTTCCACCAAATCCGAGATGGGCTGTTTTTCGATGTCAATGCGACCGACGACTTCCATGAGAAGGCGCTGCTCCTGCGTGAAGGTTTCTTCCAAAGCCGCGATATCCTCCGGTACACCGGCGAGCAAAATCGGCTCCCGCGATTCCCCCCGTGCAGCTCGTCGCCGCAAGTAAGAAGTCATCAGCTGCTCCTTCACGAGAAGCAGAAAAGTCGCGACCAGAACAAAAAATACTGGGACGGTGCGATTATGAAGCGGCTCTTTGAAAAATACCACGCCCGCCCCGACCACGATGCTCAAAGCAATCATCGCTCGCAGAATTTGTTCGAGCGATTTCCATTTCGTCCGGTTGACCGGCGATTGATAAAATCCCTGCATCTCGAGCAAGATGGGACCGAAAAGCACGATCACGATCGCGAGCCAGTAGTAATTTTGAATCGGATCGACCCGTTCCGACACTGCAATCGAAATCGAGCTATGGAGGCGCAGAGCGTAGGCAGTAAACAGCGCAACCGCGAGTAAGAGCGCATCGACTACCTGAAGGATCTGTGTGTTTAGTTCCTGTCTTCTCGCCAGCATTTACACGATATCGGCTTTTCGCGGGGTAATAGGTAGATATGATAGTGACTTTGCCAAGAACGGTCAAAGCAACATCCCGGCCACGTTCTGTCGGGGTCATTTTCTCCGAGCAGGATTTGCAGCGCGCCTTGCGCCTTCGCAAGCCGCCGGATTTTTTCGAGCTCAGACTTGATGGCTTGCTTGCCGCGATTCACAAACTTCCAGCCGCCATTCCACGGTTGCGCGTTCCTCTCATCATCACTGCGCGTTCCCCTGCCGAGGGCGGAGCGAACAATCTCTCGCTCGCCCAGCGTCGCGAATTACTCGGGCGTTTCCTGCCTGATGCGTCTTTGGTGGATGTTGAGCTCTCTTTTGCGCCGGCTCTTTCCGCGCTCCTCAAACGTGCTCGCGCGGCAAATCTGCAGATCATCCTCTCTTGGCATGACCTCGCCGCGATGCCTGCTCTGGGCGCGCTTCAGACGGCGGCCCGGCGCGCGCAGTCGTTAGGCGCGGATATTTTCAAAGTCGCTGCCCGGACCGATCGACTCGAAGAACTGCGCAATCTCCTCGATTTCGTGCAGTCACCATCGGCGTCAATTCCCATCAGCGCGATGGGTCTGGGCAAACTTGGCCGACTCTCGCGGACGCGTCTTGCCGCCGCGGGTTCCGTCCTTAATTACGGACACCTCGGTACTCCAACTGTCGAAGGACAATGGTCGCTCGCACAGATGCGTGCAGCCACGCGCCAAAGGTAAGCGCTCCGGCGACATCTCACGGCACGCCGGCTGCGTATATATATTATGAGGTGAGCGCGCGAAACGAAACGAAACTTCCGGAAGAAGTCCCCGTCATGCCATTGGCCGGGGCCCTGCTCTTTCCGCACGCGCTGCTTCCGCTTTACATTTTCGAGCCGCGTTACCGCGAGATGCTCGAACATGCGCTCACGCATCACCGCATGTTTAGCGTCGCGCTGGTCAGGCCCAATCGCGCCGATTGGAAGACGAGCGCTGATTTTTTTCATGTTTCCACCGCGGGTCTCGTACGCGCTTGTGTCGGTCGTGATGACGGGACATCCCATCTGATTCTGCAAGGTCTCCATCGCATTCGATTCAAAAGTTTCGTTCAAGAAGAGCCGTTCCCAATCGCTCGTATCGAGCCATTAGAGTCGGACGACGCTACTTCGCTTCAAACTGATGCCCTCGGTGCAAAAGTTCTGGAGCTGTACGATCGATTCAAAAAGGGGGGCCGCCAGCTTCCGGCCAAAGTGGATCGTTATCTTTCCGATCTATCAGATCCCGAGATGCTGGCCGATCTCATGGCCTTCACTTTTATCACCGATCCATTGCGCCGGCAGAAAGTGCTCGAAGAGTTATCAGTTAATCAACGGTTGCGATTGGTCATCCAATATCTGCGGGAGGAAACCGGCGGCGCTTACGCCTAACGAGCCTCTTGCGTCAGGCGCGCGTGTTCTTCGAGCAAATAACGATCGGTCATGCCGGCGATGTAATCACAAATCGTGCGGTGCAAACCTTCGCTTTCAATCCGCTTCGTCGCCGCCGCGCCTAGCGAGTTCGGTTCGCGTGCGTAAGCTTCGAAGACACTTCGTAACATTTCGCAGGCACGCTGGTTCACCTTTGCCACGCGCGGATGAAAATAAACATTCCGATAGAGGAACTTCCGTAACTCGCGGTTCGCTTCGAGTAGTTGGTTGCTATAGCGAATGAGCGGCGTTTCCTGCTGCCTTACTTCATCAGCGCTCTGCACATTTGCGCGCGCGATCGAATCCGCGCTCGTCTGCACGACGTCCTGCACCTGGACGTCGATGATGTCGCGAATGATGAACTTGTGCAATTCCGGTTCGCGGACTTCCGGATAACGCCCCAGCACAGTGTCATGGCTACGTCGCCAAACAGCGCTTTCTTGAAGTTGTGCCGCATCGAGAATTTCGAAATCCACCGCGTCATCCAAATCGTGACTGTAGTAGGTAATTTCGTCCGCAAGATTCGCGATCTGCGCCTCCAGCGAAGGGCAGCGATATTTCTCTTCGCCAGCTTCCGGCGAATCGTAAAACGCCTGGTGTTTTTGCAAGCCTTCGCGCACTTCAAAAGTTAAATTCAATCCCGGAAATTTCGGATACGCATTTTCCAGCAGCTCCACCACACGCAGACTTTGCCGGTTGTGCTCGAAGCCGCCGTGCTCGCGCATGCATTCCGCCAGCATTTCCTCACCCGAATGTCCGAACGGCGAATGTCCAAGGTCGTGCGCGAGCGCAATCGCTTCCGCCAGATCTTCGTTCAGTCCCAGCGCACGCGCGATTGTTCGACTGATCGAGGCGACTTCGATCGAATGCGTGAGACGCGTGCGCAAATGATCGCCCGTGCCATTGAGAAAAACCTGCGTTTTGTATTCCAGACGGCGAAAAGCCCGTGAATGAATAATGCGCGCGCGATCGCGCTGGAATTCGGTTCGATAAGCGTGGCTTTCCTCAGGAAATTTCCGTCCGCGCGATTCGCCGGATTTTTGCGCGAAGGGCGCGAGCGTGGCGCGTTCCGTTGCCTCCATCTCGGTGCGCGACCGGTAGCCACTTCGCTTTGCGGAGCGCGCCGACGACAAGCTTTCTTCCATGTCTTTTCGCCTAATCTTCTCGTGTCGCCGAATCCGGATCGGAAATTAGTCCCGCGCGCAACATTTTTTCCACGTTCCGCCTTTGCGCGCGCACTAGAAGAATATCAAAAATCGCGAGCAAAAACGCGGTGAACGTCAGCCAAATGCACACGAACCAGAAGAGGATAAAAGCGACCGGATGCTCGCGCGGACTCAATAACGTTTGCAAAAACGTCGAGCCAGAAAACAAAAGTAAGAGCGCCGCGAGGAGAAGCACAAACATCGTGTTCCGACGCACTTTTTGATCGCGAATCAACCCACGCGCGGCGTGCAAGGCAAAGGAGGGGACGTGCAATTTCCTTTCACGTTGCTCGTCCATGCGAACTCATCGTCGCTGACACGATCAACAGAATCAAGGAAAGGCGCTTTGCTGGCGGTTCGACGGCGGCGGCGGAATCATCGCGGCGAGAGTGTTTGCAATTAACTTATTGCCGCGATCTCCGAAGTGATAGGAATCAAGAAAGATTTCATCCTGTTCCGTCAGACTGTCGAAAACATTCGATCTGTCGACAAATTCGAATCCGATTTGATGAATGGCCGAAAGGCGGGCGCGAATTTGCCGATAGCCGTCGATAAAATTTGCGGCTGCCGGAGAAGGAAGGCGCGTCCGAATTTCTTTTTCTCTTGGTGAAAGCGATTTGTTTGTCGTCGCGATCATGGGCTGTAAAATGAAAACATAACGTGAGTTTCTAAAAGCCAGGGCAGTCGCGCTAAGGCGGACATTCTTTTCCAAACGCTCCGCGATTTGCGAAGAAGAGACCGCACTCGGCGGAGCAACCACATCAGGCAAGGAACTAAATCCCGCGAGATGTCGCGTTTCGTTCAACAAATCCCAGTAATGCTGGTCCGCAAAATTTCGGAACCACAACACATCGCGCCCCGCTCCAGCCCAATGCACATCGTTGAGCCCAGAGAAAGAGATGACAAGATCAGGCGAGAGTTCGGACAGCCGATTTTCGATGACGATTCGCTCCTGCGTTGAAGTCCAACCTGGATCCGCCAGCGTGAAAACTTCGTAGGCCGGGTTCCCGGAAGCAGTACCCTCATTGAGTCGGCGATCGAGATATGCTCCGATAGTGCTGTCGTCGTTAGGTGCACCCGCTCCAAAAATCGTCGAACCGCCCGTAAGAAAGATCCGATAAACGCCAAGGGGTTTGGGCATCTCGACTTCTCTCCTCGATCGGAATTGCATCGAATTAATGAAAACATTACCAGATTGCCCCGGCTTCGGTCCGCTCCCGACGAACGGCGTCGGCACGTTCGGAATGGAATAAATGTAGTGATCGATGTCTGCGGCAACGCTGTGCTCATAAGCCGGCGATAGACTGGATAGCTCCTTATGCGAGAGGAGCTGCCCAAGCGTTTCGCCCCTGGAAAATGCAATGATCTCTTTTCGCAGTGGACGCGCCACGTAATAGCGGCCAAGGCCGAAGCCGAGCAAAAGAACAACCAAGGCGCTGAGCGTTGGAAGCGCTGCGAGGAAAAATTTGCGCGCTCCTTTATCGGACATGGATGTCAGAACAAGGTATAAATGAGCGGCGCCAGCGCGGAACCTTCAGTCACGACAAGAACGATTCCCAGCACCAATAGAATAGCGAGAATGGGCGCAAGCCACCATTTCTTGCGCACGCGCAGAAAGTCCCATAGCTCGGCGAGAATGGAAACCTTACCTTGCAAAACGGGTCTCCTCAGAACTGCTTCTCATAACCGCCGAGCGTAACACGCGCCTCGCGCGGTCGCCAATAGCTGCTCGTCGCCTCCGAACGGAAATCAAAATCTAGCGTGCGCTTCCCGCTGAAACGTTGCGCCAGACCTATTGGAGTGACGGCAAGCAAAAAAACGAGGCTCAATATCGCTCTCGTCATTAGCCATCCAAGCATCATGGCCAATAACATCCACGCTCGATGAAAGTAGATCAGCGCTCGTGGGGCAAATTGTGCAGCGACGCCTGCTGCCAGAGCCGCCCCGGCCAAGAGCCATCCCACACTTCGCTCTCGATAGATCAAAATGGCGGCAAAAATGAGCAGCACCAAGCAAATGAGATAGCCAAAACGCCGCAACGCCCGCGGCGAGCTGTCGATCTCCGCGACGATTTTGTTCTATTAAAGGTAAACGACGTTTTTCGCGACTTTCAGGTGGGACCGCTTGCTCGCGCTTATCGAGGAGGCAGTGATCTAGTACGAGATAATCCATGCCGCTGCGCATGAAACACCGAAATGCATCTTGCGGCGTGCATACCGGCGGCTCACCGCGCAGATTGAATGAAGTGTTGACGAGAACTGCACACCCGGTCCGCTTTTCAAATTCGCGCAACAACCGGTGAAACCGCGGATTCTCGTTCGCCGCGACCGTTTGCAACCGCGCCGAACCGTCAACATGCGTAACCGCCGGAATTGCTGTTGCCGAAGTCCTGACCGGAGCAGTAAAAAGCATGTACGGACTTGGGCGGTCGAATTCAAAATAATCCGCGACGCGTTCGAGCAAGACGGCCGGAGCAAAAGGGCGGAAACTTTCGCGAAACTTTATTTTGCGATTCAATTTCTCCTGCATTTCGGGCCGGCGCGCGTCGGCCAGAATCGATCGATTGCCGAGGGCGCGTGGTCCAAATTCCATTCGGCCCTGATACCAGCCGACAACACCGCCTTGTTCGAGAAGCCTCACGACACGCGGCATCAGCTCATCGTCCCTTAGAGATGTGTGCGGAATTTTTTCACGTCGAAGAAATTCGTTCACCTCGTACGCAGGCCCAAGGAGCGAAGCGCTTTGGGCATCGGCATCGAGCAAACTTGTGCGTGGCCTCTCGCAATGATGATGCCAGGCGACGAGCGCTGCTCCGATCGCTCCGCCGGCATCTCCGGCCGCCGGTTGAATCCAAATATTTTTGAACGGACCGTGGCGGAGAATGCCGCTGTTCGCGACGCAGTTCAAAGCCACACCGCCCGCAAGACAGAGATTTTGCGTTCCAACAATTTCGTACGCATGGTGCGCCATTCGTAACATTACTTCTTCAGTCACGGCCTGGATGGAACGTGCAATGTCTTTGTGCCGCTGCGTTATTTCTGTTTCTGGTTTTCGCGGTGCGTCTTCGAATAGTTGAGCAAACGCTTCGTTCGTCATTCGCAAACCCGCTATGAAATCGAAGTAGCGAAGATTAAGTCGGAACGAACCGTCCGCTTTCAGATCCAAAAGATCAGACAGGATGCGATCAACAAAACGAGGCTGACCGTAAGGCGCGAGGCCCATCACTTTGTACTCCGCCGAATTAACGCGAAAACCGAGATACTGAGTGAAAGCGGAATAAAGCAATCCGAGCGAATGTGGAAACTGCAATTCGCTCAGGAGCTCGACGCGATTCGATTGACCGCGACCAATGCTTGTCGTCGTCCATTCGCCGACGCCATCGACACTAAGGATGGCTGCTTCTGAATACGGTGAAGGAAAAAACGCAGAGGCCGCGTGCGATTCGTGATGCTCCGGAAAAAGAATGTCACCTTCAAATTCAAGCTCCTTGCGGATGATATCTTTGATCCAAATCTTTTGTTTCACCCACACCGGCACCGCTTTGAGGAATGATGGCAATCCGCGCGGTGCTACGGCCAGATAAGTAGAAAACAATCTGTCGGCCTTCAGGAAGGGCTTTTCGTAAAACGCTACCAAATCAAGATTGGATCCACTCGTTAGGCCAGCTGCTTCCAAACAGTAACGGGCTGCATCGTGCGGAAATCTCTCGTCGTGTTTCTTTCTACTGAAACGTTCCTCCTGCGCCGCCGCGACAATTTCTCCATCGCGCACCAGACAGGCCGCGCTGTCGTGATAAAAGGCCGAGATGCCGAGAATATTCACGGTGTGTGCGTGTCGATCATCTACTACTGAAGATCCTGAAGTCGCCAGATTGGCTGACGCAACGGATCGAATCAAGGAACCTCGTTAACGAATCGGCTTCTCAGCAATGGATAGAGCTGCTTTGATTACCGAAAATGAAAAAGACGAAGGCTAAAAAGCGGCCAGCGAAGAAGACGCCTAAGCCGAAGATAAAAACGGATACGGGCGTGGGCGCTTCGCTACAATCACGGCTCGAAACGGCGTTCGCACAAGCGGTGTGGAACGCGAAAACGTATGTCAACGATTCCCAGCGCTTGAGCGCGCTCTTTCAGGAAGCGGCCAAACAGGCGAAGTCTTTGCCGAAAGAATCATTCAAAGACACCTGGCCATATCTCCAGACGATGCTGCGTTTGATTCGCGCCTACTATCGCGGCGATTACCGCCTCATCGCCGAAAGCACACTCGTCATCATTATTGCCGCCGTCATTTATGTCGTCAGCCCGCTCGATGTAATTCCCGATGCAATTCCCGCGATCGGCTTCCTCGATGATGCGACCATTCTGGCGCTCGCGCTCCAACGAACGAAGCAGGAGCTGGACGATTTTATGATCTGGGAAACGACGATGCCGTAG
Organism: uncultured Verrucomicrobiae bacterium; assembly: GCA_963824795.1. Lineage (GTDB taxonomy): Bacteria > Verrucomicrobiota > Verrucomicrobiia > Chthoniobacterales > UBA10450 > JBBQFI01. The sequence continues at coordinate 27,569 of CAWGQU010000021.1, read as the reverse complement.
GTCTAAACGAGCAGCGCGGGAGTTCTTCTAATTAACTGAATCCAAGCAAAAGAATTCAGCCTGTTCACTTCCCAGTTTTCCGGAATTTTTCTGAGCCGCTCGACGCCAGAATCTCTGCAGCACGGGTACGGTTTGTAGAGCGATCCATGGTTGATATTCATCTTAAGACGTAACGGCCGGTCTTCTTTGTTCCGATCCGGCGCACAAGACCAGCTTTGATCAGCGGCCGCAATAAATCGAGTGCGCCTTGCTTCGATACACCGATTGCGTCCCAGATTTCGCGCGGGGTCAGCGCTTTGTGTTCGCGTAAGAGATGGAGGAGCTGCTCCTGTTTCGGCCGCAGCACCAACTTTGCTTTTCCCCCGCGCGCGGTCAGTTTTTGGATCCGGCTCCAGACGCGCTCGAGTGTGGCACGCAATCCTTCCGCGTTGTATTCGAGCCAACTGGTGAGATCGCCTTCTTCCTGTCGTACATTTTCCAAGGCCGCATAGTAACGCGGCCGGTCTTCCCAATAGAACTCGTCGATGGAAAAAATGTGGTGGTTGTCGAAACCGCGCCGGTAAAGCTCCCACAGGCTGAGCATGCGGCCGGCCCGACCGTTGCCATCGGCAAACGGGTGAATGATTTCAAATTGATGATGCACGATGGCCGAGCTGAGGATGGGAGAAACGTTGGGCGCGTCTTTATTCCACCAAGCGAGCAAGTCTGACATCATCGGCTCGACCTTTTCTGGTGGCGGCGCGATGTAGCCACCGACTTTGACACGCATGGTGCGATATTCGCCCGCTTTTCCCTGGTCCATCACTTCGCCAGCCATGACGCGGTGCAATTTCAATACATGTGTGCGCGTGATTTGCTTCACGCTTACGCTTTTTTCGACGAAGCGCAGACCAGCGAAGTAATTCGCCACTTCGCGGCGCGGGCGCTGTGCGGTCGCCGGAATCTCGCGGCCTTCTTCGATTGCGCGCACCTGTTCCAGCGTCAGTGGATTGCCCTCGATGGCGGTGGAAGAATGGGCGTTGCGGATGCGGGTGTCTTTCTGCAAAGCAGGAATCCAAGGCACCTGCACGGCCGCGGCCAAAATGCGTTCGCGCAGCGCCGCGACCTCCTCCACTCGCGAGAGGAGGAATGGCGTGATGGTATAGATCGGCGAATAACTCACGCGGATTAGTCAAGCGTAAGTCAAGTTATTGGTCAAGCTGGAACGCAATTCAGCGACCGAATGAGTCAAGTGTAAGTCAGGTTTTTAGTTCACGCGTATGCGAGGAAACATGTATAAAAGTCGCGGGATTTCGAGCTAAAGGGTTGACCAAAAGCTTGACTTACACTTGACTCATTCCTGAGGGTCGGAGGTGCCAGGCGATCGCACGCCGGCGGGCGCCCGTGCGCTTCCAGATTCAGTTAAACCAGCAACAGCGCGGGATTTTCGAGAAGATGGCGAAGTTCTTTTAGATATTCCGCGCCAAGCGCGCCGTCGATGACGCGATGATCGCAGCTCATCCAGATCGACATGCGGTGGCCAACAACAATTTGATCGCAATTATCGACGACCGGCTTTTTTGAAATTGCGCCGACAGCGAGAATGAAACCCTGCGGCGGATTGATGATGGCGGAAAAACTGTCGATGCCCATCCCGCCAAGATTTGAAACGGTAAAACTGCCGCCCTGAAATTCTTCAGGCTTCATTCGTTTGTTGCGCGCGCGGTGCGCCAGGTCTTTCGCCATCTCGCTGATCTCGCGCAGTGATTTGTTTTGCGCAGCGCGAATGACTGGTGTGAGCAATCCATCGTCGATCGCGACCGCGACGCCAAGATCAACATCGGCGTATTGCACGATCGCGTCGTTATCAAATGATGCGTTGACTCTGGGAACTTTGACGGCGGACATCACTGCGGCTTTGAGAACAAAATCATTCACCGTGATTTTCGAGGCATCGGCGCCTTCCCCTGCCGATTTCAATTCGGCGCGCGCAGCCATGAGCGGCCCGGCGTCGATATCGATGTTGAGATAGAAATGCGGAACCGGCCCTTTGCTTGCGACGAGACGTTCCGCGATGCCTTTGCGCATTCCGGAAAGATTGATCCGCGTTCCCTGGCCGGCTTTGATTAGGGATGAAACCGCCGGAGCGGAGCTTTTCTGCGGCGCACCGTCTTTTGATTTCGCCGCGGCACGCACATCGGTTTCCGTCACACGACCCTCGGGGCCGGTCCCTTTGATGCTCGTCAGATCAACGCCCAGTTCAGCCGCCACGCGTCGCGCGACCGGCGAAGCTTTCACACGCGCTTCGCCGCCGGTCGCTGATGATGGCTTGGGGCTTTCTTGTTTCTTCGGTTCCTCGCGTTTTGCCGTCTTCTGCGTTTCCTGTGGCGGAATAGTCTCTTTTTTCTCTTCCTGCCCGGGCGCTGGTTTCTCCGTTTCGGCCTGAGGTTTCTTTTCTTCCTTTTTGGGCTTTTCCTTCTCAGAAGGCGAAGCTTCTTCGCCTTCTTCACCAATAAACGCGATCCTGTCGCCGACGTTTACCTTGCCGCCTTCCTCAACAAAAATATCGGTGAGAACTCCATCTTCGGGAGATTCCCATTCCATCGTCGCCTTGTCCGTCTCGATCTCCGCGATGACTTCGCCGGCTGAAACTTTGTCGCCTTTCTTTTTTTTCCACGCGACGAGTGTTCCCTCCGTCATCGTGTCGCTCAGTTTGGGCATTTGGATTTCAGGCATGACTCGTTAGGCGTAGCAAACCCTTTTCACCGCAGCGATCAATTTGTCTGCACTCGGCAGCACGGCCTTTTCCAGGCGCTCATTGTACGGCATGGGCACGTCCTCCTGTGAAACGCGTTCGATCGGTGCATCGAGCTCATCAAAAATACCTTTTTGAATGCGGTAACAAACTTCCGCGCCCACGCCACAGAATGGCCGGTTTTGTTCGATAATCACAACGCGATGTGTTTTAGCGATGGAAGCAAAAATCGTTTTTTCATCGAGCGGCTTAATTGAGCGCAAATCGACGATCTCGGCACTGATGTCTTCGTCCTCGAGTTTTTCTGCGGCCGCCAATGCGAGCGGCACCGTTTGCGCATAACAAATCACGGTGACATCGCTGCCTTCCCGTTTCACTTCGGCCTCACCGAGCGGGATCAGCAATTCGGTCTCCAACGGCTCCACCAGGCCCTTCGAACTGTAGAGAAGCTCCGCTTCGAGAACGAGAACCGGATTATTGTCCCGCACCGCCGTTTTCAGCAAACCTTTCGCATCGCGCGGAGTAGCGGGCGTGCAGATCTTGAGGCCGGGAACATTCGCATACAAACATTCCGTGGCGTGTGAGTGCGTCGCGCCAAGTTGATGCGCGGGTCCGTTCGGCCCACGAAACGTAATCGGAATATTGAATTGTCCGCCAGACATGGTGAGCATGTTCGGCGCGTTGTTCACGACCTGATCGAATGCAACGAGCGAGAAACTGAAAGTCATGAACTCGATGATCGGGCGCAACCCGCACATCGCGGCGCCGACACCCATGCCGGAAAAACCGTTTTCGCTAATCGGCGTATCGATGATGCGTTTCGGTCCGAAGCGTTCCAGCAAACCCTGGCTCACTTTGTAAGCGCCGTTGTATTCGGCGACTTCTTCGCCCATGAGGAAAACATCGGCATCGCGCTCGAGTTCTTCCGCGAGGGCCTCGTTGAGCGCCTGCCGATAAGTAATCTCGCGCATCTGCATCGTCATGGCACGTACGTGTAATCGTAAAGTTTCTCCAGCGGCGGTTCCGGACTTTGCTCGGCGAACTTGACGCTCGCGCTCGCCGCTTCTTTCGCGCGCTTATCGAGCGCGTCAAATTGCTCGTTAGTCAAATTCCCCTCACGCGTCAGCTGGGCCCGCAGGCGCGTGATCGGATCATCGAGGCGATATTTCTCCAGCTCTTGTTTGGTGCGATAGCTCGCCGGGTCGGACATCGAATGACCACGATACCGATAGGTCCGCGCTTCGATAAAAGCTGGATGCGAATCTTTGCGAATCGAAGCAACAACCTCCCCGATTTTATCGCGCACCTCGCGAAAGTTCATGCCGTCCACGATTTCGCCGGGGATATCGTAACCTTCAGCGCGATCGACAATTTGCTTGAGTGAAGTGGAACGCTTCACGGACGTTCCCATGGCGAACAGATTATTTTCGCAAATGAAGACAACCGGCAGTTTGTAGAGAGCGGCAAGGTTTAGCGCCTCGTGGAATGCGCCTTGATTGATCGCGCCGTCGCCGAAAAAGCAAAGCGTCACGCGGTCTTCGTCGCGATATTTACAGGCAAATGCGAGGCCGCAGGCGAGAGGCACGTGCGCTCCGACAATGGCGTGCCCACCGTACATATTATTTTTGCGATCGAAAAAGTGCATGGAACCGCCGAGGCCGCGCGAGCAACCGGTCTCCTTGCCGAAAAGCTCAGCCATGCAGGCGTCGGCTGATGTTCCGCGCGCCAGCGCATGAGCGTGATCGCGGTAAGCAGTGATGAAGTAATCGTCATCGCGCGTACCTGCATGCGCGCCTACCACCACGGCTTCCTGGCCGATGTAGAGATGGCAGAACCCACCGATTTTTTGCGACTGATATTGCTGACTGGCGCGTTCTTCAAAACGCCGGATCAACAGCATCAGCGCGAGCATGTCGACTTCGTCGCGTTGCTCCGCGCGCTGCATGAGTGGTTAGGCCGCTCGCGGCATCGTCGCGGCTGCGCGCGAACGTTCCGCGTTCCTGGCGAAATTCATGCAGGCAACAAAAGCGACGGTGAAAAGCAGATCGCTCACGAGCGAATTCCGGAAAAACATCCAGGAGGGCGTCGCGCTATATTGCGGCAAACCAACGGTAAGCGCCTGAATCAAGCCGGCAAAATTCTTCACGTAACCTGGATCGCTTACCCAGGAAAAAACAATGCTGACGAAATAGAACAGGCTCGAGCTAACGATCGAAGCCGGAAGCAGTGTTTTCAGTGAAGCGCGGTTCTGCAACAAAATGCCGATGCACCCGATGACCGCCAGTGCGAGATAGCGTCCCACGATATGACCCGTGAACATCGGCGCGGCGTAGTAAACATTCAGCACCACATCCGAAATAAATAGCGCGACGAGCGGAACCGACAGCTTGAGGCGCGGCGGAAAATAGGCGCCACAGCAAAGCGCGATGGCAGCGAAGGGAGCAAAGTTAGAAAGCCAGCCGGCGCCGGAAGTAATCAAGAGCCCCGCGACGATGCGGTAGGCGACGACAAACAAAACGAGCAGGAAAGCAGGAATCATCGCAGGAATTTTATCCGTCCTGCGCGATATGCAAAGCTGATTTGCCGCAGCGACGACTAAGCGGCGGCCTTCGCCAGTTTGTTCAGACGAGCTTTGCGCCGGTTTGCAGCGTTGCGATGAATGATGCCACGCTTGGCCGCCTTATCGATCGCCGAGATAAGCGTGCGAATCTCGTTAGGATCAGATTTGGCGTTTGCGCCGGAAGCGCGTTTCTGCATTCCGCGCAGACGGGAACGAACGCTACGGTTATGTAAAGTGCGGCGTGCCGTTTGGCGTGCGCGTTTTGCTGCGGATTTCGTGTTTGCCATTTTTGCTTTTGCCTGACGACTTCGATCAGGTCTTATCCTTCCAATGAAGTCCGCGTTCGTTCACCATACTTTTGCCAGCGGGCGCAAGAATGCCGAACTGCGAACCTTCATTCGGCGTGCTGCGAAAAGCTTTCGCCTTTCGCACTTTGGGCAAGCGATCGGGCACGATCCGCACCAGCGTTCCAATTGTGAGGCGACTATACAGCTCCGCGACATCGCTCGACTTCATGCGAATGCAACCATAGCTGGCGGGACGTCCTATGAATTTCTCCTGTGGCGTTCCATGAATATAAATGCAGCGGGCAAAGGCGTGCGCATTCGCCGCTTCGAGACCGCGCAGCCAGATGATGCGCGTTGTAATCGGATCGCGCCCCGGCGCATTGGGCTGGATCACTTCGCCGGTGAAACGACGATTGTGAAAAACGCCCCCCACCGGTGCATTATCGCCAATCTTTTGCGCGACTTGAAGAAAACCGAGCGGCGTAGTCATTCGGCCCCAGGCATCGCCGAGTCCAAACTTGGAAGTTGAGACAGGATAGAGTGCAACCTCGCTGCCGCCTTGTACGAGCATAAGTTTTTGGTCGCGCACGCTGACGATGACGCAATCGGGATTTACAACAATGCCAGCGTTCAGGGTCGCGCCAAATAGCAGCAGCGCGAAAAGATAAACGGCGGAACGAAGCATCGGGCGGGTATTTATCAGAGATTTTTGCATTGTCACGCTGGAATTGCCGCCGCGTTGCGCGCAGCGCCGATGGTAAACTTGGGCCACCACTGCGCGAGGGACGAAAGCGAGACGTAAAGAAAACCGCCCTGGAACATGACGAGAAATGGGAGCGAAAGATATTGCGCGTGCTCGATCGCGAACCACACGAAGTAGGTGAAGTAGGCTGCGAACGCCAATTCGAAGATCGGCAGCAGCGACTTTAGCGGCATGTATTTGCAATCGCGCCACACCTGAGCTTTCCGCTCGATTCCGTACTTGGGCGTGCGCGCGAAATCGGAGTGATGATTGAACATCGCTTCCAGCACTGCGCGCGCATTGTTGAGCGAAAGGCCGACGCCAAGGGCGAGGAGGCAAGGGAGCAATAATATTTCCCTCATCCAGGTGCGCGGATTCAATTCGCGCTGCGCACAAATATAAAAGACCGTCACGGAAAGCGACGCCGTAAGAAAAATTGGGACGTCGATGAGAAAAGTTCGAACCCAGCCCGTGGGACCGCCGGTCGAGGGATGCAAGAGGAAGCAAAGACAAGCGAGCAGCAGATACGCGAAGTTCGACATCAAATGACCCGTGGCTTCCAGCTTGATCAACAATGGTAACTTACTGCGCCAGATAGTGGGTAGCAGTTTTTTGCAGGTTTGGATCGAGCCTTTCGTCCAGCGGTGCTGCTGCGATTTGAAGCCGTTCATATCAACGGGAAGCTCGGCGGGGGTAACCACATCCGGCAGGAATACAAACTTCCAACCCGCGAGCTGCGCGCGATAGCTCAGATCGAGATCTTCGGTAAGCGTGTCGTGCTGCCAGCCTCCCGCCTCCTCGATGCAGGAACGGCGCCAGAGGCCGGCTGTGCCATTGAAGTTGAAGAATCGCCCGCTCCGGCTGCGCGCGGTTTGCTCGAGCAGAAGATGCCCATCGAGGAACATCGCCTGCACTCGAGTGAGCATCGAGTAGCACCGGTTCAAATGTCCCCAACGCGTTTGGATCATGCCAACCTTCGGGTCGGTAAAAAAATCCACCGTTCGTCGCAAAAGATCCTTCGGTGGGACAAAATCGGCATCGAGAATACAGACAAATTCACTTGCTGATTTGAGGCCGGTCTCCAGTGCTCCTGCTTTGAATCCGACCCGGTCGGTGCGATGGATCAGCTCGACATCAAATCCACGCTGACGCAATTCGTCGACGCATGAAGCGGTGACTTCACGAGTGTTGTCCGTCGAATCGTCGAGCACCTGAATTTGCAAAAGCTCACGCGGATAATCCAGTTCGCTCACTGACTTGAGCAGCCGCTCAACCACATAAATCTCATTGTAGATCGGTAACTGGACCGTGACTTTCGGCAGCCGCTCGAAATGCGCCGCCGGCACCGCTGCCCTCTTCCTGTTCTTAAGGAAGAGATAGATGATGACGTAGCGGTGAATCCCGTACGCGGAAAGTCCGAACAGGACGGTCAAGTAACAAATCGTCCAGACCAGGTAGCCAACACTGCCGTGCATAATAGTTTAAGTAACTGCCGCAGAGAGACCCGGCAAGGGCGACATGATGCCGCTTCCCGGCCCACCGTCAAATCAAAAAATGGCGTTTTACCTCGTAAAACTGCACTCCTAAAGAACGCACCGGACGGGCTCCCTGGTCGCCCTCGGCTCCCCCGCTTAGTCCCTGCGCTCACACCCGGCAATCTAGTGCGCCCGCGTTGCCAGAAATAAAGAAAATTCATGACGAAGCGCGGGAATCAAACCAACCCGTTGAAACGAATCAATAAAGCACCGACGTTGTATGCCCTTGCCCCTTCCACGGACTGCGCCGATCAATTGAATGATGGAATCGCCGGGTAAAGTTACCTACACCAGCCGCAATCGCTTCGAGCGGGTCAATATCGTGGTGGCCATTCTGCTCGCAGGCTGGGTGCCTTCGATCCTGATGCTGGCGGTTTCCTACACGATTCTGACCAGAACGCTGGAAAACAAGATTCTCCGCGACCGGCAAACGTTCGTGCAGCTAATCGCCCATCTGGTCGGGGACGATCTCGCAGGAAAGAACAACGTCGTCGAGTATTACCAGAACCAGCCTAACCTCGCGGAGATTCTGACCGCGGCCGATCCGCAGGCGGCTGGGCAGCAATGGGTGGGTCAAACTTATTTTTCCCATCCCCGCATTGATGGGATGTTCCTTACGGACATTGATGGTCGTCTTGTAGGATCAGTGCCCGCTGTTCCAGATCTCATGGGCCAGGATTTCTTCTCCAGGCTTTGGCGTGAGGGAGCCCTCGCCACTTCGGCAGCATATGTTTCGCAAGTCCATCCGCGCGAACCCGATCATCGGCTCGTTTCCGACATCGTCGGGGCCGTGCGCACGCAGGATGGTAGAGTCGTTGGATTCCTGGGCGTTTCGGTCCTGGTCGAACGCATTGGGCGCCGCTTATCCACGATCGGATTTACCGATCAATCCTTTTGCCAGGTCTTCGATCAAAGCGGAGCGGCGCTGTTTACAAAAGACTTCCGCGCCAATACCAGCCTTCGTACAGCCGATAACGACAGTCTGATCGCGGAATTTCGCCGAAGCAAAAACCCACATCTCGAACGGCATGGAAACCTCTATGCATTCAGCCCCATAGACACGAGCGGCTGGACGGCGGTCGTCGCGCAGCCAAGGGAGGTCGCCTACCAACCCTTGCAGGATCTCTTGCAAAAACTGATGTGGCCTGTTGCCTGGTTGATTGCGGGGACAGGATTGGCGGCGTGGCTCTTCGGTAAATTTTACCGACGGCAAACAGAGGCGGCGCGTCGAATCGAGCGGGAGATTATTTTCAACGAGAAAATTCTCGCCAACATGCCCAGCGGTATCGCGCTCGTGGATCCGCGTTCGCATAATTTTCTCACGGCTAACGACGCTTTCGAACAAATGGCCAAGCGCTTTGGGCAATTGCCGAAAAGCAGAGACATCAGTGAAGCGACTTACGACGAGGTAAAGATCGCCCCGAAAGAGGCCATCGAAAAAGTTCTTAGTTTTGGAGCTCCATTCCAGCTCATCGAACATCCATTCACCGACGTCAGCGGTGCCACACGTTACGTGAACGTGAATCTTCTCCGACTCCAGGGAGCGCAACAGACAATCCAAGGCGTGCTTTATCTGGTAGAAGACAAGACGCGCGACGTTACTCTGCGGAAGGAATTGATCGGAGCCAATGCCGCTAAAGATCAATTCCTCGCGCTCCTCTCTCACGAGCTGCGCAATCCGCTTTCACCGGTCATCGCCATGGTGGGAGAACTCGAAGCGACTAGCGCCGACGCTCCTGAAACGCGTCATGCACTTGAAGTCATTCGCAGGAATGTGGAATTGGAAGCGCGCTTGATCGACGATCTGCTGGATGTCACACGCATCGCAAAAGGCAAACTCCAACTCACTTTCGAAGTTGCCAGCGTTCACGAAATCCTTCAACGCGCCTACGAAATCTGTCGTGAAGAAATCGCGGGGAAAAACCAGCACGTCGAATTCCGTTTACGCGCAGAGCGGACTTATGCCGAAGCCGACCCCGCACGTTTGCAGCAAGTATTTTGGAATCTCATTAAGAACGCGGTCAAGTTTACCCCGGCAGAAGGTCGGATTGTGATCGAAACCTTCAATCCATCTCCCGCCGAGATCGAAATCAAGATCACTGACACGGGCATTGGCATCGAAGAAGCGAAGTTGAGCAAGATCTTCAACGCTTTCGAGCAGGGACAAAGCTCGATCACTCGCCGATTCGGCGGTCTGGGTCTTGGCCTTGCCATTTCCAAGGCAATGATTGCAGCACATGGCGGAGAAATCGAAGTCGCAAGCCCGGGAAAGGACAAAGGCTCGACATTCACGGTCACGCTCAAGGCGGTGGACGCGCCGGTCCGAGTACGCGCTGAAGATAAACCGCGAGAACCGAGTCCCGCCCCAGAAAAACTAGATGATCATGCTCAAACGCGTCGCTTGTTAGTGGTGGACGATCACCACGACACGTGCGTCGGAATGAAAATGATGCTCGAGCGTCGTGGATATGCTGTCGCCATCGCGAATTCTGCGGAACAAGCGGTAAAAAAAGCTTCGGAAGAAAATTTCGACCTGATCATTAGCGACATCGGACTTCCAGACCGTAGCGGTTACGAGCTGATGCAGGAACTGCGCGCGACAAAAGATTTGCGCGGGATCGCCTTGAGCGGCTTTGGAATGGAAAATGACGTCACGCGGGCGCGAGACGCCGGATTTTCCGAACACCTGACGAAGCCGATCAATTTCGAGCGCCTGGAACTCGCCATCAAAAGGATACTCGACCCGGAAACGGCTTCCACTTCGGCCGCACAATCACCGAACGGCAGCTAGACGTCCGAGCCAGTCGTCGTCGGTGCGTTGTTGGGAAGCGAATTCTCGCGCTTCTCCGCGGCTTCCTTCAATTCGCGGGAAAGTTTTTCCACGCGTTGGCGCATGATCTTGCCAGCTTTGAATTTAACAGTCGCGCGCGGGGGAATAACGAAACTGCTGCCGGGCTCATTGGGGTTGCGCCCAACGCGCGGCTTTGTCAGGCGCGGCTGAAACACGCCAAAGTTGCGCAGCTCCACTGCAACGTTGTTAGCCAGACTGTTCGTGATGTGATCGAGGGTGCGCTGCACCACTTCAAAGACCTGCGCCTGCACCATGCCGGTCTGATTGCTGATTGCGACAACAATGTCGCGCTTGGTGAGCTTGGCCATATTTTATATTAGAATCGAGTCCCGCCCCCGATTTGAGCGGAAAGTTCCCGAAAAAAGAAGGTTATAATTCTTAACGGCCTAAACTATTTTCCCGCCGGAAGCCACGCAGGCGAAGGCGGTTGAGTAAGAAACTCAGGCCGGCCGCTGCAAGAATCGCGCGAAATAATAGGCAAACGCCGTTTGGCGTGACAGCGACTTACGGCGCGATTTGAGTTGCCCTTGTGCAATCCCGAGTTTTGTGAAAACACCATTCCATTCCGACTCGAGCCGGCGCACTTCCTCGTTCGACAACTCCCGGACACCGCGAATGGATACGCAACGTTGCAGGACGTTCATCGCTTTGCCGGAAATCTCCCCTAACAGACCCACTTCCGTGAGGACGTGTTCTGTTTCCTGCAAAAGATTGCCGCGAATTTCGGTAAACTGGCGTTCCTGCTCGGCGGAAATGATCGGCTTCGCCTTGTCCAGACCGTACGTAATCAAGTCGTGCAATTTTTTCCAGTTTTCCAACTGGAGCGTGAGCAAACGTAGACGACTTTCGAGTTCCCGGTCTCTCATCGGTGACTTTTAGCCGTCACGAGCTCGAGCGTTTCGTCGAGCTTCTGTAAGTTGTCGATCAAGAGATGTGCCCATGGCCGATCGACCGTCTGCACCTGGCTGATGATACCTTCCTCGAAATAAAAGCGACCCTGCCGCCACCGGAAAATTTCCGCGACGGCCGCTTCTCCCTCCAAGGTTCCAAAAACAGCATGTCGAATCGAACCCAGCTGCAGATAAATCTCGCTGTTTCCTCGCGCTGACTTGAATGTGAAGCGGCCGCTGCGTTGTCCCAGACAACTCATCTGTAAAATCTCCGCCGCGGAAAATTGATTCAGATTTCCGATCAACGAATGGCACGGATCGATTCCCTCCGCCGGAATTACGACTTGATTTCCCACCGAGCGGATAATGTTGCGCAAATGATGGCGCAAATAATTTTCGCTTCGCTCCACGGAAAGATGTGTGATTTTCTGCTGTTGCGCATCCATGACGAGGTCGGAGTCATGCGGCTTGGGCGTCAGACAAACGATGCGAAGGGAAGGAAAATGCTGCCGCGCGCTCGTCGCCTGTTCGAATGCAACCGCGCTCTCGCCTTCAACCACAAAAACGTCGAAATTCTCGGCGAGCAAAACGAAAACGGCTTCCGCCATTGTGCGGACAATTCGCGTCTCGACCTCGTCCATCATATCAAAAATTCCGAGCGCGCGATCTTGAAAAACCGGGTCGGCATTCAGTATGAGCAATCTGGTTTCCACGACAGTGGACAAATGAGAGCAGGAAGCTTGCCCGCTTCCCCGAGGGAAATTATTTTCGCCACTCGCGCCGCGGTGGCGGAGCAGCAAATTGGTCGGGAGCCACCTCGTGCGCCGTGCGAAAATGAACTTTTGCGATCTGCCGCAGGGCGGCCGCGCCGTTTGCCGCCACGATCTCGGCCGCTGTTTTTTTGACTGTCGCCGAGACGCCTCTCCCCAGTCGAAACCCCAGCGAACGTCCCCGTTTTTCCAGCCAGTTCACAAAACCTTCCCGTGCCAAAATCGAGGCCGCGGCCACCGCTGGATCGGATTCGGCTTTGGTTCGCTGCTCCATCTTGATGGACTGCCCGTGTTGGAGAAGGGCTTTCTCAATCACGCGGGCGTCGGCAAATTTATCGGACAAGGCACGCGGACAATCCGGCTTCTTTGCCAGCAAATTCTCGATCACGCGAGCATGCCCCCATCCAAGCAGGGCATTGAGATTTTTAAACTTAACGTAAAGCTCATTATATTTCTCCGGCCCGATCAGAACCACTTCGTATAAGCCGCCGGCGATTTTCCGGATCGATTCCGCGAGCGCGTGAATTCGCGCATCCGAACTGATCCGCTTGCTATCCTGCACGCCGGCCTCGAGAAATTTCCGCGCGATCCCGCGATCGACATAGACTCCCGCAATAACCAGCGGGCCAAAAAAATCTCCCTTCCCGCTTTCATCTACTCCAAAATGCGGCTCGAACATTTCCGGTGAATGCACTTCTTCGTAACCGAGCCGGGCCTCGCCCAAAATTTTCGGTTCCAGTTCGAATTGCACGAACTCTTCTACGCCTTTGCCTTGCACAAGAACCTTGGGGCCCTTCTCGTAAACGGCGATGCTCAGCTTGTTTTTCTGTCCAAAAAATATCGTGTACGGTTTCAGCGAAAACGTGAAACCGAGTTGATCCAGGAGCGCACGCAATTTCTCGACCTGTTCTTGATTGAGCAGTGCGGTGAAAACGTTCACGGTTGCATCTCTTAGCGCGTCATGTTGAGCGAAGCGAAACATCTCTCAGAAAAAGAAGCCGCTCAATTTCGCCGTCGGCTCTTGCGCTGGTATCGAAACAACGGTCGCGATCTCCCATGGAGGCGAACTTCCGATCCCTACGCCATTTTCGTCTCGGAAGTAATGCTGCAACAAACCCAGGTTTCCGCAGTCATTCCTTATTATGAGCGATGGCTCCGTCGATTTCCCAATATTGAAAAGCTTGCGCGCGCTTCCGAATCGGAGGTCCTGCACGCCTGGCAGGGATTGGGTTATTATTCACGTGCTCGTAATTTGCATGCCGCTGCGAAAATCCTGAGAAGCAAATATCGCGGCACTTTTCCTCGCCAGCCCGAAGAGTTGGCAGAGTTGCCGGGCGCAGGCCGTTACACCGCGAACGCGATCGCCGCTTTCGCTTTCGATCGGGCGGTTCCCGTCGTCGAAACGAATATCGGTCGCGTGCTGGCACGCATTTTCGATCTGCGACAGCCCATCGATGACAACACTGGACGCAATGAACTTTGGAAAATCGCAGCGCAGCTTATTCCACGACGCGGCGCGCGCATGCATAATTCGGCGCTGATGGATCTTGGGGCGATTGTCTGCACGCGCACTCCAAAATGCACGATTTGTCCGGTCCGCGACTTTTGTCGCGCAAAAAATCCGGCGCTGCTTCCAATTAAGAAGTCTCCTGCCGGCCAGAAACGATTACGAGAACTGCATTCATTTAATTTCCGGCGCGACCGCGTCCTTCTCGAGCAAGCGCGCAAACGTTGGCGCGGTTTGTGGATCCTCCCCACTCTCGCAACCGAGCCGCCGGGACAACCGCCCATTCAAATTTCTGAATTTCCGTTCACGCATCATCGCGTCACACTCGCGGTCTTCGCTACGCCATCACCTCGCGTCCACAAATTCAGACAGTGGTTTCCCATCCGCGAGCTGCCTACGATCCCGATGCCATCGCCGCATCGACGCGCGCTTGATCAGCTTCTTGTGAACCGGCAGAAAAGCGGCGAACAAGATTCATCGTCACGGAATTCACGATCCTAACGAACTACATCGAACCCCCCGGCGCAGTTTTCTATTTGTTATTTGCCCACTCTTTCCGGAAACTTCACTAACGATGAGAAGCATGACCGGCTACGGCCGCGGCGAAGTCGATCACAATGGTGCAAAATTCAGCGTCGAGCTGAATTCGGTAAATCGTAAGCAAAGCGACATCGTCATTAATTTGCCGCGCGACCTGAATGAACTCGAGCCGCGCATTCGACAGGCGATTAACGAAAAAATATCGCGCGGTCGCACGAATGTCGTCGTCGCTCTTCATAACGGCGAAAACGGCACACGCACGCTCGCGCTCGATACCGCGCTCGCCCGCTCCTACCACGAAGCGATGCGAGCGCTGCAAAAAGAACTAAGCGCTCCGGGTGAAATCACGATCGGAACTATTTTGCAGGCGCCGGGCGTAATGCGATTGCCCGAGGAAAATATCGACGCGAGCAAAGTCTGGCCTGCAGTCGAGCGCGCGCTCAACACCGCACTCGCCGAGTTAATCAAAATGCGCGAGAGCGAGGGAAAGCATCTCGCGAAAGACTTGATTCATCGGCTTAAAATGGTGCGCGCCGAGCTGAAACAAATACGCGCGCTGTATCCAAACGTGGTGAAACGACATCGCGAGGCCATGGTCGATCGTATCAACAAAGCCGGCCTCAACATCCCGATCGATGACGAACGATTGCTCAAGGAAATCTCCTTTTTCGCCGATCGCTCGGATATTTCTGAAGAGCTGACCCGCTTGGAAAGTCACCTCGCGCAGTTCGCCCATCACTTGCGCAAGAACGAGCCCGTTGGTCGCACGCTCGAATTCATCACCCAGGAAATTTTTCGCGAACTCAACACACTCGGCGCAAAATCGAATGACGCCGATATTTCGCAGCATGTCGTTGCCTCCAAAGCGGAGCTGGAAAAAATCCGCGAGCAAATCCAGAACCTTGAATAAGCAGTTCACGCGTTACGGGATTTTGTTTGTCGTTTCCGCGCCGTCCGGCGCCGGCAAAACCACGCTTTGCGCGGCGCTCCGGCAAACGCCGGATTTTGTTTACTCGGTTTCCTGCACGACACGCGCTCCCCGCGCAGGCGAATTGCCGGGCGAAGATTATCATTTTATTTCCGAACACGAATTTCTCTCACGCGTGGCGGCGCAGGAATTCCTTGAACACGCAAAAGTGCACGGCGATTTTTACGGAACGTTGCGCAAACCCGTGCTCGAGAATTTGAAAAACGGCGTCGATGTTTTGATCGATATCGATACGCAAGGCGCCGCCGCGATTCGCAATTTCGACGATCCGTTTATTCGTCAGGCGCTCACGGACGTTTTTATTATGCCGCCGGATCTGGAGGAGTTACGGCGCCGGCTGATTAAGCGCGGCACGGAAACCTCGCCGCAAATTGAACTGCGCCTTGTCAACGCCGCGCGCGAGATGGAACTTTGGCGCGATTACCGCTACACCATCATCAGCAAATCCGTGGAAGAGGACTTGATGAAGTTCCGCCACATCATGGGAGCGGAACGTATCGCGAGCCGCAGATTGGTTTTGAGCTGAGAAAATAAAATGGACGGCAATGGAAAACGGAAACGGCAAAAGCCTGCGCCGCGAAAAATCCTGCAGCCGCAATCGCAGGCAAAATCAATAGTGCTTGGCGTCACCGGTTCGATCGCCGCTTACAAGTCTGCGGAACTCGCCAGTCTGCTCGTTAAGCAAGGTCACGATGTTTTCGTTGTCATGACGAATGACGCGACGGAATTCATAACGCCGCTGACTTTGCAAACGCTTTCCAAAAATCCGGTCATGACCAGTTTCTACGACGAAAAGGAAAACTGGCGGCCCGGTCACATTGAACTCGCAGACCGCGCCAATCTTCTTCTCATCGCGCCCGCGACCGCGAACATCATTGCCGAACTCGCGCATGGACTCGCGAGTCATCCGCTCACCGCGATTGCGCTGGCAACGCACGCGCAGATTCTGCTCGCGCCGGCCATGAACGGAAAAATGTGGGAACATCCGGCGACGCAGGAGAACGTTGAAAAATTAAAAGCGCGCGGCGCGGAATTCATCGGACCGGAAGAAGGAATGCTCGCGTGCGGTTACGAAGGCGTCGGCCGATTATGGAAAGTGGATGACATTGCCTTTCGCGTGGAGTTCCTGCTCGCGCGCCAGGATAATTTGATCGCATAGGATGGGCGATTACATGTTGTCATCCCGAGCGAAAGCGAGGGACCTCACGAACTGCGGCAATGGGTCGTAACTTGCGAGGTCCTTCGCTTCGCTCAGGATGACAGCCTTTTTTGCGGACAATTCCACTCAATAATTGCAGGCAATGAGATTCGTCGTCACCGCTGGACCGACGCGTGAGCCAATCGATCCGGTGCGATTCCTGAGCAATCGCTCTTCCGGAAAAATGGGATACGCGATTGCCGAAGCAGCGATTGAAGCCGGTCACGATGTAACATTGATTTCCGGACCGGTGAATTTGCGCGAACCGGAAAATGCGCGCGTCGTCTCGATCAACTCAAGCGACGAAATGTACGGCGAAGTTCAAAAAGCAATCCGCGATTGCGATGTTCTCGTCATGTGCGCGGCGGTCGCGGATTACAAGCCGGCGAAATATTCGGAACAAAAGTTAAAGAAGAAATCTGCGGCACTGTCGCTCGATCTCGTGCCGACGCGCGACGTTCTCGCATCTGTCGCGAATCAAGATCGTTCGTTTCTCGTTGTCGGCTTCGCGGCGGAGACGGAAAACGTCGCCGCGAATGCAGAAAAAAAACTACGCGCGAAGAATTGCGACATGATTGTGGCTAACGACGTAAGCAATTCCGACTACGGAATGGAATCTGCTCAAAATGAAGTCACGATTTTCTTCCGAAACGGTGAAACCAAAAAAATTTCTCGTGCGCCGAAAAAAAATATTGCGCGCGAACTCGTGAAAATAATTTCAAACATGCGCGAAAAAAGTTTGACAAAAAAAACGTGATGATTACTGAACCGTGTACGTGAAGTTATTCAAACATCTTCACACACCCACCGCGATTGCGGATTGAAAGGGGGGATAGTCGATGCCAGCAAAGAAAAAAGCAAAAAGGCCCGCCAAGAAAAAGGCGGCGAAGAAAAAACGCCATTAAGGCCTGACGCTTCCTAACGGTTCCGGATCTTCGGAATCATAAATCCCAACTTCAACCCGGGAGGAGGACTCAAATTCTCCTCCCGATTTTTTTGTACCGATTCGGTCGCGCGAAAAATTTCACGGCGGAAAAACCCAAAACGATTACTCTCATTGCATGACGCATTATCTCGACACAGCGGTCGCCGCCGCGCGCCAGGCCGGAGATTTATTGCGGAAAAGTTTTCATCAGCCGCGCCGCGTCAACTCAAAGGAAGCACACGACATCAAACTCGAGATCGATGTGCAAACTCAGGATTTGATCACAAATTTATTGCTGAAGAATTTTCCGCATCACGCGCTCTACGGCGAAGAGGGCATCGTCGGCGATCAGGCGAGTGAGTTTCAATGGGTGGTCGATCCATTGGATGGCACAGTTAATTATTATTACGGCATTCCGCATTTCTGCGTCTCGATTGCGTTGCGCTGTCAGGGAGAAATTATTGTCGGGGTCATCTACGATCCGATGCGCGACGAAATGTGGGCGGTGCAAAAGAGCGGCGAACCCAAACTGAATGATCGCGTCTTTCATGTAAGCGACCGGGCGGAGTTGAGCGAAGCGGTGATTTCGGTGGGGCTCTCAAAGACGGGCGTGACGATCGAATCCGGGCTGCCGCTTTTGCAATCGATGGTGCATCGCGCGCGCAAATGCCGTTTGATGGGAAGCGCAGCGCTCGATATGGCGTACGTCGCGTGCGGTCGCTTCGACGCTTACATCGAACAGGGAATCAGTCTTTGGGATGTCGCGGCCGGTTGGATCTTAATTGAGACTGCCGGCGGTTCGGTGGACATGCGGCCACGCACCGACATGAAAGACAAATACAGTATTGTTGCTTCCAACGGCGTGATCGACTTAAAGTTGTGATCTTATGATTCGCTCTGGAATTGGCTACGACGTCCACCGGCTGGTAGAAGGCCGAAAATTAATTCTCGGTGGAGTGGAGATCCTGCATGATCGCGGTCTTGATGGCCACTCCGACGCGGACGTCCTCACGCACGCAATCGCGGACGCGCTTCTCGGCGCGATGGGAGAAGGCGACATCGGACTCCATTTTCCGAATACCGATGAAGCAAATCGTGGAATCAGCAGCCTGGAGATTTTGCGGCACGTGCGTTCTCTCCTTGCGGAAAAAAATGCGCGCGCGCTAAACGTTGACGCGACAATGATTGCGGAAGCGCCGGTGCTGCAGCCGCATATTCCAATGATGCGAAAGAAAATCGCCGGCGCACTAGCGTGCGATGTTTCATGCATCAGCGTCAAAGCGACGACGAACGAAGGCCTGGGCATGATAGGCCGCGGCGAAGGAATGGCCGCCATCGCGACGGCTTTGGTGGAGGATGTCTAGAAGCACATAAGGCGGCGATGACTGTCCGCCGCGAAAAAACGCGCCATGCTTTGTGAGGTCCTCGCTTTGCTCGGGATGACACCGCTCTAAGATGGCGCTGCGTTTTTTTAATACGTATTCGCGGGAGCTGGAAGAATTTCGTCCGCTTAGCGAAAAAGGCGACGCGGTAAAAATGTACACGTGCGGGCCGACGGTTTATAGCTACGCGCACATCGGGAATTATCGCGCCTACATTTTCGAGGACCTGCTGCAGCGACATCTTGAATTGCGTGGCTACAAGGTTCATCGCGTGATGAACCTCACTGATGTGGATGACAAAACGATTCGTGGCGCGCGCGAAGCGGGCGTTGCGCTTGCGGAATTCACGGCGCCATTCAAGCGCGCATTCTTCGAAGACATCGAAACGTTGCGCATCAAACGCGCGGATGAATTTCCCGCTGCGACCGGGCCGGAGCACATCGCGAAGATGATCGATATGATCCAGAAACTGATCGACCGTGAGCTGGCGTATCAAGCAGAAGACAAATCGGTTTACTTTCGGATCAAGAATTTTCCGGCCTACGGACATTTGGCGCATTTCGATCTGACACAGTTGCAATCAACCGGCCGGGTCCGGAACGACGAGTACGATAAGGAACACATCGGGGACTTCGCACTTTGGAAAGCCTGGGACGAAGAAGACGGCGATGTGGCGTGGGACAGCCCGTGGGGGCGTGGGCGACCCGGCTGGCATATCGAGTGCAGCGCGATGGCGACGGAGCTACTCGGCGACCAGATCGATATTCATTGCGGCGGCGTCGACAACATTTTCCCGCATCACGAAGCCGAAATCGCGCAGACCGAAGGCGTAACCGGAAAAAAATTCGTGCGCTACTGGCTGCATTGCGCGCACTTGCTGGTGGACGGGCAGAAAATGTCAAAGTCGTTAGGCAATTTTTACACCCTGCGTGATGTGATCGCTAAAGGTTACAGCGGTCGGGAGATTCGCTACGCGCTGATGCGAGTGCACTATCGTGCGCCGCTTAACTTTACGTGGGAAGGAATGGAGGAAGCGCGCCAATCGCTGGCGCGGATTGACGATTGGCTCGAGCGTTTGCGCGACGCCGCGGGCACAATCGCGAACTCTTCGACGAATCAGCCTAACGAGCACTTTGAAAAAGCGCTGGACGACGACCTGAATATTTCCGCTGCCCTCGGATTTCTATTCGAATCCATCCGAGAAACGAATCGCCGCCTCGATACCGGCAAGCTTACGCCGGAAGAGGCGCGAAGCTGGATCGATTGGTGGCATCGCATTGATAGTGTGCTTGCACTTTCACCGACCGAAGCCGGCTTACCGGCCGAGATCGCAAAACTAGCGGAGGCGAGAGTGCAGGCGAGGCTTGCAAAAGATTGGCAAAAAAGTGATGAATTGCGCGACGAATTGAGCGCGCGCGGTTGGGAAGCGCGAGATACGAAGGATGGCCAGAAGGTGAGTCGCCGCAGCGGCGTTTAGTTCGCGACCTGATGTTTGCACCTGAAGAATTTCTTAGCCTCGATCACACGAGTCACGCGAAGTTGTTCGAAAACCAGAAGTATGTCTGGGACGCGCTGCGGCAGATCGCGAGTTATCTGCAGTTTCGATTGAAGCCGGTGGTGCTCGGCGAATTAATGGGCAAGCCGTTTATCAGCAACGCCGTTTTCGTTGGCCGCGGTACGGTCGTGGAACAAGGCGCTGTCCTAAAAGGTCCGGCATGGATTGGAGAAAATTGTCAGGTGCGCAGTGGATGTTACGTGCGCGAAAATGTGATCGTGGGCGATGGCGTGGTGATGGGTAATTCGTGTGAGTTCAAGAACTGCATTTTGTTTGATGAAGCGCAGGTGCCTCATTTTAATTATGTGGGCGACTCGATCCTGGGTCATCGCTCGCATCTGGGGGCCGGCGTAATTCTTTCCAATGTTAAGTTGGATCACCGCGAAATTTTCGTGAGTGCCGTCGACGAGAATATCGCCACTGGTTTGACGAAATTTGGCGCGATTGTTGGCGACCGAACGGAAGTTGGATGTAACGCCGTAATCAATCCCGGTTCGGTTTTAGGCCGTGATTGTCTTGTCTATCCGGGCGTAATTTTCCACGGCGTACTGCCGCACTCGAGTGTGGCGAAAATGCGGCAGGACATTCAGATTTTGGAACGGCACGATCTTAACAGCTCGTAGCGTTCGAGTTCGCTGACGGTTACGGGAGCCCTGACCCCGATTGCCCTTTCACGATCGAAACATCTGTGCCGTTAACGTTGCCGCTGACGTTAACGTCCTCGCGAAAATTTGCACCGGTCACGACGAAGCCCGATTGACCCTTCGTTTGCGAAACATCCGTTCCGTTTACCGTCTTGTTCCCACTCGTATCACCGCTGAGAACGTTCATGCTCACCGCAGTGTTCGGAAGCACCTGGGCAAAGCTATCGGTGACATTATTCAAAGTTACAGCAATGACCTGCACATCGTTCACACCGGTTAGATTTACTGTCATCGTATTGCCCGAGAACGTTGGGGTCGCAGGCGTACCGACGCCGGTGGTGACGCTGGCACTACCACTGACGACATTGTTTGAAAACGTAAAGACGAGAGTATGAGCGCCGCCGGTGCTGCGGCACTCGACTCCAAATGGTGGACCGGATATCGGCAGGTCAATATCGAAAGTACCCGCGGCGCCGTGAGTCTTCCGGGAAACCGCGCTCAGAAGTTGCAGCGGTCCGGCCGTGATATTCAAGATCCCCGAACCGATCGCCGATTGTCCATCCGGGTTGATGACGGTAACGTTTTTCGCTCCACCGGTAGCGCCGATGGTTTTCAGATTCAGCGCCACGTGCGTGGGGTCGGTGTAGGTAACCGAATTGACCGTAACACCGCCGGTGACACTCGCGCTGATTCGATTTGCAAATCCCGCGCCGGGATCAAAAAATCCGGAACCCGCCGTGGACGTACCCGTGATCGTAACTGCAACCGACGGTTGGCCGCTGGCAACGCTCGGCGGATTCGCGCTCGCTGGCGTGGCTGGCGGCGGCGCCAACAATTTTGCCACCTGCGTACCCCATGTGTTTGTGCCGTCGCAGTACTCCTGCACGGTCCACATTGTCATGTCGTCGTTTGGATCGAGACTTGTAAACGAATAATCGCCCCAACGTCTTCCGAACGGCCCACCGGAATCTCCGGGTGGATTGTAGGCAGTGCTCGAATTCGTATAGAGCGAGACGGCGCCCTGTGTGCCCAAACTATCGCCTGCGAGACGACCGTTTGTACCGGCATTTATGCGATCATTGTTGCCCGCAACACTAAACCCAAAAGCAGCGTGTCCCTGACCGGAAACCATGACAGTCGGGTTCCAGTGAAATTTTGGATTGCTCGCGGCGGAATCGAAAATAGTGCCAGATTGATTAACGGTCGGCGTGCCCGAACCCACAGGGACAACGAATTCGTACCAGCGGACGGCGTTGCGACGTCCGGCACCGCTTGCAGCTGCGACGCCGGTCGCGTCGACTGCAATGTTATGCGCCGTCCATAATCTCCCATTGCGAATGTGCGCAGCAAAAAGGCGATCATCCAGCGAGTCGAGTTGACCGTTTGTTCCGCCAGTGTTTCCGAGATGCGGTACCGAAATGGGAAAGGAAGACGTCGCGACCGTGATGGGAATATTCGCGGAGATCGTCGGTGTTCCTCCGGGAGTTGCGACCCGCCGCATAATCATACGGCCGAACGCGGCTATGCTGGAGCCAATGAAGTATCCCTCATTAGCCGCTGCATCATAGTTACTGACCCCGCGCGGACTTTCGGGACCATCTCCGCCCGTGATCAGTCCGCGAAATGCAGTTACAACGACAGGCCCGCCTCCGAGAATCGAGCTCTTGCGAATAACAAACCCCGATGTCGTGACGAAGGAATCACTCGCGGCGACAAACATATCGCCGCCGATATAAAGCGCGTTGTTATCAATTCCGAGCGAGGGATTATCGAGATACTCTCCCGTATCTCCGCCACCAACCGTATTTTGCTGCACGAAAAAGAAAGTCCAGACCGTGCCTCCCGAAATGACTCCTGCGCTCGCAGCATCGGAAACTGCAATGAGAATGCGATTCGGCAGATCGCCTAAAGTCGCAGCCGACGTGCCGGGAGTATCAATTATCGTCAGGATCCATCGACTCGTTAGGCGATCGTAGCGAATCTGTGGATTGCTGGTCGAATTAGCTGCGACAGCAGGCGTCATCACGCTACTGAAAAACGCATCCGGATTAGCGTTGATTACGCCATCGGCCGCACCAGTCGCTTTGTTAAACGTTTTCAGGCGCCCGTTGATAAAAAGAACAAATTGCGACGGACCGATCGCGCCCATTACGTCAGGCGGGAAAGGGCCAGTAGTTGGATCACCAGTTGCCGCGTCGAAATTTGTGCTAACCGTTTGAGGCAGGGAGAGAACGGGAGAACCTGTGCGTGTCGTTGAGATTGGTTTTACCTGCGGCCATGTGGCAACAGCCATTGAATTGGCATCCTGAGGCAGGTTTTTCCGATCGGGCAGGTTCGCCCTCTTACGCAAAATCGCAGACGATGGCTTTTGAATCGCAGGATCCGAAATGATATCGACGGTTTTCCGTTGCACGCCCCCTTCGCCGATCCAAGGCTTTCCAACCTCTGCCGAACTGGGGAGCTTTTTTGTTTCATCACGAGCACCTGCTGATGACGCCAAAATCAAACTCGCGAATGCGAGCGCGAGGAATTTAAATGGAGCGAGTTTCATTTACGGGTCGGTTATTCTGCTCTTTTTATGGAAAGCCAGCAACTAGATTACAAGGCCCGCTAAACTCATATGGATAAGGCTCTTAAGACATACGCGAAATCCCCATTCCATGACAATTGGTATCCGTTTACATTTCCTGGCCGCGAATGACGTGGAGCGTTTTGAGGACAAACGCTTGCGCCCGATTTGGTCTGTTACGACGACGAAACCTACATCTGCGGAAAACCAAGCATAACCACGACGTTCACGCACTTCGTCGAGTCAGAAAACTAAGCACGCCCGCGAGTTTATGACCGAGGGATCGCTCTTGATTTGAATCCTCGAAACCGATCCGATATTCTTCCCGTCTCATGAAGAGCCAGCGACCATTGCGAGGCCGGCGGACGTCCTAATGGATAACGCTCTCCGGAATCCACGGAAGCACGACTCGGTTGTCGTTGTCGTCATCTGCATTTTTCTGGCAGCGATGACGTGGATCGTCTTCGGCCAAACGCTTGGGAACGATTTCGTTGCTTATGACGACGGCGATTACGTCTACGCCAATCCAATTGTCCGCAGCGGCATTACTCTGCGCGGAGTTGTCTGGGCATTCACGCACGCGCATGCCGATAACTGGCACCCGATCACAACGATCTCTCACATGCTGGATTGTCAGCTTTTCGGGCTCCACGCCGGCGGGCATCATTTCAACAATGTTGTGCTGCATACTGCGGCCGTAATTCTGTTGTTTCTGGTTCTCTATCAGATGACGGCTGCGCTTTGGCGGAGTGCTTTTGTGGCCGCCGTTTTCGCGATCCACCCTTTGCGCGTTGAATCGGTCGCGTGGATTGCGGAACGCAAGGATGTGTTGAGCGGCGTGTTCTTCATGCTAACGCTTGGCGCCTATCTTCATTACGTCCACAAGCAAACGCGCGGGCGTTATGCGATGCTGGCGATCTCATTCGCGTGCGGCCTCATGACGAAGCCTATGCTCGTCACGGTCCCTTTTGTCCTGCTCCTGCTCGACTACTGGCCGCTTCGCCGAATCGTTGACATTAGGACGTTGCGAAAGCTGGCTTGGGAAAAAGTTCCGCTGCTCGTTCTCTCGATTGCATCTTCTGTGGCAACATTTCTTGCGCAAGGGGGCGTCGCCGGTAAAGCCGAGCCATTCCCTCTGACATGGCGGATCGACAACGCTGTCGTTAGCTATCTGATTTACATCGGACAGATGTTCTGGCCGGCCCACCTGGCTGTCTTCTATCCTCACCCCGAGAGCGGTCTACCAGTTTGGAATGTGATCGTGGCAGCGGCGATTTTGGTCGCGATCACGGGAGCGACATTGGTACTTCGCCGTACCCGACCTTATTTCGTTGTCGGTTGGTTCTGGTACCTCGGGATGCTTGTGCCGGTCATCGGGGTCTTACAAATCGGAATGCAGGGGCATGCTGACCGTTACACTTACTTGCCGCAAATAGGGTTGTACCTAATGCTCACATGGGCGATCGCCGACCTCTTTCAATCCTGGCGTTATCGTCGCTCGCTTCTGGCCGTCGGTGCAGCGATCGTGCTCGTCGCGTTGGGGCGCAGCGCGCGGTCACAGGTGCCGAACTGGCGCAACAGCGAATCGCTTTGGAAGCATGCTCTCGCAGTGACGTCCAATAATCATCTGGCCCATGAAAATCTCGGCGTGATTCTCCAGCGTCGCGGCCAAGTGGATGAAGCGATCTCACACTATCGGGAGGCGTTACGCATTCGATCAAGTTCGGGCCAGAATCGTTATCGACGGGCCCTCGCTCGTGCGCACAGCAATCTCGCTGGCGCTCTCCTCCGAAAAGGGAAGATCGACGAGGCTATCGCGCATTCCGAAATGGCGCTGAAGTTTCGGCCGGAGGATGCCGACGCACACACCAATCTTGGCAACGCCCTTCTGCAAAAGGGATTCACAGATCAGGCGATTCTTCATTATGAAAAGGCATTGCGGACCGCTCCGGAATCCGCGACGACGCTAAATAATCTAGCGCAGATTTTAGCAACATCCTCTGACGTAAAATTTCGAAATGGGACTCGAGCTGTTCAACTGGCGAACCAAGCGGATCGCATTTCCGGCGGGAAAATTCCGGCCTTCATTCGCACTCTCGCTGCCGCCTACGCGGAAGACGGCCAGTTCAATTCTGCTGTTGATGCGGCGGAGCGAGCCTTAAAGCTTGCTAACGCCCAAGGAAATCTAGCCTTGAAGAACGATATTCAGCTGGATATCGACTTATATCGCCTGAAGCTACCGCGGCGCGATACCCCTTAAGGTCGCAGACACCTGAATCAGAGATCGAATCATTCGCCAAAAAAAAGCAGCTCCACCTGAAAGGTGGAGCTGCTTAATTTAAGAATCGGGACTCGATTATCCGCGGAGAACGCGGCGGCGATGGGCGATAATCGCACCACCGACTGCAGTCAAACCAATGAGTGCCAATGTTGTCGGCTCAGGGACGATCGTAATCAAATACTGCGCAGCCGGAAGATCATTGTCGGCGAAGCCCGTTGTCTGATCGAAACTCGTCGCTTCGGACCCGTGCGGGCTAAATGTGGTTGATTGCAACACGTATGTGCCGGGCGTGGCACCAATCCCAATCTGAAACGTGACATGGGCGACGAAATACGTGCCAGGCCCCGGTAGGTTACCAAAGTCGTTGGCGGTCGAACCCAAATCGCGAGTTTCCGTCATGAAGCCAGGAGAAGCACCTGTAGGCGTGTTAAAATTCGCTGGATTTGGAGTGGTTTGGGTTGGATCAGGGAAAACCGTCCCAGTGGTGGAGCCTATGATTGAAAGGCTACCGGCAAAAGCGTTCACTGTTTCCAACCAGAACGATAATCCGGTCGAAGTGTAGCCGTTGAACGTAAGGAGAACGTCAAAGCTAAACATATCACCTGCCATGTATGTTCCGGTGTTAGCGGTACCACCTCCGAGTCCGAGATCATCGAACGTAAGGGATTGTGTAGCGCCGTGAGGACGAATCAAGCTTTCTGGCAGGGTCACGGCGGTGGCCCCAGCCGCAAAAAGAGCTGTGACAATTACAACGAGCAGTGTCTTTTTCATTTTAAGGTAGTTCTCCGATTTATTCCGTTTTCGAAGGGCGGTTATGCCCTTAATTTCGACCGTTTTACCCGAGTCATGGGGTCGCATGCAACATTTTTTTTCTAAAAACCAAAGATTTTTTTATATGACAAGTCGGTAAGCTTCTGGCAGCCACGAAAATTACGGGCGAATTAGAGGGTGCTCGGCGCGGGTTTTTCCTTCGTCCAGCCGTAATCATAAAGCGGTCGTAGGAACCAACCTGCGCCTTTTGAGCCAAACATCCGACTGGCGGCTTTCAGCCATTTTATCGCGTCCCCTTTGCGATTATGCGCAAACTCCCAGGCGGCCTCGGCATAATAATACGCAGCCGATTCTGTCGGAAACGTTATTCGGTCCAATGCCGTCTGCGCACGGACCTCGTTATTCTCGAAGAGATAAGTCAGAAGCACGCCATAGCGGAGCTTTTCGCTTTCCGTCTGGATGTTCGTCTTTTCCATCAAGTCCGTGTAGGCGTCACGCGCGTCGCTAAACTTCTTCTCTCGAAGAAGCACATCCGCGAGATGCAGCCGGGGTGCGAAAGCGTTTGCGTCCGCTTCGCTCGCCGCACGAAAAGCCTTTTTCGCTTCATCTAACTTCCCGAGCTGAAAATAAACGCTGCCTCGGAGATCCAGAGATTCGGCGTTTCCGCTTTTCGCTTTGTCGATTTGATCGAGCAGGGTAAGAGCGTTGCCGAAATTTCCCTCGTGAAACTCACCCTTCGCTTTTTCGAGCAGATTCGAAATGTCGGAATCAGTCGCCCCGGACATTTCTGACGCAAGGAGTGCGGACAAAAATGCGGCGCAAAGTCCGAGCAGTACACTC
>CAWGQU010000020.1:0-12760 GCA_963824795.1 uncultured Verrucomicrobiae bacterium | reverse complement strand
CTGCAGCTGGGCGAGCGCGCGCAGAAGAACATCGACGCCCTTGTCGGAAACGAGCCGTCCGACGAAGACGAGTGTCCTACTACGCTCGATCCCGGGAACGATTCGAAATAATTCATCGCGATACGGGTTCGGAATGATGACCGACCTTCGGCCGATATCTCGCGCAAGGGCTCCACTGATTGCAACATTGGTCACGCGACCAAGGAGCATTCGTTTGAGTCGTCCGTTCCAGCCGATTTTTCCGCGCTCGTTTCGAATCCAGGTTTGGTGCACGAGAATGGTGCGTTTCCTAAAAAGCAATGCAGGCAAGAGGCTGCGCAGGCTGATGTTATTCTGGAAAAACACGTCGGACGACTGAAGCAGCCTTCTTAATTCCTTAAGACTGGGAGAGCGATTAATGCGGTACCGGGTTTCACCGAAAACGTCACCCGGAGTCTCCGTGACCAGTTCTACCTCGTGTCCCGCGGCGATAAATTCTTCGACCAGAATCTCGGAGACGGTTTCGATACCACCGACGCTTGGACGAAAGGCATAAGAAGAGAAAAGAATTCTCATCCGGCAAAATTCGGGCGGCCCCAGCGTCCGAGAAAATAATCGCGCACTGCGAGAAATCGTGCGCGCGCGGAAAAGGCGAAATCTTTGTTCGATGATCGGATCATCAGGCGAACGGTGTTCAGCAATATCAAGAGAGCCCGCAAGGATGCGCTGAGTTTGCCGCGATAATCACGAACCAATAAGAGCGAATTGCGGGCGAAGAGATAACTCCGCAGCGGACTTTCGGTCCACGTTCCCGGATTGGTCACAACGGCGCCCCATACCATAACGACTTTCCATCCGCGTCGTCGCGCGCGCAGACCAAGCTCGTGCTCGTCGCCATAAGCGAAATAGCGTTCATCGAAAAATCCGATCTGTTGCAAGCACTCGCGCCTGACAAGCATCAATGTGCCGTGTGGGACATCGACTGGTTGGGCAGTGCCTGCGCTCAACGCGCGGACATGTTCTGGAAATACGCCGCGCAAAGGGGAGAATCGGCCAACGAATTGATCATGATACTGCGGACATGCGATTCCAATTTGCGAATCAGCGTTCATGGAGTCGACCAGCAATCTTAGACAATCCGGTTCCGGGACAGCATCATGCGCGCTGATTAGACAGAGAGAATTTCGCTCTTCCCGAAGCCAGCGATGCAGAACGACATTCAAGGCTCCGCCCCAACCCTTATTCTCCTTTAGCCTAACGAGTGAAACTTCGGGACCGAGTTGCGATTGCAATTTCTCGAATTCTTCCGAATTCGAATCGTTATCAACCACGGTGATCTGTAACGGTAATCCCTGCGCCTGAAACGCGTTTACGGTCGCGACACATTCCGCCGCCTGGTTCCAATGAACGATAAACAAACTGATGCGCGCGTTTTCCGCACTCACGATTTTAGCTGGAGCAACGTGGCAATGCCTTTGGCGAGATGCTCGATCGAGGCATGTCGCCGGTACCATTCATAGATGCGGGCAGAAGTTTCGGTGCGGTCTGCTAACGCCGGGAGGTGCGTTCGATTTAACTCGACGAAATAGGGACCTGGCATCTGATCGCCTTCTAATGCGATAGGTGAACCTGCGTGCGGGAAAACCGGAATCACGCCGTGCGCACAATAACAGGCGAAGGATCCGGATTTGAGAATGGTGGCAGTCGGGACGTTGCGCTGCCGAAAGTAATCGATCCAAGCGAAGGAACAGGAAGAAAGAATTTCCGAGGCGGCTGCCGCCTCAACCGCAGGTTGATAATGGCACGTGATTCCGCGGATTTGGTTGGCCTCTCGCTGCACTTCCTCATCATCGCTGCCGCCGAGAATAAAGAGCTCACGCGCAGCAAGGAAATCGGGGATGCTTTCAATGCGTCGGCGAAAGGAGTTGAGCGAGCGTTTGATCAGATGTGTGCCACCGAAAATCGCCCAGCGATGCGGATCGCGCCTAACGAGTTGAGCGGAAGACAGTGCCGGTTCCCCCAGCGTCGATATTACCGGATGAACCGAGATTGAAGTTCCGGGTGCAACCTGCAAAAGCATGTCGCGCATCACTTCACTCGAAACCACGCAGGCGTCTGAGATACGGGCGATCTTTCGCGCGATCGACTTTTGCCAGCGTTGCAACCAGAACGCGCTCCGCCATGGAGCGGAAGACGCGTAAAGTTCATGAAAGATTGTGACCAGCCGCCCATGAGAAACGTCTCGCAATCGTCGCAAGAGCGAAGGCAATTGCACGGGCAGACCGCGCTCCTGATAGCCGTAGTTAACGTAGTGCAAAATGATGTCGCGACAGTTTCCGCATCCGTGTTCGACGGACGCGAGCGGCGCCACGACATCAAAACTGTCCACGCTCGAAACCGAGCTAATCGCTGCCGCGGCAAAAATGGTTTCCTGCCCGTAATCGGACCTCAGCCGCTCAGCCAACTTTAACGCGTAGTCGCCCACTCCTTCGTGCGACCCCGGGGCGTGTGGCACGATCTGGAGAATGCGGTCAGGAGTCTTCAAAGCTTAACGGCGGCAGGTTGTTTCCAAGCCTGGGCTCGCGTTCATCTAAGATCGGACGGAGAGCGGTTCGAGAGGGAGTTTAGTGGTAGAGTGCAAAGCCGGAAGGACGCGCTCCCAAAATTTGGAGTGCTGATCGGAGCGGAGAAAAGCCGCGCGTGCCAATTTCGCTGCATTTTCCGTGAACTCAGTGGCAGCGCTCCCCTTTAGCAAATTTGAAAGCACGTCTGCGATCTCGCTGGGTTGAAGCGAAGTAGCAAGCGCTGCGGCATGGTGTTTATTCAGCAAATTATAAGCCGCCGTTCCGGTTGGTCCGTGATACAAGATCGGAAGACCGCTGCCGAGATACGTAACCATCTTGGTGGAGAGGCTGTATTGGGCGAAGGGTTTGTCGATTTCGCCAAAATGGAGCGGCAGATATAAACAATCGGCCTCGGCCATATCCGCCTGCACGTCGCTTTCTGAGCCAAAAGGAAGGATGCGCAATAACGAAGTCTGGCGAAGCACAGACGGGCGAATGTAGTCACAGCGCAGCGTGATCGAGCAATTCTTTGTTAGGCCAGGCGGCAACAAGCCAATTGCTTTGATCAAGGCTTCGAGATTTTTTTCGTAGCCGATGTGAAAGAGCCCCATGAAATAAATTCGCAAGCCTTCGATGGGACCGGGCGGCTTTGCGCTCAGATTGTCCAAGCCGTCAGTCACGACGGCGAATTCCTGTTGCCCATATCGCTTCGTATATTCGTCGCCGAGTTCGCGCGAAATAACAAAACGCGCCGACGCACCCTGCCATGCTTCCATCATGCATCTGGCCGGGACCCGTCCCGCGCTCGTGTAAGCGACATCGTCATGGATCTGAAGGAAGAATGGGATGCGCAATTTTTTCGCCAGGAGAAATGCGGAATGAAAATCGAGTCCGCCGTGCGCGACCGAGTGAATCCCACGGGCGCGAGCGTTTGTCACAACTTTTTCCAACCGTCGCGCAAACCTGCGATGAAACAGCGGAGTGATAGAGTGTGCGATTGCATTGAATCGAGTGCGTTCGATGCGTCCGAAATTAGGTCGCAGCGGAACCTTTAGCTCCAAATCGTGGCACTGACCCGGCGGAGCGGTACACACGGCGAGTGTGGGAACGGGAGCGTCCTTCAGCAGCGAGCGAAGAATCCTGGGGCCGCCTCCGGCGGAGGTGAGAGAAAATGGCTGCGTGAAAACGACCAAATCGGATAATCGATCGAACATCTGCCGATATTTTCGGATCGTTTCATCCGCGATTTCGTTCCAACGATATCTGCCCGACAACGCAACACATTGCGCCGATAACTCCGCATAATGTTGCGGGGAAGACTGAAGAATCTGTATTGCCCGGTTCGCGAGCGCGCCGATTTCGCCTTCGGGCGTGAGGAATGTGTCGCGGTCGGATGCAAAAATCTGACGTGGACCAGGAACGTCATACGCGACGGTGGGAATTCCGGCGGCCAGTTGTTCGAGCACGGCGAGTCCGAAGCCTTCGACGTAACTGGGAAACAAACCAACCGTGCAATCACTCAAAAGCAGCGGAAGTTCGGCGGGATCAAAGGTCGGGATGCATCGCACCCGGTTTGAGTCACGCAAACCGAGTTCGGAAAAAACAATCTTCTCGCTGAACATTGTCCCGAGAAAGACGAAATGCGCATCGGGGACTTTCTCCCAAATTCTGCGCATAATTTCCGGCCAGTCGCGCGATCCTTTCCGCAGACTCCACATGCCGATGAAGCAAATCTTCTTTTTCGCGAGCCGCGCTTCGGCGGCTTGTGCGTTTTGCGCGAACGCGGCGCGATGCTGATCGTTCAAGCCATAAGGCTCAATGATGGCGGGCCGGGGAAGGCGAAAATCTTTTTCCAGTTCCTCCAATTCATTTTCGTTAGGCAAATTGAGCAGATCGCAGCGACGAATCGCCTCATCGGCATTCTTTCGCAGCCGACGTGCGCGCAAGTTGTGAAACAAACTGCCGAATGGCCGCCCCTTCGGTTGATCGGGCCAACGCTCGCGCGCTATCGAATCGAAGCGCGCATAGAGCCGGGGCAGCCCGATCGATCGTGCAACGATGAGTCCCTCGAAGCCGAGGGATTGCTTCGGAAAGGGCAACGTACCGATAACGCAATCGATTACGTCGAAGCGGTTGGCGTTTTGCCGAACGAAATTTGCGGCGCGTGAGGGAAATTTTATCTGGCGCAGAGCGGACAAGACCCGTGAGGATGTCGGTTTTGGAAATGCGTCGGTGAGGCAGAATTTCTCCACGATGTGACCGGCCTTGCGCCATTCTTCGCTCAGCTCGATCAAGACGCGCGCGGCGCCGAGGCGTGGATCCCACGGAAGATTGACGATTGCGAGGATGCGCAACGGTTTTGGCGTGCTCGGCGTCATTGCCTGTTGTAACGAGTTACGTCTTTCCGGAGGCACGCGCCCTCCGTGCTGATTTCGGCGCCCACGCCGAAATCTCCCTTAAAGTTGCGATGGCGAGGGCGCCATCGCCAGCACGCGAGGGCGCGTGCGCTCCCCGGAAAGCTCGCAAGCTGGCTTCCATTCGAAGAAACATTTGCCCGTGGCAGCGTCGAAATTCATTGGCGCCACAGTGTGGTCCAAAATTTGTGTCGCACCGGATTCACGTAATGCCGAAGGGCCAGCGCATTACCAGCGTAGCGGTCTGGATAGATCGTCTGGTCGTCCAATCGCAAAACATATTTCGTTCGATCCAGTGGCGAAGCGCCGTTGGCGTGCATGGTCAGGTGCGTCATCGTTTGGTTGGTAAAAAAATTGGGCGCACCGTTAAGCTGTGTAAACCGGCGTATGCCTAACGACCAGTCGAGTTTTTTCAACAAAAGAATGACGCCGGTATTGACCGGGTGCTCACGTTCGCCGGGCAAGCGCAGCAGTCGCGGGTCTCCCGAGAATTGGCAATCGGCCAGATAAAAAGCAGAGACGCTGCGAGCGCTCGCCAGGGTTGCAAGGTCGCCGGCCTGGCGAAAAAAGAGGACATCCGAGTCGACGTAGAGCGCGGGCCCGTCTCGCGGCAGGGACATGATGAGAGTGAGCTGTTTTCCAGTCGGGTGCCTTCTTAAATAAGAAGAAAGGTCGGACGGAAGATTTGGCGGCACTTCCGGCAGGGGCGCCACCGACACGCAGGGATCGACGCGCTTCAACATCGCAATATCCGTCGAGGAATAACTTCCATCGGATACGACGGTAAATTGTTTCGGTCTTCCAGCATATTTTAGGAAAGACCGAATCGACGCGATTTGCTCAGGGAGGCCGGCGTGTCCGGAATAGGAAAAGACATCGAAAGGGATGGATGCGCGCGGAGTGATCTTTCGCGTGACGATTTTCGGCAGGAAAGCGCGATAAAGTCGCCTGACGAGGCTGCCTTCAAATCGCGCAAGATGATATCCAAAGTTTGGCATTGTTCGTCAGGCCACGACCGCATGCGGTTTACGAAAACCGCGAAAACTCAGAACGAGATTGAGAAGAAGATTCGGAATGGCCGAAAAGAGATTGAAGAACAGGACGCCGCTGACACTTGAAAAATCGGTGACAGGAATGAGCGCAATCTGCGTGGCAAGTGTGAGAGGGATGTAAAGCCACGATCCGGTAATCCACGCTTTCGAGGCGTTGAGCGCCCAGATAGTTCCGGTAAGCGCGCTCAAGACTGATGCGCTCACCATCAATAGAAGTTCTCGCTGGAGGTGGGCGTATTTGTGTCCGAGAACGAGAAGAAATTGATTTGGGAAAAATGCCGCGCCACAAATGACGAGCAAGCTGAAGCAACCGACTCCACTGATGATACCCACGTACTGCCAGCGAAGTTTTCTCGCATCCTGACAGCGAGCAAAAGCGGGAACGAAGATGTTCGTGAGAAGATTGTTGATCACGATAAAGATCATGGCGAGACGACCGAGGGCGCCGACTTCGGCGACTGAGCTGGCGCGGCGAGCAAAGAAGCTGATGAGGAAAACGGTGATTTGTCCCTGAAAGCAGAAGAAGATCGCGTTCGCAGCCTGGTTGCGAATGAAACCAATCATTGCGCGCCGATCCTCGGGATTCTCCGGCGCGGACATGTCAATTACACCGCCGGCGTAACGGCGCAGCATGAGATATTGAATGAAAATCGCGAACGAACTGATGGCGATGGCCACGGCCGTGTTAAGGAAAACAAACATGAGCAGAACCAAAAGGAGCAGCCGAACCGTCGCGCCGGTAAGATCGATGATCTGGATTTTTCCGACATCAGAACGCAATCGCGGAACAACGCTGAGCACGCCGACAGCGAATTGAACGAGCAAACCGACAAGCAAGATTGCGATCAGCATCACCGTATAACGGAGCGGCGCGCCGTTCTTGATCAGCATGAAATATAAAATCGGCGCGACGACGACGATGGCGATGGCGCCGAGTTTTCGGCGCATCATCAGAGCGGTATTGATCAGTTCGCCGAAGCGACGTTGATCGTGCCAGACGCGCCCACCGATGGAAACCAAACCGATGCTGATGCCGATGTCTGCGAGCAGGTTAATGGTTCCCTGCATCGAATTGGTAATGGTGAAATAAGCGTACTCACGTTGATCGAGATAGCGCACCAGAAGAATGCCTGCGGCGAAACCGATCAGTTGCACCGCGCTCTGCACGAGGACGAAGTTGCCAACCACACGCGCACGGTGAAGGGCGCGGCGAATCGTGGGCGATGAAGCTTCGTTCAGAACCGGCGTCGCAGTTGGACCGAAAAAACTCATCGCGCGATCAATGGCGAATGATCATGCAGCATGGACAAGCTGCAAGAGTGCCAGAAGGCTCGCCCGGTAAAAGAAGTGCGACGGGAGGAGACCGCGGCTACAGCAGAGGACCTTGGGAAGATTGCAGGCGATTTTCCCCGCGAACCGGAGCCAGGGTCTCGTGATCGGGATCGACGCTCGGCGTGTTGTAGTACTCCGAGTATTGATAGTAGTAGTACTCCGGCAGCGACGTGTCGACGAAGTTCAAAATCACACCGGGCACATTCACCTGCCGATTGTAGAGAAGTTCGAGTGATTTCCTCGTTAGGCGAGCGGAAGTGTAGGACAAGCGAACGACGAAAAGCGTGGCATCAATCTTCGGCGCGAGGCTCGTCGTATCGTCGGCAGCCAGAACCGGTGAGCTATCGATGATGATGTAATCGTATTGATGATAAAGTTCCTTTAGCAGGATGTCGGTTGAATCGCGCAGGAGATGTTCGCTCGGCTGCGAAAGTGTTTTGCCGCGCGGAAGAATGAAGAGGTTTGGATAGGAAGTCGGAACCACCACTTCGCGCCACGTGACTTCCTGTTTCAAGACTTCCGCAAAACCGACCTTGGTGGAGAGATCGAAGGCCTCGCGGATCGCGCCGCGTCGCAGGTCGCCATCAATCAGAAGAGTTTTCGCGCCGGAAAGCGCCATGGTGATGGCGAGGTTGGCCGAGATGGTGGACTTGCCTTCGTTCGGCACAGCACTCGTGATGAGCAGTGTCTTCGGACGGGGTCCTTCGCAGGGCATGAAGAAAAGAGACGACCGAATATTGCGATAGGATTCTGCGAAAATGTGACGGGCATCGTCCGGCTGCAGCAGAGTGACTTTGCCTTTTGTTTTATCCTTCGGGATTTGACCAAGCACGCTCTCGGAAAAGAGATGTTGGAATTCGGTAAAGGAAGACATCCGGTCGTCGATGCGATCGAGCA
The DNA here is from genome assembly GCA_963824795.1 of uncultured Verrucomicrobiae bacterium. Taxonomy (GTDB): domain Bacteria; phylum Verrucomicrobiota; class Verrucomicrobiia; order Chthoniobacterales; family UBA10450; genus JBBQFI01. The sequence goes on along the minus strand of CAWGQU010000020.1, from coordinate 4,522 downwards.
GGAGCAAAATAGCGATTCCGGCAAGAGCGCCTAGTCCGAAGCCGATGAACAGACTCTTGAATAAACCAGGGCGGACTGAAACCGGCGTGGTAGCGGCTTCCATGATCGAAACCTGATCGCTGCTATCCACGACCTGTGACACATCGACTTCCTTCAGATTATTCGTTAGGCGATCATAAAGTGTTTTCAGCCGATCGACTTTTCCTTTGATGCGATTGAAAATGGCAAGGCGCTGACTGAGATCGAGTGCCTTTGCTTCCCACTCTTTGATATTCGCCTGAAGATTTTCCATCTGCTTGGCGATGGATTCCTGGCGTGTCTTTAATTTCTCGACCGTGTCGGCGCGGAAAAGTTTGATGAGATCCTCCTGCTTTGCGATCTCGTCGTTCAGTTTGATGATTTTCGGATGCTTCGGGCGCAGATCGCGTGAAAGTGTGTCGCGCTCGGCCTTCAACAATTGCACGGCCTGTTTGGCTTTCAGATAATCGTCTTCCGGTCCCATCCCCGCAAACGGCAGGGAGCTGTCGTTCGCCGCCCGCGCACCGGGTGAATTTTGGGGTGCGGCAGCCTGGGCGCGATCGAGATTTTGGTCGAGATCGAGCAGCTTGAGCAATTCAGACTCGGTCTTCAGCTGCGCGTATTGCTGATTAAGCCTGACGAGATAAGCGGCGGCGCTGTTCCCTTCCTCCTGCAAAAACCCGATGTTGTTTTCCTTTTGGAACTCGAGCATCTCATCCTCGCCATTCCGCAAATCCTTTTCGGTCTGGACAAGCTGTTCGGTAATCGCGGTGGTGACGTTGTGGCCCTGGTCCTCGCGCATCCCCTTTTTGAAATCGAGATACTTCTGCATCACCGCATTTAAATAGGCCTGGGTGTAATCCGGTGTGCGGCCGATCGCGGAAAGTTCGAAAATCGAAGTGCGCGGTCGTTGCACAACGTTAATATCGACCGCCACGGGCTGCATTTCGGGATGGGTGGAGCGGACGAGCGATTCGGCACTGCGACGAACCTCGGAACTCTGCATGAGCTGAATTTGTGTGCCGTAAAAATTTTGGCTGTCTTCGCTGTAGACCGCGTTCTGACCGATGTTCAATTTTCCCGCCAGCATCATCTTGGAGGTCGAGAGAAACGAGGGCGGCGTTTGATAGATCAACCACGCCTGGACGAAAAGTCCGATGCAAACTGTGAGAACCAGGATCCACCAGCGGCGCACAAGTAACGCCTTGTAACGATGCATGCGCGTGATGAGCGCAGTTGACCACGATCCCTGCACGGGACGGTCGATTGGTGGAAGAGATGCGGGCATGGCTACATGTTGATCAAACGCTGCGGCACGTAGATCTGATCATCGGGTTTCACCACGACATCTTCCTCCGTGTGTCCTTGTTCGATGATCCGTTTCAAATCGACCGTCACATCCTCACCATTTTTGCGTGTCAATTTCACTTTGCGTTTGTCAGCAAAATCGCCGAAGCCGCCGGCGCGAATAATCGCCTTGCTCACCGTGTAGGTTTCATCCGGCGGAATTTCCTGCGGCCCCTGGCCTTTGACCGCGCCGTAAACATAGACGCGACCACGCGATTTTTCGCTGATCCGATCGACTGCCAAAATCACAGTCGCGTGGTAATAGTATTCTTTCTCGAGCGCCGCCTTGATGGCATAGGCGAGTTCCTTGCACGTCCGGCCTTGCGCGGGAACAAGCCCGATGTAGGGAACTTCCAGTTCGCCGTTGTCGTTGACGCGCAGAAGCTGCGATTCGTTGTCGCGATCTTCGACAACGCGGAAGCTGACGTAATCGTTAGAGCCGAGCCGCTTTTTGTCGTCGAGCACGCTCATGGAATTGGTTCGCATGACCGTGTTGCTGGAAGGTGGCGGCTGTTCGACGGCCGTCGCTTTCGGAATGGTAGGAAGCGGCGGCGGGCTGTCCTGCGCCATGAGCCGCGATGGCGCTGCAAGCGAAATGATCGCGAACAGGCCGAACGCGCAAATCTTCAGGAAATTGCAAGCTGGCTCCTTTTTAAAAACTGTAAGTTCCATCCAAGGAGACACGATTCTGATCATAACTGCGCAACGGCTGATCGGAATCCTTCGTCGTGTATTGATATCGGGCGCCCAGGGTGATGTGCTGCGTCAGCTGGTAGCCGATGGTTAGCGCGCCGCCAATGCGCTGCGCGTGTTCGGAGAAAATCCCGCCGGAGTCATCGGCGTCCTCATAAAAGAATTCGGTCGAGAGCAAAGTATTCCGGATGATGTTCCAGCTTGCGGTGTACCGCACATAATTAAGCATGATGTAATTCGAATTGAGGCCGAGCTGAGTCTCATGGCCGGCCGCAATCGAGTGGGTGAGTACGGAGTTGACGCGATGTGAGATCAGGATGTTGGCGTAGAAATCATTAAGATCGTTATTGTCCATTACGCCGCCGCCGCTATCGAACCAGATTCCCTGATATCCCCCGGCAATGCGCACCTTCAGGTAATTCGTCACCTGCGTTTCAAGGAAAACACCGGCGCTGAACGTGGTCGAATCATTCAGAAAATCCTGATCGTAGTATGTGAAGACGGCGTTGGACTCCAATCCAATCCCAGTCGTGTTCGTAGCGGTGAAATAGAGGCTCCCGCTCACTTCCTCAGCGTTGCGGTTTAGATAATCAAAGGCAGAGGTGGTGGAGACGTAATTGTAATGATCATAGCCAAACGTCGCGACGGCCTTGTTCAAATCCCACAGAACAGAAACGCCGGCGGTATTTTGAAACCGGCCGTAATCGACCACGTTGCTGATAGCGATTTCTGAAACCGGATCTTCTTCCAACGACACTCGGTCATGGAAATTGATCCGAAAATCACCAACGAAAACGTCGAATCCCAGGGCGGAGCCGGGCGCGATGAGTAGACCATCCGTATCGTTACTCGGATGATCGAGATAGAAAGAGTAACCGAGACCGATATCGAGCCTCAACGTATTGAGTTGTGTGATCGGCCAGATGGCGTTGATGTTCATCTGCGGCCGAATAATGAAATCGTCCTGCTTGTTCACTTCGGCGAGGTTGATGTTGTCGTTGTATTCAACGCCCACAGTCGCGCTGAAACGGAACCGAATCGGACCCGCGAGAAGATTGTAGGGAATTTTGTCGATTGATTGCCGCCGCGCTTCCGCGGACGCTTCGCCGGCGAGAGATGGCCGAACGGCGTCCTGCGCGCGCAAAAGCGGACAGGCAAAAAGCAAAGGCAGTAGGAAAAAAGCGATCCGCCTGGCCAAATGAAATCGCGAGGTTGGAATACTGCTCATAAGGGACAGACGATCAGGTAAAGGTTAGCAGTTGTAGTACCAAGTGTAGACTCGTGAAAGAACGCTGTTTTGGCTTTAAGCCCTAACGACGTTCTAACGCGATTCTGCACCGGTTTTTGAAAAAGCTGTGGTATTTCGAAACTGTTCTGGTTCTTAGTCGACTTCGTTGTACCTACTAACACGGGACATTTTCAGCAAGGGAAATTACTTTCGCAATAATTTCTTACGCTGGTCCAATCTAAGCTGCTGTCAGTGCTTGATATGAGGGCGATCTCCTTCAACTGCGGGCGTGGCCGCATCATTATTGCCTCGGCCGCGCTGGTCCTGCTCCTTGTAAATCTGCAAAAAGTGTCCGGACAAGGTACGGCTGCACTCACACTCGCAGATAAGCCGCTGCACTACTCGCTACCCGAGGGCGACTCGACGCTGATCATCCAGGTCCCGAAAGCGTCCCTGCTCGACAATTTCACTTTCATAAATGAAGAAACCGTTCGCGGTGCGCTCAAAATCGCCGTGGCCACGTCTTGTCTCTCCGCGAATGATCCAAGGTGGAACGCCGTGAGCGGGGATATCGCCTTCGCTCACAAACGACTCTTCAATCTGTCAATGGTGGGAGTAGACGCACAATTTGTGAAGCTTTCGTTCCGCGTAACGAAAGAAGACCGCATCGCAGAGATGGGGCGCTAGTTGCGCCGCGCCGTGGGTGACGGGCGCCACAAATGAATTAAGTTGCGGCGATGCAGGCCGCGAAAATTCTTTCCGTTCTCGCCTATCTGTTTCTCGTGGCGGCTCTCGTATATCTCTGGAGCGCGCACAGCTTATTTGCGAATTCTTCTCCAGGAATCGCCGTGCAGATTTTCGCGCTCCTTCTGATGATTTGGGCGCGCGTTACTTTTGGTCGCCGCAGCTTTCATTTCGCCGCAAATCCGACTGCGGGAGAGCTTGTCACAGACGGACCGTATCGGTTTGTGCGGCATCCCATCTACAGTTCGATTCTGGTCTTCATCATTGCCTCGGTCGTCTCACATCGATCATTAAGAACTCTCGCGGTTGGTTCGCTCGTGTTCGGCGCTTTGCTTATTCGCGCGTTGAGCGAAGAAAAATTCCTCCGCAAAAAGTATCCCGAATATTCCAAATATGCCGCGAAGACGGCGCGATTGATCCCGTTTGTTTTGTAAAGGCTGGACCGGGTGGAGTGCGCGCACTTTGAGAAGTGCTCGAGCGAAGAGCGATCTG
>CAWGQU010000019.1:0-24207 GCA_963824795.1 uncultured Verrucomicrobiae bacterium | reverse complement strand
GTGAGGGATGTAGCTGTCCCCATAATGGTATGAATAATGGAATTCAGCGAAGGAATTGTAATGCGGCGGGCGCTCGACGCGCACGTCATATACGCGAATCTGTTCCCGCGGTTGCAAATCATCGTAAACGATCATTCGACGCGTACCTACGATTGTCATCTCGCGAACCTTTCGTGGTTCAAGCCAGCTGCTCTGGATCGTGGCGAAGCGTTTGTGTCGAAACGACAAAGACATGTTAGTCACGTCTTCGATTTGCGGAGTAACGTGCGCGTTTCCCGAGCAATTAACCGAGAGAGGAAATTCTCCCAAAATGTGAAGAATAATGGAAATGTCGTGCGGCGCGAGATCCCAGGCGACATTAATATCTTTCTGGAACAAGCCCAGATTGAGGCGACGAGAATTGATATAACGAATGTCTCCGATATCGCCAGACCGAACAATCTCCACAATTTTCCGCACGGCGGAAGAATAGAGAAAGGTGTGGCCGATCATTAGAACCAGGCCTTTTCGTTTCGCGATTTCGTTAAGTTCTTCGCATTCGCTCGATGACGCGGCCATCGGCTTTTCAATGAGCGTGTGTTTGCCAGCCTCCAAGCTCGCCTTCGCCAGACTGTAGTGATGCTTGACGGGCGTCGCGATCACGACCGCGTCCAATCCGAGGCCATTGAGCAGCTGATCGTAACCCGTCACGCCTTCGATGTCGGAATAGAGACCGCGAATATGTTTCAAGCGGGCCTCGCGCACGTCGCAAACCGCTTTCAAGCGGCAATTGGGCACAGCCTTAAAATTACGGACGAGAAGCGGACCCCAATATCCGCACCCCACCACGCCGACTGAAATGGGCGCTCTCATAGTTGCTCGATCCCTGCTTTCCTTATGTTGTTAATCTCGATGGTTCTCGGCGGATTGTCTCAGAATCAACGTGCTGACTTCGTGCACGTGCTTCACTAACCTGCCTTATGATTGCGGGGATGGTCTTGATTATGATGGTGAGATCTAGCAACAAAGACATGTTCCGGGTGTAATAAATATCCATGCCAATCATTTCGCTGAAAGTGGTTTTGTTTTTTCCGTTTACTTGCCAATAACCGGTCAAACCCGGCGCGGCATTGACTCGTTCGCGCTGCCACGGTTCGTATCGCTGAAACTCGTAGGTTAGACACGGACGAGGTCCGACAAGGCTCATTTCTCCACGGATGACATTGAGCAGCTGGGGGAGTTCATCCAAGCCCGTAGCGCGAAAGATGCGCCCAAGGGGTATTAGGCGGGGATCACCCGCGGCATCGAGCTTGGTCATCGGCGAATCATTTCCCATTAAACTTGCGAGATGCTGCTCGTGGCTGCTCGTTTCGGCGTTTACTTTCATGCTTCTGAACTTGAAAATCATGAAAAGTTTCCCTCGATAACCGACGCGCTCCTGGCGATAGAAAATTGGCCCCGACGAGCCGAGTTTTATCAAGATCATCACCAATGTCATCAAAGGCAGCCAAAGAGGAAAACTCGCGAAAACGAGTGTAAGGTCGAGAACGCGCTTCCAACGGGCCAATCGAGCAGGCTGTTTTTCAATCCCTGCGGCCGAATTCTGCTCGCCGATAGATGAATTTGAATTAGCTGACGGCATCCCATTCACGGGATGAGATTGTGGAGCATTTGGCGCGCTATACTCAGCTTTGGTGTGATCTTGCGAAGAAAAAAATTCGAAAATCACATTCCGGAAAAATGGAGCGGCCTTCGAGGGCCTGTCCGCTACCTTGGAAGAGGACTGCGAAACGCCGGCGGCAAGGGAACGCGGCAAGCTGCCGCCCTTGGTCCATCGCCGCGTATTTTGGGCAGAACCATTCATTCTAAGCATATAAGTTTGTGACTGTATTTGCCCCTTATTGTTTCTGGTGGGCTATAATCGTTAGACTCTCTAGAGCCAACTACATTTCATCCTCGCGAGTCAACCTAATTATATGATCCAAACATCTGCATTTCGTTCCTGAAAACTTAATATTACGAATTAATTCCCGCTACTGGACCACTATCTCTACCATCAATCGTGCCAGCTGCTGAACGAAGAGCAAAATCCTTTGAATTCAAATCCGAAAGATCGCTATGTGCATCCCCGGAAACCTGTTGTGGCAGTTCGAAATCGCCGTCCTCACGACTTCAGTTGCATCGTTTTCGTGCCAAGGGCGGTTTTTGCGCTGAGCCGCCGGGCTATTTTTGACGCCAACCCCTCAAAGCAAACGCTTTATCCGAGATGCGCAGGAGCGTGTGGCGAGCGGCAGGAATTTTCATGAGGTTCCGGGATGAAACGCATGAATGGTTGGCTCCAGCGGTAGGATTCGAACCTACGACCAATCGGTTAACAGCCGACCGCTCTACCACTGAGCTACGCTGGATTTTCGGAACTCCGTTCGAGGGGCGTATATCTTGCCCACGGGTATATCGACGGCAAGTCCCTTCTTGAGCTCAAGATGAAATTCACGTTTGCATTCGATTCAGATTCAGCCTAAGCAATGGTTCAAGACGCGGGGTGGAGCAGCCTGGTAGCTCGTCAGGCTCATAACCTGAAGGCCGCGGGTTCAAATCCCGCCCCCGCAACCAATCGCATCTGCGCTCTCCGGTTGAGTTTTCGTGAGCCTTTGTCGCTCAAGCTTTCCAATTTCGGGATGCCGTTGGAACGCGATCACGAATCCACGTTTTAACTTATTTTCGACGCACGTGCGAAACGCGCACAGCGCCTCGAAGGGAAAACAGTCGCCGCGGACTTCGATTAGGATTAATGTCGCAGTGAAATCGGAAGGGCTGAGCGAATTCGAGATCTGACGCGCTCAGGTCGGGAGGTTCATGTCGTCCTCAACAATAATAATTTTGATTACGCTTCGGACGCCGTGTTGCGCTTGCGCGCAGTGCGCGGACAAATTCTAAAAACTCCGCTGCGGTAGGGAGAACTTGTTGCAAAACATTAACGAAAACGAAACGGCGGAAACACCTGCTCGATCGGGCAGGTGGGCGCGGTTCAAGGATTGGTGGCGCGCGCATCACGAGCGTTTGATCTCCATTGAGGATACGCCGCATTCAATCGCTCTTGGCCTCGCCATCGGCATTTTTTTCGGATTCACGCCTCTTTGGAGCATGAAAACCCTGCTTTCGATAGGCGTCGCCTGGCTGTTTAATTGCAACAAAATCGCCGCAGCCATTAGCGTGACGTTGCATGATGTCATTCTGCCGTTCATGCCGGCGATCTATCTGGCGGAATACAAAATCGGTTACTGGCTATTGCATCATTCGACACCGCGTCGCGTACACTTTAGCAACCTTGGATTGTGGGATTATCTCGATTGGCATGTTTTCGTCGGCCTTGTTTGGCCCGCTTGTGTTGGCTCGCTTGTGTTGGCTCTGCCAAGCGCAATCGCAATTTACTTTCTCAGTCGGTGGACGGTCACACGCACACGAGCACATCGGCAGGCTCGCGCTCAAGCCACTCGCGGCTGATTAGTTGAACAAACGTCCGTAATTTTCTTAGGAAGCGGCACAGGAGTTGCATCAAAAAGCGCAATGGATTTGCCCGGCGCCGTGCCGGCAGCGCCTGAATTTGATTATCTATGAAAGCACTGATCGCCCTCGCCGTTAGTTTTCTCCTTTGTTCCTGCGCCGACATGTATGTGACGAAGAGCGAAGTTGGAGCCTCAAGCAGCAGCGCGGCGATCGATGCCAAGGATTTCGGATCGCAGAATGACATTCATGTTGTGAACTGCGGAATCGGCGCGAGTCATCCGGTCGCGATTTACATCCGGCCTTTCTGCGTCGACACCGCTACTTTCAAGGGCGACATCGCGCCTTCTGACGGCGAGGTTCCGATTCGAAAAGCGCTCGCTCCAGTGGAGTTTGCCACGGATTTGAAAGAGCAACTCGAGAAAATTGCGCCCGCGCGAATCTTGCAGGAAAACGAAGCACCGAGCGTCGGATGGTTGGTCGAGGGGCAATTTGAAATTGTGGACGGCGGCAGCAAGCTCGGCCGATTTTTCTTCGGCAATTTTGGCGCAGGCCAATCGCTTCTCGCGCTGCACGTCCGTGTGACTGATGTGGAACGCGGATCGGTCGTTTACGAGTTCGATGTGGCGGGTGGCAGCAAACTCCAGGGCAAACTGGGCACGTTGCGCGCAAGCGGGCTGGGCCGAGCGACGCCGTTTGATTTGAAGAATGCTGCCGAGCGAATTTATCTGGCTTTGAGCGAGGATCCTTTCCGCTACGGTGCTCGCGCCGACCTCACTTTGCGTTAATTGTAAACGGCTGCGGCTGCTCGCTCGCCCGTTTGCTATTGCGAAGAAGAATCGCCCGCTTAACGTCACCCCCGTGTTTTTTTTGAAACGTAACTTTCTGATTTTTGCGACGCTCGTTGTCTTAATCGCAAGCGGCGCGCGCGTGTGTGCGGCGCAAGCTTACATGATCGCCGATTCCCAAACCGGCTATGTTCTTGATGAACAGAAAGCTTACGACAAACGCCAGGTTGGCAGCCTAACGAAGATCGCTACGGCGATGGTCGTGTTGGATTGGGCAGCGAAACGCGGTGGCGATCTCAACCAATTGGCGACGATCCCGCCCGAAGCTTTTGTTGGCACGGCAGAAAACCACATCGGTTTTCAACCCGGCGATGTAATTACACTGCGCGACCTTCTCTACGCAGCGCTCGTGCAATCCGACAACATCGCCGCTTATGCCTTGGCAAATCACGTCGGGGTTGCGCTTCAATCTGTCATACCGACAGCCCCTTCTGTGCGATCGAGTCCGGTCGACATTTTCGTTGGTCAGATGAACGCGCTGGCCAAGCGACTGAAAATGGAGCGCACGCGTTTCCTGAATCCCGCTGGTCTGGATGACAAGGAACATCCGTATTCTACCGCCGCCGATATGGCGCGGCTTACTCGTTACGCAACGAGCAACGCAGGCTTTCGTTTCTACGTCTCACAAAAAACCAGACAGATTTCCTTCCGGCGCGCCGGCCATACCTTCAATTATCTGTTGCGTAACACGAATGAGCTCTTGGGTATAAACGGCATCGACGGCGTCAAGACCGGTCGCACGGCGCGCGCTGGTGATTGTCTGATTCTTTCCGCCGCTCGTGAATCGGAAATTGTTCGTGACGGTGAGATCACAAAAGTCTACCCGCGTCATCTCATCGTCGTTTTGCTCGGCAGCGGCGATCGTTTTGGTGAAGGAAGGCAGTTGCTCGCACGCGGCTGGCAGCTTTACGATGAATGGGCAGCCGGCGGCCGCATGGCTGATCCGAGAAGACTTCTCGAATAAGTTTACCTTAGCATGACAAAGCCACGCATCGGCGTTCTGACGAGCGGTGGCGATTGTCCAGGACTCAATGCTGTCTTGCGCGGTGTCGTTCTCGCCGCCGAAAGACTCGGTTGGGAAGTCATTGGATTTCGTGACGGCTTCGAAGGATTGCTGCCGCCCGGCAATTACATGATCCTCGATCGGCGCGCGACCGATGGCATCATGGCTCTCGGCGGCACAATTATCGGGACCACTAATCGCGGACATTTCGTTGCCAAAATCGGTCCGGGCGATCGCGCTGTCGTTCCTGCGCATGTAATCGAGCAGGCGCGCGAAGTCTTGGAGGAGCTTAACGTCACTGCGCTCATTATCGTCGGTGGCGATGGTTCTATGACGACCGCGCTGCAGCTGCAGGAAAACGGCATCAACTGCATCGGCGTGCCGAAAACGATCGATAATGATTTGGAAGCAACGGCGATGACTTTCGGTTTTGATTCTGCCGTTGCGGCTGTGATGGACGCGCTCGATCGATTGCACACGACGGCGACCAGTCATAAGCGCGTGATGGTAGTCGAAGTGATGGGACGTCACGCAGGATGGATCGCTCTCCACGGCGGACTCGCCGGCGGCGCAGACATAATTCTGATCCCGGAAATTCCGTTCGATTACGACAAAATCGCCGATACCGTTAAGAAGCGAGATGCCGAAGGCCATTTGAGTTCTCTTGTCGTCGTCGCAGAAGGTGCGCGCGCAAAAGATGGTCAACAGGTGAAGCGAGAAATGGAAGCCGGCGAATTTCGTCTTGGTGGAATCGGCGATATCGTTTCGCGCGAAATCTCGGCGCGCACCGGAAAGGAAACGCGCTCCTGTGTCCTGGGCCATCTCCAACGCGGCGGCGCGCCGACGACGCTCGATCGCATTCTCGGCACGCGCTTTGGCGTAAAAGCCGTCCAGTTGATCAAAGAGGAACAATTCGGATCGATGGTCAGTTACCAAAACTATCAGGTGCGCCATGTGCCGATCGCCGACGCCGTGAACCGACTGCGTCTTGTTCCACCTGACGGTGAAATGGTAAGTACCGCCCGGGCCGTCGAAATTTCTTTCGGCGATTGAGCAATTATTTGTAGCGGCGGTCTATGACCGTCGCTAATTTCTGTCCCTTCGCATCGAATTAGTGCGACGGTCGCAGACCGCCGCTACAGAAGACAGGCTTTAAGATTATGATGACACTTCTCCGCAAGCATCGGCAATGGCTGATGATTGTAATCGCGATTCTCGCGATCCCGTTCGTTTTCTATTTTGTCCAGAAACCCGATTACGGCGCGCTGCACTCAGATCAGGTCGGACGCATTTACGATCGCAATATCAGTCGCATCGAGTTTCAGAAAAACGCGCGACTCTTCAATCTCGCGCGCGAGCTCGGCATGTATCAATTGCTGCAGGATATGGTCGCCGGCGCGAACAACGAAAACGAAGCCTTTGTTGAATTCACCGCTAATCGCCTCATCCTCCAGCATGAAGCCGAAAAGCTCGGCATTCATCCAACCACGACCGAGATAGCGGACGTCGTGAAGGGCTTTCGCGTTTTCCAGGGCGATGCGGGTTTCGATTTGAAGAAGTACACGGACTTCACGCAAAACACACTGCCGTCTCTCGGTTTTAATGAAGCGCAGATCGAAGAACTGGCGGCCGATCAAATCAATCTCGAGCGGATCAAGCAACTACTGGCTACCGGCGCCGTTGTTTCCGAATCGGAGAGCAAGGCGAAATATGCAGAGGCTTTTGGCAAACTGGATGTGGCCGTCGTTCGATTTCGTAATGAGGATTTCGCCAAGGACGTGAAAGTCACGGACGAGGACATCGCGAAATATTACGAGGCGCACAAAGCAGAACTGAAAACGGAGGAGAAGCGCAAAGTTCAGTTCGTAAATTTTGCGCTCACGGACGAGCAGAAGAAATTGAAGGACAAAGCACGCATCGATGTGCTTCAAAAATTGGCCGATCGCGCAAATGATTTCACCCAAGCGCTACTCGAGAAGGGGAGCGACTTTGGAAAAGTCGCCGCGAAATTTCAGGAACCGGTGAAAGAAACTGGCGAATTCACGGCTGCTGCGCCCGATCCGTTATTGAAAGCCGACCCGCAGCTCGCGCAAACCGCGTTTCAACTTTCAACCGAGCAGCCGAACAGCGATGCGGTGCAAGTATCGGACGGATTTTACATTCTCCATCTGACCGGCGTGGACGCATCGCGTCCGCTGACGCTGGATGAGGCCAGGCCAAAGATTGTAGAAACACTCAAGCAGGAAAAAACTCACGAGATGCTCGCGAACAAAGCGGCGGAGGCAAAACGACAGATTGAAGAGAAGATGAAAGCGGGCGCACCCGTTGTTGCTGCGATTCAGCAAGCGGGCTTGAAAGCGGAAACGATCCCGCCCTTTTCTCTCATGGATGACACGCCGGCCAGTCCGGACAAGAAAAAGGAAACGAAGGAAACACCGGCGCCCGATTTGCCCTCGATCAAGCAAGCCGCAGCCGAGATGCGCCCGGGAGAAGTCTCATCACTTGTTTCAACGGCAGATGGCGGTTTGATCGCGGTGCTGGAAAAACGCGAACCAATTGTCGAAACGGAATTCGCGAAGAAGCGCGCATTTCTCGAAAGCCGCATGCACGAGAACATGGGAAGAATCGTGTTCTACGAATGGCTGCGCGACCGTCGGCGCGACGCGAATTTCCAACTCGTGACGAGCTGACGTCGATCATGCCTGCGCGTGATGAACTTTTCGACGACGCGAATGGTGATCTTGCGATTGGCGAATTAGAAAGCGCAGTCGAAAAATATCGCGGCTGCGTTGAACTGGATCCAGCGTTCTTCGACGGCTGGCACGCGCTCGGCATGGCGCTCATGAAAATCGGCCGCTTTCCCGAAGCGATCGAAGCCGGGAAAAAAGCAACCGAATTGCGGCCTAACGACCAAATCGGTTGGACAAGCCTGTCGCTTTTTTACAATCGCAACGGCGACATTAAAGAGGCCGAAGCCGCCGGCACGAAAGCAAAGATCCTTTCCTGGGGCGGCAAGATCGCGAAAGAATAAATGTGGGAGGGGCCTCAGTGCCCCGACAAGGTTGCCTTCAATCGCGGCGCGAAGGCCGCTCCCACATTATTAAGCTAAACCTCACCAAATGGCCGCTCGCTTGTCCGGCGGGCGAACCATCGGCGCGCCGTCCGGCACATTAAACGCCTTGGCAAATTCAGGCATGTTCGAGAGCGGCCCATTGCAACGGAACTGTCCTGGCGAATGCGGATCGATCATGATCCGGCGCTTCGTGTCTTCAGGGCGTTGATTCGCGCGCCAGATTTGCGCGAAGCCGAGGAAGAATCTTTGCTCGGGTGTAAAGCCGTCGATTTTTTTCTGCGCTTCCTCGGGATTTTTCGCGAGCGCTTTTTGCAACGCGAGATACGCGATCTTCAATCCGCCGATATCGGCAATATTTTCGCCTTGCGTGAGTTCGCCGTTCAGATGTTGCCCCGGCAACGGTTCGTAGGCGGCGTATTGCGCGACGACTAGTTGCGCGCGCTTCTTGTAAGCTTCTGCCGAAGCGGGCGTCCACCAATCCCGCAAATTTCCCTCCGCATCGTATTGCCGTCCGCGATCGTCAAAGCCGTGCGTCATCTCATGTCCGATGACAGCGCCGATGCCGCCATAGTTAACGGCATCGTCCGCGGTCGCGTTGAAAAATGGCGGCTGCAAAATCCCCGCCGGGAAACACGATCTCGTTCCTCGTCGGATTGTAGTACGCATTTACCGTCGGCGGCGTCATTCCCCATTCGTTGCGATCGACTGGCTTGCCGATTTTCTTCAACTGGCGCGCTACCTCAAACGTTTCGCCGCGTATGACATTCATGACGAACGGTCCCCGATCGATTTTTAGCAGCGAGTAATCGCGCCACTTGTCCGGATAACCAACCTTCACCGTGATGGCCGCGAGTTTTTTCAACGCTTCCTGCTTCGTCGCCTCGTCCATCCAATCGAGCGACTTAATGTCGTCAGCCAGCGCTGCCTCCAGATTGTTAATCATCTGCAGCGCGCGTGCTTTCGCTTCCGGCGGGAAATTATCCGCCACATAGAGTTTGCCGAGCGCTTCGCCGATTTCGCTATCGGTCGCGGTGATCACGCGTTTCCAGCGCGGCTTCTGTTCTTTCACGCCGGTGAGCGCTTTTTGGAAAAAGTTGAAATCCTCCTGCTCAAAATCATCCGAAAGAGCTGCAGCCTCGCTGTGGACGAGATGCCAGCGCAAATACGTTTTCCAATCATCGAGCGAGACCGTTTTGAAAACTTCGTCCGCCGTTTTGAAAAAGTCGGGCTGCCCGACATTGATGTCGCCGGCTGCGGGCAGATTCGTCGCCTCAAAATATTCGTTCCAATTGAAATCCGGCGTGAGCTTTTGCAGTTCGGCCTGCTGCATTTTGTTGTAATTCTTCTGCGGATCGCGCAGCTCCACCCGCGTGCGCGCGGCCTTCGCCAGCGATGTTTCAATATCCATTACCGTCTTCGCGTTCTTCGCCGCGATGTCTTTGGAATCGCCGAGCAGCGTGAACATTTTCGTCACGTGCGCGACGTATTGGTCGCGCAGTTTTTTCGAAGCGTCGTCATCCTTCGTGTAGTAATCGCGATCGGGCATGCCGAGTCCGCCCTGGAATGCCTGCGCAATCACCATCGAGCTATTTTTGTCGTCGTTTCCGGAAGTGAAACCAAACAGCGCGCCCACTCCGATGCTGTGCAGATGTCCGATCTCTTTCACGAGATCGTCTGTGTTCTTCATCGCTTCGATGCGTTGAAATTCATCCTGTAACGGCTTCACGCGTGCGGCGTTGATTTCTTTCTGGTTCATCCCGCTCGCGTAGAAATCGCCGACCTTCTGCAAATCCGCGGCGCCTGCTTCTTCCAATTTCCCCTCGTTTTCTGTTTTCGGCGCGACCTTTGCCGCCTTTTCCGCGATCTTATGCAGCGCGTCGTTATTTTCTTCGATCAACGCATTGAAACTTCCCCAGCGTGCATACTCGGGTGGAATCGGAGTGCGCTTCAGCCAGCCGCCATTCGCGTAGCGGAAGAAATCGTCGCCGGGCTTCACCGACTTATCCATGTTCTTCGTGTCGAACGCCGGCGGCGCTTGATTTTTCGAAGAGTGCGAAGCATCCGGTTTTGCCGGCTGAGTTTGAGCGCGCAAAGAAATTGCGCCTAACAAGCAGGCCGCTGTGAGAAGAAGTCTTTTGATCATAAGTAATGTTTTTGAGATAACGGCGCGACAGGTGGCAGCAAGCCACCTGATCTAGTCGTTAGCTGCGGGTTGTTATGTATAAGACGCCGGATGATCGACGTCAGATCGTCCGCAATATTGCACGCCTCGTGCCAGACGCATCAATTTCAAAACAGCGCTGCGTAAGAGGGAGTTATGAAATCTCACGGCGCACAGCGCCTTCAGGTCAAAATCAATTCCGGGATTTTTTTGTCCCGATTTCGCGACGAATAACAGCGCGACTTTCTACAACTGCACGATCTTATAGCCGCGCTTTCGCAGCAGATCGACCACACTGTGCGCACCGGAAAAATGTCCGGCGCCCGCGACAATCGCTGTCGGTATTCCTGTTTTCATTTCCGCTTCGATGCGCGGAAGCCATCTGAGATTGCGCCGATCGAGCAAGCGCTGCGCGGTCTGGCGATCTCCTTTTCGCAAGCTCGCATTCGTTGCCGCGAGCGCTGAGACGTCGCCTCTCTTCCAGGCCGCGCGCGTCTCATCGAATCGGATTCTGATCTGATCGCCGCGCAGAATAGTCGCGAGCAACAAATTTTCTCCATCCTCTTGCAACATGTTCTTCCAGAAAGCCACGTGTTCCGGCACGCTTTCCAGCCCGCCCACTTGTTTGCCTAACCGCTCCGCCTGGTAGGAAAGGTAGTCGTCGACCGAATGCGTTCCAACTGCGGCGGCGTATCCGCGTGTGGTCCAGAGACGCAACGCCAGCGCCCACGGTCTGAGATTCCTTACGTCATCAAACGAAATCCGATGTGAAGACAAATATTTCATGAGCAACGCGAACGTGGCGGGCCGGAGATCGTTCCTGATATCCTGTCCCGGCGGATATTTTGCCGTAGCGCGGAATTGTCTTTCGAATAGTTCGTGCTCTCGCGGGTTGTATTCGAAAAGCAGACGCTTCGAATCGCGCAATGCTTTGCGATATGCATCCGGCAGCGGGTAATCGTCGCCGCGCAAATTGTGAAACGACCCGACGAGATAGAACGGTACGGAGACACTCGTCACGCGCCATATGCAATGCCTGGAAGGATCGCCAGCGTGCGCCGAAGTTGAAAACAGACTCGTCGCTGCGGCGATGAAAATCCCGAAACCAATGTGAACATTGGCAGCCATACTCTCGCCGTACGGCTTCGGCTCCCGCTTTGTCAAACCCGAGCTACAATTGCTCGATCTTGTAGCCGCCACGTTGCAGCAAAGCGATCACGCCATTAGGCCCGGGAAAATGGGCAGTGCCCACGACGATGGAAGTTGGCTTTCCAGTTTTCATTTCCGCTTTGAGGCGCGGAATCCATTTCACGTTGCGCTCATCCAGTAACCGAAGATCAGCTCCTGGGGCCAGATTTCGAAAGCGCTGTTCGTCTGCCCAGATTGTGGCGATATCTCCTCTTTTCCACGCTGCCCGGAGTTTGTTGAAGTCGTCGCGGCGTTTGTCTCCGCGAGTGAGCGCGTCGAGAAGAATCAGCTCCGACTCGATGTCGTTCATACCCCGCAGCACATTGACATGCTCTTCATCAGTCTCGAGGCCTCCGGTTTCTTTTCCCAGCCGCCGCGCTTGATAAGCGAGGTGATTGTCTACGCCGTATTCGCCAAACACATCGTTATAACCGTGGACACCCCAGATGTAATAGGCGATGGCCCACGGACGCATTTCTTCGACGGTGTCGAATTGATAATCACCCCAGCTCCACTGTTTCTTGCCCAGATAGTTTGAGATTCTGAAATTTTTTGCCAGAAACTTCCAGGTCCCGGCATGGAGGTGACGCGGCATGCTGTCGCCTCTAGGATAGACTCCAGCCCGCGCGAACATTTTCCCAAAGTTGCTCTTCGGATTGGGATCGAGCTCAAAGAGGAGGCGCTGCGAGTCGTGCAGTGCCTGGTCGTATGCTTTCGGCAGTGGATAATCGTTGCCGCTCAAAGCGTGGATCGTTCCGACCAGATAAAATGGCACGGGAACATTCGTTACCCGCCACACGCAAGCGGTGGCCGCGTTCGCGGCGCTGCATAATGCCAAACTGGCGAGGGTAATTAATAAATAGGTAAACAGCCGTGGCGGGAATTGTCGTTGGAAAGGCATGGAGATGTAGTTGGTTCTTTTCATTAACTACGGAAATTGAATCTCCGAGTTCTCAAAAAAAGCCTCGTCCGCAGGTAACTTTTTCACCCTATTGCCAGAATTAGTCCGTTGTTCCATAATAAGGGCTCGCATGACACGTTTCCGGGGGCTTGCCCTCTTCTTTGCCTGCTTACTTGCCGCGCATTCCGCTTTCGCCAAGGCGGCTGTCGATTGGCACGTCATCAAAGTCGGCAGTCGCGATTATCTGAGCGTCGATAATATCGCAAAATTTTACGGACTCCTGACCATCTCCGATCCCGTTCTCAAAAAAGTGCGACTCGGCAACGATCACAACGAAGTGGACGCGCGCCTCAACAGTCGCGAGATCATGATCAACGGTGTGCGGAATTGGCTCTCGTTTCCCGTGATGGAAAAGGATGGCAAATTGCTTATCTCTCGCGTTGATCTTGCGAAAACTTTGGAGCCGCAATTGCGCCCCTACATGATTCCGAATCTCGGCAAAGTGAAAACGATCGTGCTCGATCCCGGTCACGGCGGTTACGATAAGGGCGCGACCAGCGCTTATGGATGCGAAAAGGATTTTGCGCTCGATGTCGCCCGTCAATTGCGGCCGCTCCTCAAAGCAAAGGGATTCAAGGTTATCATGACGCGCGAGAGCGATGTCTTCGTTCCGCTCGAAGTGCGCGCCCGCATCGCGAATGCGCAGAAAGATTCCATCTTTGTCAGCATTCATTTTAATGCCACCGATCGGAATCCAGACGCTACCGGTTTTGAAATTTATTCGCTCACGCCAGTCGGTTCGCCTTCTTCGCAGGACGACGATCTCGCTCTCAGCTTTATCAATCGCCAGAATGGCAGTCCATTCGATGCGCAGAGCCTGGAACTTTCCGCGAGCATTTATCATTCGCTCGTCGGGCATTTCGACGAATTCGATCGCGGCATTAAGCGCGCGCGTTTCGCCGTTCTGCGCCTGACGAAGACTCCCGCTGTGTTAATCGAAGGCGGCTTTCTCACCGAACGCGGCGAGAGCCGGCTCATCGCGAGTAAAGATTGGCGCGGCAAACTTGCCCAATCGATCTGCGATGGCATCGAAGGTTACCGCGATCTCGCCGACAAAAAGACGCGCCCGATGATCGCCGCCGATTATCGTCGCATGAATTCCGGCGAGTTGATGGCACGTGATGCGACCGCCCCGAATCCGTCGCCCGCGCCGCCCGTCGTTCCCGTCAGCAACTAGGTGGAACGCGACCTCCGGGCGCGTTGCTGTTTCCATTTTTCGTGAACGCGTTCCATCGCGCACGCGATTGACTTCACTCCTTCATCTCCTGGTTTTTTCCAAGCGCGGAGCGGGTGGCTTACGATTCGGCCTCAGTCTTGCTGATTTTGATTCCTCGTTAGGCGAAAACTCATCGGCAAGATTTCAGCCGAGACCCGGCATCTCGCTGGAGGCAGCCGCGAAACCAGTAATTGGCGCGACGCTAACTTCAGGTGGATCGAGCAGTCCCTTGCTCGATGTTAATGTTGTCGGCGAAGCCGAGTTCATGGATGACATCGCCCGACGGAGCGGCCGATCGACCTTTGACATCTCTTACGCGAGTTCTATTCTGAAACAACATTGCGGGGGAGCCAGAGGCTGAGAGTGTTCGCGCAAGCGAGCTGACCCCTTGAACCTGATGCGGGTAATGCCGCCGAAGGAAGCGAGAGGTCTTCAGCCATGCGTAAGCCCGCGCATGGTTTTTTTATGCTGTCATCCTGAACCAAGTGAAGGACCTCACAATCAACTCTAGACTTCCATGATCCCCGAAAAAGATTCGATCGAAGTTGGAGGGACGACCTCCGTGTCGTCCTCTGACCAATTGCCAAACTCGCGCAAAGTTTACGTGAACGGAGAACTGCACGGCGATATTCGGGTTCCCTTCCGCGAAATCTCGCTCGCCCCGACAAAATCATTGAGCGGCGAAATCGAGCCTAACGAGCCAGTTCGCGTTTACGACACCAGCGGCCCGTGGGGCGATGCCGGTTTTCACGGCGATGTCGAACAAGGCTTACCGCCGCTGCGCGCAAAATGGATTCGTGACCGTGGCGATGTCGAAGAAATCGAGGGGCGAAAGGTGACGCCGATTGATGATGGATACCTATCGGAGAGGCACGCCGCCTCAGCGACGAAAAGAAAACGTTCAACGCTCAACGTTCAACGCTCAAAGTCCAACTCAAACGGCAGCAACGGAAATCTCTCAACGCTCAACCCTCAACTCTCAACTCGAGGCAGACCACTGCGAGCGCGACTCGGCCATCCCGTCACCCAACTCTGGTATGCGCGACAGGGAATCATCACGCCGGAAATGGAATTCATTGCAGTCCGGGAGAATCACGGACTGCAAAGTAGAAATGAGAAAGTAGAAAGTAGAAATGATTTGGGCTTTCGCCATCCGGGTTCCGAACCAATCGAAAATCGAAAATCGAAAATCGAAAATCCCATCACTCCCGAATTCGTTAGGCAGGAAGTCGCGCGCGGCCGCGCTATCATCCCGGCCAACATCAATCACCCGGAATCTGAGCCGATGATCATCGGCCGCAATTTTCTGGTGAAGATCAACGCCAACATCGGCAACAGCGCTGTTGCGTCGTCGATCGAAGAAGAAGTCGAGAAGATGCGTTGGGCCACGAAGTGGGGCGCCGACACCGTGATGGATCTTTCCACCGGCAAAAACATTCACGCCACGCGCGAATGGATCATTCGCAATTCGCCCGTGCCCATCGGCACCGTGCCGATTTATCAGGCGCTCGAAAAAGTCGGCGGCCGCGCCGAAGAACTGACCTGGGAAATTTATCGCGACACCCTCATCGAACAAGCGGAGCAGGGGGTCGATTACTTCACCGTCCACGCCGGCGTCCTATTAAGATACATCCCGATGACAGCGCGGCGCGCCACCGGCATCGTCTCGCGCGGCGGCTCGATCATGGCCAAATGGTGCCTCGCGCATCATCAGGAAAGTTTTCTCTACACGAATTGGGACGAGATCTGCGAGATCATGGCCGCCTACGACGTCAGCTTCTCCATCGGCGACGGTCTGCGGCCCGGTTCAATCGCCGACGCGAACGACGAAGCGCAGTTCGCCGAACTTTACACGCAAGGCGAGCTGACCCAGCGCGCGTGGAAACATCACGTGCAAGTGATGAACGAAGGCCCGGGCCACGTCCCCATGCACATGATCAAAGAGAACATGGAGAAACAACTCGAGTGGTGCGGCGAAGCGCCGTTCTACACCCTCGGCCCCCTGACGACTGACATCGCGCCCGGCTACGATCACATCACCAGCGCGATCGGCGCGGCCATGATCGGCTGGTACGGTTGCGCCATGCTTTGCTACGTCACGCCGAAAGAACATCTCGGTTTGCCTAACAAGAAAGACGTAAAGGACGGCGTCATCGCCTACAAGATCGCCGCCCACGCCGCCGACTTAGCCAAAGGCCATCCCGGCGCTCAATACCGCGACAACGCGATCAGCAAAGCGCGCTTCGAATTTCGCTGGGAAGATCAATTCAACCTCTCGTTAGACCCGGAGACGGCGCGCGAATTCCATGACGAAACCCTTCCGCAAGAAGGGGCCAAGACCGCCCACTTCTGCTCGATGTGCGGCCCGCACTTCTGCTCAATGAAAATCACCGAAGACGTGCGCAAGTACGCCGCGGAGCAGGGGATCGCTGAAGATGCGGCAATCGAAGAGGGATTGAAACAGAAGGCAGCGGAGTTCACGGAAAGCGGGGCAGAAGTTTATGCCGGTAGGGCGTGACCGCCGGTCGCGCCGATGATTTGTTGTGAGGCTGCTGTGTCAGCCGCAGGACCCGATGCCTACCCCCAAACCGACAATTTACCTAATCGCCGGCTGCAACGGCGCGGGTAAGACAACCTTCGCCAAAGAATTTCTTCCGGGCATCGGCGTCATTCGTTTCTTGAACGCCGATGAAATCGCGCGGGGATTATCACCGCTCGATCCATCCGTTGTCGCATTCAAAGCCGGTCGACTCTTATTGAGTGAGCTGCGCGAATTAATAGATCGACAAGAAACATTCGCGCTTGAATCGACACTGAGCGGGCGAACCTACCTGAAAATCTTCGAAGAAGCGAAGCAGCACGGCTATGCGATCGCGTTGCACTACGTCTGGATTCCCGATGTGCGCGAAGCGATTCGACGCGTGCACCAAAGAGTGATCGAAGGCGGACACAATGTTCCAGCCGAGGACATCCGGCGGCGATTTGCCAGGAGCAGTCAACATCTGCTCGATGATTACGCGCCGTTAGCGACCAAATGGTTCTTGTGGGACAACTCGACGCCGCCGGCGAAGCTGCTGGCAGAATCACCCGTCCAGAGTATCATTGAGCTACGAGCTTTCTTCTCGTTTCATGAAGAAAAATCTGCATAACGGCCTGAAGCCAATTCCCGAGAGCAAGATGTCACCGGAGGCTCGCGTTGCATCTCAAGCCCATCGTCGCGCCACGCGAAAAAAACGCATCGAACTTCGCCAGCGCGGATTGCCAATGATCGGTTGGAAAAATGGCAAGATTCGTGAAATTCCTGCGTGAAGCTGATGGAAGAAACACACGAGCGATTTGAAGAATTCAATGGCCTTGCTCTGAGCGAATCCGTTCTCGCGCGGGACTGGAATTCGCCAGAAGAGGACGCGCTGTTGACGCGACTCGATAAAGCCGCGGTCGAACTTGATGCTGGCAAAGGCGTTCCCATCGAACGTGTCCATGAAGACATCCGCGAGTGGGCGAAAAATCCGAAGAAATAGAACCCTGGCGCGCATCGTCATCGCCCAGCAGCCTTTTGACACCGCTCGAGCAGCCGCGGCGCTTTCATCCGCTTCGCCCACTCCGCGAAAGCCGGCGTCGCACCGCGCCAGCGCAGTGTCTCGACTTTCTTGAAAAGCGGCGCATCGGTGCGCAACGTCGCGAGCTTCTTGAAGAGCAACGCGAATTCGCGCTGTTCGCCGAGAATGTCTCGCGGAAAGCTTTTCGATCTTACCGTAGCGATTCAAAAGCTGGGCGGCGGTCTTGGCGCCGATTCCAGGAATGCCGGGGTAACCGTCGGCCGCATCGCCCACGAGCGCGAGCAGGTCTGGAATGAGCGGCGGATCGACGCCGAACTTTTCGCGCACCGCAGCCGCATCGCGAATCGATTTTGCGCCGCGCCCATCGATCTGGCTACGACACGCGCGTCCCTCGCACGCATTGCGCCAGGTCCTTATCGGGCGTCCAGATCGCGACGCGTTTTACTTTCTTGTCCTTCGACGCGAGATGCGCAGCCGAAGCGAGCGCATCATCGGCTTCGAGCTCGATCATCGGCCAGACGACCACGCCCATCGCCGCGAGCGCCTCCTCGAGCGGATGGAATTGCGCGAGCAGCGCGGGCTCGATGCCGTCGCCCGTCTTGTAGCCCGCCCAAAGCCGATTGCGAAACGACTCGATCACGTGATCGGTCGCGACGCCGAGGTAGGCGGCTTCCTTGCTCCGTGTCCGCTGCTGGACGGACTCGCCGTGGCGAGAGGCGAAGCCTTTTACGGAGTCGATTATTTGGAGAACGGTCTGCAGCACGCCGACAACCGCACCGTAGGGACGGTCCTTGCCTTTAGTGAACCGACGCAATCCGTAGAAGTGACGAAAGAGCTCGTAGGTACCGTCAACAAGATGCACGATCATTGTGGAATCCCGCATGCCTAACCCGACAGCCGCGTGAGGCGAAGTCCTTTTACGCGGTGACGAAACAATTCGTAAGTTCCGTCGATTAGATGCAGCGTAAAAGGCTTCGCCTCACGCGGCTGATTAGTGGGACTTGGAGGCATGATCGGATACGCGAGAGCGCGCGGGGAATCGTTTCAGGTGGTGCCGTAATTGGGTCCGCAGGAAACGCCGTCCGGCACCGCTCTTCAGGAATTTTTCCCGGCCTTCGGCGTCTTCGCGCTCCGTGTAGGCTTCATAATAAATGAGTTTCCATGGACCTCGCGATTTCGTGGCGAATGAAGCGCCTTGGATATGTTCCGCCATCCGCCTCTTCAAATCCGTCGAGAAACCGATGTAGAAACCATAGTCGCTCTCTGACCGCAAGACGTACACATAGAACACCCGCTTTTCTTAGTGCGACAGCCGCGTGGAGCGAAGCTTTTTACGCGGCCGTCAATCAGATGGACGATCATTTATTTGGAACGATGAGCGGCGCTTTCGGCGACAAGTTCAGGCGACTTCCTCGCCCTCGGCGATCTGCCCGGGACGGAGAAAGGTCTTAATCAGTTCGCCTTCGCCGCATACGATCATCTCCGGAAAGCGCTTGAACCATTTACCGTGCGGAACTTCCAGGCCTCCGTCGAGCCAAGTCGCAAAGAGTTCGAGTTGAGAGATGGAAATCTCCCGCTCGTCAACTCGGAGCCATAAGTGTTCCAGGAGCGCTCTGGGGACACCGCGACGGCGAATTCTAGGCATCTGGCTTGGCGCCGTAAAATCCGCGGGTAAGCTCCTCGCGAATCCTAAGTTTTTCCGCGGGATCGCTGGCCTCGATCATTCGTTTGGCCAGCGCGCCGAGCTCTTTCCCGCTCAACATTCGTTCGGCATCTAAACGATATGCGAATTGGATCACTTTGGCCTGTTCGGCAGGTGTCAGACCCTGGATTTCTTGAATGACTTGATCAGCGCTCACGCCCTTAAGGTAAGCCCAAATTCTCTCCGAACTCAACGTCGATCCGGTGTTTCTAGTGCGACAGCCCCGTGCTCGCGAACGCTTTCGGAGTTTACGTGGGTGAACCGGCGCAAGCCATAGAAGTCGCGAAACAACTCGTAAGTGCCGTCTACGTAGATGAACGATCATTTTGGGTCAATGCTAGATAGGAAGTTTGTTGCCGAACAGGGAATCAATGAAGAGACGGCAGTTGAAGCTAGCCTAAAAGAAAAAGCACAAGGTTCGTCAAAAAAGGCTCGGAAGTTTACGCAAAGACGTAGTAGAACTCACTGATGCGCGGTGTTCCCCTAACAGTGTCGATCTTGTTTTGCGCGATCACGACATTTGCGAGTGAGATTCGCGAGTTCGACATCAAGACCTTACAGCGTCTCGGCGTGGAGTTGTCGCGCCGAGACACGATGGCCTCAAGAGCGTCGGATCTGGTTCTCGCAAAACATCCAGAGCTGAAGACAGGTCCGCTTTTGGAATGGGTGACGGACCTTTCAGATGGCGGCAGCGTGTATTGGATTGTCGACACAGAGCCGCACCCAACTCCAGTTTACAAAGTCATTGGCGACCGCATCGAAGACATCCGCGGTAAACCGTTACCGCCAACGATTCAAACGCGATACAACGCACGACGAAACGCGATAAAAGTCGTGTCACCGAAATTGAATGGCGCTTACGGCGCAAAATACAATTTCGAAGTTGTCGACGACCCCGACGGCCGTGGATTTCTCGTGTACACACTCGCGGCGTTCAGTCGCACCGACGCGATCTACATAGGCGGTCACGTTCGCATCACCGTTTCTGCAGATGGATCGAAAGTTGAACGCATCGACAATTTATCGCATGGCATTATCGAGAACAAAGCTGATGCTGGGCATGAGATGGCTGGCCTCGGGATGGCCCAAGCAATCGACACAAAATATCCAGTCGAAACTCCTAGCGGCGCATTTTTTTCCTCACGCGAGGGGAAAGGTCGTTCATTTCCAAATCTTAGATCTGCCCTCGACACTTTCTTCGCGCAGCCAAGCCAAAAAAAGCAAAAAAGAGTCATTCCGAAACGGCAACCCAAGGGAAAAAAGTATGTCTTCGCTTCGATGCCATTTGCCGCTAGGTACGACGATACATTTCTGGTTGCAATCCAGCCGGCCGCTTTGGCTCTGAGGGCTGTTGCGGATAGGGTTGATCACTCAGGACGACCTGGGGAAGTGGTCTCACAAATCAAGAAGATGATCAGGCGCGCGAAAGTTGTAGTCGCGGACCTATCTGAGTCACGGCCGAACGTTTGTCATGAAGTCGGTTACGCCGAAGCCAAGAACCGTCCGGTCATCCAAATCTGCTCGACCGAGATTCAGAAACTACCGTTCAATCTTCGAAATAATCAGACAATTGGATACTCCATTGGACAATCCGCGAGGCTAAAATCCCGTATCCAAAAGGAATTAGCTAAATATATTTGAGGCCCCTGCTACTTCGCCTAAGTCACTTCTTTGGTTTCGCCTTCTTCACCGCGGACAAAGAGAAAGGAAGAGGGATGAAGGAAGAAAACGACCGTGCGGGAACCGGTCGGTTAGGCGGTAACGCAGCGAGGGAATGCCAGTCCGGCTCGGACCTGGCACGCGCGCAGGAGCGCGAGTTACCAATTAAGAAGTGAACTAAGAAGTCTTCGACCCTGTCCGAGGTCAGGCTACTTCGTCGGCGAAATCAAGTAGATAACGTGCGCTCTCGATTCAATGATGATCATTTCTGGCCGGTATTCTGATGGTTGGTCGGGTGGAGTGGGTATGTTCATTCCGGTCACAATAACTTTTTCACCGCTTGTGAGGAACTCGGCCGGAATCTCCCCGAATGCGATCGAGGATACAGCAAAGACCGAATCGATTTTCATCCCCATCGGCTTGAGAGTTTTTTCGGCTTTCTCGCGCGCGTTTCCGATCGCCTTGGGCCAAAGCTCGTCGCCAAGTTTCGCGCTGTCCGATACTTCGCCGCTGATAGAGTCGAGGTTCACTCCACCCAGTTCCATGATTTGGTCGCCGATTTTGCCATATTTTGTCACATCCCGAATCACTATTCTGAACCGTCGTGACACGACAAAGCCGATCAGTTTGCCCCGCTTCCTTGTGTCCATTTCATCGCGCTCATACTCTGCTGATGATTGAAGGTCCTGGGCCACGATGTCGCGATCTTCCACCTTCGCTTCTTTAAGAAGTTGGAAAACTTTCTTCGCCTTGGCCTGCACTTCTTGATTCGCTTTGCCTTGCTCAGCGTTGCGCCCTTCGATGTTAAAGGTGATAGAGATAATGTCCGGTGCTTTTTCAATCTGAGCCTTTCCCTCCACATAGAGAAACGGCTGGTTGGGCAGGCCGGTCAGGTTGTTGACCTCCGCGACCACGGTGAAGGGAACAAGAGCAAATGCGCAAACAACAAGTATCTTCATGGGCATAGTCTGCCTCTGGTTATTGCGGACAAGCAAGATTTCTAACTCTATTCTATAATCCGACCGTCATGACAAAATTGCGGACATGTAACCGGCGAAGAAAGCTTTGGCTGTGCGTGCTGCTGACGCTGTGTTCGGTCGTATCGCCCGTGCATTCACAGCTTGTTTCGGGGACGATGGATGTGCACTGGAATCCGGGTTCGGAAGACTGCGTGAAGAATCCGCAGCCGCCGATTCAAGTTCACCGATATAACGCACAGACTTTTATCCTCCGCGAGAGTCTGTGCGCGACGTACGAGGCGCCGTTCATCTATCTGTTAATTGGCAAAACCAAAGCGCTGTTGATCGACACTGGTGCCGTGGCTGATGCAAAGACGATGCCGCTGGCTCAGACGGTGATTTCCTTGTTGCCGAACGCTGGATCAAGGCTGCCGCTCATGGTCGTGCATACACATGGCCACCTCGATCATCGGTCTGGCGACGATCAGTTGCGCGCCTTGCCGGATGTGGAAGTAGTGCCGACGGATCTCGAGAGCGTGAAAAACCGGTTAGGCATCGCTGACTGGCCAAACGGTACCGGCCTGGTTGATCTTGGCGACCGCGTGATCGATGTGATACCGACCCCGGGACACTACTCCTCGCATGTTGCCTACTACGATCGGCAGAGTGGACTGTTCTTCTCGGGAGATTTTCTCCTGCCGGGCCGACTTCTGATTGAGGACACCGACGCGGACCTCGCGAGCGCGCGGCGTGTTGCTGAGTTCGTCGAGCAGCATCCGATCGCTTATGTGCTTGGCGGGCATATCGAGTTGGACGAATCCGGTAAGACCTTCTTCGGTAATCGACATCATCCGAACGAGCGGCCGCTGCAATTGACCAAACAAGACCTGCTGGCATTGCCCGGGATCGTGGAGGGATTCAATGGATTCTATGCTAAGCACGGCGTGTATGTGCTAATGAACCAGAACCGCATCCTCATTCTTCTCGGTGCCGGGGCGGTTATTTTACTCGTAGCAATAATCCTCACGTTGCGAGCACTCTGGCGCCGGTTGCGTCCACGAGCGGTAGCGAAGTGAACTTCAAACGAAGGCAGAAGATGAAGGAGAAGTAGGAGGGAAAAAGCTGAAACGCTGCTTCGGGAAGGTTTTTCCGGAAATGGGTGCAGTTTTGGGATAAACGGGTACAGCTTTGCCACAAACGGGCACAGTATTGCGACGAACGAGGAAGCCTTTGCCGCAAGCGGTGCAGTTCCGTGATGAAAGGGGAAGCATTTGCCGCAAATGAGTACAGTTCGGTCACAAACGGGGAACAGTTTGCGACAAACGGGTACACGTTCAGAAGAAATGAGGAAGGTTCTGCCCCAAAGCGTCGACAGTTTTTGGTAAACGGTCGACGCTTTTTGGTAAACGGTGAAGGTTCTGCGGCAAAAGGGAAAGGTTTTCCCGCAAACGGTCGAGGGTTGGGCGGAAAAGCGTCAGGTTTATTTGCGCCCGCGCCCGCGCTCGCGACCTGGCTGATCCCGTCCATGTCGCGGCTTTCCCCGCAGCTCCATTCTGCATTCCTCGATGCCCGGGAAAGGAAGAAGGATGAAGGAAGAATTAAGAAAGGATTTTTCCTTCTGCATCCCTCCTATTACTTTTTCAGCTTGGCCCTTGCTGCCTTGTAGTTGGATACGTGTTCCTTCACGGGCACGCGCGCAACAGTACGGCCGACGCCCCCCCCCTTCCCCCCCCCCACCCTCCCTGCTTACGTCGAGAGCCAGGTCGTCTAACTTTTTGAAGCGGACGCAACCTTTACCCATGTCGAGCTTCTTGCCGCTCTTTTTGTATTCGCTAACGAACCAGTCGGAGAGAGTGGGGTGGCCGTAGAAGCAGAGGAAATGCAGCACCATGCCCGACTTCTGCGATGCAAGCGCAACAAGTGGCAACGGCACTTTTGGATTCTCGCCGTAGCCCGCCGGATACAGGGAGAGCGGGACTTACCAGCCGATCATGCCGAACTGCATGCCTTCCTCATATCCGTTAGGCAGGTTCTCATTGATCACCTTGCGCACGGCGCTGAGCGCGGCGCGTCGATCCGCGGGGAGTGCGGCGAGGTATTGGGCGACGGTGGAAGCGGGCATGCTGAGGAATGAATCTGGAAGCCATGAAGCCAGAAAAAGAATCAGGAAGGAAGGAAAACAGGAAAGGACTTATACATCCGATCGTAAGAATGAAATTTCCTGCATTCCTGCTTTCCTAATTCAATGAGCGTTTTCTTGGGTTCCTGGTTTCCGATTGCGGCGAGGTATTGGTCCACGGTGGAAGGCATCATTCTGGAAGAAAAAGCTGAAACACTGAAAACTGAAAGACTGAAATCGGAAAGCGGAAAACTGAAACGCTAAAGCACAGCTCG
>CAWGQU010000018.1:0-13326 GCA_963824795.1 uncultured Verrucomicrobiae bacterium | reverse complement strand
AACGCGGGATTTGCGTCATACCCGTTTACGCCGTGAGCGAAGACGCCGCCGCGACCATTCTCGATCTCTCCGCCACCATGGGTGTCGATTATCTTTTCATCGGCGCATCGCAGCGGACAGCGCTTGCGCATTTGTTGCGCGGCAGCGTCGTCACAAACGTGGCACAACAACTGCCCGATACGATCCGGCTTGTAATTTTTGGTTGATATGAACGCTCAATGTCTCTGGGGAGCGCACGCGCCTCGCGTGCTGGCGATGGCGCCCTCGCCATCGCGAACTTTGCTTTCTGACTTGCTGTGTCCCGTTGAACAACATTGGGAAAGAACTGGGTTGCGGCGGGGCACCGCAACCAGCACGCGAGGCGCGTGCGCTCCCCGGATTTTGTCATGAAACTGAAAGTCCTAATCGCCGACTCCATTTCCCAGCGTGGTATCGACGAACTTTCACGCAACGGCGCATTCGATGTTTCCACGAAAACCGGCGCCACGAAGCGGAGCTTGTCAAAATCATTCCCGATTTCAGCGCGATCGTCGTCCGGAGTCAGACGAAAATGACGAGCGCGATTTTGAATGCGGGATCGAAATTGCGCGTCGTTGGTCGTGCCGGCGTGGGAGTCGATAACGTCGATGTCGAAACGGCGACGCGGCGTGGAGTGATTGTGATGAATGCGCCTGGCGGAAACACGGTTTCCACCGCCGAACACGCATTCTCACTCCTGCTCTGCGTCGCGCGGAAAATTCCGGCAGCTGACGCGATGGTTCGCACCGGCAAATGGGACCGGAAAAATCTCGAAGGCGTCGAGCTTTACAACAAGACACTAGGCATCATCGGGATGGGCCGCATCGGCAGCGAGCTCAGTCGACGCGCGATCGCGTTCGGCATGCGCGTGCTCGCATATGATCCGTATCTGTCTGCTGCGCGAGCGCGCACGTTGCAGGTCGAATTGCTCGACGAAATCGATGACGTGATCACCGCCGCGGACTTCATCACGTTGCATACGCCGCTGACACCAGAAACGCATCATCTCCTCAACGCAGAGCAGACTGGCCAAAGCCAAACGCGGCGTGCGCGTGATCAATTGCGCGCGAGGCGGATTGATTGATGAAAGCGCGCTCGCCGATTCGTTACGCAGCGGACATGTCGCTGCCGCTGCGCTCGATGTTTTTGAAACCGAGCCATTGCCTAACGACTCGCCGTTGCGCGCAGTTCCAAATCTCGTGCTGACTCCACACCTCGGCGCTTCGACCGCCGAAGCGCAGGAAAGCGTCGGCATTGAAATCGCACAATCGATTCGCGCCGCTCTACTTGAAGGAACGATCCGCAACGCGGTCAACATGCCGAACCTCGATGCGAAAACGCTCGCGATTGTCGGCCCGCATCTTCTCTTCGGCGAAAAACTCGGGCGTTTCCTCTCCCAAATCGCGCCGCGCCGAGCCGAGCATCTGAACATCAACTACAGCGGCAAAGTGAATGAAGTCGACACAACCGCAATCACGCGCTCGGTCTTAAAAGGATTTCTGCAAAGTGCAGGGGGAAGCGAAGTCAACGAAGTGAACGCGCCCGCTTTTGCCGAAAGTCTCGGCTTAAAAATCACAGAAACGCGGCTGAGTGCAGCTGGCGATTACACGGATCTGCTTGAACTCTCTGCTTCCGGCGAAGGAAAAAATGTTTCGGTTGCGGGCGCATTTTTTGGCGTTACGCCGCGGATTGTAAACATCAACAGTCGGCCGGTCGAAGCGCGTCCCCATGGTGTCGTCCTCGTCCTCGAGAATACAGATCGTCCCGGCATGGTCGGTCGTATCGGTACGTTGCTTGGAAGTCACGGCGTGAACATCGCCACGATGTCGCTCAGCCGAAATCAAGCCGGCGGAACTGCATTGACCGTTTTGAATCTGGATACCGCGCCCGATGCCGCACTGCTCGCGGAAATTCACGCCAGCGAAGACATCCATTCCGCGCAGGTGATCGAGCTGTAGGGGCCGCTTGTTTTTTGGCGCTGTCATCCCGAGCGCAGCGAGGGACCTCGCAAATTATTCCTGGCGTTGATCGCGAGGTCCCTCGCTGCGCTCGGGATGACCACACTTCTTTGGCCGACCTTACCTTCCTTCTTTCACTTGTCGGATTGAGCCCGCACGACAATCTTGCGTCGATGATTTCCGCGACGCCGATTAAGGATGCGCTCAAAAGTCCCGCGCCAGTTGATTCCATTCTGGTCCGGGGCTGGGTGCGCACACGAAGGGATTCCAAGACATTTTCCTTTCTCGAACTCAACGACGGCTCATCGCTGCGCAATTTGCAGGTGATCGCGAACGATTCGCTGCCAAACTACGCCGACATTCAACGCCTAACGACAGGTGCTTCGCTTGTCGTTCACGGCAAATTGATCGCATCTCAGGGTAAGGGCCAAAGCTGGGAAGTTGTCGCGACCGAAGTCGAGATCATCGGCGCTTCCGACGACAGTTATCCGCTCCAGAAAAAAGGACATACACCGGAATTTTTGCGCGAGATCGCACATCTTCGTCCGCGCTCAAACTTGTTCGGTTCGGTTTTTCGCGTGCGCAGCCGCCTTGCCTTTGCCATTCATCAATTTTTTCAGGAGCGCGGTTTCTTCTATCTCAACACGCCAATTATCACCGGCAGCGATTGTGAAGGCGCGGGCGAATTGTTTCGCGTCACCTCGATCGATCCGAAAAATCCACCGAAAACACCGGATGGAAATATCGATTACGCGAAGGATTTTTTCGCGCGCCAAACGTATCTCACAGTCAGCGGACAGCTCGAAGCCGAAGCATTCGCCTGTGCACTTTCAAAAGTTTACACCTTCGGTCCGACGTTTCGCGCGGAGAACTCCAACACGTCGCGGCATGCTAACGAATTTTGGATGATCGAGCCCGAGATCGCGTTCTGCGATCTTGAGGGAAACATGGATCTCGCGGAAGAGATCGTAAAATATCTCATCCGCGACATTCGGAGCAATTGTCCGGACGAGTTCGAGCTTTTCTCAAAGTTCGTCGACAAGGAACTCATCGCGCGCCTTGATTTTGTGCTCGAGCGACCGTTCCGGCGCGTTAATTACACCGAAGCGGTTGGCTTACTGGAGAAGAGTGGCGAGAAATTTGAATTTCCCGTCGCCTATGGAGCGAACTTGCAGTCCGAGCATGAACGCTGGCTGACAGAGAAACATTTCAAATCGCCCGTCACGGTTTTCAATTACCCGAAAGAAATTAAACCGTTTTATATGCGCGTGAACGACGACGGGAAAACCGTCACCGCGATGGACGTGCTTGTTCCGGGAATCGGCGAAATCGTCGGAGGCAGTCAGCGCGAGGAACGTCGCGAGGTTCTGGAGGAAAACATGCGCCGTCACAAAATGGATCCCGCCGATTACAAATGGTATCTCGATCTCCGCCGCTACGGGACGGTCCCGCATTCGGGTTTCGGTCTTGGGTTCGAACGCATGCTCATGTTTGTCACCGGTGTGTCGAATATCCGCGACGTCATTCCATTCGCCCGCACACCCGGGAGCGCGGAGTTTTAATCGTTAGGTAAATAGCGCGGGTCATCCCGAGCGCAGCGAGGGACCTCGCAAACAATCTCAGGCGTACAATCGTGAGGTCCTTCGCTGCGCTCAGGATGACCGAGATGGCGCGACGGGATTGATTTGATAGCATTGAACAAATGACGGTCGACGAATATCGACGCATCGCGCTTGCGCAGCCCGCAGCGGTGGAAAGTTCGCACATGGATCATCCCGACTTTCGCGTGCAAAATAAAATCTTCGCGACGATATGCTCTCATGCGGGAAACGAGGGCGCACTAAAGCTCACGCCGGAACAGCAAAAGCAATTCATCAAGAAACATCCAAAAGTTTTCAGTCCGGCTGCCGGTGCCTGGGGACGAAACGGATCGACGATTGTGCAGATAACGATCGCGAAGAGCGATCTCGTCGAACGCGCGATGCGACTCGCGTGGCGTAACACCGCGCCGAAACGATTGATCGCGCAATTCGAGAACGCGTGATTCGAATCGCCATCGCGGGCGGCGGTGCCGCTGGATTTTTTGCCGCGATCGCTGCCGCGCGCGCAAATCGTGATTGCGAAGTCTCATTATTCGAACGCACGTCGCAATTTCTTTCCAAGGTGCGCATTTCCGGTGGCGGCCGTTGCAATGTCACGCACGCGTTATTCGATCCGCTAACTTTCACCACAAGTTATCCGCGTGGCGCGCGCGAATTGATTTCGCCTCTCCATCGATTTTCCGCGCAGGACACCGTGACCTGGTTCGAATCGCACGGTGTTCGACTGAAACAAGAAGATGACGGTCGAATGTTTCCGACAACGGACTCATCGGAGACAATCGTGAAATGTCTGATCGACGAAGCGAAGGCCGCCGGTGTGCGACTTTTCGCGCGCAAAGGAATAGAAAGCGCTCGTCTTTGCGCCGATGGAGGTTTCGATTTGAAATTGAGCGATGATAGTTCGGCGGCTTGCGATCGATTGCTCCTCGCAACCGGTGGCGCGCGCAGTGTGATCGGGGCCGAGATCGCTCATTCGCTTGGTCACACTATCGAACCGCCGGTCCCGTCGCTTTTCTCGCTCCATATCAGATCGACGTGGCTGCAATCATTGCCGGGCGTAACGGTGAACGACGCAGAAGTATCTGTCGGCAAATTACGCGAGCGCGGTCCGCTCCTCATCACCCACAACGGAATCAGCGGCCCTGTTGTGCTTCGGCTTTCGGCCTGGGGGGCACGCACATTGCACGCGATGGATTATCATTTTCCGCTGCGCATAAACTGGATTCCGGAAATGAAAGAGAATGTTCTTCGCGCGAAATTCCAATCGCACCGCGAAACACAACCGAACAAGCGCGTGATTAATTCCCCGCTCGATGGATTGCCCTCCCGACTTTGGGAAAAGTTGGTCTTAAACGCGCATATCTCTTCCGAGACAATCTGGACCGCGCTGTCGCGCGAAGGGATTAACTCACTCGTTAGGCAATTGCGCGAGACCGAGCTGGCGGTCCACGGCAAATCGCTGAACAAAGATGAATTCGTTACTTGCGGCGGCGTGCGCCTGCGCGAGATCAATTTCAAAACCATGGAAAGCCGGATCACGCCTCATCTTTATTTTGCCGGCGAATTGCTCGACATCGATGGGATCACCGGCGGTTTTAATTTTCAAGCGGCATGGACAACTGGTTGGATCGCCGGACACGCCATGGCTGGCGTCGAACCAACTTCGGCTGCGTGAACAGGCAAGATGTGAAGACTGCGGTTGCCGAGGTGCGCCAGGTGTACGCCGATCTTGCCCAGCGCCCGATCGAACGGAACTGCACGCGCCGAACCGAATGTTGTCACTTCAAACTGACCGGTCGCACTCCTTACCTAACGAAAGGCGAAGCGATCGTCGTGGCTCAGGCGTTTCGCGCCACTGGCCGCAAAGCGCTTCCGCAAAATCCTGACGGCGCCTGTCCCATGCTGCACTCGGCCACCGGCAATTGCCTGATCTACCACGATCGCCCGTTCGGCTGTCGCACACATTTTTGTGCCGCCGCTGGTGGCCCGTACGCACGTCGCGACGTTCTCGATCTCATCCGTCGTCTCGAAAAAATCGCCAGCGGCCTGGGAGGGAAAGGCCCGCGTATTTTACAAACTGCGGTTCGCGACGCGCTGCAAGAGCTGCGCTAGTCACCGCGACGCCGATGCCGAATTTGGCACGTACGATTCGCGAAATCTTGATTAGGAACGATAATGGGGACAGCGCAAAGCCCGGGCGCGAATGGTCTTGGGAATTCATTTCATATGACCACATCTGGCGCACGTGCCTTGCACTTCATTAGTTAGTCTTTAACACCATGAAAAAAAATCCTCTGAACAAAGGTATTATAACTGAGAACGCGGTTGGCATTGGGACAGTGACTCCGGAGATGGTGGAGGCTCGTGCGCGTGAGCTGGCGATGATCGCAGGTCGTGTCCCTCCGGAACCGTCCGAGGCTGATTATGAACAGGCGCAGCGGGAACTAACCGGCGGAACGGAAATGGATGCGGAGGAGATCGCGCTGGAATCGGTCGCCGAGTCGGAACGCTGGGATCCCGTCTCCGGTTCCATCGGGCATCAGATGCAAGACTCGTTAGGCGAAGACGAGGATAGCGAAGGCCGAAGCGAAAGTGCGCAGTTGGTCGAAGAAGGAATCAAGGAAGCGGAGCATGATCAGATGCTTCAAGCGGCCCGAGCGGCGCAAGAAAAGGATCAGCGCGACGCGTGAGTTTTGCGGCGGAACTGGAGTCGGTGGCTCGCGCCCTTGTGGCTCCGGGCAAAGGAATCCTGGCCGCGGATGAAAGTTTCCCCACGATCGAGAAGCGCTTTAACGCGCTCAACATTCCATCTACCGAAGAGAACCGCGCGGCGTATCGGGAGATGCTCTTCACAACGCCGGGTCTGAGCGAGTTCATCAGCGGCGTCATCCTGTTCGACGAGACAATTCGGCAACAGACCAAGGGCGGCGTCCCGTTTCGAGACTTGCTCGTGAAGGAAGGAATCAATCCCGGCATCAAGGTGGACAAAGGGACGGTCGGGCTGCCGAATTTTTCCGGGGAAAAATTCACGCAAGGCCTGGATGGTTTGCGCGAGCGCCTCGCGGAATATCGCGAACTCGGAGCGCGCTTCACGAAATGGCGCGCGGTCATTACCATCGGCGATGGGTTGCCGACGGCGACTTGTATCGAGGCGAATGCGGACGCGCTAGCGCTCTTCGCCGCGCTCAGTCAGGAAGCCGGTCTGGTGCCGATCGTGGAGCCGGAAGTGTTGATGGATGGCGATCACACGCTCGCGCATTGCGAAGAGGTGACGCGGACGACGCTCGAACGCGTTTTCGGTGCGCTCTTCGATCAACGCGTCGCGCTCGAAGGAATGCTGCTCAAGACCGGCATGGTTTTGTCGGGTAAAAACTGTCCGCAACAGGCCGGGGTGAAGGAAGTGGCAGAGGCCACGATCCGCTGTCTGCGTCGCGCGGTGCCGGCGGCCGTTTCTGGAATCGTCTTTCTTTCGGGCGGGCAAAGTGACGTGGCGGCGACGGAACGATTGAACGCCATCTGCGCTCTCGGCAATCCTCCATGGACGCTGAGTTTTTCCTTCGGGCGCGCGCTACAGGACGCTGCGTTGAAAACGTGGCGGGGATCGGCGGCCAATGCGGCGGCGGCGCAAGCGGCACTCAACCACCGCGCGAAGTGCAACGGTCTCGCGGTGCAGGGAAAGTATTCTGCCGATTTGGAAAGCGTGGTCCGGTGAAACCAACCGGAACGCCGGCCGGCGTTATCGAGCACGAATCCTGACGATCAGGAGTCCGGAATGCCCATTCAACTCAATGAAGAAAACGACGGGAAGATTCTCGTCGTTCACGTCAGCGGGAAACTGGCCAAGGCCGACTACGGGAAAATTCTCGTCGAGTACCGAGGCGTGTCGCGGATCTTCCGCGCCTGCGCCGAATCCCTCGCGAGCGAAAATGCCAGCCGCCTCGCGGCGATGCAGCGTGCAGACAAGAGCATCGACGAAGAACTCTTCGACGTGATCTCCGGCTTCGAAGCGTTGTCGACGAAGAACTAGAACAAGATCATTGGGAATTCTGGGCCCGCGCTCTATCCCTACTTCTTCTTGCTTTCGCCGGGGCGATAATCTTCCTCGGCAGCTTCGAACGCTTTCTCGAGGCCGACCATATCTTCACCCGGACGCAAGCTGTCGAACGCTTCGGATTCGCGACGCAATTCTTCTTCGGAATAGTTCGCGGCCTTGATGGAAAGACCGATGCGGCGCTCGAGTTTGTCGACTTTGATCACGCGCGCTTCAACTTCCTGTCCGACTTTCAACACGTCTTTCACTTTCGCGACGTGATCTTCGCTCAACTGCGAAATGTGCACGAGACCGTCGATGTCATCCTGCAACTGCACGAACGCGCCGAAGCTGGCGAGTTTCGTCACTTTACCATTCACGAGATCGCCGATCTTGTATTTCTGATCGATCTCCTTCCACGGATCTTCGCTCAGTTGTTTGATACCAAGACTGATGCGCTGGTTCGTCTTGTCGATGTCGATGACTTGCGCTTCGACTTCGTCATTCTTCTTAAAGACTTCGCTCGGGTGATTAATCTTTCGCGTCCACGACAAATCGGAGACGTGGATCATGCCGTCGATACCATCTTCGAGTTCCACGAACGCGCCGTAAGCGGTCATGTTACGGATCTGGCCGCGCACATTGCTGCCGATGGTAAATTTCTTCTCAATCTCATCCCAGGGATTCGGTTCGAGCTGGCGCAAGCCTAACGAGATCTTCTGTTCTTCCTTGTTCACGCCGAGAACGACGGCTTCCACTTCCTGTCCGACAGTTAGAATATCGGCCGGACGCATGATGCGTTTCGTCCAAGACAATTCGGAAACGTGAATGAGGCCTTCCACGCCTTCTTCGAGCTCAACGAACGCGCCGTAGGGAACCAAATTCGTAATCTTGCCTTTGACGCGCTGACCGGCTGGGAATCTTTCTTCGATCTGATCCCACGGATTTTTCTGCGTCTGCTTCAGGCCTAACGAGACGCGCTCTTTCTCCTTGTTGATGTCGAGCACGATGACGTCGAGCTGCTGACCGACCTTGAGCAGCTCGCTCGGATGACCGAGCCGGCCCCATGTCATGTCCGTGATATGCAGCAAGCCATCCATGCCGCCGAGATCGATGAACGCACCGAAGTCGGTGAGATTTTTTACAGTGCCGTTGACGGTGTCGCCAACCGTGACGCCTTCGAGGAATTTCTGACGCTTCTCGCTGCGTTCCTGTTCGATCAATTCACGCCGGCTGAGCACAACGTTCTTTCGGTCGTCGTTGATTTTGACGATCTTGAAATCGTAGGTGTTACCGACAAACTGCTGCAAATCTTTCGGCGGAATAATATCGATCTGCGATGCAGGCAGAAACGCTTCCACGCCGATGTTCACCATGAGTCCGCCTTTAACGACGGATTTCACTTTGCCCTTGATCAAACCATCGCCGGCAAAAACGCTCGCGATTTTATTCCAATTTTGGCGATAGGCCGCTTTCTCTTTCGAAAGGACGACCATGCCTTCGTCGTTCTCGAGACGCTCGAGCAAGACTTCCACTTCGTCGCCCACTTCGAGCGAGGCGACGTCTTCAAATTCCGATGAGGGAATCACACCCTCCGATTTGTAACCAATATCAACCAGCACTTCGCGTGGACGGATTTCCAAAATCCGCCCTTTGACGATGCTTCCTTCTTTAAAGTCGCGCATCGACTTCGCGAGCAAATCCTGCATTTGTAACATAACGATAAAGTCTCCTTTGCGGATGTAGCGACGCTCTCCTTTCGTCGCATCCTATCGGCAGTTCGCACTGCCGCTACCACCCCTCAGAAATGGGGAGGCACAGTAGGCATAATTCGCTCGGAGGTCAACCGTTGCGAATGGGGTTACAGTTCGGCGTTGGACGTTCGATGTTGGATGTCCGATGTTGAGCCGTAAACCCCGGAAAACGTCGAACATCCAAGTTTATGAAAAAGCTCTTAAATGCGGCCGTCCTGTTCCTTTTCGCCTCCATGCCGAATCTCCTTGCGTCGCCGGCGCAACAAGAGGTTGCCGAAGCTATAAAGTCCCCCGACCTGACCGTCGTTCATCTTTGGGCTCCCTGGTGTTCGAACTGCAAGGCAGAACTGAAAAGCGGCGGCTGGACGAAAATGGTGAAGGAAAATCCCAAAGTGAAATTCGTCTTCGTTTCTGTTTGGAATAAGGGCGAAGACGGCCGCGCCATGCTCAAGCAATACGATATCGCCGATCAACCGAACGTCACCATTCTCGCCGACCCCGGACCGCGCGGGATCGATCACATAAAACAATTTGCCGGCATGCCGTTGAGCTGGATTCCGACGACGTGGATCTACAAGGGCGGCGATCTGCGCTACGCGCTGAATTACGGCGAGATTCGGTTTCCGGTGCTGCAGCAATTTCTCGCGGACAGCGAGTCGGAGTGGGAACACTAAATCGTCCGCGCTAGTTCCTACCGGCGGTTCACGGAGTAATCGAGCGCCTGCCGGAATTGAAAGCTTCGCACCTGTTTCCCCAGCGCCGGATCATTCACCGCATCAATGATGCGCGGATCCTTTAGGAGATCGAGCAAGCGGCCCTCCTGAATCATGCGCATGATTTCGGGATCGTCGCGCAGGGCAACGATCTTGGGATTTTCAGTCAACTCCTTCGCACCGGGATAGGAAAGGAACCGCTCCGCATTTTGCGGGCTGGAAACAACCTGGCCGACTTTCCCGAGTGTTTCGTATGTTGCATCCGGCACAACGTCGGCCCGTTTCACCACTTCGCCGAGCGGACCGAGTTCAATCGAGTTCTTCAGCTTTGCCAGCGAATCCGTCGAGCGGCGGATCGTGTGGTTGCTGCGCAGTTGTAAACCGCCGCCCTTGTGAACCGCCATTGCTTTGAGCGGATGCCTGCACTTTTAACTGTGCATTAGCTACGGCGCCTAACGAGCGAATGGCAATGACGACGAGCCAGACGGTGAAGAGGCCGAAGAAAATTCCGGCAACTGCGCCGCTAATCCCGTAGACGAGACGCACGCTGCCTGCGCCTTGTTGCCCCGTTCGCTTGAAAAGAATCGATCCGATGATGCTGATAACGAAATAGACGACGAGCGCGAGGATCGCACCCGCCACCAAAGAAATGACAATGTCGGGCACTTTAAAAAACGGCCGGAACAGCGGCAGCAGAATTCTGCCGCCGAAAATCGCGCAGAGATACGCGGCCACGACAGCACCAGCCCGCATCACTTGTCGCATCAACCCGAGTCGCCACCCGCGCACGACCTCAAACAGAATCAGGACGCAGGCAAATGAGAGAAAAATCGTCTGCCAGACTGGCGAACCGGAAGCGGCATGCATCTACTTTAGGTTCTCGATCGCGCGCTGACGCAAAGCGTGGTCGCAGATGACGAGAGCTGCCATCGCTTCCACCATCGGAACGGCGCGTGGGAGAACACAGGGATCATGACGACCGCGCGCGGCGAGCGTAGTTTCTTCGCTCGCAGCCGTGACAGTTTTTTGCTCGCGCGCGATCGTCGCAGTCGGCTTGAACGCGACGCGAAAGACGATGTCTTCGCCATTGCTGATGCCGCCTTGCACGCCACCGGAGTTATTTGTCGTCGTCCGAACTTTTCCTTCGCGCATTTCGAATGGATCGTTGTGTTCCGATCCTTTCATTCGCGTTGCAGCAAATCCCGAACCGATCTCGAAACCTTTTGTCGCCGGCAGGCTCAACATCGCTTTAGCCAGGTCCGCTTCGAGTTTGTCGAAAACAGGCTCGCCCAAACCCGCCGGAATTCTGCCTAACGATGCATTCAATTACTCCGCCTAACGAATCGCCCGCGGCGCGCGTCTGTTCGATCAGGTCGATCATTCGCTTCGCAGCTTTTTCGTCGGGACAACGCACGGCATTCTTCTCAACGTCTCCAAGTCTTATCGAAGCGCGATCGATGCTCGCAGCGATTTCATGAATTTGTGTGACGTAGGCGACGATCTCGAAGCCCGAATGGAATGTCCGTAAAACCTTTTTCGCAATTGCGCCCGCCGCGACGCGCCCGATCGTTTCTCGCGCGGAAGCGCGTCCGCCACCCTGCCAGTTTCGAATTCCATATTTGGCTTCGTAAGTGAAATCGGCGTGTGAAGGACGAAAGGTTGATTGCGTCTGCGCGTAATCTTCCGGCCGCGCATCCTTGTTCATGACGAGGACAGAAATTGGCGTGCCTAGTGTGCGGCCTTCAAAGACTCCCGAGAGAATCTGGCAGCGGTCTTCTTCTGCGCGCTGTGACACAATCGCGCTTTGACCGGGCCGGCGACGATCGAGCTCGGTCTGAATGTCAGCTTCGCTTAGCT
This sequence comes from uncultured Verrucomicrobiae bacterium, assembly GCA_963824795.1. Classification (GTDB taxonomy): domain Bacteria; phylum Verrucomicrobiota; class Verrucomicrobiia; order Chthoniobacterales; family UBA10450; genus JBBQFI01. Next base: position 1,395 of record CAWGQU010000018.1, on the reverse strand, counting down.
CGATACGCGGCGGACAACCATCAATGACCGCGCCGATACCGCCGCCATGCGATTCGCCCCAGGTGGTAACGCGAAAAAGTTGTCCGAATGTGTTGCCCATTGTGGCACATGTTAGGCGCGGACGAACGAAAGCCAACTGGAAGACAGGCACCCTGCCTGTCTCGGCCGGCAGGCTTCCAGCCTGTTGCCATCGAGCGGAAGAGGACGGGCAGGATGCCCATCCGCCAAGACAGGCAAGATGCCTGTCCTCCAGCTAAATCGCCGCGAAGGCGTTGTGCAGATCGTCCTTCAGATCATTCACGTCCTCGACTCCGACGGATAGCCTAACGAGTGAATCGGTAATGCCGAGCGCTTCGCGCTGTTCCTTCGGCACCGAAGCATGCGTCATGAGCGCGGGATGATTGATGAGGCTCTCCACGCCACCCAGACTTTCAGCGAGAGAAAAGAGATGTGTATTCTCGAGAAAACGGCGGGTCCCCGCGAGATCGGTTTTCAAAACAATCGTGACCATGCCGCCGAAGCCATTCATTTGCGCTCGCGCGAGCTCGCGTTGCTGGTGCGATTTCAGTCCGGGGTAACGAACGGATTCAACCTTCGATTCTCCTTCCAGCCACTGCGCGATTTCCATCGCGTTTGCGCAATGTCGCTCCATGCGCAGCGCCAGCGTTTTCAAGCTGCGCAGTACAAGAAAGCTATCGAAAGGCCCCGCGATCGCGCCGACCGAATTTTGCAGAAACGCGATCTGATCGGCCAATTCCTTGTTTTCTCCCACGACAATAACGCCGCCGACCATGTCCGAGTGGCCGTTCAGATATTTGGTTGCGGAATGAATCACCATGTCGAATCCGAATTCGATTGGGCGCTGAATCCAGGGGCTGGCGAAAGTGTTGTCCGAAACAGAGATGGCGTTGTGTGCGCGAGCAATTTTCGCGACGGCAGCGAGATCGATGATTTTCAATAACGGATTGCTCGGTGTTTCGACCCAGACCATGCGCGTGTTCGACCGCATCGCGCGCTCGACATTTTCCGGATCGCTCATGTCGATAAACGTGAAATCGAGATTGGCCGAACGGCGGCGCACACGCTCGAATAAGCGAAATGTCCCGCCGTAAAGATCGTCGCTGACAACAACGTGCGAGCCGCTATCGATCGCATCCAGCGCCGTCGCCATTGCCGCTAAACCGGACGCGAAAGCCCAGCCACGCGTCCCACTTTCCAGATCGGCAATGCAACGTTCGTAAGCGAGTCGGGTTGGATTAATCGAGCGCGAGTAATCGTAGCCTTTGTGTTTGCCCGGGCTCTGCTGCACGTAGGTCGACGTGGCGTAAATCGGCGTCATGATCGCGCCGGTGGATGGATCGGGCTCCTGGCCGGCATGGATCGCGCGTGTGGCGA
>CAWGQU010000017.1:0-62030 GCA_963824795.1 uncultured Verrucomicrobiae bacterium | reverse complement strand
CTTTTCCGCCAGCACCGGTTCCGGTGAGGCGATTTTTTGTTTTTTCATAGTGGCGCGCTCGTTAGGATTTGTCGCTGCGTCGCTCCTATGTAACCGGCTACTGTTGTGATTCTCCACTGTCGTATGCCGGAACAAACAATAGGAGCACGATCGTTGATGAGTCTGAGCAGGAATTTCACGCAGGTAAAGCTTAAACGAGCGTCGTACCGATCGCTGGGCGTTTCTTGTGAAAATACCGGCGAGAACCGTAACGGATCAGCTAACTATCGACACCATTTAAGATGCGGAAGTCGGTTTCTTGGTTTCCTGATTCGTTTCTTTTTCTCTTCGGAATTCAATTTGGAAGCCAGGAGACCAGGAGGATGGAATGCGATCTCCGAGCGCGTTGATAAAGAGATGGGCTTCGCCGCCCGACTGACATCGAGGTCCGAGCTCTCCCCGCAACGGCGGGTCTGTCCAATGGGATTCTAAAAAGCTGAAAGCTGAAAAGAAAGTTCGTGATCGCGAGGGCGCGATCACCAACACGCGAGGCGCGTGCGCTCCCCCAGATTAGAATGCGTATGCGAAAAGTGGCTTCGCGGCCTAACTAACATCGAGCAACTGAGCTCTCCGCGGCGAGTCTTCGACCGGACTGGCCTGAGCGTTCGATCTACCTTTTCGGCGATGATGCGTGGCGCGGGTGAGGGATCGCATCGAGGCTTTCCAAGTAAGTGGCTTTGGGTTGAAGTTTCCTTTGGAGGCAGATTTTGAACCTGATGAATTTCTTTGCCGAACTGAAGCGCCGCAATGTTTACAAGGTCGCGGTGGTGTACGCAGTCGTTGGGTGGCTCCTCATCCAGGTCGCGATGGCGGTTTTTCCGTTCCTCGGTATTTCAAACGCGGCGGTGTGGCTCGTCGTGGTCGTTGTCATTGTCGGTTTTCCGATCGCACTCGTAATCGCCTGGGCGTTTGAGATGACGCCGGAAGGCATGAAGCGTACGCAAAACATTTCGCCTAACGAGCGGTTACCGCAGTGGAGCAGGCGGAAATTTGCGTTGTTTATCGCGGGCACTGCGGCGCTGGCCGCGAGTTTGCTGGCGTTTCAACTGTTGCGCCCGAAACCGGCGGCAGTGCAAACGCCGACGTCAACGCCGAGGCAAGCCACGGGATTCCAGAAAAATCAATCGCGGTGTTGCCGTTCGAGAACCTGGGGGATGACAAGAAGGACGTTTATTTCGTGAGCGGCATGCGGGATGATATCCTAACGAGTCTTGCGCAATTGCCCGACTTGAATGTCAGGTCGCGCACCTCGAGCGAAAAGTATCAAAGCCATTCCGAAGATCTGAGAGCGCTTAGTCGTGAGTTAGACGTCACGAATGTGCTCGAGGGAAGTGTGCAAAAACGCGGCGACGATGTCTTGATCAACGTCCAGCTGGTCGATGCGCGAAGCGGGAAACAACTTTGGGGGCAAAGTTACCGCCACAATGTGCAGGACATGCTCGGCGTACAAGGCGAGGTCGCGCAAAAGATCGCCGATGCGCTAAGAATAAAACTGGCTCCGGCGCAGGAGCATCGGCTGCTCGTCCCGCCGACGACCAACGTGCGCGCCCATGACCTTTTCCTCCGCGGCCACGCTTTGGGCTTACATTCGGATGAACAAAGTCTCGAAGGAAAAATCGCGCTGTTGAACGAAGCCGTCGCCGAGGATCCGCATTACGCGATGGCATGGGGCGACCTGGCCGGCGCTTACCTTACCATCGCCGATGCCTACCGCGCGCCGCGGCAAGTTCTACTCCCGATGCGGCACGCCGCGATGATGGCGGTGCGGAATGATGACGATGCAGGTGTCGGTCATATTTGGTTAGGCGCCGTTTCGATGCTTTACGATCGCAATTTTCCTTTGGCGAAACGTGAGTTGGAACGGGCGGTTGCGCTCAATCCCAATTCCGCCGACGCGCACCGATGGCTGGGCTGGTATCTCGCGCGGGTGGAACGCAACTTCGACGCGGGGCGCGCGGAATTGCAACGTGCCCGCGTCCTCGACCCAGCTCTACACATGGCCACTCATGTTTGAATGCTTCATTGATATTGCCAGCGGCGAATATCAATCCGCCATGCGGCTCGCGGAGCAGGTGATGGAAATCGATCCCCACTTTTTCTATGATGTGGATCCGATCGCCAGCGTTTATTGCGGGGAAGGTCGCTGGCAGGATGCGGTTCAGCGCTACGAGTCATTACCCGCCGACTTGTTCACCCGGCCAAATTTTCAACTGGCGATTTGTTATGTGCATGTTGGCCAGAGCGATCGCGCTCGAAAAATCCTGGCTGACCTGGAAACCCTCTCTCAACGAAAGTATGTGGATCAAATGCACATCGCTGCCATTTACGCTGCACTCGGCGAAAAGGATAAGGCATTCGCGGCGCTAGATCGGGCCTGCGACGATCGCTCGGCCCGGGTCAGCACGCCGCGCTTTTACACGTGGTTATCGCCGCTCTTCGACGATCCGCGATTCGCCGCGCTGGAATACAAAGTCGCGCACTCGGCGCTTTCATCGCCGAATGACTAAGAAAAGAGTCCACTTTTCTGCGCAATCTGTATAGAACCCTGGCAGAGGATCTCGTCATCTTCTAACGGATTAATAATTGGAGGATCCGGACAATGAAAAAATCATTAAGCTATTTCACGCTCGCGCTGCTTTTGTTTCTGAGCAGCAACTCGGGAAATTCTGCCACTCAATTTCCAGAGAAGAAGAACACGAACGCACAGACCGGAACTTTTGAGCGGATGATCGTCGCCAATGGAAATGTGACGATGAATCTCGATTTGAATCGATTTCGCGTCCACTAACGAGTCGAGCGAGACACCTTTCAATGGGGAGTGAGCGCCAATTCTTTTTTTCGATCCGTGTCTTTAAAATTTTTGCAGGGCCCCGAGGCGGGCTCGATGGCGTTGATCTCGAAAACGCCCGGATGCTCCCGAACCGTTGCGCGCGTCCGCAACCAACTCGTCGTCGAAAAAATGCCTTCGAGTGAGTCTCGATCTGGCATTCGCAATGGGAAAACGGGCTTCGTCTTTTTCACGATTAAAGGGCACACTTATGATTACGATCCCGAACGCATTGTTCGCATCAAGGAGGAACGCTTCTGATTTCAGATGCGCTCGCCAACAAACTGGGGCGTCCGCGGATGCTGGTGGAGTGGCCGGAGAAATTTCGATCCGCGCGACCGTGTATCCGATCGAAGTACTACTGTTGTTAATGGCGCAGCTAAATCGTCGATACTGCCCGCGCGACACCTCTACAGATGCTCCAGCTCTTGCGTCGGGGCCCGACATCGTCGTCGGAGATCTGCTCAGCGTGATACAGTCTGGCAGTAGTGGAACACAGGTTGGCCTTTCCATTGGCGTGACCGCTTGTAACAACGGAGACATGGACCTCGATTTTTTTGCGCTGCCGAACGCCGACCACCCCGTCATTGCCCAAAATCTTTATCGAATGAGCGGTGGGGCGACGCACGACGATCGTTTTGAACAAGTGGGTCAATCCTGGCTGAGGCACTTGTTCTCAGCGTTGGAGCAGAATGATTGCGGTTTTGGCTGTACCCCCTCTGTCGATCGGCGGGACACATCTGGGCGCGGGATGCTCTGATGCTGAGAGTGCGAGTTCGGATGGTGCGCAAAGTGGCCTGGGCTCGCGCGCGTGGGTGAATCCGCTTACCGGTGTTTTTCCTGGTTCGAGTCCGAATCCAGCGGACCACACGGGTCACACTCACACCGGGGTCTCGCACAGGATCCTTGTGGAAAGCAACGATCTCAACACGACGCTAAACTCGGGGGCAACTTATTACGCCGAGGTTCAATGTCTCACGCCGCATGAGTACGCCTGGTGTCAGGCACACGGCGGGCAATGCAACGTCTATAACAATGTGTCCTATCGTCGTTTCAATGTTATCGGGACGACGAATTTCGTCTTTTCCGCTATCGGATCCACTGTGCGAACGGCTGCTGCCATCACGGCGTGGACTGGAGCGACCATCAACACCATCGAGCCAGCTCCGGGAGTCGATGGGCGTGCGTTCGTTGGCTACAAAGTAACGAACCCATCCGCCGGCGTCTGGCATTATGAATATGCGGTTTATAACGAGAATCTCGATCGCGCGATCCAATCCTTCAGTGTGCCTTTGGGATGCGGGGTCACGATTAGCAATCCTGGCTTTCATGCCCCGCTAAATCCGCCGGGGTTTGCCAATGACGGAACGCAGGGAGACGCGGGATTCGGCAATACACCGTGGACATCGAATCAAACTGCTGACGCGATGAGCTGGAACACGGAGACCTTTGCGCAGAATCAGAACGCGAACGCGATTCGTTTCGGTACCCTTTACAATTTCCGTTTCGATTCCGACCGTCCGCCGGAGGTTAGGAACGCTACGATAGGATTCTTCAAAACAGGAAGCCCGATTACGGTTGCGATTCAAGGCCCGTCGCCGTGTAACCCATTGCAGATTGTCTCAGCCGTTTCGCGGAAGACGCATGGAGCTGCGGGAGATTTCGATGTCGACTTGCCGTTAACAGGCGAGCCCGGTGTGGAATGCCGCAGCACCGGAGGTAATCACACTCTAGTAGTTACTTTTAGTAACTCGATGATTAGCGGCAGCGCGAGTGTAGTTAGCGGCGTGGGTAACATTGCTGGAACTCCCAGCTTCAATGGCAATACGATGACGATCGGCCTAACCGGTGTCGCCGATATGCAGAAGATCACTGTTACATTAAGCAACGTAACCGACAGCTTTGCTCAGGTCATGCCCGATACGTCAATCAGCGTAAACATGCTGGCCGGCGATACCACCGGAAACAAAACGGTGAATTCCTCAGACGTCACGCAAACCAAGCTTCTATCCGCGGCGCCTGTAACCATTGCCAGTTTTCGTTCTGATGTCACTGCCAATGGAGCGATCAACTCCTCGGATATCAGTGAAGTGAAGGCAGACTCCGGGCATAGCTTGCCCTAACGTTGCAGTTAGCTCTGAACGCAGAACTTTCGCTGCCCGGCCCGTGTAGTCCGAAAGCGGGCCTGCCTATGACTTATCGTAAACGGCTTTGCCTTTGAACTTCTTTCCGTCGGCGCCTGTCCCGTTAACGGTAACCGTGCGCGATTTACCATCCTTGGCGACGGTGATCTTCCCCGACCAGACCACCTTGCCATCCTTCATGGCCGTGATCTCGTTGGTGTGATCATCCACCATTTTGTAGGCGGCGGAATTCCAAGACATATTCCCTTTTGCTGGATACGCTTTTCCATCCCATTTGCCGACCCAAACGCTGTGCGTCGGCTTCCCATCCTTGTCCACGCCGTCCACCGTCACCTTAATTTTATCCTTCTGCTCCGAGTAAACGACCGTGGTGTTCTTGCCCATCCCCGGCACGAGCTTCGATTTCCCCTCGTTTAGTTTCCACGTCCCCATCTGTGGACTAACCGCAAAACAAGCTGCTGCCCCCAAAAACGACAGGGCCAGAGCCAATACTGCAATTCGAGTTTTAATCATGCGCGGATTCCGGCAGAAATGTCGTTAGGCGTCAATATCAATTTGAGCGTGAAGCGAAAACTGGAGAAACCGCCGAAATCCGTCTCACTAAGTCCACAGATTTCGCAGATTTTTGGCGTTTCAGAAACGCGATCCGATGAACGCGCGGAGTATCAACGTCAGGTTACGATATCGAGCGATCAATGGATTCGTCATGCGAACGATTCGCCATGAAATAGAGGACCGGCACCGCCATGCGGCTGATGAGGAGCGAGGCAATTTCGCCGGCCATGAGCGCGATGGCGAGTCCTTTGAAAATTGGATCGGCGAGGATGACGCTCGCGCCCACCACTACCGCGAGCGCGGTTAGGAACATCGGCCGGAAGCGGACTGCGCCGGCATCGACCACGGCTTCGGCGAGTGGCATGCCTTCGGCGAGACGCTGCTCGATGAAATCGACGAGGATGATGGAATTGCGCACCACGATTCCCGCGCCGGCCATAAAGCCAATCATTGAAGTCGCGGAAAAGAACGCGCCGAGCAGACCGTGCGCGGGGAGAATGCCGACAAGCGAAAACGGGATCGCCGCCATGACCACAATCGGGGTGATGAAGCTGCGGAACCAGCCGACCATCAGCACGTAGATGAGCACGAGCACGACGGCGAAAGCGGAACCGAGATCGCGAAAAACTTCGATCGTGATTTGCCATTCGCCATCCCATTTCAACGCCGGCTTTGCTTCGGTGAAAGGCTGAACGGCGTTGAAGATTTGCACGCGGCTGCCATCGCCGCCGAATTCGCGGGTGTCGAGTTTCGCCAGCGCCTTGTTCATTTTCAAGATCGCGTAGACGGGGCTTTCGATGACGCCGGCGACGTCGCCGATTACATACGTCACCGGCATCAGATTTTTGTGGTAGATGCTTTTCTCGGTCGTCGTCTGCTCGATGTGCACCAGCTCGCGCAACGGAATGAGCGGTGCGGTGCCGGTGGTGCCGGGTTCGGGCAGTGCATTCGCGTCGCCGGATCGGACGCGCAACGCGAGTAACTCATCGGGCGTCGTGCGCGACGAGCGTGGCAGTTCGAGCATGATGTTCACGTCTTCTTTTTCGCGCGGGAGATGGAGGAGATCGACCGATTCGCCACCGACGGCGATGCGCAGCGTCTGCGAAATCGTCTCGGCGCTGATCCCGTGAAGCGCGGCCTTTTCCTTGTCGATTACAAAACGCGCCTTCGGCTGGTCGGCTTCAACATACCAATCGACATCGACAACGCCCGGCGTGCTCTTGAAAATGTCGCGCACTTTGCGCGCGAGCGCGTGGCGATCGGATTCGTTAGGCCCGTAGACTTCGGCGACGAGCGTTTGCAAAACGGGTGGCCCCGGCGGCACCTCGGCGACGGCAACGCGCGCGTCGTATTTCGCAGCGATCTCGGCGATGCGCGGCCGCACGCGTTTCGCGATGTCGTGACTCTGCGCGCTCCGTTCGCCTTTCGGAAGCAGGTTTACCTGGATGTCCGCCACGTTCGCGCCCTGTCGAAGGAAGTAGTGCCTAACGAGTCCGTTGAAATTGTATGGCGCGGAAACGCCGGCGTAGATTTGGTAATCGGTCACTTCCGGCTCGACGCGGACCGCAGCGGCGATTTCGCGCGCGGCCTGCGCCGTGCGTTCGAGTGAACTGCCTTCGGGCATATTCAGGATCACCTGGAATTCGCTCTTGTTATCGAACGGCAGCATTTTCACTTTCACCCAGCCAAGCGCGACCAGCGCCATCGCTAGCAGCAGCAACCCGACGATGGAGCCGAGAAAAATCCAGCGCCAGCGCGGTTGCGCGATCATCGGTCCCATCAGCCGCCGATAGATCCGGGTGAAGAAATCCTCCTCGTGCGCGAAGTGGCTTTGTGTGCCGGCCGGCGCGGTGCCTTCGGTCAACCGCGAATACTTTTTTCCCCAACGCAAAATTCGAATCGATGCCCACGGTGTGACGATGAACGCGATCGCGAGCGACCAGCCCATCGCCGCGCTCGCGCCGATCGGGATCGGCCGCATGTACGGTCCCATGAGTCCTCCAACGAACGCCATTGGCAGCACCGCGGCGATGACAGCGAAGGTTGCGAGGATGGTCGGGTTGCCGACTTCGCTGACCGCTTCCACTGCGATCGCAGCCCAGTTGCGGCCCTTGTTTTGCCGAAGATGAAAATGGCGAACGATGTTTTCCACCACCACGATCGCGTCATCGACCAGGATGCCGATGGAGAAAATGAGAGCGAAAAGCGTGATGCGATTGAGGGTGAAGCCGAGCAAATAAAAAACGAGCAGGGTGAGCGCGAGCGTGGCCGGGATGGCGAGCGCGACGATGGTCGATTCGCGCCACCCAAGCGTGAGCCAGATGAGAAGCGAAACGCCGATGATGGCGAGGCCCATGTGAAACAAAAGTTCGTTCGATTTTTCCGCCGCCGTTTCGCCGTAGTTGCGGGTGATGGAGACTTCGACGTCGCGCGGGATGAGCGTTCCCTTGAGTGTCTCAATCTTTCGCAACACGTCGTGCGTGACGGAGATCGCGTTCGCACCCGGGCGTTTCGCGATGCTGAGGGTGACGGCCGGTTCTTCGCTGGGGAGCGCGCGCGCCTCGCCGACTGCTCCGCGCGAAGAGGAATCGCGGCGAGTCGTCGCGATCTGCACGCGAGGCGCGTGCGCTCCCCAGAAGAAAGTGTAGTTCGATGGCTCTTCCGCTCCGTCCACGATTTTCGCGACTTCGCGCAAATAGACCGGCCGACCGCCGAAAACACCGACGACCACATTCCCTACATCCTCTGCGCTGGTGAGAAATGCGCCGGTTTCGATGATGAACTCCTGATTGTTAGTCGTTAGGCCACCGGAGCGATACTGGCGATTCGCCTGTTGCAACATCGGCACGAGGCCGGCCGCGCTGAGATTGCGCGAAGCGAGTCGCACTGGATCGAGAAGCACACGCACCTGGCGCCGCGCGCCACCGATGATCGTCGTCTCCGCCACAAGCGGAACCGCTTTAACCGCGTCATCCACTTCCGCGACCAGTCGCCGCAGCGTGAGATGATCGTAGCGCGAGCTGTGGAAAGTGAGCGCGAGAATCGGCACGTCGTCGATCGACTTTGGCTTGATCAACGGTGTTCCGACGCCGTGCGGAATGCGGTCGTAGTTGGAGCGCAGCTTTTCCGTCAGCCTAACGAGACATTCCTCGGGATTGGAGCCGACCTTGAAGCGCACGATGACGAGGCTCTCGCTGTCGCGCGAAGTCGAATAGATGTATTCCACGCCCGGGATTTCCCAGAGCAGCTTTTCCATCGGACGCGTCGCGCGCTCCTCGACTTCCTTCGCGGTGAAGCCGGCCATGTTCACCATCACATCGACCATCGGCACCTTGATTTGTGGCTCCTCTTCGCGCGGGAGCAGGACGATTGCGCCGACACCGAGCAGGATCGAAGCGACGACGATTAACGGCGTGAGCTTCGAGTTGATAAATGCGGCCGCAATGCGCCCGGCGACGCCGCTCGCGCGCGGAGCGTCCGTGTTCATTGCTGGAGAGTGACGGGTTGCCCGTCACGTAATGACTCGGCGTTTTCGCTAACTACGCGTTCGCCGGAGCTGAGGCCGGCGAGAATTTCCACTTCGCTGCCGGTATGTTTGCCGGTGCGCACAATGCGGAGCTCGGCGTGTTGATTCACAACGACGAAGACGCACTCCACCTGTCCGCGCGTTACGACTGCCGACGCAGGAACGCGAATGGATTTACTCTCGCCAGTTGGAATCCAGACCCGACCGAACTGGCCGCTGCGCACACCTTCGGCAGCGGGCAGGTCGAGTTTCACTAGAAAAGTGCGACTCGCGGCATCGGCCACGGGAGCAACTTCAACCACCGTGCCCTCGATGCGTGCTGCGTCAGCGCTCACTTGCACAGGAAGCTTCGCGTCGAGTTTGACGCGGCCTATCAGCGCCTCGGGCACATCCGCTTCGAAACGCAGCGCGCGCGGATCTTCCATTTCGATAATCGGTTTTCCCGGCGCGGCGAGGTCGCCGACATCAGCCAGTTTGCGCGTCACGATTCCATCGAAAGGCGCAACGACTTTCGTGTAACCGAGCATCGTCTCCATTTCCCGCGCCGCTCCTTCGGCAACACTGGCCCGCGCCTGCCCGGCGTCGAAGTCCGCCTGGGTTGTGATTTTTTTATTGAGCAGCTCGCGAGCGCGAGCGAGATCACGCGTCGCTTGTTCGCGGACGGCGAGCGTCTGATCGAGCTTGGCCTGGATCTCGCGCGGATCGAGCTGCGCGATGAGATCTCCAGCCTTGACCATTTGTCCGGGCGCAACGAGCAGCGATTCGATGCGCGCGCTTACTTTTGCTTCGATCACGGCGCGGAGTTTTGCCCGCACGGTGCCGACCACTTCTTCGCTCGACGGCCGTTCCTTGTTTTCGACGACAACGGTGCGGACTGCCACCGATGGCAGCGACTGCGATGGCGTTTGCTTTTTCGAATGACAAGCGGTCAGCGTAAGAGCGCCGCTGATCGCAATGACCGAAAGCGAAAGCTTCATCAGCGCCTAACGTGGCGCAGCGCCACACTCTTCGCCAGCCCGGCCAATCCCGAGCTTAATGAGAATGCGCTCGAGCGGACAGAAGCCGGTGAAGGCAGTCTGAAATAAATTCAACCCGACAAACGCGGCGAGGAACAACCAGAGTTGGTTTACCCAATATCCAAGGGCGAGCCCGGTGAGCACGAGCGTGCCAGCGACGAGGTAGATAATGCGTTGCCTTTTCATAGTTTCGTAACGGTGTTCATTAGTTTGCCTTGCCCAATCCTCCGCCACCTGGCCGCATCCTGCTTTGCACCGCTTGCGCAAAGCTGACCGTTTGTTGCGCGCAGGCGAAAAGCGTACAGCCGCGTGCTCGCGGGAGGCCCTGCATGAAATCGGCGTGAGCGGCCGAGTATGAACTTACGAAGTAGCGTGATTGGCGACGGCTTCAGCCACCTCGAGCGTGGAATTCTTGCCGCCCATATCGTAAGTGCGCACTTTGCCTTCGGCGATCACGCGAGCAATGGCGCTTTCCAAACGCGTAGCCGTGTCGGTTTCCTTAAGCCAGTCGAGCATGAGTTTCGACGGTAGGAGCATCGCGATCGGATTCACTTTGTATTGCCCCGCATACTTCGGCGCCGAACCGTGCGTCGGTTCGAAGACGGCATAGCTGTCGCCAAGATTCGCGCTTGGTGCGAAACCAAGCCCGCCGACAAGGCCCGCGCACAAGTCGCTGGCGATGTCACCGAACATGTTTTCGCGACGGGCTTGAAATAGGAGCGGGCACTTCAGCCTTGAGTTTCGCCCCTGGGAGACTGTTGAAATACTGGAGCGGTCCGCGCGTAGAAGCAGAAGGGGCGGATGGCAAGGAGCGAGTGAGGCGCATCCCCTTCACGGGGCTGTAACGAGCGAGCGACGCGGCGGCGGCAGTTGTTCAAACGTCTCTACGGAGGGGAATGCGACGCCGCTAAGTTTCTGGAGAAGCGCGCGGCCAGGAAATGACACATTGGTCTTCCGGCGTGTTCAGAGTTCGACGGCCGGCCGAACGTCAACGATGCCCCAGAGCATCGCCCGGTCCTCGGCGGCCCGGTTGCTCGGCAGCGGCACCGAAGGTTCGCGGAAGCTGCGCAGCACGGCCATCGCCCCGGGCGCGGCGGACCGTTTGACCGCGGCGAAGAGCCGCTGCTCGAAGGCCGCGCTGGCGCCGTCGAGAATGTTTGAGAGGGTGAATCCGTCGAAGCTTCCGGCCGGTTCTCCCTCGAGGAACGTGGCCGCGTCCGCCTGCACGAGACGGACATTTTTCACTTCGGCAGGGAGTGGCTCGTCAGGCATTTCGCCCAGAAGCAGCGTGCGGGCGTACGGGTTGGTGCGGTTTGGGAATCGGCCAAAACAACGCGCCATTCGCTCGCGCATGACACCGCCGAAGTGAGGCGGCAGGAAATCGAGGAAGGAAGAGGCGTAAATCGCCCGCAACGTTGGACCGGACAAGAGCAGATCAACGCCGGCGCGAAATCGCTTCGTATCGAGATAACGTCGCCAAAAATCCATCTGCGCCGGCGGATCGTCGAGGTCAAGGAACGCGCGGATTCGCGCGGGCCACCATCCGGCGAGAGGGCCGAGGGCGCGCGCGCAGGCCATGAAGCGCTCGGCCGAGCCGGGCCGGCTGACGCCACCCATCCGGCGATGTTCGACGTAGGCGAGTTGGACCGGATTGACGTCAACTGCCACCACCTCGTGACAAGGCGCCAGCTTCAGCGCGGTGCAGCCGGCCGAGGCGATGCAAAAGACACGCCCGCCGGATCGGAAGGCGCCGAGTTCGATCGCGGCGTCCTCATACATTCGCCCAAAGAGCAGCTTGTGTGGCCCGCCGCGCGCGTCGAAGCGGCCGCGTTGCCATGCCGTCGTGGCGGCGGTCGAGTTCAAGTCCAAGCCGGGAAACTGGCCGCGACCCAGGCGAGGACAAGGAAGGCGAAGTTTTTAACCACCATCCCGGCCGGATCGTGAATGATGTGACGAGCCCAGAGCAGACCGGCGCCGTTCAAAGAAATGAGCAGAACGGTTTGCACGAGCGCGCACATCAACGGCGCGAGATCGCTCAAAGCCCAAAGGGCAACGCCAACTTCGACCACCCCGAGCAACTTGAGAAAAACCGCCCCGGTACGCGGACCGTAGCGCGGCACCGCCTCGACGACCCGCATCTGACGCGGTTCACCGCTCAACAATTTGCACCACAGGCCCTCATAAAGCCAAACGCCGCCGACCGCGAGATGGAGAAGCCAGGATGGCGGCAGGATCGTGGGCATGCTGGTTCACCTTGCCGCCAGACTGCTGCGCATCGTTCCCATGATGTGACGATGAAACAAGCCACAGACCGACGCTTCAATCCGCGCGCACAGCCAGCGCGGACGCATCGAGGCGTAATAACGGGTTTCCAAAGCGACTTCGGTACTGCCGTCCGGAAGCGGACGCAGCCTGTAGCTCCCTCCGGCCAGTCTGATCCCGCTGCCTAACGACAGGTTTTGTTCAATGACTTCGAAGGTGTAGTTCCTTTCGGGTGTGACGTGCGTCACCCGCTTGCGCAAATGACCGCTGACGTAGCGGCAGATGACTTCATCGTCCACCTCCGATTTGCGACCTTCGGTTCGGAGCGGAACCGGCAGCAGGAGACGCAGGAGCAACGGTGGTCGCTCTTCGATCTGCTCATAAAACATCAACCCTTCCCAGACTTTCCCGGGCGGGGCGGCAAAGCGCATCCGCGTGACGACCGAAGCGAACGGTTGCTTCGCTCCGGTGATCTCCAATCGCTGCCCGGTAATTACCGTATTCACTCCGCCTAAGAAGCGACTCCCATTCCCCTTGCGTCAATCAAATTAAAACTCCACCAGGCGGAGGATCGACGCTGCCTTGAGAAGGAAATTGACAGGAGCGTTACGCGATCTATTCAGAGGAAATTCCTATGGGTCTTACGCTGGTTGAGAAGATTGCCGCGCGCCACGCCGACGGACTAGCGGCAGGGCCTGTCGTGCGCGCGGGCGATTTCGTTTCGATTCGGCCGCGTCATGTCATGACGCACGACAACACTGGCGCCGTGATTCCAAAGTTAAAGCAGATCGGCGCGACTGCGATCGCGGAGCCCGGCCAGCGCCAAAATCGACAGCAACGCGGGCCACTCCAGTATTTCAACAGTCTCCTAGACTTGGGCAGATAGTTCCCGTAGTAGATTGCTCGTGCAGCGACGCGATCAAATCTAGATGCAAAGGCGAGCGGCGATCATCACGGCTCTCCGAACACCTGTCGGTCGGCACGCGGGCGCATTGGCGTCGGTTCGCCCCGACGATCTTGCCGCCCACGTCATCAAGGCCGTCGTGGCGCGATCCGGCATCGACCCCGCATTGATCGAGGATGTCTACTTCGGCGCCACCAACCAGGCCGGCGAGGACAACCGCAACGTCGCGCGCATGGCCGCGCTGCTGGCGGGCCTCCCCGCGTCCGTGCCGGGTTCGACGGTGAATCGCCTCTGTGCGTCGGGGCTGGAAGCCGTCAACATCGCGGCGCGCATGATCGAGGCGGATCACGGCGATGTGTTCATCGCGGGCGGCGTCGAGTCGATGAGCCGTGCACCTTATGTGCTCAGCAAGGCGGAATCCGCGTTCGACCGGTCGCAGCAGATCTTCGACACTTCGATCGGCTGGCGCCTGGTCAATCCTCGCCTGGCGGCGCTGCATCACCCCTTCTCCATGGGCGAGACCGCCGAGAATGTCGCCCGCAAGCACAAGATCAGCCGGGCGGATCAGGATCAGTTCGCGCTGCAGAGCCAGCAACGGTGGTCGGCGGCGCACCAACGCGGGCTGTTCGCCGAGGAGATCGTGCCCGTCGAGATTCCGCAGCGCAAGGGCGCTCCGACCGTCGTCAGCGTGGACGAGCACCCGAGGCCGGACACGACGCTGGAGAAACTCGCCAAGCTGAAACCCGTATTCTCCAAAGACGACCAGGGCACGGTGACCGCGGGCAATTCGTCGGGCATCAACGACGGCGCGGCGGCATTGCTGATCGTTGAAGCCGGGCTGGCCAAATCGCTGGGTCTTCAGCCGATCGCCTTCATCGGTCCGAGCGCCGCGGCCGGCGTCGATCCCGCGTTCATGGGGCTCGGACCCGTGCCCGCGATTCGCAAGGCGCTTCTGCGCGCGAACCTGACGCTCGACCGCATCGACCTGTTCGAGTTGAACGAGGCGTTCGCCGCGCAGGCCCTCGCCTGCCAGCGCGAGCTGGGCATCGACAACGCAAAATTGAACGTCAACGGCGGCGCGATTGCGATCGGTCACCCGCTTGGTTGCAGCGGCGCCCGCCTGGCCACGACGCTGATCCACCAGATGGCTCGCACCGGCGCCTCGCGCGGCATCGCGTCGCTCTGCGTCGGGGTAGGCCAAGGCTTGGCGACGGTCTTCGAACGGGAGTGAGTTTGGAAGCGGAAAGGAAGGCGACGAATCGGAATCTGGGCGCCGCGAAGGCGGCCAAGCAGGACGAGTTCTACACCCAGTACGTCGACATCCAGAAAGAGGTCGAGGCCTACCTCGAGTTCGACCCCGACACCTTCCGCGGCAAGGTCGTCTACTGCAACTGCGACGACCCCTTCGAGAGCAACTTCTTCAAGTACTTCGCCGCCAACTTCAACAAGCTCGGCCTCAAAAAGCTCGTCACCACCAGCTACGACGGCTCCCCCATCGCCGGCGCAGGCAACTCATGTTCCCGGAATACAACGAGGGCAATGGCAAGCGCCAGAAGCCCAAGGCGCTCGCCGTCGATCCTCGACCATGTGAAAGACGAGGACGGCGACGGCGCGGCCGAACATTGACGACGTCAAGCTTTTCCTCAAGCGGAACAAGGCCGCCCGGACAGCCTTGAAAGGCGACGACAAGTACCCGGCGGCGATTTCCGCAGCCCCGAGTGCGTCGCGCTCCTGAAAGAGGCGGACATCGTGGTCACCAACCCGCCCTTCTCCCTCTTCCGGGAGTACGTCGCCCAGCTCGTGGAGCACGGGAAGAAGTTCCTGATCATCGGGAACCACAACGCGATCACCTACAAGGAGATCTTCCCGCTCATCAAGGACAACAAGCTGTGGCTGGGCGTCACGATCACAGCGGCGACCGCGAGTTTCGGTTCCGGACCACTATCCGCTGAAGGCGGCTGGTTGCGCGACGTCGACGAGAACGGCGTGAAGTATAGCCGCGTCAAGGGCGTTCGCTGGTTCACAAACCTGGACCATGGCCGCCGCCACCAGAAGCTGAACCTCATGACCATGGCGGACAACTTGAGGTTCAGCAAGCACAAGGAGATAAGGGCAAGACGGCTACGACCGGTACGACAACTACGACGCGATCGAGGTGCCGTTCACCGACGGATTCCCAGCGACTACGACGGCGTCATGGGCGTCCCGTCACCTTCCTCGACAAGTACAACCCCGACCAGTTCGAGATTCTGGGAATCAGCGACGATCGTGCGAAACTCGATGTCAAGACTCGAGGTCGACTAGGTCGGAAGCAGCAGACGCGTACTCGAATGTCGTGGCGACGCTGGATCGACCGCATGCAGATGCTCGAGTCGTGAACCATCAGTCACAGGCTATTTACAAGCGCATCCTCATCCGCCACCGCGCCCGGCCCGCAAGAAGGACGAAAAAGTGAAGACCACGCTGAGAACCGACATCACCGTCGCCGACATCTGCGACGGGTTTGTGTACAACCAATTGGAGGGCAAAGGCCTGTTCGGGCTGGGCGGAAAGCTCACTATCCAGCCGGAGTACCAGCGGAACTACATCTATGCGGAAGGCGGCGGCAAGAAAGAGCAGGCGGTCATCCATTCGCTGCTCAAGGGGTATCCGCTCGGGCTGATCTACTTCAACAAAGTCGGCGAAGGACAAGTTCGAGGTGCTGGACGGCCAGCAGCGGATCACCAGCATCGGGCGGTTCGTGACGAACAAGTTCGCGATCATGGATAACGGCAATCCGAAGTACTTCGACAGCCTGCCCGCCGACCAACGAGCCATGATTCGAGACTCGAAGCTTGCTGATTTACGAGTGCGAAGGGGTCGAGACGGAGATCAAAGAATGGTTCGAGACGATCAACATCGCAGGCGTGCAACTCAACCCCCAGGAGCTCTTGAACGCCATCTTCTCCGGGCCGTTCGTGACGCTTGCTAAGGCCGAGTTCAGCAACAGCCAGAACGCGAACATCCAGAAATGGAGCGCGTACATCAAGGGCAGCGCAAACCGGCAGGACTTCTTGGAGCGGGCGCTGGACTGGGTGAGCAAGGGCGATATCGGCGGCTACATGAGCGCCCATCGCAACGACAACAACATCAATGAGCTGAAGACCTACTTCAACTGCGTGATCGACTGGGTTTCAACGGTCTTCAAAGATGTTAAGAAAGAGATGCAGGGCCTGGAATGGGGCAGGCTCTACGAGCAATATCACTCCAAGTCATACGATCCAGTAAAGGTGTCTGCCGACGTCAGGCGGCTATATGGCGATCTCTACGTCAAGAACCGTAACGCGGCATCTTCGAATATCATCCTCGGCGGCCTTCGACGGATTCGAAGCTGCTGGATGTGCGCGTGTTCGACGATGCCGACCAAGCAGTCCGTCTACGAGAAGCAAACGCAGCGCGGCAGAGGCGAAGAGCAAATCCAACTGCCCGCTCTGCGCTGTCGGGCACGACGCGAACAAGAGCAGGATTTACAAGTTCGACGAAATGGACGCCGACCACGTTTCCGCATGGAGCAAGGGCGGCGAAAGCTCGGCCAAGAACTGCCAAATGCTCTGCATCACCCACAATCGGGCTAAAGGTAATCGCTGAGCTGGTCTCGTTAGGGGCTTGTCGGTCCGGGGCGAGCGCCCTAATCCGGTGGAGTCGCGTTGCGTTGCCTTTCGAAAGCGGCGATATTGGCCAAATGGCAAGATGCACAGCACCAGTATATGGCCATCGCACCGCGAGCGGTCGCGCCAACTGCCCTGCATGCGGTGGCGGTTACGGCGGCTATCGCGGCTACGGGTCGTATACGTATGAGCCTTATCCCTACTCCGCATCGCACAGCAGCGGCGGCAGCGGGAGCGGTGGTGGCGGGTCCGGCAGTAGCGTAAGACCGCGCTGGTCGAGAGCGGGTTCGACTTTGGTATATACTCCTACCGAGATACGGGCGCTCACGCCAATCCGCGAGACCGTCGAGAAGCGAGCATCTTTGCCTGACCTTCGGGACATCTTTCTCTGTCATGCGTGGGACGACCGTAGCGGGGCCGCCAAGGATCTGCACGATCTGCTCGAGTCGCGCGGCGTTAAGGTTTGGTTCAGCGAGAAGGATGTTGCCCTCGGCGCATCGTTACTCCGCGAAATCGACAAGGGACTGGCGAAGTCGCGAATCGGGATTGTGCTGGTGACTCCTGCGTTCCTGCGACGGGTTGAAGGAGAGGGCATCGCCGAAAAAGAGCTTTCGGCGCTCCTCGCGCGTGAACAGCTTGTTCCTATCGTACACGGCACAACGTATGACGCTCTCCGCGAGGTCAGTCCCTTGCTTGGCTCGCGGGCCGGTCTGAGCACTGCAGAAGCATCGATGGCAGACGTCGCAGCGAAACTCGCCGAACTGGCCACTGTCTAGCCTTATTGCCGGTTCGTTAGCTGGAAATTTGCGTCACCCCACGGTCTAAAAACTGAGGATCGCTGATTATTACTGATTATCCGATGTCGGAGGCCGCTAAACCGTGCCACGCAGGACCTCGATCTGGCGCGATCTATTTAGAATGGTCGCTCAGCCCATCGAAGCCAGCTTTGCAAAGCCGGATTTTAAACGCCTCCACCAGCGTGTCGATCTCCGCTTCGGTCATCGGCGTGGAGAACGTGCACATACCCATGCCGATGATGATGCAACCTTCGTTGTAGAGGTGATCGAGCAACGCCTTGAGTCGGCGCGACTCGTCGGGCGTCGGGTAGGCATCGCGGTAATTTCGTGGCGGCGTCTGCTTCATGTGCACCCGGAACATCGAATTGAAGTGAGAAGGGAGAATGATGAATGGCGAAGTTTCTGCATTCTGACTATTGGTTTTATCCTCGTTCCTTCGCGCGTTTGATGATGGTGACGAAGATCGCGGTCAGTTGATCGCACTCGTCCTGAATAGCACTGAGTTTCGTGGCCGGGATAATGCCGCTGTCCGCGAGCAATTCCAGCCAGTATGCGGATTCTTCCAACTCGCGCAGGGAGTCGCCGCACTTTGCGATGAACTCCGGTTTGCTCCGTCCGCGATGCGCTTCGCGGTAATTCGCGCCTACAGACGTGGCAGATCGGAGTAGTTGCTTTCCAAGCACCTGCGCTTCCGCCGTTTTCTGCAGAGAACCGAATAAGCGAATGATCTGCAACGCGAATCGCTTCGTCCGTTCTTTCAAATCCACTTCTCCCTTCATCATTCATCCTTTTCACCTCACTGGCTTCGATGCCGTTCCTGGCCCGATCGGTCAGCGCGTTCAGGCGCGCCACCGCGGGTCGGTCGAACTTCCGCATCGCCGCCGGAATCTTTGTAGCGCGGGTAAGGCTTGAAGCGCGACGACAATGCCGATGATGACGAAGTTGATCTCGTTGTCGATCTTGGTGAGGTCATTCCTGTGAAGCAGCTGAAATTGTTTCCGGCAGCGCACCGGCTGGCCGAACGGGACGAGTCTTCTGGAGAAGATCGAGCAACGCGGTATTCAAGTAGAGATGATGTCGGCCGGAAGTACGATCTTTCAGAAAACCAGCCCGAGTTAGTTCCTGAAGGTAGCGACTAGACGTCGTGTAGTGGACATCGAGTTTTCGCCCGAGATGCGCTGGGGTTGTGATCGGGAAAGAAAAAAGCGTTTCAACTAATTCGTGCGAGTAAATGCGTGGCCGTTTCTCGCGCACGCGTTCCTTAAACGAGCTGAGCAGCTCCATCACATCAAACAATAAGGATCGGGTTTCGACTGCCTGCTCATAAAAACCGCGCAACAAAAACGTGATAAAAGGTTCCCATTCCTTTTTTGCTGTGACGTCGCGAAGCAACCGGTAATAAGCGGGACGGTGTCGAATAATGTAACCACTAATGTACAGGATCGGCCATTTCAGAAGACCGGCGGAGATGAGCTGCAAAACCATCATCATTCGCCCACAACGACCGTTGCCGTCAGCAAAGGGATGAATGGCTTCAAATTGGTAATGCGCGAGCGCGGCCCGAATGAGAGGATCTATTTTGTTGTCGGTTGCGTTGATAAATTTTTCCCAGTTCGACATCAGCCCCGGAATCGAGGGAGCAATCGGCGGCGTATACACAAGCTCGCCGGTGGCATCATTGGCGATGCGGTTTTGCTGTTGCCGGTAGCGGCCGTGATGATGGGGAAGAAGTTTGGCGTGCGTTTGCTGGATCAATCGCGTGGACAGCGGAAGGCCGTCCATTTGTTCAAAGCCATGGAGAATTGCATCCCGATAACGAATGACTTCTTTTTCACTTTCGCGACGCTCGGGCGCACCGGGAAAGAGATCAATCTGGAGCGCGTCAATGAGGGTCGTGTGGATGTTCTCGATTTCGGAACTGGCAATCGATTCGCGCAAAATCGCGGGTGAAAGCAGAAGGAGGGGATTGGGCAGCAATTCGCTGTAGCCTTTGAGTTCGGCAAGAGCTACGCGAGCCGGAAGAAGTTCCTCGGCAAAGGCAGCTCGGGAGAGATCGATATCCTTGGGAGGGAGAGGTGGGACCTCGTAGGGCTGGTCAGGGTGGAAAGGCATGCTGCCAGGGACATATCACAAAATCGCTAAAAATGCGATATATTTGTCGAACATGTTGCAGCGTACGACATGTCGCATTTGCAACGTTGCAAAACGCCCAAATTTGCGACCCATCCCAGGGAGGCAAATGCATAAAAAAGGCAAAAATATACATTTGAACGGCTAAATGCATGCGGCGTATACATACGGCCAGTTGCAACGTTGCAACCGGCCGGCCGGCCGGCGACCTCGATGCCGCGCCCGGCGCTCTGCAACGCATCCCACCCGTCCGAATCAATCCTCCTTCCGCTCGCTCAGCCCATCGAAGCCAGCTTGGCAAAGCCGGACTTGAACGCCCCCACCAGCGTGTCGATCTCCGCTTCGGTCATCGGCGTGGAGAACGTGCACGTGCCCGAGCTGATGATCATGCAACCTTCGTTGTAGAGGTGATCGAGCAACGCCTTGAGTCGGCGCGACTCGTCGGGCGTCGGGTACGCATCGCGGTAATTTCGTGGCGGCGTCTGCTTCATGTGCACCAGGAACATCGAGCCCGCCCCGGTGACGCTCGCGGGCGCGCCCGTCGCGCGGATCGCGTCTTCGATGCCGTTCCTGGCCCGATCGGTCAGCGCGTTCAGGCGCGCCACCGCGGGTTGGTCGAACTTCAGCATCGCCGCCATGCCCGCGGTCATGCTGATCGGGTTGGCCGTGAATGTTCCGGAGTGCGGGAACCCGTAGCGGGGCGACTGCGGGTTGAGCACATCCATGACTTCGGCGCGGCCGGCGACGGCGCCAATGGGAAATCCACCGCCGATGATCTTGCCCAGCGCGGTCAGGTCGGGCGTGACGCCGTAGCGCGCTTGCAAGCCGGCGTGCTCGGCCCGGAACGTGATGACTTCATCGAACACCAACAGCACCCCGTGGCGCTCGGACCACTCGCGCAGCGCGCTAACGAACTCGACATCCGCCGGACACAAGCCGACGCGGTGCGGCATCAGGTCGATCAATACGCACGCGAGGTCGCTGGCGTGCTCGTCCAGGATCGCCAGCGTGCGCTCGGTGTCGTTGAACGGAAAGACAACGACGTCCTTGAGCACGGACTCGGGTGTCCCGTGCACCAGCGGAACGCTGCGCGGATGGTCGATGTCGCCCCAGTTCGCCGGCGTGGAGCCCTGGCTCACCTCGGCGTAGTCGTAGATGCCGTGGTAGGCGCCCTCGGCCTTGGCGATCTTCGGCCGCCCGGTAAATGCGCGGGCCGCCTTCAGCGCGACCATGATCGCCTCCGTGCCCGAGTTCATGAAGCGCATCTTCTCGAACGAGGGGTTGCGGCTGCACAAGTGCTCGGCATAGCGCACCTCGAGCTCGGTTCCCGCCATGAACGCGGTGCCGCGGGTTATCTGCTCCGTCACCGCATCGACGATCTCAGGGCAGGCGTGGCCGTGGATCAGGGACGCCATATTGTTGGAGAAGTCGATCCGCGTGACGCCCTCGAGATCGGTCACGCGACAGCCCCTGGCGCAATCGACGTAGGTCGGGTGACCCGCCCGCAGGATCGCGTTGCGGCTGACGCCGCCGGGAAGGACTTTGAGGGCCCGCTCGTAGAGGGCGGCGCTGCGTGAGAGTTCGGTTTGCATTACATTTAAGAATTAAGAGTTAAGATTTAAGAAGTGGTTGTACTGCGCCTCGAACTCTTGATAATCGAAACGAAGATCGCCGTCAGCTCGTCGCATTCCCGCTGCAGAGGAGCTAGCTTTTCCGGAATGACAAACTCTGCATCAACAAGCAGCTCGAGCCAGTACGCGGTTTCTTCGACTTCCTTCAAACAGTCGCCGCACTTCGAGATGAACTCCGGCTTACTGCGCGCTCGGAAAGCCTCCCGATAGTTTGCTCCCACCGACGTCCCGGAACGGAGCACCTGCTTGCCAAGAATCTGTGCTTCAGTCGTTTTCGGCAGAGCCGAAAACATCCGAACAATACGAAGCGCAAAGCTCTTCGTTCGATTACGCAAATCTTTCCCCGGATCTGCTGTTACCACCTTCTTAAATCTTAATTCTTCCTTCCTAATTAATTTGGTTTGCGTGGTCATGTCAGCCTGCTTGGTTCGTCGCTGTTTTAAGTGGGCAATTCTCCCGCAGAGACGCAGAGACGCTGAGGGTTATATTCTTCCAGTCCATTGACGCAGCGTGTGATACCGCTCTTGAGAACAGCTTCACCAAAGTTCAGGAGGTATCCTAGCTTCAGTCCGGTCAAACGCAGGTAGGTCTGCACCTGTTTCTTGTGTGCCGGCACGATTCGCTCGACTGACTTGAGTTCCAAAAGCACCTTATTCTCGATGATGATGTCGGCTCGAAAGCCCTCGTCAAATCTGATCCCTTTGAAGACGATCGGCACCGGGACCTGCCGCTGCACCCTTAACCCACGGTCGGACAACTCACGGGCCAAAATGACTTCGTAAACCGCCTCCAGGAGCCCCGGCCCAAGCTCCCGATGAATATGGATAGCCGCTTCGAGCAGCTTCGTTCCAATTTCATTTTCTTTCATTTCCATACAAACTCTGCGCCTCGGCGTCTCTGCGCGAGATCATTTTTCTGCGCCGCCTGCTTTGATCGGTTCCGGGGTGCGAAGCAGAGGCGCAGCGGTGCGCTCCTGCACGTAATCGAAATCGATGCCGGGGCTCAGTTCGACGAGCCGAAATCCGTTCGGCGTGACCTCGATCACGGCGAGATCGGTGTAGATGCGGTTCACGACGGCCAATCCCGTCAGCGGAAAGGTGCACTTTTGCACGAGTTTCGCCTCGCCTTCCCTGGTGCAATGCTGGGTGATGACGAAGATCGATTTTACGCCCGCGACCAGGTCCATGGCGCCGCCGACTGCGGGGATGGCGTCGGGCTCGCCCGTGGACCAGTTGGCCAGATCGCCGTTCTGCGCGACCTGGAGCGCGCCGAGCACGCAAAGATCCAGGTGGCCGCCGCGGATCATGGCGAAGCTGTCCGCGTGATGAAAGTAGGCGGTGCCCGGCAGCGCCGTCACGTGCCGTTTGCCCGCGTTGATCAGCTCGGGATCGCCTTCGCCGGGCCTGGGCGCGGGGCCCATGCCGAGCATGCCATTTTCTGTGTGGTAGATGAGCGAGCGGCCCTCCGGCACGAACCTGGCGACCAGCTCCGGAATGCCAATGCCCAGATTCACATAGGAGCCGTCGGGAATGTCCTGCGCCAGGCGCTGCGCCATCTCCTCGCGCGTTCGCCCGATCACGCTGGCGGGGCTTCGTCATGGGTAGGACGCTCCTGCCTCGACGAGTTCCGATTCGTGGGCCGGGTTGGCGATGGCGACGACGCGATCCACGAAGATGCCGGGCGTGACGATCGACTCGGGGTCCAGCTTGCCCGCCTCAACGACCTCGGCGACCTGGACGATCGTGACCTTGGCCGCCATCGCCATCACCGGGCCGAAGTTTCGCGCCGTCTTGTTGTAGAGGATGTTGCCGTGGGTGTCGGCGACCCGCCCCTTGATGAGACGAGAAGTCCGCGCGGATGCCGTGCTCAAGCAGATACTTTCTGCCGCCGAATTCCCGGCATTCCTTGCCTTCCGCCAGCGGCGTTCCCACCGCGGACGGCGTGTAGAACGCCGGGATTCCAGCTCCGCCGGCGCGGATGCGCTCCGCGAGCGTTCCCTGAGGAACCAATTCCAATTTCGTGCGCCCGCTTCGGTAGAGCTCGGGGAAGACGGTCGAGTTGGCGGTGCGCGGAAACGAACAGATGACCTTGGAAACGCGGCCCGCCTTGAGCAGCGCCGCGAGGCCGACCTGGCCGCTGCCGCAGTTGTTGCTGATCATCGTCAGATTCGTGGCGCCCTGGTCGATCAGCGCGTGGATGAGCTCGATTGGACTGCCCGCTTCGCCGAAACCGCCGAACATGATGGTGGCGCCGTCGAAAATGTCCGAGACAGCCTCGGCCGCGCTCGCGACCCGCTTGTCGATCATTCGGCGCCTACCAGAAGAGAGGCGCGATCCGGCGCCGCGGCTTGCAGAGCAGTGGCGCGAACCGGCGCCTGTCCGGGAGCCGCCACCCGCGCGTAGTCGTACAAGCCGGCCTCGTCGAACAGAACGCGGTCCTCGTAGTCGTCGAACCAGAGCGCCTCGGGGTTGCGGCCGACGATGCAGACCTTGCCGCGGTCGGGGGCGCTGCCGGCGTTCCGAAGAATCTTGAAGATCAAGACGCCATTCTCGCTGCCCGCGAGTCCCGGTATCCCCTCGTTGGTGACCGCCGCCACTTCGGTCTTGCCTTTGTAATGGGTGATGGAAAGGCGCGCGTGGGTCTCGACGCCCGACAATCCCTTTTGCGAGGTCGTTGAGAATATTCCACGCGGTCTCGATCGGAACGTTGAACTGCTTGTAGGCGATGATGTCGCGCCCGCAGAAGAAGTAGTGGTTATGACCGCCGGCACGCAAGAACTCGCGCTGCAGAATGCGGAGGGCGTCCGGGTCATCGTTGATGCCCTTTATGATC
Source organism: uncultured Verrucomicrobiae bacterium (assembly GCA_963824795.1). Lineage (GTDB taxonomy): Bacteria > Verrucomicrobiota > Verrucomicrobiia > Chthoniobacterales > UBA10450 > JBBQFI01. The sequence continues at coordinate 37,720 of CAWGQU010000017.1, read as the reverse complement.
GGCGCCTGGTTCTCCACCGTGAGCCAGCCGCGCGAGACCAGGCCCCGCATCCCTTCGCCCGTCGCGGGGACCCATTGCTTGAAGCCCTGCGCGTCCTCGATGTAGTTTCCTTCCGCATCCTTGGCGAGGAACTCGTCGGGGTGCTCGAAGTGCAGCATCATGTGCAGGCCGACCTGCGGGTAGGTCTCGTGGAATCGATCGAGCATCGAGAGGAAGGTGCGGTCGAAGCGCTGGGGATAGAACGCCATCTCCTTGGTGCCGATGCGGATCGACTCGATGCCGGCTTCGGCCAGCGCGCCGAGCCAGGCCGCGATCTTTGAATTGTTCATCACCATCGGGTCGCCGCCCGACATCAGGATCTCGCGCAGCTTCTCGCGTCCGCTTTCGGGGTGCACGCCGCCGTTCTTCGCCACGGCCGCGTTGTGCTGCTTGATGTAGGGGATGATCTCGGGGATCAACGCGAGACCCTTCTTCGCGATGGTGCCATCCTTTCGCTTGATCTGCTTGCGGGCGATCAATTCTTCGCGATAGCAGAAGCGGCAATGGGCCGAGCAGGTCGAGATGACATACATGAGTCCCATCTCGTATTTGTGCAGCAGGCCCTCGACGGGGCTGTAGTCCATCTGGTTGCCGGGATCCTCCGAGCCCGCCAGATCCATCGTCTCGGCGGGGTCGGCCTTGACGATGCGCTGAATCGCGGCGCTGGTCCTGGCCAGGTCGTAGTAATGGCGCGTGATCTTCACGGGCATCCGGTTTTCAACGTCACGCTCGGTGCCCTTGAGCGCTTTCAGGCGTGTCACCTCGTCCTTGGAGTAGAAGCTGAGCATGTCCTCCGGCGCCTTCTCGTGGAAGAAGGGGCTGAGCCCACTGATGATTTCCCGCTCATAGCGGCCTTCTTCGACGCTCTCGAGAAACTTCTGCTCGCGTGCGGTAGGGACGTAGGGTTGTGGCTGTGTCATTGTTCGGGCTCCAGTGCAAAAAAATTAATATTGATCGATCAGTGCGCGATTTTACGCTCAAATCCCCATCCTATAAAGGCATTTTGTGGCGAAGGCCGATCGTGCGTCATTTGGAGAATTTGCAGCGCAAAGGCGGCTTCAAAGGATTCAATCAGCACGCGGTCAGCCTGATTATCGCGGAAACCGATCCGCGGAAGCAGACAGCGGCGCACGACAACTTCGCTTTCAAAGTCGCGCGCAATTGGCATCGCTTCATCAGCCGTGAACGCTGGTTTGCCGCGCGGAATTTTGAATCCGTTAGCGGCAAGAATCGCTTTGCCCTGATACTCGCGGAGTCGTGCCATGGCGGGTGTGTCGCGCGATTGTAGCAAGAAATCCGGGGAGCGCACGCGCCCTCGCGTGCTTCGTTCGGCGCCTCGCCGAACGAACATCCCAGTGTTCGTGGCGAGGCGCCGCGAACTGCACGCGAGGCGCGTGCGCTCCCCGGAATTGTCGTGGCGATGTTATTGATCACAATCGGCGAGCAGAATACTGTCGATCGCTCACATGACATTGGCGTCGCTGGATTATTACGGCATTGAAGAGCTGCTCACCGATGAGGAACGCGCGGCGCGGGATCGGGCCCGGCGTTTTGTGCAGGAGGAAGTGATGCCGGAAGTAGTAGCTTGCCATCGCGCGGGGAAATTTCCGGAGCACCTGACGGCGCGAATGGGTTCGTTAGGCTTTTTCGCGCCGCATCTGAAAGAATACGGCGGCGCGGGACTTAGTTACACGGGTTATGGCCTCATCATGCAGGAATTGGAGCGAGGCGGATTCGGGTTTGCGTTCGCAAGCGTCGGTGCAAGGCGCGCTTGCCATTAATGCGATTCATTTGTTCGGAACGCCCGAGCAACAAAAGCGCTGGTTGCCCGGACTCATATCGGGCGAACGCGTTGGTTGTTTCGGACTAACGGAACACGGACATGGCTCGGATCCGGGCGGAATGGAAACGCGCGCAAAACGCGATGGCAATCATTACGTCTTGAACGGCAGCAAATGCTGGATCGGCAACGCGTCCATTGCCGATGTGAAAGTGATCTGGGCGAAGGACGATGATGATCGTGTCGGCGGATTCATCGTGGAAAAAGATGCGCCTGGATTTCGTGCGCAGGATATCGAAGGGAAGTTCAGTCTGCGCATGTCACGCACATCGGAGTGCTGGTTCGAGGATTGTCGAATTCCGCTGGAGAATAGATTGCCGAAAGCATCAGGATTGCGCGCACCACTTTCATGTCTTTCGCATGCGCGCGTCGGAATCGCATGGGGAGTGATTGGTGCGGCCATCGATTGTTACGAAACGGCGCTTGCCTATGCGAAATCGCGCGAACAGTTCGGCCAACCGATTGCCGGCTTCCAACTGGTGCAGGAAAAACTTGTCTGGATGGTGCAGGAAATTACGAAGGCGCAATTACTCGCGCTGCGTCTCACGCGGTTGATGGAGGCGGGCAAGGTGCGCCCTCCGCAAATTTCGCTGGCAAAACGAAACAATGTTTGGATGGCAATGGAATGCGCTCGCAAAGCGCGCGACATCCTCGGCGCTGTCGGTATCACCGATCGCTATTCTGTGATCCGGCATCTAATGAACCTCGAGTCGGTCTACACATACGAAGGGACGCATGACGTCCATACACTGGTGGTCGGCGAAGACATTACCGGGATCAGCGCGTTCACGCGCTGAACCGGCGTGCCGCGGTCATTCGCCTTCGGGTTTCAGTGAAATGTTTTGCCGTAGCGCATTAGCCGCATCGTTAGGTTGCGAACACAACCCAGAGCAACAATCCGCCAAGCGCCGCGAGCGTTACAGGAACGCCGAGACGAGCGAAGTCGCGAAAGGAAATTTTTACTCCCATGTCGCGCGCTTGTTGAACCACGATGATGTTAGAGACGCTGCCGATGATGATAAGACTGCCGCCGAAGCTGTTGGCCAGCGCGAGGATGTAAGCAGTTGTCGATTGGGAAACGTTAACAACCTTCAGGAGCAACATCACCGCCGCCGAGTTATTGATGAGATTGGAGAGAGCTGCGGTCGTCAGAGCCAGATTTATCGGCGCGCTCAGACTAAAACCGCCATGCGCTAGCCAACGCACGGCCTGGTCGCCGTATCCGGTGGATTGAAAAGCTCCGGTCACAACAAACAGTCCCATGAACAAAATGAGAATTGGCCAGTTCACCAATCGCAACAGGTCGTCGGTTCGAAATTTCGGGCTCGCCAGATGAATTCCGGCAGCAGCCAGGGCTATTATTTCCTTGGGCAGCGGCGAGAAGAACAACCCGATGACGACGACGAGAATGATGAGACCTTTGATCGTGTGAAAGCGGTTATACGGTTGAATGGTTTGCTCTGGTTCAGCCCGGGCGGGCAGGACCGCTCGAAGATCTCTCCGCGACATTAACCAGATGATGGCGTAGCCAAACGCAAGCGCTGCCACGACGGGAACAGCGCACCAAAGCAAGTAACGGCCGAAGTCCAAACGCGCCACCTCCGCAATCATCATGTCCTGCGGATTTCCGATGATCGTGGCCGCGGCGCCGATGTTACTTGCGATCGCCAGCGCGATGAGAAACGGAATGGGGTTGAGTTGTCTTTGCAGAAGCGCCGCCGCGATAATCGGCGCAAAAACAAAGCAAACGATGTCGTGATTTAGAACGGCAGAAAGTCCCGCTACCACGGCCATCAACACCAGGAGGAACTTCGCTGGATGGCCGAGCCGTACGGCGATGCCATTCGCAACTTTGTCGTAAAATCCAGACAACCGAAGTTGCGCCGAAATGACAAAAAATCCGAACAACAAGAAAATCGTCGGCCAATTGATATAAGAAATGGCGTCCGCAGTGCCGATGCCGCCGAAAATCATCATTGCGATGGCGCCGAGCAGTGCGATGCCGACGCGATTTAGTTTCAAGCCCGGCACGCGTCCGATCGCGATCCCGAGATAAGTGATGGCGAAGATTGCCAGGATGATCGGCTTTCGATGCGAGGTTAAGTCCGCGGTGAAGGCGAGGCTCATGAATGTAAGCCTTTCATCACGGTCGTTAGGCTGTCGCCCGTTTCGCCGTTGACAGAACGCTATGTTGCGGATCGAGAACGCGGTAGGCAGCGAGTTTGATCCAATCGTTCACAACAAACCAAGCCAGCGCGTAAAGCCACACCAGCATTGCCCAATTCCAGCCGATCGGCGGCATAAAAATTCCGTAAACCGCAATCAACGTAGCGATCGTTTGCGTACCGAACACTGCGGCAAGGAGAATGGGCGCGGGCCGGTGCGACCAGAACGGACCGCGCGCCCGCGTGACGAAAATTGTCAGGTGCCCGGCGATGGAGAGCTTGAGATACATCAGGGTCTGGATCGTTTCGCGGCCGAGGTGAAAGATACGTTCGCCAATATAAAACAAACCGAACGAGGCAATCACGCCAGCGATGCCGAGCACTGTCGCGATGCCGAGCACGCGCCGCATATTCCACGCTTCCGGGTTGTCTGAGTAATGGACGCGATCGTAAGCAATCGAAAGAATCGCTCCGTCGTTCAGCAGTGCGAGCAAAACGATCATCACGGCGGTGACGGGATAAAAATTGAAGACCAGAATCGACATCGTCATGAACAACAGGACCCGGATCGTCTCCGCGATGCGATACATCGAGTAACTGTTCATTCGCTGGAAAATTCTCCGGCTCTCTTTGATAGCGTCGATGATCACCGACAAGCCTGGCGTGAGCAGCACTATGTCTGCGGCTGCGCGCGCGGCATCCGTCGCTCCGGACACGGCGATGCCGGCGTCCGCTTTCTTCAGCGCGGGCGCGTCGTTCACGCCATCGCCGGTCATACCGACGATGTGCCCGCGTTTCTGCAGTACTTCGACGATGTGATATTTGTGCTCGGGAAAGACCTGCGCGAATCCGTCGGCCTTTTCGATGGTATCGTCGAGCTGCGTCGCTTGATGGTGTGTCGCATCACCGAAAACCGATGCGTCTATCAAGTTCGTGCCGAGTCCGACCTGCCTTGCAATTTCCCTTCCGATCGCAAGCTGGTCGCCGGTGACCATCTTCACCGCGACACCCATTTCTTTCGCGGTCTTGATCGTTTCCGCTGAATCCACGCGCGGCGGATCGAACAGCGGCAAAACGCCGAGAAACTTCCATTCTCCGTCCGCATCTGTGCGCGCGACGCCTAACGAGCGAAAGCCGCGTTGCGCGAAATCATCAACGGCTTTAGCCACGGCCGCCTGCACTGCGTTACGATTCGCGACGAGCGCCAGAATGACCTGGGGCGCGCCCTTTGAGACTTTGAAAGATTTGCCGTCGGCATCTTTCACGTCAGCTTCCGTGCGTTTGTGGACAGGATCGAACGGCTGAAAACGCGTCACCTGAAAACCGCGTAGCGCGTCTTTGTCTTTCAATCCACCGAGCACCGCCAGGTCGATCGAATCCTGATTCTCAGCACGCGACGCGAGTGATGCTGCGAGAATAACATCAACCGCGGAAATTCCTTCGGCACAAAAGGCATCGCCGAGCGTCAGTTTATTTTGCGTGAGCGTGCCCGTTTTGTCCGAGCAGAGAATGTCCACTCCCGCCAGCTCCTCGATGGCTACAAGGCGACTGACAATCGCCTGCTTTCGCGCGAGCAGACGAGCGCCGACTGCCATTGTGACCGAAAGGACGGTCGGCATCGCTACAGGAATTGCCGCGACCGTAAGCACGAGCGCGAATTGCAGCGTCGTCATAAACGGGTCGCCGCGAAACAGCGCCACGGTGAGAATCAAAACGACCAGCGCGATTGCGATGACGATGAGATAATTGCCGATCTTGAGTACCGCTCTTTGGAAATGACTCGCGCTCGGCGCCGACTCGACCAGCGCGGCCGTCTTGCCGAAGTAAGTGTTCTTTCCCGTCGCCGATACGACGGCGTCGATCTCGCCCATCTTCACGATCGAGCTCGAATAAACCGTGTCGCCAGTCTTGTGTTGGACCGGCAGCGATTCGCCGGTGAGCGCCGATTGATCGACTTCAATCGGATCGCCTGCATTGAGCACCGCGTCCGCCGGCACCACGTCGCCCATGCGCAGCCGGATCAAATCGCCGGGGACAAGTTCGCGCGCGGCAATGCTTGTCCAATTTCCATCGCGACGCACTCGCGCCTTGAGCGCGAGCGTCTTTTTGAGCGCCGCGATCGCGTTGCCGGCAGCAAATTCTTCCCAGAAACCAACCAACGCATTCGCAAAGAGCAGAACCGCGATGATGAAGAAATCGGCCCAATGCCTAACGAGTGCGGAAAGAACAACCGCCGCCTCGATCATCCATGGAATCGGTCCCCAAAAATAACTCAGGAACTTGAGGAACGGATTTTCTTTTTTTTCCGGCAGCTCGTTGTATCCGTATTGACGGATCCGCTGGGTAGCTTCGCTTTGCGTCAATCCGTTTGCCGCAGGATCATTGGCCATTGCCAGAATTGGTTTCGCTATCGCGACCTTGATCTTTGGACCTGGAACCATCGAATTCCAAATGGATGCCCTACGCCGATTTCACGCAAGGGATGACAGCGCATTTAGATTGGCTAAGTTAATTGGGTATTATGAACGACGTTTACATTCTCGGCGGCGGCAGAACCGATTTTAAGCGCAACCTCAAGAAAGAAGGCAAAACGATCCGTGATCTCATCACGGAAGCCGGACGCAAATCGATCGCTGATGCGAAAATCGACGCGGGCGAAATTCAGGCAGGCACGGTGGGAAATTTCAACGCTGGTCAATTCACCAAGCAACTGCATCTCGGAGCGTTTCTGCCGGAGATCGATCCGAAATTGCGTGGCATTCCCACGATGCACACGGAAGCGGCGTGTGCGTCTGGAGCGCTTTCCGTTTTGCTCGGCGCGCAATGGATCATGGGCGGCCTTTATGATGTCGTGCTCGTTGTCGGCGCAGAGCAGCAAAAGACGATGTCGTCATTGGACGGCTCCGACGTTCTTGGCGCGGCGGCGGATTATCACATCGAGAAACCGGAATACGGCGATTTCATGTTCCCGAAATTGTTCGGGAAGATCGCGCAGATTTACATTGAAAAATATGGCGATGCGAAGGAAGCGCTCGCGCAGGTCGCTTACAAAAATTACGCACACGCACGCCTGAACCCTCTTGCGCAAATGCGCGACGCTGATCTCACGTACGACGGCGCGTCACAAGTCTCGGACAAGAATCCCAGCGTCGCACCGCCGCTGAAGGTTTCTGATTGTTCGCAGATCACAGACGGCGCGGCCTCGCTTGTTCTCTGTTCCGGTCGCTATTTGGAGAAGCTCGGCCGCGATAAGGCGAAGGTGCCGCACCTGCTCGGGTTCGGACATTCGACGGACTATCTCGCACTCGAGAAAAAAGACGCGCCGACATTTTCGACGGCGAAACTCGCGGCACAGAATGCCTTCAAGATGGCGAACGCGAAACCGCGTGATATCAACGGTGCGGAAGTGCACGATTGCTTCTCGATTACCGAGATTGTCGCTTACGAAATTCTCGGCCTGGCCGAACCGGGCAAAGGCGCAGAACTCGCCATGACCGGAGCGACGGCGTTGCCGCAAGTTCGCGGCGAACATCTGCGCGGGAAAGTCGCTTTCGAAATTCCAGTTAACGCTGGCGGTGGGTTGATCGGCGACGGGCATCCGGTCGGCGCAACTGGAGTGCGGCAGGTCTACGAGGCTTATCAACATCTGACCGAACAGGCGGGCGCACGACAAATCGCCGGCGCGAAGAAATTCCTCACCTTCAACATGGGCGGCAGCCTGACGACTTCCGTCGCCATGATCTGGGGACGCGACTAATGGCTTAAGCCGAAGTCGTTCCGATGGCTCGAATACCGAACACCGAACGCTGCTCGGATTTTGAGACGGTGCCCGCTGATGGCGTAGCGATTTTGCTGCGCAGTTCCGCGATGCGATTCTTTACTGCCTCACAACGCTGCCGTTCGTGGCTGGATTCATCTTCCGGAAGGAACTGTCCCTCGTAGGGTGTCTTGGCTGGCTTCAGGAAGATCTCGACAACATCGTTGGCAATGCAGGCGCGATGAAGTGTTGAGATGCTGGGGACTTCTTCGGCCTCGGTGAGGAGTCGATCGCGGATCGCGATGTAAGCGTGGATTTCAGCATGCGCATGTTTTGTCTGACTGCGCTCGAGTGATTTGGCCGTTTGCGGATGCACATTGGCATCGGCTTTCGCCCGCGCTGATTTGCGCCAACCGAAGTTCATGCAATAGGAACAAGCATCTCACGTGCCGTTCGGCCGCTGCCCTCGATAGCGGAGCCTTTTTATGCATTATCGTTACTACGCAAAACTGCCACGATGATCGTGAAAAAACGCCGCTGCCGCGTGTGACCTAGGTTGGATTGCCTAACGAATGATCGTTTGCCGTAAAACCAACGACTAATGCAGGAGGCGAAAGTTCACAGGAAGAACCGTTGCGGAATCGATCGCATCGCGATCCGCCGCACCGGGAAGTGAGCCGCCTCCGGCAGGAAGGTCAGCCTCATTCACTGCAACCTTGGCGGGCGGCGGAGCGACTTCGGGCTGGCCTTTCGCTTTGAGCGTCTCGTTCAACTTCGGCAGCTCGTTAGTCAGCAAATTATCGAATTCTTTCGAAACGTCATCGAGTTCGCGGCGGAGCGAATCGATCCGGGCGAGCTGATAATCGGCCGGCTTGCCTTCATAGCTCAGGATTGCGCCATAAAGCTGGTCGGTGTGTTCGCGGATGCGTTCTTCGCCAGTAATCGCGCCGCCTTCCGTTGTGGCGACAATCTTTTTGCGCACCGCGTCCACCTTGCCATCGAAATCGGTGACCGCCGTGCGCGTTGCTTCATCCGCGGCGAGGGCTTTTTCACTCTTCGTTAGGCCGGCGCGCAGGAACATGATGCGATCCATCAACGCGCTCTGATCGCCGAATAAATTTTTCACCTTTTCGGCGGCGTCGTGCTGCGCTTTGCGATCGGCCTCACTGAACTTATCGCGGCGATCAAGCCCCACGGTCAGTTTCGTTTCGTAGGGCTGATTGTTCTTCGTCATCCGCACCGTGTAAGTGCCGGGCAGCACACGCGGACCGGTGATGCCGGCGCCGGCGATCTGTGCGGCAGGCGGGACGCGCGGCGGCTTTTCGTGCATGCTCCACATGACGCGATTGAGGCCGGGCCGCTTGCTCGCCGGCACGGTGTCGATCACTTTGCCCGAGGCGTCGAGAATTTCGATCTTCAATTTGCCGAAGAGGTGTCGCGATTTTTGATAATAGTTAATGACTGCGGCATCGGGCGGGTTGTCGCCGATGAACGTGGCAGCGCCTTCCGGCCAACCGCCGTTCGCCTCAATGCGCTGCTGCTGCACCGGCTTGCCCGCAACGAAACTGGCCTCCTTGCCTAACAACTCGGGAGTGAGCGAACGCAGCGGAGTAATATCGTCGATAATCCAGATCCCGCGCCCGTGAGTGGCGAGAACGAGATCGTTTGTGCGCGGCTGAATGACGAGATCGCGCACCGGCACGGCTGGGAATCGGCTGCCCTTGAACTGCGCCCACGACTGCCCGCCATCAATCGAGACGAAGAGTCCAAATTCCGTGCCGAGGAAGAGCAAGTCTTTCTTTACCAGATCTTCCTTGATAACGTGCGCATAACCGCGCACGCCTTTCGCATCCTGCGGACTAACGAGTGGCGACCATGTCTGGCCGTAGTCGGTCGTTCTATAAACATAGGGAGCAAAATCACCAAAGGTGTGGCGATCGAACGCGGCGTAAGCCGTCCCGGCATCGAACTGGCTCGCCTGAATCCAGCGCACCCAGGAGTTTTTCGGCAAGTTGGGAACGTTCCCGACGACATTGTTCCAAGTTTTGCCGCCATCGCGCGTGAGCTGAACATTGCCATCGTCCGTCCCGCACCAGATAAGATTTTTGTCCTTGGGCGATTCGCTAATCGAGAAAATCGTGGTGTGCATTTCCGCCTCGGAATTATCTATCGTTACGCCGCCGGATTGTTCCTGTTTCTGTTTCTCCGGATCGTTTGTCGTCAGGTCGGGCGAGATGCGCTCCCAGCTCTGGCCGTGATCGCGCGAGCGGAAAAGGAATTGCGCACCGATGTAGATCGTTCCTTTCTCGTTAGGCGAAGCGACCAACGGTGTGTTCCAATTAAAACGCAGCTTTTCCTTGTAATTCGGCCTTGGCTGAATGACGCGGACGTCGAGCGTGTGGCGATTGACCCGCCCGACGCGGCCGCCCTGATATTCGGCATAAACGTAATCCGGATCAGCGGGATCGACGAAGGTGTAAAACCCGTCGCCGTTATAAAGATTCTCCCATTGCGAGTTGGCGATGCCGCCGGGGTACTCGGACTGGCCGACCCAGCAGGCATTATCCTGCAATCCGCCGTAGACGCGATACGGATCGGCGTCGTCAACGCTTACGTGATAGAACTGCGAGATCGGGAGGTTGTTCGCTTTCCACCAGCGGTTGCCCCCATCGTATGCGTACCAGACGCCGCCGTCGTCGCCTGAAATAACAGTCTTCGGATTGCCCGGATCGATCCAAACCGCGTGCACGTCGCCGTGCGCGCCATTGAACCCGCCGACCATGGCAAAGCTCTTGCCGCCGTCCTCACTCAAAATGAGCGCGCCGTCGGTTTTGAAAACGCGATCGGGATTTTTTGGATCGACGGTCAGGTTTGCAAAATAGAACGGACGCCAGACCATCCACTGGCTTTTGTCGCGCTCCTGCCAGGTCTGGCCGCCGTCGTCGGAAACGAAGAGCGCGCTGTCGGTTGATTCGACGAAGCAATAGACGCGCTTCGGATTTGAAGGCGCGATGGCGACGGCGAGCCGGCCGTAGGGCTTTTTCGGAAATCCCTTATTCGCTTCCGGTGTGATTTCTTTCCAGGTCGCGCCGCCATCTGCCGTGCGGAAAAGTCCGCTGCCGGATGGGTCGTTAGGCGTTTCGCCGCCGGAACGGTAGGTCCAGCCTTTGCGCCGGAAATCCCAAAGCCCTGCGAACAGGATATTCGGGTTCGTCGGATCCATCGCGATGGTCGAAGCGCCAGTGGAAAGGTTCGAGCCTTTCAGAATCAAATTCCACGTTTTGCCGCCGTCGCTTGTTTTGTAGAGCCCGCGATCGGGCGAATCGCTCCAGAGCGCGCCGGGCACAGCCGCAAAAACTGTGTCATTGCTTTTTGGACTAACGATAATCTGTCCGATCCGTTCCGAATTCGGCAGTCCGGATTTGTCCCAGGTTTCGCCGCCGTCGGTCGATTTGTAGATGCCGTCGCCGAAGGAAACGCTGTTGCGCGTCCAGCATTCGCCCGTGCCCACCCAGATGTTCTTGGAATTTTTCGGATCGATCGCAATCGCGCCGATCGATTGCACCGGCTGTTCGTCAAAGACCGGCCGATAAGTTGTGCCGCTGTCCTCCGATTTCCAAACGCCGCCGCTCGCCGCGCCCACGAAGATGTCGAGTTTGCCGGACGATTCGCGCGTCGCCGCGATGGAGGTGACGCGGCCGCTCATGGTGGCGGAGCCAATGTTGCGCGCGCCCAGGCCGGAAATGGTCGCGGAATTGTAAGGCGCCTGATCGCCGAGCGCGGCGCTGACAAGGGCGAGAGGAGCGAGAAAAAGGAAATTAAGAAATCGCATGGCAGTAAGCAGGTGAATTATTTCGTAGCCTTGGTCGGGAACTCGAAGACCGCGTCGTCAATCGGAATGTTGGCTTCCGCTTTTTCGATGAGGATCTTTTGTTTGTCGGTTGAACCTTTGCTCCCGGCCTCAACCGAGAACGGGAAGTAGACGCCGTTAACTTTTTCGTAATCGCCCAGGTCGGTTTCCACCTGGACCTGCGCGCCCTGCTCCATGCGCTGATCGAGAACGCGAATCTCAAGAAAATAATCAGGATCGAGATAAACAAAACTGACGTCGCCATTTTTGCGCACGACCTTCAACTTGTGCGCTGCAGTCCCTTCGACGTCCTCCGTCCCGAGATAGGTCACGGTTTTGCCCTGCTCCTTCCAGTTTTCCAGCGGTCCGCCGATCTCTGCTTCTTCGACTAACGACTTCGCTTCATCGGTCGACATTTTTTCGGGATCCTTGCGACCGTAGATCGGGAAAATCTTCCAGCCGTTGCTGCCATTGTAAGCTTGCACCAGCGTCATTCCCTGAAGGACCGCATCGGTGCGCACCTTTCCCGGACGCTTTTTGATCTCGGTATAGGTCAGCTCGATCTGTCCCTGGTTCGCGACGAGCCGTCCTTCGAAGCGGATGGTCTGGATCGCTTTGAGCGCGGCGGCGCCGCCTTTCGCCTCAATGTTTTTGGAGACGAGCTCGTCAACGGTCGGAGACGGCCCGGGAGTTTGGCCGGTCGCAGTTAAACTGAAAACGGAGCCGGCAATAAAGAGGAGTGCGAAACGTAGATTCATGTGGGTTGAGCGACGCGATCGAATTAATCGCGGACGAAGCATATGCAAACGACATGCCACAGCAAGAAAGTCTGGCAGAACTCGTTCTTTGCTTGTCAGTTACAACAGAATCGAAAAGACCGGCGCCAAGTCCGAATGTCGCGTAACCGGGATTTTGTGTGCCGACTTTGGGACGAATAGGAAGCACATCCACGTGATGTGAGGCCTTTCGTCTTCGCTTGGAGATGAAAGCCAGGTCCTTCTGTCATTCCGAGCGAAGCGCGGCGTAGTCGAGGAATCTCACACTGTTCACGAACGCGGAAATCAACAATGAGAGATGTCTCGACTCTGCTCGACATGACAGCGAAATAAGGACCGGCGCGTTGAATCGAATCGATCGCAGTTCGATCCTCATCGGATCAAGTGACGAATTGTTTTGCCACATCGGCGCCAATTTCAAACGAACGCAAACGCGCGGCGTGGTCGAAAATCTGTGCGGTCAAAATGATTTCGTCAGCATTAGTCTCCGCGACAATCTCCTCGAATTTTCTTCGGATCGTATTGGGCGAACCGACAGCAGCATAACGAGTACGATGCGCGATTGCCTCGCGTTCTCCCGGACTCCAGAGATCGTCGATCTTCTCGTTAGGCGGTGGCAATTTGCCCGGGTTCCCGCGAATGAGATTCAATGTCTGCAACTGTGCCGAAGTGAAAATGCGCCGTGCTTCTTCATCGCTGTCGGCCGCATAAAGTCCAGCGCCGACAATCACATACGGTTTTTCCAAATCTGGAGAGGGCTTGAATTCGCGCCGATAAATTTCGAGCGCCGTATGCAAATAATCCGGTGCGAAGTGCGACGCGAAACCGAACGGCAAACCGAGTTCCGCCGCGAGTCGCGCGCTGAAATCGCTCGAGCCTAGAAGAAAAATCGGAACATGCAGTCCTGCACCCGGAATTGCTGTCACGCGCTGGCCAGGTTTGGGCGCGCGAAAGTACGACATCAATTCCAGCAAATCCTCCGGAAAACTGTCCGCGCTTTCAAAATAACGTCGCAGCGCGCGGGCTGTTGCCTGATCCGTTCCCGGCGCGCGGCCGAGTGCCAGATCGATCCGACCCGGATACAGCGATTCGAGTGTGCCGAATTGTTCCGCAACGACGAGCGGCGCGTGGTTCGGCAACATAATGCCACCAGCTCCGACACGAATCGTTTTCGTTCCGCCGGCGACGTAACCAATTACCACGCTGGTCGCCGCGCTCGCGATGCTCGGCAAATTGTGATGCTCAGCCAGCCAATAGCGGTGATATCCCCAGTTCTCGGCATGTTGCGCGAGATCGAGCGTGTTCCGAAACGCGACTGCCGCATCGCTTCCCTCAAGAATCGGCGAAAGATCGAGCAATGAAAATCCGATCATCTCTGATGATATCGCGTTTGATCGGTGCTTCGCGCCGGTCTTGGTGTTATCCCATGTAGTAACCGCCATTCACGTTGAAGACGTGGCCGGTGATGTAGGACGCCATGGGCGAGGCTAGAAAGAACGCAGCGTTCACGATTTCGCTGACGTCGCCCAGACGACCGAGCGGGATTTGTTTCTTAAAATTTTCCGTCACTTCATCGGGCATACCTTTACTCATGCCGACATCAATAAAGCCGGGCGCGATGGCGTTCACGGTGATATTTTGTCGTGCGAATTCGCGGGCGGAAACTTTCGTTAGGGCGATGATGGCGGCTTTGCTCGAAGAATAATTCGCCTGGCCGAACAATCCCATCTGTCCGCTGACGGATGACATGTTGATGATGCGGCCGCTATTGCGTAAAACAGCGGCCGCTTTTTGCGTGACGTTAAATGTGCCGGTGAGATTCACGCGAATGATGCTCTCGAATTCGTCGAGTGTGAGCTTCTTGATCGTGCGATCACGGATGATTCCGGAATTATTTACGAGAATGTCGAGGCCGCCGAAACGCTCGGAGATTTGTTTCATCATCGATTCGACCTGTTGTGGATTCGTTACATCGCAGTCGATCATGAGCGGATCCCTCAATTCTTTCGTGACTGCTTCGGCGTCAGTTTTGTTCTGGCCGGCAGAATCGGAAATGTAGTTAACGACACAATTTGCGCCGCGATTTCCGAATGCTTTGATCATCTCGGCGCCAATGCCGCGTGAACTGCCGGTGACGAGCACAACTTTGCCGGTAAAATCCAATGGGTCACTCATAATCGAAAAGAAGATGAATCAGGAAAGCAGGAAACCAAGAAGGAAGAAGCGAAGATTTTTCGCTTTTTCTGTAGCGGCGCTATATGAGCGTCGCATAACTTCTGTGAAAATAGTGCGACGGCCATAGAACCGCCGCTACAAAATTGAAAATGGCTTCACCAGTCCGCATCCTTACCGCCGTGCCGATCTGCGATGGGCACGACAGCGCCATCAATACGATCAATCTCGAATTCATTCGGCATGGGATCGAGGTCGTCTATCTCGGCTTCCATCGTTATGTGAGTGATATCGTGCGCGCGGCGATTCAGGAGGATGTCGCGGCGGTCGGCATTTCCAGTTACAACGGCGGACACATTGATTTTTTTGCGGAAGTCGTTAGGCAACTGCAACGTCAGGGAGCGGGGGACATAGCCGTTTTCGGCGGAGGCGGCGGCACGATTACGTATGACGATGCGCAATTGATGAAGCGCAAAGGAATCGATCAGATTTTTTTCGCCGGCACATCGTTAACCGAGATGGCGGATTATGTGCGGAAGCATTATGGATCGGCGCGAAAAAAGAGGGGCGGCAAAAACAGCAGGCCGGATCTGGTGCTCGCACGTGAATTGACGGCGATCGAGGACGGTTTTGCGAACAGAAAACGTTCAACTCCAACGCTCAACGTTCAGACGTCGAATGCAGAGAAGAAAAAACAACGGGCGTCGAACTCCGAACATCGAACAGCCAAAGTAATCGGATTCACGGGGCCGGGAGGCGCGGGCAAGACGACGTTGATCGATGAGCTTGTCCTGCGCTTTCTACAACGGGAACCGAAGGCGCGCATCGCGATTTTGTCGCACGATCCGAGCGTGATCGGTGAAGGTGCGCTTCTCGGGCGATCGTGCCACGATGATTAATTCGCAGGATGATCGCGTGTTCATGCGCAGCATGGCGACGCGCGGACAGGCTGGGGGATTATCGCCTGCGACCGAAAGCTGTCTCGCCCGCCTAACGAGTGGAGATTTCGATTACGTTATTATCGAAACGGTCGGAACAGGGCAGGAGGCGCTGCCGTTTCGCAGCAAGCTGATCGATCAAACGGTGCTCGTAATGAATCCGGATTACGGCGCGCGTTTGCAGTTGCAGAAGATCGTGATGCTCGATGTGGCGGACATTGTCGTCGTAAACAAGACCGATCTCGATCGAGCGAAGGCGGCGCTTTCGGAAATCGAGCACCGCCTCACGCAGAACAAACGCGAGCAGCGAATCGTTGCTACGGTGGCGAAACGACATCGCGATGCGGGCGTGGATGAACTTTACGAAATGATTACGCGTGGGAGTGTAGCGGCGCTTGTGCCAAGCGCCGGAACTAAGAACAGGCGCTCGCCGCAGCGAGCACCTCTACAACGAAAGAGAAAGAGATGAGCAAACTCGGAGCAGTGATTGAGTCAGTAGAGAAGCGCAATCAATTTGTGCTTGAACAGGTCAAGCGCGCGCGCACCGACAAACAATTTGCCCAACAGGTGATCGATCGTTGGCAGGAAATTAAATCGGGCATCCCGATCTCGAAAACGCCGACTGGTTTGCCGTTGCCGCGACTGGCTTTGCCCGAGATCGATGAGCCCGGCGAGATTGCGCGTTATCTTTTCGGCGACGGTTTGCCGGGTGAGTTCCCATATTTGAACGGCGCGTATCGAGAGATGTATCTTGAACCGTTAGTGGAGATAGAGACGGGCAGTTACAGCAACACAAAATCGCGGAACGGCGCGAACGGGCACGCCAAACGCAACGGCGCGAAATCAAATGGTGCCAAGGCAAAGGTAGAGCCGCAGGAAGAACCGACGCGTTTGTTCTCCGGCCTCATGCTCGCGGAAGATACGAACAAGCGTTTTCATTTTCTCAGCGCGCATCAGCGGTCCAAGCGTCTGAGCACGGCGTTCGACGGGCCTACACTTTACGGCATCGATTCGGATGCAGATGGCGTGTTTGGAAAAATCGGCGAAGGCGGAGTGGCGGTCGATACGGTCGAAGACATGGTGCGGCTTTATGATGGCTTCGAAGTCGGCGCGCCGAATTTCTCCGCGTCGATGACGATCAGCGGCCCGGCCCCGATTATCATGGCAATGTATATCGCGGCGGCGAAACGTCGCTTCGGCCCGAAAGTGGTGCCAAATCTTCGCGGCACAATCCAGGCGGACATTTTCAAAGAAGTTCAGGCGCAGAACGAAACCATTTTCCCGACGGAAGCATCGCTTCGTTTTCTCTGTGACATGATCGAATGGACGACGACGCACATGCCGCGCTGGTATCCGGTTTCGATTAGCGGTTATCACATCGGCGAAGCTGGTTCGACGCCGGTGCAACAGGCGGCTTACACGCTTTCAAACGGTTTCGCTTACGCGGAAATGCTCGCGGCTCGCGGTGTGCCGGTCGATCAATTTGCGCCGCGGCTTTCTTTCTTCCTCGATTGCGGTCTCGATGTTGAATACATCGCGCTCTCTCGCGTTTCCCGAAAAATCTGGGCAATCGGAATGCGCGATGTTTTTGGCGCGAGTCCGCGCGGACAAATGTTCAAGCTGCATACGCAAACAAGCGGCCGTTCGCTTATTGCGGCGGAGTTCAAAAATAATCTCACGCGCACTGCGGCTGAATTGATGCTTGCGTACATGAACGGCACGAATTCCTGCCACTCGAACAGCGCGGATGAACCATTCACCACGCCGAGCGAAGAATGGATTCGGTTGGCCGCGCACGGTCAAGCAATCCTGCTCGAGGAATCCGGCATCTTTAAGCACACGATGAACATGTTGAGCGGTTCGCCTGGAATGAAAGCGGTTGAGCGTTCGGTTGAAAAAGCAATTCTCGATGAGTTCCGTGAGATCGAGTCGTTAGGCGGAGTGATGGGTGCAGTCGAGAATCGCTATCAACGCAGCCAGATTCAAAACGCGGCGCATCGTTACGAACAACAGATCTACGACGGCACCCGCCCGATTGTTGGCCTCACGCGTTACCGCGACGTCGATGAAGAGCCGCCGGAGATCGAGCTCGCGCGCACACCGCGAGCGAGACAGCAACTGCAGATCAATCGCCTGAAGCAGTTCAAGAAGAAGCACGCGGACAAAGCGCAGAAGGCGCTCGATAAACTCGCCGCGGTCGTGGAAAGCGGTGACAACACTTTCCCGGCGCTGCTGGAAGCGGTTGAAGTCTGTTCGTTAGGCCAAATCACCGGCTGTTTGCAGGAAATCGTCGGGCGATTTCGGCCGATGGTGTAGTCAAATCAAATGTGGGAGGAGCCTTAGTGCTCCGACTCCCGATAAAAGAGTCCCCTGACTCTTCTCATTTGCGTTCTTCTAACGGTAGCTTCTTTGGACAACGCACTAGCCGTTAGGCAGATCAATGGTCGACCGTCATGTAGCTGATGCCGTCGCCGCCGTATTTCTTCGGCGCAGCCAGATCTCTGGGGAGCGCACGCGCCCTCGCGTGCTCATTTCGGCGCCTCGCCGAAATACTTCGAAAAGTTCGCGATGGCGAGGGCGCCATCGCCGGCACGCGAGGCGCGTGCGCTCCCCAGAACAAAAATGCGCACGCGTGTGAGCGGAATTCGCATTGCGGGCGTTACAGACCGCGCACTATTCTGCGCGCATCCATGGCTTCGCCGCATGTAGACACCGGAACAAGCGCGCGCACTCGAATCGCAGCGCGTCTGCTGCCATTTCTTTTTCTTCTTTACGTGGCGAACTATCTCGATCGCACCAACATCGCCTACGCGACGCTTGGAATGAAAGGCGATCTCGGCCTGACCGATTCCGTCTTCGGCACAGCGAGCGGAATTTTCTTCATCGGATATTTCGCGCTGCAAATTCCCGGCGCGCTTCTGGTAGAGCGTTGGAGCGCCCGGCTGTTGCTCGCGTTGACGCTCATTACGTGGGGCATGCTGACCACCCTCACCGGTTGCGTGCGTACTCCGCTTGAACTTTACGGTGCTCGTTTTTTACTCGGCGCGGCCGAGGCAGGATTTTTTCCCGGTGTGATTGTTTATCTTTCGCATTGGTTTATCAACCAGGACCGGGCCAAGGCGACAGCGCGTTTCATGGCCGCGATTCCGATTGGGTTCATGATCGGCGGACCAATCGCCGGCGCGATATTGCGTGTGCACTGGTTAGGCGTCACGGGTTGGCGATGGCTTTTTCTTCTGGAAGGTGTCCCCGCCATCGTGCTCGGAATCACAGCGCTGTTCGTGCTGCCGGATTGGCCTAACGATGCACGCTGGCTCCGCCCTGACGAACGCGATTGGATCAATGATCGCCTGTCTGAAGAGCGGCGCGCGAAAGCACACGCGGAGCAGATGACAATCTGGCAAGCGCTGCGCCATCCGGCGGTATTGGTGCTCACGGCTGGACTGTTCTTTACCTACACCGGTGGGTATGCGTTTTGGTTTTGGTTTCCCACGATGCTGCAGCGCTTCACCGGTTGGACGGATGTTCAACGCATCGGCTGGATCGGCGCAATTCCGTTTGTCGCTGGCCTGATCGGAATGCTCATCCTCGGCTGGAGCTCCGATCGCACAGGCGAGCGGCGGTGGCATTTTGCCATTCCTCAACTGACGGCTGCGCTCGCGTTCGGCGTGTGGTTTTTCATTCCGCATTCGAATGTGGTGTTGATTGCGGTTTTCACGCTCGTCGGCTTTGGCACCGTCGCTTATCTGCCGTCGTTTTGGGCGTTGCCTTCCGCGTTTCTCACCAGTTCGGCAGCGGCCGCAGCGGTCGGCTTCATCAATTGCACCGCGAGCATAGGCGGATTCGTCGGTCCGAAAATTATTGGCAACCTGAGCCAGCGCAGCGGCGGTTCGTTCAATGGCGGATTTGTTTTCATGATCGCGTGCTGGATTATCGCGTCGGTGCTGGTGCTGCTCTGCCCGCGTGAGCGAGCGGCGTAGATCTCGCCTCGCTTTCTTAGGAACGGGTGCCGGGCCTTGAGCGGCGGTCGAGTACAAGATAAGGGCCGCCAAAACTGGCGGCCCGTTTCTCAGATTTTTTCAGGTCTTATTTTGGCAGTGGATCCGCCCCAAAGTTGGCGTGGACCATCACCCACTTGTCGCCCTTTTTCACGAAGACGCGGGTCGATTTGGCCCGGCTCGGTGTCGTCTTGCCGTCCTTGTCGATGCTCGTTCCGGCGTAGTTATAGGTCAGGATGGCGACATCGCCGTTATAAACCTGCACCTTTTCGTTGAGCATTTCCGCCGCGGTGCCCTTGCTCGAGTCTTTCGCGACGCCCTCTGACAGCCGCTCACTCATCGCTTTCCCGTCGATGCGCGTGGCGAAATCGGCGTTGAACTCCGTGTAATCGTCCGACATGTCCTTCGACTGTGCCGCAACATTGGTCGGATCTTTCATTCCCGCCGCCCACTGCGCTTTCGTCATTGCGATCACCGTATCGGCGATCGCCTTGTCGGCTTGCTGAGCCGACGCGTTCATCGTAAACGCCGAGCAACAGGCCGACGCAATTAATATCACTATCAATTTTTTCATTTCTATTCTCCTGCGGGGACAACCCCCGTATGTCTGAGCTGACCACACTCAATGTTTTGGTCGCGGCGGCTGACGATTGTTAGCTGTTGCCGCCAAGCCGGTTGAGAAACCGGCTATTAGCTATCGTTCCGATACGGCTCCGGTCTCGATAGGTCAATCGGTTTCATCGGATTATCGAGCGAGGTCGAGACCAGCATCGCGCTCGAAAAGATCATTCGCTTTTCGGGGTCAACTCTTAAGCCCCACATCGAATGGGGCGCCGGTCTTGGCGCGGATATCGTCCACCGTGACCGAACTGCCAGGATGCAGTTCAGTGAGGACGAGCCCGCCGCCGGGTTTCACCTCGAACACGCAAAGATCCGTTATAATAAGATTCACGACGCCGAGACCCGTGATGGGCAGCGTGCATTTTTTCAAAATCTTCGGGCTGCCGTCCTTTGAAGTGTGTTCCATCACGGCGACGACCCGTTTCACGCCGGCGACGAGGTCCATCGCGCCGCCGGGACCTTTGATCATTTTGCCAGGGATCATCCAATTTGCGATATCGCCGGCATCCGTCACTTCGAATGCGCCAAGAATCGCGAGATCGATGTGGCCACCGCGAATTTGCGCGAACGAATCGGCGCTCGAGAAAAAGGCCGAGCCCGGCATTGTCGTGATGGTTTGTTTGCCGGCGTTGATAAGGTCCGCGTCTTCTTTTCCGGGTTCGGGGAAGGGGCCGATTCCCAACAAGCCATTCTCGGATTGCAACGTCACGTTCATGCCTTCAGGAATGTAATTGGCAACAAGCGTCGGAATGCCGATGCCGAGATTGACGTAGTAACCATCGCGCAACTCCTGCGCGGCCCGCTTCGCGAGCAGGTCGCGCACGCCCGATCCTGCTTTCGCAACCATAGCGCCCTGCACAGTGCGGAACTCGATACGCTTTTCGTACTTCGCGCCTTGAATAATGCGATCGACGTAAATCCCCGGCGTGTGAATCTGATCGGGATCGAGTTCGCCGACCTCGACGAGATGTTCGACTTCCGCGACGCAAACTTTTCCGCACGTCGCGATCATGGGATTAAAGTTCCGCGAGGTTTTTCGAAAAATGAGATTGCCGGACTTGTCGCCTTTCCATGCCTTCACGAGCGAGACTTCGGCTTTGATGCCGGGTTCAAGCACGTATTCCATATCGCCGAATTTTTTCGTTTCCTTACTTTCGGTTAGCTTCGTCCCGAAACCGGTGCGCGTGTAAAATCCGGGAATGCCCGCGCCACCCGCGCGCAATCGTTCGGCCAGCGTGCCCTGCGGAATGAGTTCGAGTTCGAGTTCGCCGGCGAGCACCTGGCGTTCAAACTCTTTGTTCTCGCCGACGTACGAGGCCATCACCTTTTTTACCTGACGGGCAGGCAGCAACACGCCCATCCCGAAGCCGTCCACGCCTGCGTTGTTGCCGACAATGGTTAGACCTTTTACGCCGCTCTCATGCAGCGCAGCGATTAAATTTTCGGGAATGCCGCACAAACCGAAACCGCCGGCGGCGATCGTCATGTTGTCGTGGAGCAGGCCGTCGAGCGCGGCCTTGGCGCTGGGATAAACTTTGCTCATGCCTCGACTTTGCGTGCTCGCAGGGCTAGCGGCAAGTCTGGGGAGCGCACGCTTGCCCGGGTTCGATTCATCGGCACATTGGAGGTCCAAAATTTTCCCATGACAAAATCACTTGCCCATCAACTCGCCGAATACGCCTGCTCATTAAATTACGAAGACCTTTCCAAGAATGTTGTCCATGAGGTGAAGCGCCGCGTCATCGACTCGTTAGGCTGCGCGCTCGGGGCATGGAACGAGGCGCCATGCGAGATCGCGCGCAAAGTCGTTTCGGATTTTTCTGCGACGAATGGTGCGACTGTCATCGGCACTTCGCACAAGGCGCCGCCGGACTGGGCTGCGTTCGCAAACGGCTGTTGCATTCGCTATTTCGATTACAACGACACGTACCTTTCGAAGGAGCCGGCGCATCCAAGCGATAATCTCGCCGCAGTTTTCGCGGTCGCGGAAAGTGTTGGCGCGAGTGGGCGGGATGCGATTTTGGCGGCAGCGATCGCCTACGAGGTGCAATGTCGTTTGTGCGATGCGGCGAGCATTCGCGCGCGCGGTTGGGATCATCCGACTTATGGCGCATTCTCGACTGCGCTTGCTTCGGCGAAGTTAATGAAGCTCGATGCAGAGCGAACGCGGCACGCCATCAATATCGCCGGTGTGAATTGCGCGGCGTTTCGGCAGGCGCGCGTTGGCGAGTTGTCGCATTGGAAAGGCGTCGCATTCGCCAATGCGGCGCGTCATGGCGTTTATGCGGCGTTGCTCGCGCGCGCGGGTATGACCGGACCGGCACCTATTTTTGAAGGACAAATGGGATTCGAAAAAGAACTCGGCGTCTCGTTAGGCAACGTGGCCGAAGTCTTCGACAAAAAGAAGGAAGCAGTAGCGGGCGAAGGTCCGGCTTCGATGATCTTGAAGACGAGCATCAAGTATTGGCCGGCCGAATATCACAGCCAGAGCGCGATCGAGGCGGCGTTGTTTTTGCGCAAGGAAATCGGCGATGTGTCGAAGGTGAAATCGATGGTGATCGAGAGTCATGATGCGTCGGTCGATATCATCGGGAGCGAGCCGGAAAAATGGAAACCGCAACAACGCGAGACGGCGGATCACAGTTTGCCGTATATCACGGCGGTGGCGTTGATTGATGGCGAAGTAACCGACAAGCAATTCGCGCCCGAGCGTTTCACCGAGCCGAAGATCGTTTCGTTTTTGCAGAACGTGAAAGTGGAGCGCAACGATGAACTGAGTGCGCTTTATGCCGAAGCGGTTGCGAACATTGTCCATGTTACGTTGAACGACGGAAGCACGCTAACCAAGCGCGTCGATTACCCGTTAGGCAATGCCAAGAACCGTCTCGCGGATCCGGAGTTGGAAGGAAAGTTTCACTCGTTAGCCGATGCAAAGGTTGGCAAAGAGGGCGCTGATCGCATTGTCGCCGAGGCATGGAAACTCGATCAAGCGACAGACGTCACGACGTTGATGAAGCTGGCGAATATGCCGGCCTGATCGGGATTTCCCGCGAACCCGATGCGCAGAAATTGCCTCGGGTCCCGGATTTCGAGGGCGAAAAAACGCGACTAGAGAAGCGCGGATTCGCGATTGGTTTAGGAGAAAACCGGCGCATCCGAAAGGTGCGGCAAAAAGGCGGGAATAAACCCGCACGGCCAGTTCTCTTATTTTTATTATGTCCGCGCTCTTCAAATCCGCTCGTGGTCGCGCGAACCTGTTTGCGCGCTTTATCCTAGTCTCGATTTTGGCTGGGCTTGGGCTCCCATGCATCAGAGCGTCCGCCGCCGGTTCGCTCGCAAAGACGGCCGGCTTCCTCGAGCAGGAAGTCATTCCGGACGACGGCATCGGGAACGATGCCTTCGGATATGGCGCGGCGATCTCGGGAAGCACCGCGATGGTTGGCGAAGCGCACGCCACGATCGAGGGCAGAAATGCCCAGGGCGAAGTTTATGTTTATCGCAAATTGGGCCGCCAGTGGGTTCTAGTGCAGAAACTCTTCGCCGATGATGGCGTGACCAACGATCAGTTTGGCCTCTCCATCGCCCTCGAGGGTAACACCGCGATCATCGGCGCCATCGGCGTGAACGACTCTCGCGGCGCCGTTTACATTTTTACCAACTCTGGCGGCACGTGGATACAGACGCAGAAGCTAATGGCTAGCGATGGTCAGCAGCTCGACTGGTTCGGCTTCTCGGTCGGAATCTCCGGGACGCATCTCATTGTCGGAGCCAGGAACGCTCAAAGCGATCGCGGCGCCGCATATTTCTACGACAGTTCGAGCGGCACCTGGGTCCTGACCGCGGAACTCACACCGGGCGATCTGCAGCCCCAGGATTATTTTGGCAACTCAGTCGCCATCTCGGGCAACACCGCACTCGTGGGCGCCTTCGATATCAATGGCCATACTCCCGGCTCCGCTTATGTCTTTAACAATTTCGGGAACACCTGGATACAAAGACAGAAGCTCACGCCCAGTGACGGCGAACCGGATGACTGGTTTGGTTTTGCAGTCGCTTTGGACGGGACGACTGCGGCGATTGGCTCGAGTCAGGCCCGCATCAACGGCCAGCTGGATCAGGGTGCAGTTTATATCTTCAATAAAGTAGGCCGCACCTGGATGCAGAGACAGAAGCTGGTCGCGAGCGACGGGACGGAATTCGATGCGTTTGGCTGGCACGTAAGGCTCAAGGGGGACGTTCTGCTCATTGGCGCCACCGAAGCCGATGAGGCGTACTTCTTTATGCGGTCGAACGGTGCCTGGAGCGAAACCGCGCAGCTCATGGCGAGCGACGGCCAGACCGGGACAGTCTTTGGCTGGACGGTGGATTTTGACGGGCGAACCGCATTGATCACGGCGCCCTTCACTTTGATTAACGGCACCATGGAAGGCGTGGGGTATTTTTATACACGGCAGTTGGGCTTGAAGTAATATGCCCTTCCTGCCGGCGAAACGCCGGGGCGCGTGCAAGGCAGCAAAGACAAGCTACGATACGGCATGACGCAGCGTTCCATGCCAGCCAGACTTCGTGAACGAATAGCAAAGGGGGCGGTGATGATGCCCGGCGTGCCCAACGCTGCGATCGCGCGCCAGGTGGAGAAAATCGGATTCGACGCGCTTTACATCAGCGGTGCGGGAATGGCGAATGCAACCGCCGGTGTGCCCGATATTGGTTTGCTAACATTGACCGAAGTCGTGCGGCTCGCCGGTTACATCGCGAGCGCGGTGAAAATTCCGGCGATTGTCGATGCCGATACTGGATTCGGCGGCGCCGAAAATATCGCGCGAACGATTCGCGAGCTGGAAGCGGCGGGTCTCGCCGGTTGCCACATTGAAGACCAGGAATTTCCCAAACGCTGCGGCCATCTTTCCGGAAAGTCTGTCGTCGAACTTTCCGAGATGGTGGGAAAAATCGAAGCGGCGGCGAGCGCGCGATGCGACACGGATTTTCTCGTCATTGCGCGAACCGATTCGCGCGCGGTTGAAGATTTCAAAGGCGCGGTGAAACGGGCGCAAAGTTATCTTGAAGCCGGAGCCGACGCGATTTTTCCTGAAGCCCTGCAAAGCGCGGACGAGTTCCGTGATTTTGCGAAGGAAGTGCAGGCACCACTGCTTGCTAACATGACGGAGTTTGGCAAAAGCCCGTTGTTATCCTTCCAGGAACTTTCCGATCTCGGTTTTCGCATGGTGATTTTTCCGCAGAGCGCATTTCGCGTTTCGATGAAAGCGAGCGCGGAATTTCTGAGCGACTTAAAGAAGCACGGGACGCAATCTGAATGGCTCGATCGGATGCAGACGCGCAAAGAACTTTACGAATTGCTCGATTACGATCCGGCCGCGGAACGCTGGCTGGGAAGTCGTTGAGAAGAAAACGTTCAACGTCCAATTTTCAACTTCAATGAGGCGCCCTCAGCCCCCTCTGAATTAAAGTGTTGAGCGTTGAACGTTGGACGTTGAACGTTTGCCGTTAGCGAGTAAATGAAGACAGCTACATGAGCACAGACACGAAACCAGCATACAGTCCGGGACTGGCCGGCGTGATTGCCGGAGAAACCGCCATCTGCTCCGTCGATCCGAATTCGGGGTTGCTCTACCGCGGTTACGACATTCACGACATGGCGTCGAAGGCGACCTTCGAGGAAGTCGCCTATTTGCTTTTGAACGGCGAACTGCCGAACAGCGGCGAGCTCGCGAATTTTACCAATCAACTCGCGGCCGAGCGCACGCTCCCGGATGCAATCGCGAAAATGCTGCGGCTTTTGCCGAAGACGACGCATCCCATGGATATGTTACGCACAGGCGTATCGATGCTGGGCGCGTTCGACAAGGATCTCAATGATAATTCGCACGGCGCGAATGTGCGCAAATCGATTCGTCTGATCGCGAAGATGGGCAGCTTGATCACAGACAGCTGGCGCATTTCGCAAGGGCTCGACCGTATTCCGGAAAAAGCCGATCTCACGCATGCGGGAAACTTCTTCTACAAACTAACGGGACAGGTGCCGCAGAATTGGCAGATCCGAATGCTCGATACGATTTTCGTGTTGTACGCAGATCACGAATTCAATGCGTCGACCTTTGCCGCGCGCGTGACTGCTTCCACTCTGGCGGATATTTACGCGGCGGTGACTTCCGCCTGCGCGACTTTAAAAGGTCCGCTGCACGGTGGAGCGAATGAAGAATCGATGAAGATGCTCGATGAAATCCGCACGCCGGATCGCGCCGAGGCCTGGTTGAAAGCCAAACTTGATAAGAAGGCGAAGATTATGGGATTCGGGCATCGTGTTTACAGGAAGGGCGATTCGCGCGTGCCGGTGATGCGCGAGATTGCGCGCGACCTCGGTAAACGGCTTGGCCGCGAGCAGTGGGTTCCGATTTGCGAGAAACTCGAGGAAGTGATGGAACGCGAGAAGGGGCTCTACGCTAATGTCGATCTCTACGCCGCGCCGGTATTTAGCCTGCTCGGTTTCGCTCCGGAATTGAATACGCCGGTCTTTGCCGCATCGCGCGTGGCGGGCTGGTGTGCGCACGTCGTCGAGCAACACGATAACAATCGTTTGATTCGTCCGCTTTCATTGTACGTCGGACCGGAGCCGCGGCCCTACGAAGCGCAGGCGGGGAACGGTGCTTCGCCGGAGTGATGGCGCCTAACGAGTCGCAATCGCTCCAGGAAAAATACGCGCCGCAAAATTCCTGCTGGGGTTGCGGCCCGGCTAACGCCGAAGGATTGCGCATCCGCAGTTTCGCCCAGGGCGATGAAGTCGTCGCGGAATGGAAACCGGAACCGAAGTACGAGGCGTTTCCCGGTGTCTTGAATGGCGGCATCATCGGCACGCTTCTCGACTGTCACTGCAATTGGACCGCAGCGTGGCACTTGATGAACAAGAACGGCGAAGACCGTGTTCCATGCACGGTGACCGCAGATTACGCGATCAAGTTGCTTCGCCCGACGCCGACGAACGGCCCGGTGTCGCTCGCCGCACACGTCGTCGAGTCGACGAACGATCGCGCGACCGTGGAAGGAACGCTCACTGCCGGCGGAAAAGTTTGCGCCACCTGCCGCGGAACTTTTGTCGCGGTCAAAGAAGGTCATCCTGCGTTTCACCGATGGTAGTCGCGCTGCTTCTTGCAGCTGGCATTGCGCAGGGTGCGACGAGCGATATCGCCAGTCGAATTGCGTCCATCGAAGCGCGTGCCGGCGGACATGTCGGTCTTTCCGCTTACGACACGGGAAGCGGCAAGCGAATCGAGTATCGGCCTAACGAGCGATTCCTGATGTGCAGCACGTTCAAGTTTCTTGCCGCCGCCGCGGTCTTGAAACGCGTGGACGAAAAGAAGGATGATCTAAATCGTTTTGTTCGCTACGGGCAAAAGGACATTCTGCAATACGCCCCGGTGACGAAGCAGCATCTCGCCGAAGGCGGAATGAAGTTGGGCGAGTTGTGTGCTGCTGCGATTGAGCAAAGCGACAACACCGCCGGCAATTTGCTTTTGCAAACCATCGGTGGCCCCGCGGGTTTGACCGCA
Source organism: uncultured Verrucomicrobiae bacterium (assembly GCA_963824795.1). Classification (GTDB taxonomy): domain Bacteria; phylum Verrucomicrobiota; class Verrucomicrobiia; order Chthoniobacterales; family UBA10450; genus JBBQFI01. Next base: position 9,999 of record CAWGQU010000017.1, on the reverse strand, counting down.
TTCGTGCGGACGCTCGGCGACAAGACAACGCGACTCGACCGGATGGAGCCGGAATTGAACATTGGCGGCCCAGGAGACGAGCGCGATACGACCACGCCTTCCGCGATGGAACACGACATGTTGTTGCTTCTCACCGGTAAAGTCCTTTCATCGGCGTCGCGTCAGCAACTCAATCAATGGCTTTCGAAAAACAAAACCGGAACGGCGATGATTCGCGCCGGTGTTCCGAAGGGTTGGGTAGTTGGAGATAAGACCGGTCGCGGTCGCAACAATACGAACGATATCGCCATCATTCGTCCGCCGGGAAGATCGCCAATTCTTCTTGCTGTTTATTCTGTTGGATCGTCAGCATCGTCGGATGCGCGTAATGCGAGATCGCGGAAGTCGCGCACGTAGTTCTCGGCGAGATGTAGCCACGGCGCTCTGTCGCCGTGTCGGGCGGCTTGGCACAGTGATGCGGCTACAGAATTCACTGCCCGAATTCCGTCGATGCGCGGCTATGCACCGTGCGTACGCTGGGAGTCATGAAGAGTTCAACCTTTCAAGTCATTCCGCTACCGACGGAAGTGGCCGAAGCCGCGCGACGCGCAGCCGAGCGCGGTGAATCCGATCACCGAAATCGTGATCGCAGATGCGCCGACTGGATTCCCCTGTCGGCACTGTCTGCAATGGGCCAGGCCGGGAGATCGCATGGTCTTGTTTCCGTTTGCGGCAATTCCGGCAGGCCGGCCTTATTCGGAGAGCGGACCGATATTTGTCCACGCCGAACCGTGCGAGCGATATTCCACGAAGGATGAATTTCCGGCGGATTTTCGCAAAGGCCGCGTCATTCGCGCGTACGATTCGGACCAGAATATCATCGCAGCTGAAGTCGTGAATGGCAGCGAGCCGGAAGCGATCATTGAAAAATTTCTCGAGAAACCCGAAACTGCATTCGTGCACGTGCGCAGCGCGAGCCACGGATGCTACACCATGGAGGTGCAACGAATATGAAAGTGATGGAATTGCTTCCGCCTAACGAAACCATGTATCGCGCATTGGCCGAACGTGATTCGAGTTTTGAAGGAATTTTCTTCGTCGGTGTGCGCACGACGGGAATCTTTTGCCGGCCGACCTGCAGCGCCAAAAAACCGGCCCGGGAAAATGTCGAATTTTTTCCGACGCCTAACGAGGCGTTGCTCGGCGGTTACCGGCCCTGCCTGCGCTGTCACCCGATGGATCCGCAGACGCGACCTCCGGAATTGATCGAACGTTTGCGCGCGGAAATTGAAAAAGCGCCCGGCGGCCGGCTTACGGACAAGGAGTTGAGCGCGCTGGCGATCGATCCGTCGACGGCGCGTCGGCAATTCAAACGCCATTACGGCATGACGTTTCAAGCGTATCACCGCGCGCGACGGATGGGACTCGCGTTGCGCGAAGTGCGCCGCGGCAGCCGTGTAGACTCAGGTGCAGAACGGCAGCGGTTTTGAATCTGCCAGCGGATTTCGCGAAGCCTTCACGAAGATTTTTGGCGATCCGCCGACCACGGCGAAGGAACGCACGGCCTTATTCGCGGAACGAATCGACACGCCGCTCGGAACGATGGTTGCCGTCGCCGATGACAAGGGATTGCGATTGCTTGAGTTTGCGGACCGCCGCGCATTGGAAAGAGAAATTCCAATCCTGCGTCGGCGACTTAGGACGAATGTAGTTCCGGGTGAACATCCGATTTTGGAGAAAACTCGCGCGCAACTCGCCGATTATTTTGCGGGAAGGAATTTGGAATTCGATCTGCCACTCGCGCCAGTGGGATCCGATTTTCAAATGCGCGCCTGGAAAGTCCTGCAATCGATTCCCATCGGAGAAACGCGTTCCTATTCGTGGATGGCGGAAAAGTTGAAAATGCCGGGTGCCCGTCGCGCGGTCGGTCGCGCCAATGGAACGAACATGCTGTGCATCGTCATTCCCTGTCATCGCGTCATCCGCGCAGATGGAACACTCTGCGGCTATGGGGGTGGACTTTGGCGCAAGAAGTGGCTGCTCGATCACGAGCAGCGATGGAAGAAACGCGGCCGAGTAATTCGTTAGGCCGAGCACAAGGCTCGTTTCACATCGCAAATGTAAACTTGACCTTGCTCGGATAAGTCGGCCTAATCGCGAGTCTAATCGCAACCGACATGAAACGATCAAATGTTCGAGTGGGGCGGATTGGGTGGCTGTTGGCCATATCCGCAGGAGCGCTGCTTTTTCCATGCAAAGTTAAAGCCGACGGCGTGGCTCAACCGAAAAAAGCGCATGCGAATAACGCGATTGTTGTTCTCAATCAACATGGCCGGGCAGTTCCAAGCAGTTTGCCATCTGCCACCTCTCAGATTTTCGATGTGTCGGTCGGTCCCAGTGGGCAACTTGTTTTTTCACCGGCCACCGTAAACATCGCGGTAGGTGATACGGTGCGATGGACGTGGGCTGGCAGCGGTCACTCTGTCACCAGCGGCGAAAACTGTTCGGCGGACTCCGAATATTGTTCGCCTAACGATACAAATTGCAGCGCCGGCATGCTTTCGAACACTGGAACTGTATATCAACATACCTTCGATGCGGCCGGCTCCTACACTTACTACTGCGTGGCGCATTGTTCGCGAGGCATGATAGGAACTGTCAACGTCATATCGCCGCTCCAACTGATGAGCGCCGTTTCCCAAAAGACTCACGGAGGCGCCGGAATTTTCAATATTCCGTTGCCGCTCAGCGGTGAGCCTGGTGTGGAATGCCGAAGCAGTGGTGGTAATCACACCCTTGTCTTTACCTTCAGTAACGATGTAATCGCCGGCAGTGCGAGTGTGACGACAGGTATTGGAAACGTATCAGGAAGTCCGGCTTTTGTTGGCCACACGATGACCGTAAACCTGACGGGCGTTAGCGATGTCCAGAAAATCACTGTCACTTTGAGTGGCGTAACGGATACCTCAGCTCAGGTCATGGCGGACACATCGGTGAGTGTTAACATGTTGATTGGTGATACCACAGGAAACAAAACAGTTAATTCTACCGACGTTGGCCAAACGAAAGGACAATCTGGTGCTTCCGCCAACGCGACCAATTTTCGGACGGACGTGGCGGTTAATGGTTCGATTAACGCGACCGACGTTAGCGTGGTAAAGTCAAACTCCGGCCACGGCGTTCCGTAATCAAGCGCCGTCGCCTACGAGGTGCGTCTCCTTCGCAACTTTCTGGATCGCACTTTTCAGCTCCTGCCAATCAACCGGTTTGGTCATGTGTCGCGAAAAGCCGGCGGCAATACTGTTTTGGATATCTTCAGCCATTCCGTATCCGCTTAGCGCGATGCCGGGAATCGGACGATCGCGTTTGAGATGACGCATCAAATCGTGTCCGCTGCCATCGGGCAAACCGAGATCACTGATGAGGATGTCGAAGCCGTCACGGCCGTGACTGGCGGTTTCTTCCGCTTCGCGAACGCTTGTCGCACAGGTAACCTGATGTCCAGCGCGTTTGAGCAGTCGACTTAGTTGCGCTGCGGTGTCTGGATGATCCTCGACCAGCAGGACGCGAAGTGAATCCGCGGCCGCCAGGTCTTTTGACGGGGCCGATGATCTTTGCGTCCCATCACCTATCAGCCGCGCGGCGGTATCGAGTCGCACGAAAAACTTCGTCCCTTTCCCTACACCATCGCTCGCAGCCCAGATCGAACCGTTGTGCAATTCGACGATTGCCCGACTAATAGCGAGTCCGAGTCCGAGGCCGCCGAAAGTTGCGCTGCGCGAGCGGTCGCCCTGCTCGAACGCGTTAAAGATGCGGGGCAACGTTTTTGCATTTATCCCGATTCCGTTATCGCTCACTTCCACAATCAACGGTGGTCGCGATCCTTTTTCATTCTCGACGGCACGTTCGTTGTAAACGCGAATGTCGATCGCGCCTCCTTCTGGAGTAAATTTGCAGGCATTTTGGAGGAGATTCCAAAAGACCTGTGTCAAACGCGAGCTGTCGGCGTGAACGCAACTTTCCGGAGCTGTGACTTCCAGTGATACGCGGAGATTTTTTTTCGCGGCTGTGTTGGCGCAGTAGCTTTGCATCGCGTGTTCGAGCAACGAACGCACATCAACTACCTGCCGATGCAATTCGAGTTTGCCGCGCACGATGCCGGTAAGATCGAGCAGATCGTCGATGAGACGCGCCTCGACTTCGATGTTACGCCGAACCGTCTCCAGCTCGCGGCGAACATGCTCCGGCGTGCTTTCTTCATCCTCCAACATGGCGACGGTCGCGAGGACCGGAGTCAGCGGCGTCCGTAGTTCATGACTTAGAACGGCAAGGAAATGATCTTTTGCTTTGTTCGCCGCTTCCGATCCTTCCAATGCCAGGCGAAGTCTTTCCTCGCTTGCGCTTAGCGCACTGTTGCTTTGATCGATCGTCGTGAGCATTTGGTTAAATGCTTCGGTCAGTTGCCCGACTTCATCCGCGCCGTGCCTGGTCGCACGCACTGAATAATCCTGCCTCTCAGAAATGGCGGTAGCCACTTTCGCGAGTTCGAGGATGGGTCCGGAAATGCTCCGCTGAAATTTTCTGGATAAACTCATTGCGCCCAGAAACGAGCATGCGCTCACGAGTAATATCAACGTTCCGTAAACGCCGAAGCGGGTATACATCGCTCCGAGGTCGGCCTGAAGGTAAATTGTGCCAAGCCGCATGCTTTCCTGCACGATCGGTTTGAACATGACAAGATGCGCGCGCTCGAATTTGTAACCGTCGGGAGCAGGCTGACTCGGGAATTCGGATACAGGAACGTCCTCCGGAAAACTTGCAAAGATCCGGCCGGTTTTATCGTAGATAGCAGCCGCTGTTACTTGATGTTCGGCGGAAAGAGCCCCCAGAATTTCACGACCGCTCGGCGGATCGTCGAAGGCGACCGCCGCCGTGCTGTTCGAAGCGATAATCTGCGCCTGTACTCCGATGTTTACCGCGAGAGCGCTGCGAAAAGTGACTAACTCATAGGTAATAACCGCGCTGCCCATGAGGAGAAGGGCGACGCTGCTGGTGAGCAACGTCACCAACATCAACTTCCGTTTGATCGGTATGTCGCGCAGCGAAAACGGCATTGCTCAAGGCTTAACGTCGGCAACGCGGAGAAGCTTCGAGCTCACGTCGAGGCTGGCAGCGCGTAACAGAGAAGGATTGATATGCAACCGAACATGATTCTTTTCCGCCGTGAGCGCGATCATTCCTCCGCGATCGAGAAACGCATCGGTTTCACCGACAGTGACAACGCTTTTGCCACTTACCGCACTCAGGATCTTTTCGGTTCGGCCCGCTTCAGAGCGACTAACGAATAACAGGTGGCAATGTCCGATCGCATCTGCTTTTGCGTAATGCGCTATTCGGATGGCACGCCCGCGGGAGGTCTCACCCCGCACTGCTTCGTCGAGCGAGGACCCGAACGGATCATTGCCGACGACTCCGATAATTATCGGCTCGTTAGGCGATGCAAAAGCGGACTTTGGCCACTCGATGAAGCGGCAGAAATTGTAAAGAAAAACCGCCTTCAAGGCATACTCGGCTTTTGGATCGGGTTGCGATTGCGCCACGGCAACTCGGGAAAACAACGCCGCGATCAGACTCGCCGTGGCGATTGCGGTTGTTCTTAAAAATGCCATTTGAAGGTCCCGAAGCACTGCGTTCGACCTCTCGAGTTAGCCCCTGGGGCCCGGCACTGAACTCCGGATGTTTGTCATCAAGCAGGTTTCGGCCCACCACAGCCATTTACACATTATCTTTTCGGGCCAAAGCCGGCGACTGTCTGCAGGCGCAGACGGATTCAGCGGATCGCCCCTAAAATATCAGCTGTGAGCTGCGCCTAACGAGAATCAATCTCGGCAAACCTGCCGGGTACAATTTGGCATCTGCCGGAAAATTGTGCCGTCATAAGGCAGACGGCGGGAAACTTGCTTTCGGTTCTCCAGCTTTATGGGGGAACGCCTGGTACTCTTTCTCCGACAAAGTGGATTTCCGCGCCCGATAAGCGCGATTATCGTTCTGATCGGGTGCCTTGCACCTTCGGTCTTTGCCCAAACAGCAGAGACCAATCTCAATCCAGACGAATTGAAAAAATTGAGCCTGGAAGAGCTGGTAAACGTGAAGGTGACTTCCGTCTCCAAGTCCCCGGAGAAGTTGCTTGAGGCAGCGGCGGCAATCCAGGTCATAACAAGCGATGATATTCTTCGGTCGGGCGCTTCGAGCATTCCCGAAGCACTAAGGCTGGCGGATAATTTGGATGTCGCGCAGAAAGGTTCCCATGGCTGGGCCATCAGCGCGCGCGGATTCAATACGGACTCGGCCAACAAACTTCTGGTCTTAATGGATGGGCGCAGCGTCTACACGCCGCTTTTCTCCGGCGTCTTTTGGGATGTGCAGGATTACCTGCTGCAGGATATCGATCGGATTGAAGTAATCAGCGGACCGGGCGGCACGCTGTGGGGTGCGAATGCAGTCAACGGCGTCATCAACGTCATTAGCAAGAGCGCAAAAGATACGCAGGGATTTTACATGGAAGGTGGCGGCGGCTCGGAGTTACAGGATTTCGGCGGAATGCGTTACGGCGGAACGCTGGCGCCTAACGTTTACTATCGGATTTACGGCAAGTATTTCGACCGCGACAGCGCCGTCTTCCCTAATGGAAATGATGCGGGTGATTCATGGCGTATGGGGCAGGGCGGATTCCGAGTGGATGCCGAACCATGTCCCGAGAATAACCTGACTTTGCAGGGCGACTTCTACTTTGGCGACGAAAACCTGGCCACGGGGCGCAGAGCAAAAGTAAACGGCAACAACATTCTCGGGCGTTGGTCGCACACATTCTCGGACGATTCCGATATGAGTCTCCAGCTCTACTACGATCGCACGCATTTGAACGATCCCATTCCCGCGAACGACTTCGCTCCCGCCGGAACTCTTGTGGACGATCTTCACACCTACGATCTGGATTTCCAGCATCGCTTCGCTTTGGGCGACCGTAACCATATCGTCTGGGGACTGGGTTATCGCTTTACCCACGACGTGGTGGAAAACGCTCCGGCCCTGGCCTTCATCCCGAGAGTTTTGGATCATAATCTATTCAGCGCATTCGCGCAGGACGAGATCACGATCGTGAAACGGTTGTCGCTCACTCTTGGGACAAAGATCGAGCACAACGACTACACCGACTTTGAATTCGAGCCGAGTGCGAGACTTACCTGGACGCCAACAGATCAGCAGACCATTTGGGCGGCGGTGTCTCGTGCGATTCGCGCCCCCTCGCGCGTCGACCGCGACATCCGGCTGCCCACCCCGACTGTGTCTCCGCTTGTCGACAACATCCTGATTGGTGGAACCGACTTCGATTCGGAAACCGTGATCGTTTACGAACTGGGCTACCGCGCCCAGCTCGGATCCCAACTCTCCGGTTCCATTTCAGGTTTCTTTAACGACTACGACGATGTGCGCAGTACAAGCACCAGCCCGCCTCCCGCTTTGCTGGGTCTTCCTCTTGTCTACGACAACAATCTCGAAGGAGAATCCTACGGGATCGAGCTAAGCACGAGCTATCGCGTATGCGATTGGTGGCGGTTGCACGGTGGTTACGATTTGCTCAAGGAGGACATTCGCGTGAAACCGGGCCGGACGGATTTCAACAACGCACTTAACGAAACGGCCGATCCTCAGCACAGATTTTCCATCCGCTCCTCCATGGACTTGCCGCGAAACATCCAGTTCGACACCGCGTTGCGCTGGGTGGATGCGTTCGAGTTCAATAACAGTGGCAAGCCTGCCAGCGTGCCCTCTTATTGCGAGCTGGACGTCCGCTTAAGCTGGCATCCCACGAAGAATATCGAGCTTTCCGTCGTCGGCCAAAACCTCCTGCACGATCATCATCTCGAGTACGTCATTTCAAGTCCCAATCCCCGCGAGGAAATCCCGCGCAGCGTTTACGGAAAAGTTAGCTGGCAGTTTTGAAGGAGCTATCGCAAGAGCCGACAAGGAGCTAATCGGCTTCCAACAATCTATTTGAGCGCATAAACCTCGACTAATGCCAGGCCCGTGGTTCCATTAACGCCTCGCACGATTGTAGTGTAAGGGCCCGGCATAAGTCTTTGAGCTATCGCCGATTCGAAGTCGCTTGGCGGCGGAATACCGGCCGCTGTGATCTCCGCTTCCTGTGTTGTGCGCCAGTTATCGTTAGAAGCAATCCTGGTTCCTTGAGCATCGTGAAGGTCTAGCATCGGATTGGCTAGTCTGCCTGCCAGCGGCAACGAAGGTCCCATGGCGCGGACGATGACCTTCTGCGAAGTGGCTCCCAGAACAATAAATCCTCCGATCAATACGTTATCACCCGTCTGCACCAACCCGCGTGTTGAAATGTTGGCAAATTTCGAAGCGCTCGTCCGATCCAAATCGTAACCCTCAACGAGAGCGATGCCGGTGGTGTTGCCGACCCCGCGCACGATCGCGGTGTAGATTCCCGGTGCGAGCGAGGTAAGTATCGCCGACTCCCGAATGTCGGTAGGCGGGGCGCCAGTGTTAACTATGTCCTGGCGATTGCTCGCGTCGATCCAGTTATCGTTACTGGCAATCAAAGCTCCGCGGTTATCGTGCAATTCAAGGAAAGGATTTATCAACTTGCCTGCGAGCGGTAGTGATGGACCTATCGCTCGCAGCAGCACGCGCTTGTTTTGCGTTCCGGTGATGATAAATCCGCCGATGAGAACGTTGTCGCCGGTTTGTACTAATGCGCGAGTGGAGATGTTCGCCAAATTAACGAGCGGTCCGTTAGGGGCCGCGATATCTTCCGGTAGATTAGACCCGGGCCCAATTGCATATGGTTTGCCGTTACCGGCTAAAAAGAACTGACCACCGATCACGGCATTGAGCGGCCGGTTGGGAAACGTGAAGTCGTAGTGGATGCCGTAGAAGTCGAGCGGTCTCAACAACCAATCGAACGGCGCGCCGGTTTTATCTTCTAAAAGAGGGAAAACACCGATGCTTACTGTGCCGTCATTGCCGGAGACACTTCCCGTAATCTTATATCCCGGAATGGCGTTGCCATGTGCATCGATGAGGTAACCAGTTCCACTAATGAAGCCCAAAAATCCTGGACTGTTCGTTTGAAGAACAATCAAACCGTGGAATCCCGCGCTGCTGCCTGCGAACAATCGTACGAACTCGTTATTCTTAAACAGGAAATCAACCGAGAGACTGCCAACTGTGGGCGTGCCGTTGAGATCCCCGAAGGGAATTCTGCTAGTTTCGCCATAGAGAACCTGGGAGGACCCGAGCTCGATGGCAATCGCGGCCGCTTCGATGTTTCGACGTCCGCCTATTATCAACAAACCGATGCCGATTAGCATCGTCGGAGAATGTTGGCGCGTTATTTCAAGTAAGAATTTTAGGAAAGACAGTATCAGCTGAACGAGAATCTTTCGGGTAGACGGCGAGTTGCGCGTGGCCACGAACAAGTAAGACAGACGCCGAACGGGCGAAGCAGCGAGCGTTTGCGTGAGGTAAGGCCGCGACATTGTCTCTGTTTTTGGCGGGCATTAAAGGGAATCTTCATATTGAGCGCAAGATTCTATGTTTCCTAAAAAAGAAGAGTTTTCCCTCGCAGAATAGAAAACGCGCGCCCGGAGTGACTCGAACACTCGACCTACGGATTAGAAATCCGTTGCTCTATCCGGCTGAGCTACGGGCGCAGATGACGCAATAGTCACCGCAAGCGAACGAAAATCCAGCTTTCAATGCGGTCGTTCCGAGCGCAAGCGAACGGAAATCCAGTTTTCAATGTGCTCATTCCGAGCGCAAGCGAACGAAAATCCAGTTTTCAATGCGGTCATTCCGAGCGCAAGCGAGGAACCTCACGAATTCAGTTTAGGGTAGCGTATGTTCGTTCGTGTAATTTCATGAGTGATGTGAGGTCCTTCGCTGCGCTCAGGATGACAGCGCCGCGCGGCTGTGCGAAGTGATTGACTTGATGGC
>CAWGQU010000016.1:0-47900 GCA_963824795.1 uncultured Verrucomicrobiae bacterium | reverse complement strand
TGGGTCTCGCAGGATGCTGATGTCGGGTTGCTTTCGCGCCGAGCGCCGGATGTTACAAGGGCTTGCGCTGCCGCTTCTTCAAACCCCGGATTCACGTTCTTCAATCTGAGCGGTCTCGGGATTGTATCGATAGCTCGCCGATGCTGCCATCCTTGATTTTTTCAATCGCTTCCTCGATCACCGGCAGCGGAACAAGAAACCATTCCCTCGGCTCCACTTGCTCCGCCGAACGATCCTTCAATTCCAAGATCCAATCGAGCGCTGCCAAAAAACTTGTGGAGCAATGCTTCCAGCCGCTTCCGGTTGATGTTTGCCAGTTTGAAGTCGCGACGATTTCCACGTCGGCGAGAAGATAGGTCGGATCTTTCTCGCATTGGCAATCCGGCTTTTCACGTCTCCGCCGGTCACGCCGATCTTGTGAATGACGGACCGTGTTCTGCGCGACGAAAGGATGGTCCGATTTGCTCCTGAGCACGTAAATGTAACCGGTCGGCAAGTCGTCCTCGTCTTCTTCGTCCGAGAAGAGCGGTCCGAAATCTGGCTCGGTGATGCGGCGGCTGGCCTTGTCTTTGTTCAAAGCACGCTGCAGCGAACGCAGGAGAAGATCGCTTTCGGTGCCGTTGTCGTAAACGACTCTCAGCCTGCGGTCCGGCCGGCCATAGTCGCTGACAAATGTCTCGCCCATGTCGGCGACGATCACCTTCTGCCCGTCGAGGATGAACAGGTCGCCTTTCTTGACGTCCGCATTGTCCTTGTATTTCACGGTTTGCCGCTCACCGGTCTCCAACTCGCGCTGCACTTTTTCGAAGATCGGCTTGAACTGCGTCGAAATCCTTGCACGGATTCCGCTGGGCGATTTCCTCCGCCGCTTTGATTTCCTCGCGCGAGCGAACGTGAACCAGTTGGGTACACGTCCTCGGTCGCGACGCTCACTCCCAAGTGACGGCCAGCAACTCCTCATCGCTCGGCTCTTCTTTCACGCGACTGCTGTCGGCTCATTTCTGCGGCTACCGAGCAGCCCGTGCGAATCCAGATCCCTCAACAGTTCGCGGCACTCCGCAGATTCGCGAATGCCGGTCCAGCCGCACCGCGTAGATGCGTTCGAAGATGTCGCGGTTTTCGCCGTGCTCGGGAGCTCTGCCATGTTCCTGAACGAACCGCTCGATCTCCTCAAATCCGGCGATGATTCGCTGCTCCCGCGCGCGAGCGACCGCCGGTCTGGTACGGCGTCGGCCTCGACGCCCAAGTTCGCTCAGCAATTCCAAGTCTTCGTCGGTGATGCGCTCAGGCATTCTGCTCTCCTTGCTTTCCGCTGAAGAAAGCGCCACGCCCTCGGCCATCCGCTTTTCCCAAGGATCAGCCGCCGTCAGCGAGGGCAGCCGTCCCTTTCTCCTGTTTGAATCGCAGCGCTCGCTTCGCCAAGCTCGCGCGCTTCCTCGATCGTCAGGCTGACTCCGCTTGGCCGCGATCACTGCCGCCACCTGCTTCAGCCGCTCCTCGCTCATCGACTTCGCCAGAATCGCATAGGCTTCGCCGAACGGATTGATGCGGTCGATCAGATCGATGTCCAGCTCCGTCACGGCCATCGCAAACCTGCGCACGCCATCGATCAGCGCCGTGTTCTGCGACGCTCCTCGCTCGCCGCCGCCGTCAGAGCCTTCTTGGCCTGCTGCACGATATTCAGCGCCGCGATCGCATGCTGGCGGACGGCCTCCTGATCCTCCTCGTCCAGATTCGGGAACTTCTCTTTCACGATCTTGCCCATCCGCACCTGCGTCAGTTCCTCGGGGACCAATTCCTCGTCGAACATTCCTCGCTCGATCGCCTGCTTGTCCTGCACGAACGCCGTGACCAGCTTCGTTCAAATCCTCGCGGCAGATGCGCTCGCCTCTTCGGACTCTTCGGCTCCGCCAGTCCTTTGATCTCCATCTGGATCGGCCCGTCTGCTGCGTTGACGCCGACATTGCATTTGCTCGGGATCGTAGCCGCCTTCGCCGTAATCGAAGCCGGGCGTCGGCTCCGTTGCTCGGATTCTTCGGCCTGAACTCGAACCGCGGCGCCAGCACCTGCTCCATCAGCAGGCTCGCGGCGATCGCTTTGAGCGTGTCGTTCACCGCTTCGGTGACAGCCCCCTCGGTGGCATCCGGCTCGGCAATCAGGTTGGTGAAGCGAGCGCGCGTCTTGCCCGGCGCGTCGCGGGTGGCGCGGCCGATGATCTGCACGATCTCCGTGAGGCTCGAGCGGTAGCCGACCGTCAGCGCATGCTCGCACCAGATCCAGTCGAAGCCTTCCTTCGCCATGCCGAGGGCGATGATGATGTCCACGTGGTCGCGGTTGTTCTTCTGCGCCGGATCTCTGCAGCGCGGCCGATACCTTGTCGCGCTTCGCCGGATCGTCATCCACCAGATCGGCGATCTTGAGAACCTTGCCGTCGGCGGTTTTCACGAGTTGGAAGCCTGTCTTCGGATCGGTGCCCTGCCACTCGCCGAGTTCGTCCATGATGTGCTCGACCTCCTTGATCTTGTCCTTCGTGCTCTCGCGCGAATTGACGTTGGGAATGTGCACGATCGTCTTCTCGTGCCGGATTCGAGCACGTTCAGAATTTCGTCCGTGTAACGGCCCGCAGTAGAAGTAATAGCCGATGTCGAGCTGCTTGAGATACTGGTAGCCGTTGAGCTGCTCGTAGTAGGTGTAGGTGACGGTGTCGAACTTCGACTCGTCGTCCGGGTGCAGCACCGCCTCGGCATCGCCGCGAAAATAGGAGCCGGTCATGGCCACGATGTGCGCCTTGTCGCGGGCCATGAACTGGCGGACGTGTTCGCCCAGCCGGTTGTCGGGATTGGCGGAGATGTGGTGGAACTCATCCACGGCGATCAGCCGATCGTCGAAGGCTTCGACGCCGAACCTCTCCACCGCAAAGCGGAACGTGGCGTGGGTGCAGACCAGCATCTTGTCGTCGCTCTCCAAGAAACTCTTCACCGCGTCCACCTTGCCGCCGTTGTCGCGTGCCCGGCGCGTCGCAGAGATTCCACTTCGGCTCCACTTTCCAATCCGCCCAGAAGCCAAACTGGCTCAGCGGCTCATCGTGGAAGCTCGCGCCGATGGATCGTCTCCGGCACGACGATGATCGCCTGCTTGAGCCTCTGGTTCGCCAGCTTGTCGAGCGCGATGAACATCAGCGCCCGGCTCTTGCCGGAGGCCGGCGGCGATTTGATGAGCAGATACTGCTCGCCGCGCTTCTGCCAGACGCGCTCCTGCATCGGGCGCATGCCCAGCGCGTTCGCTCTCGTCGAACTGCCATCGTGCGCGTATCGTGACGGAGACCGAGGGAATCGAGCGGTCTCGATCCCGTTAGGCTGCTCGTGGTCTGAACGTCGAGCCGAACCCTCCTGATGCCGCGCAATCAAGTCAGGCAATTCTCGCGGCGATCTGATCGCGGATCGCCTCGTATCTTCAGCGGCTTCCTCAGGCGTGAGGCAGTCGCTCGCGGATAATGTCGTTTCATGGTCGTATTTCTTCTCGGTCTTGGAACTTCGTAGGCCGTGATCGGGTAGACGGTGGAGGCGTCGATCACGTCGTAAACTACCATAATGTATCGACCGGTGCGGGTTTCTCCAAAAACCACAGGCCGATCGCGTGACGACCGGCTCGTGCTGCATGCCGGTCGGATGGTCGAAAACGTCTTCGCACTTCCTCCTTCGTCAGATTGTGCCGCGCGATGTGCTGCACGTTGCCGTGACGGATCGTCGTCGCGATCCCATAAGGATGGAAGTGAAATTGCCGGATCCGCATCTTACTGCTCGCCGAGCTTCCGTTCTTACGAGCGGCTCGTTTCTTCGGTGCGCGCCTCTTTCGCGGTCATCTTCGTGTAGAGTTCGAAGAGCTTTTCCAGCCGCTCGGTGTCGTTCTTGAAGCGGCGGCCGATGTAGATGCGCTCCAGCGTCTCGTCGTTGCGCTCGTGGGCTGCGCGCAGGTTGGCGGGCATCGTCGTCGGGATCGTAGAGGTCGGCGATCGTCGCCGGGAAATGCGCCTCGCGCGCCAGCAGGATGTCCTCGGCGCAACGGGTCAGGTCGGCTTTGTTTTGCTCGGTGAGCGTGGGAACGGGGAAGGTGTTCCAGCCGAGGGTGTTGGAGTAGCGGTAGTCGCGTTTCCAGCTTGCCGCAGACGGTTGCGATCCAAACGAGATGAAGTCGCGAGGCGATGAGCGCCATGTTCCAGAGCGGCGCGTCGTAGATCGCGAATGCGAGATTCGCTAACGATCGTTCCGGCATGTCAAGCAATCCAACCGGCAGATACTGGCCGTGTCTCGGAAGAGACGCTCGGGACGATGATCGCTGCATCGTTCGCTGACTGCGCGATCTTGCGAAATCGATGGGACGTTCGGCGAGTCTGCGGTCGCTGCCTTCGCCTGCTTGCTCAGCGCATGCTCTGCACACGCATCGATACGTCGCTGCGATCTCGGGAATCTGATGCCGCAGCTTCGACCTCGTCGTCCTCAATCCAGAGGCAGTAGCGCTGTATGCCTTGATGAACTCCTCGATCCGAAGAATCGTCGGATGAACGAGTCGACGCTGCGGCGTCTGAGTCGAGATGCCTCATGCTTCGTCGCGTGCTCGAGAAGCAAGATTTCCGCCGTCTGTCGGCATGTTGCCGCAGATCCATGTCGGCGACAGCCGATCAGTCGGCTGATCGCGCTTTCGACAATGACGTTCGGCCATGCGACAAGATAAGGAGTTGATGTTGCTGCATCTGCGATCAGCGACTTCGTCTCGTCGAAACAGATGCGCTTCGCTGCGGCTTCGTTGTGAGATGCCGACGATAACGACGGTCACACCGGCATTGTGGCTGGCCAGGTTCGCCCACTTGAAACGATGTGTGGGCGAAGGATATTGCATGCCCAGTTGCGAAAATGAGTGGCCACAGCATCGGAACCTGCTGCCCTTGGCAGATCGAGTTGGTGGCGACGAAGGCAGCGGCAGCTCGGTCTTGCGTGCAGTAGTCGGCTGCCTTCATGAACCAGCCAGCAACATAGTCGAGCGATCTTCCAGCTTGCGTACGTCGGTCGAAAAGATAGCTTCAAGTCTGCCTTCTGTTCGTCTGTCTGCCACTTGCTCCCGAGATACGGCGGATTTCCGCAGATATACGTCTCCCCGCCTTCATTCTCGAAATCGATCTCCGCCTGATCCAGCGGCGTCTCGAACAAATCATCGGCGCGGATCTTCACGCCTGTTGCCCGTCGGCGGGCAGATGCTCAGCCAATCGAGCCGCAGGGCGTTGCCGCAGGTGATCCAGTTGGCGGCTTCGAGCGGCAGGAACTCGGCCAGCGCCAGCTTCTGGCCGCGATAGAGCACGTCGCACTGATACTCGGCGATGATGAGCGCCAGGCGGGCGATCTCGGCGGAGAAGTCGCGGAGTTCGATGCCGCGGAAGTTGGTGAGCGGGATCTCGGACTGCGCGTTCGGCTTCGCCGCGGCGGCGGTTGATCTCCGCCTCGATCTGCGCGCATCTCCTTGTAGGCGATGACCAGGAAATTGCCGGAGCCGCAGGCCGGGTCGAACACGCGGATGCGGGCCATGCGCTTGCGCAGGTTCAGCAGCTTGCGGGCGTTGTCGCCCGCCTCCTCCAGCTTCGCGCGCAGGTCGTCGAGGAACAGCGGATTCAGCACCTTCAGGATGTTCGGCACGCTGGTGTAGTGCATGCCCAGGGCGCCGCGCTCCTCGTCATCGGCCACGGCCTGGATCATGGAGCCGAAGATGTCGGGATTGATCTTCGTCCAGTCGAGATTGCCGACGTGCAGCAGGTAGGAGCGCGCGATCTGGCTGAAGCGCGGCACGTCCACGCTGCCGGAGAACAGCCCGCCATTGACGTAGGGGAAGCGATCGGCCCAGCTGCGGATGCTTCGGCCGCCTCGCGGTCCTCGAGTCTTGCGTGTTCATGGCGCGGAACATTTCGGACGAGCACCTCGTGGGTGTTCGAGGAATCGCGCGTCGCTCATCTGCTCGATGGTGGCGGTGAACAGGCCGTTGCCGTTGAAGATGTCGGTGTCCTCGGCGAAGAAGCAGAAGATCAGCCGGGCCAAGAAGTGGTTCATGTCTTGCCGGCGCGCCGTCGGTGTCCCAGTCGGGGTTTTCCTGCAGCAGCTCGACGTAGAGCCGGTTGAGGCGGCCGGTGGCCTTGATGTCGAAGGCGTTTTCGCGGATCTGCTTGACGGTGGTGATGCCGGCCAGCGGCAGAAAGAAGCCGAAGTGGTCGTGGAAGTCGGCGTAGTCGCAGGCGACCGTTTCGCCATCGACGAGGTTCTCGGCCTCGAAGGTCTTGCCGTCGGTGGCGAGGATGAACTTGGCCTTTTGCCTGCGTGGTGGCAGGGCTTTGCGCGCAGCGCGGCGAGCGTGGCCGTCACCTCGCCTTCGGGGCAGACCTTGATGTGGATGTTGTTGCGCTGGAGCACGCCGCCGGGCAGGTCGGACTGGTTCGTGCTGCCGGCCCGCAGGCGCTTGAGCGTGGTCTCCTTGTTCCCGAAGGCTTCGAGGAAGGCGAAGGGGAAAGTCTCCGGCATCGAAAGGCGCTTCGGCGAGCCTGGAAACGGCTTCTTCGATTTCGACTGCGTTCATTTGAATTAAATTAAAGCGTTTGGAAGGGAAGCCATCGCCGT
Source organism: uncultured Verrucomicrobiae bacterium (assembly GCA_963824795.1). GTDB lineage: Bacteria > Verrucomicrobiota > Verrucomicrobiia > Chthoniobacterales > UBA10450 > JBBQFI01. The sequence goes on along the minus strand of CAWGQU010000016.1, from coordinate 41,247 downwards.
TTTCTTAACTCATCCGAGGAGGGGCGGCGTGGCAGCGTGCGCAAGTGTTTTACCCGCTCAGAAGAAAAATGCCACACGAGAATTTCGAATTTCGAATTTCGAATTTCGAAATGCGAAGTGAGGGGGAAAGGTGAAAGCGGAAAGCTGACATCAGAGGTCAGATGTCCGAGATCGGAAGTCGAACTGGCATGAATTTCGCAGCATGTTGGATTCATGAATCTGCATCAATTGTTTCCTCTGCTGGTCGTCGTTGTTTTTGTTTTCGTTCTCGTCTCGATCATCGGTCTTTTCAGGAAGACTGGCGCCGCCGATTATCCATATGAGCGGATTGAAAAGCTTTTCAGCGCGGCAGAGCGCTCGTTTTTGGGCGTGCTGGAAGAAATCTTCGGACGCGAGTACGCAATTCTTGGAAAGCTGCGTCTGGCCGACATCATTCGTGTGCGAAGAGGATTGTCGAACAGTGCGCGCACTTCAGCGTTAAATCGGATCACGAGCAAACACGTTGATTTCGCGCTTTGTGATCTCGGAACGCGCGAGGTGATCGGTGTGATTGAGCTGGATGATGCAAGTCATCAAAAAGAAAAACGACAGCGACGCGACGCGTTTTTAGACAAAGCGCTCGGCGCAGCTGGAGTTCCAGTGGTGCATATCGTTGCACAAAAATCGTACGCGCCAGCGGAAGTGCGTGAGCAGGTGTCGGCTTTATTGACGACAAAGGCCTAACGAAACACGAACGCGCCGACGCAGCGGCGCGGCTACAGTTCGGCAAGGCAGATTTAGGGGAAAAGCTGAAACGCGGAAAACTGATCGCGTAAAAGGCGTCCGCCTCACGCGACGGGAAGCTGAAAATCGGAAAGTAGAAAGGCTAAAGTAGAAAACGGAAAGCTGAGATCAGAGGTCGGAGATCAGAGGTTCGCCTCGCCACGGCCAGTCCGTCCAATGGCGGACACGGCGAATCCGTCCGTCGGCGGATCGGAGGTCTGATGGCAGATTTACGACTTCCTTTTCCTGCGCCCGTAGCGGCTGGCTTCTTCCCGCACGACTGCGCTCTTCTCTGTCTTTGCCACGGGCTCGAGGACAACGCGAACACGGGCATGAAGCGCAGCAGCGACACGGCGGAGCATGCTAAGGGAGTGGCCTTCGTAAGCAGGTGATTCGAGACGGCTGACCTGTTGCTGGGTGGTTCTAAGAAGACGGGCAAGCTGCGATTGCGAAAGGCCGGCCTGCTCGCGCAGGGCAGTCAGTTGCAAGGCGACGTCCCACGCTTCGCCTGCTCGTTCATAGCGCTCGGCGAAGACGGGGTCTTTGAGTTGTTCTTCAAGATAACGATCAAAATTGGTCTTCTTCATGATCGCTCCTGCCAGTCGCGCATGCGGTCGCGGGCGATATCGAGGTCGCGCGTCGGGATGCCCTGGCCCTTGTTGCGAATTCCGTGAACGGCGATGATGCGGCGACCTTTCATAAAGAACCAGAGGATGCGCGTATTCAATTTGCCGACATGGCGCAATTCAAAGAGACCGTCGCCGAGCGCTTTGGACAATGGCTCGCGGTGATTCTGTCGACTCCGCAACTTGGCCAGCCCCCGCAATATTGAGGCGTGGTCGTCGGGATCGCTCCGCTTGAGTCCCTCAAGAAATTCCTGCACTGGGGATCGTCCGCTGGCATTCGTGAAAAACTCTACGCTGAAGTCCATTTGGGCGCTACATCAAATTTGGTGTTGGGTGCTTCCCAGTCCAACAGCCCCTTCGGCGGGTGAGCATGACGGAGCAAATTCCATAAAGGACAAAGTAGAAATTAGAAAGGAGAAAGGGACGAAGAAATGCGGATTTTCGATTTCGGATTTCGGAATGGAAGCAGAGCGGATGAGCAAGAAGGCAGATTGGGATTTTCGATCTCGCGTAAAGGCCTTTGGCCCACGCGACAAGTCGGATTGCGTCGCGTAAAAAGGCTGCGCCTCACGCGACGGTCGCGTAAAAAGGCTGCGCCTCACGCGACGGGTCTGTAAACTCCGAAAGCTATCGCGTAAAAGCATTCGCGCCTCACGCGACGGGAAGCTGAAAATCAGAGGTCACTAAAATTAGAAAGTAGAAAGGCTAAAGTAGAAAACGGAAAGCTGAGATCAGAGGTCAGCCTTCTGATGTATGAAACCCAATCTGCTTTCTGGCGGGAGCGGCCGGCGCGATCAGCTGTTTGATCGCTTCAAATACAATCGCGAATTTTTCGTCGTATTTCCTCTCCAGGCCTTCGATCTTGCGCGCGAGATCACGGTTTGTGTCCATGAGCCGACGGAGTTGCACGAACGTTCGCATAATGGCGATGTTTACTTCGACAGCGCGCGAGCTGCGGAGAACGCTCGAGAGCATGGCGACGCCCTGCTCGGTGAAGGCGTAGGGGAGATATTTGATGTTCTGTCCGCGTTTCAAGGTCACATTTTGTGATCTTGAACGTGAACTCGTCCCAAACCGTGAAGCGTTTGAATGGGTCGAGGATTTTGAGATCACAGTTTGTGATCTTGAACGGCGGATCGTTTCGGCTTCCCTGGCGCTGAGCCGAAACATAAAATCTTCCGGAAAGCGACGCGCATTACGCTTTACAGCCTGGTTTAGCGCTCTTGCTTCGACGCCGTAGAGCATTGCTAAATCGGAGTCGAGCATCACTTTCTCTCCGCGCACAAAGAACACGAGTTGCGCAACGTTTTCTGATTTCAAGACAATGGGCGGAGTTAAGGCCATTAGGGAGAAGTTAAACAACGTGTGCTATCCGCATACAGGAAATTCGAAAGTAGAAAGGGACGAAGAAATGCGGATTTTCGATTTCGGATTTCGGAATGAGGGGAAAAGCGGAGAGCTTAAATTGGAAAGCTGAAACCAGAGGTCAGATTTCAGATGTCAGATGTCGGAGATCAGAAGTCAGAAGCAAAAGCTGAAACTCTGAAAAGCTGGGAATCAGAGGTTGGGACAGCGCGGCATTGTCTTGATCTGGTGGGTCGGCTTTAATGAAGGGATGTCCAGGGAGGGGCGTTTTGCTGAGGTTGTTCTTTGGTGCGCTTTGTTAGGCGTGGCGGTTCTGACGGGGGCGAGTGTTTATCAGCGCGTGGCGATTATTCCGGACTGGGGCGGCGATCTCCCGAGTTCGCTGACGCGATATTTCCGAGGCACGAATCAGGCCCGGGATATTTTGCGGTTCTGGCAGCCGGCGGTGGTGGTGATGACGGTTTTGATGGTGGCCGCGCTGGCGCTGAATTGGTCGATGCAGGCACGGCGAAAATGGCTGGTGCTGGCCGCGATCTGTTATTTCGGTGCGCTCGCGGCGACGCTGTCGTTCTTCGTCCCGCAAGGTGTGGTTCCATTGTTTGTGCGCGCTGGCGAAGGCATGAGGCCGGATGAAATCGTGCGCGCTGCGCGCAGATGGATTTTCTGGGATTGGTTTCGCGTGGCCGCGCTCGTGGGCACTTTCTTCTCGCTGGCAAAAGCGGTGGGTACGGCGAAGGCGGATTTAGGGGAAAAGCTGAAACTCTGAAAAACTGAAAGCTGAAACCAGATGTCAGATGTCAGATGTCGGAGGTCAGACGGCCTGGGAGCGAGGTTTGGACCTGTAGGTGGCTGATGGCTCTCGAATCACACTCCTACCGTTGCTCGCATTGCGGAGCGCAAGAGCTCGCTCGCGCAGGGCATCGAGCATCCGCAGTTTCTCTACGATCGGCGCAGCGGCGAGACGTTGGCGCATCTTTCGTTTCTCATTCCAAATCCGTTCGAAATCGAAACTATCACCACTCATGAAAGAAACTGTTGCTTAAACTTTCGCCACTCGCCACTTAGTTGATGACGCTCGATGAGCTGTTCAAACTCCGTGGCGTCGAGCACGCGACGGGAAGCTGAGCACGCGATTGGTGGGATTGGGGCTTGGAAGTGGGCAGCAAAGCTGCTGCATTCGCATGAGTGGCGAATCCGCAACTGGAACAACTCACGCACGCGCTCATCTGGAAGGCGGTTCCGGTGCTCATTCTTGCGAGCGTGGGCGGGCTGCTCTTGCGTGAATTCTTGAACTGGGTCCAAGGCAGCACGAAGCGAGCAACGCGCGTTCGACGAAGATCTTCGATTGCGGATGAGCTCGTTTTGCTTCCCTGGTGGGTAAGCTTGCTCCTGGCGGGGTTGGCGTTCTTTTTACTGCCCGCGCTCCTGCCGTCAGCAATGGGGGGTTTGTCTCTGATTGTTTTTCTCGTTTTCCTCGTGATGGCAGCGATTTCCGCGCTGCGATCGCTAAAGACCGGGGCAATGCTGGATCGTCAAACGGATTTGGAATCAATTCGCGAGTTGCCCTGGAAGCGATTCGAAGATTTGCTCGGGGAAGCGTATCGGCGACAAGGTTACAAGGTCGAAGAGACGTTAGGCGGCGGAGCTGATGGTGGTGTGGATCTGGTGCTCGGTCGCGATGGCGCGATGACGCTGGTGCAATGCAAGCGATGGAATAGAAGGCCAGTGCCTGTTCAGATTGTACGGGAACTGTATGGCATTCTCCACGATCGCAACGCGACTGCGGCGAAGTTGGTTGCGACGACAAGCTTTACCTCGGAGGCAATCGCGTTCGCAGAAGGGAAGCCGATCGAACTGATTGACGCGAACGGTGTGTGTCAGCTCATCCGAAGTGTTCAGACAACAGGGAAACTCACAATGCCGGCAGAACGAGAGCGGGATCCGCTGGTTCCGGATTGTCCGCGGTGCGGTACCGAGATGGTTGTGCGTGAGGCGAAGCGAAGGACTAACGGTCCGAGCCGGACTGGCAGCAATCAATTCTGGGGTTGCTCTAATTATCCGACGACGAAGTGTCGTGGGACGCGAGAGATTGTTTAGCATCGCCCGAGGGACCGGCCGATCCACCTGTACGCCGACGGAGTGGCGTGGCTACAGTGTTGCGAGCGCGCGACGGGAAGCTGAAAATTCGGAGATCACTAAAATTAGAAAGTAGAAAGGGACGAAGAAATGCGGATTTTCGATTTCGGATTTCGGAATGAGGGGAAAAGCGGAGAGCTTAAATTGGAAGGAAATGCGGATTTCGGAGTTTAGGGGAAAAGCTGAAACACTGAATCGCGTCGCGTAAACTCCGAACTCCGAAAGTTTTCGCGAGCGGGAGCGTTCGTGAACACGCGACTGGCGGAGTGGAAGTCAGAAAGCGGTTGTCGGAGGTCGGATATAAGACATCAGGCAAGATGCCTGATGGCCGAGTCAGGCTGGAAGCCTAACTTCCGTTCGGCAGACTTGCGAACACGGCCTGCGCGGGTGCAACCGAAGGCGCGTCGTCGCACGAATTGTCGTCAGGCGATTGGTGCTGCGCAAAACGCGTTTGCTCTAAGGGGCCCGGTGGAAATAACAGGGCGGGCCTGAATAGATCGCTGACATTCAACGACCAAGTATAACGATATGCACATGAAAAAGTTTACGAGTTTACTGATAGGCTGTTCGCTGGCGCTGGCTGGGGTGGCGATGGCCGAAAAGCCGGACGAAGCGCAGAAGAAGAAAAAGCAGGCGGCGGAAAATGCACAGGCGGTTCACGCCAAGGCCCGCTGGAATACGAACGCGAATGTGGCAAAGCCGCAAATGAACGCGGTGAAGCAGCACGCGGTGATGAATGAGCACGCCGTATCCAATACGCATAAGGCAGAGCGGACGTTAAAGTCGAAGAAGGCAGTAGGTGCAGAAACCAATGTGTCCGGGCAAACCGCTGTGACGGCGACGCCGGTGATGAAGCAACATGGTGAGAAGCACAATATGAAGGCAACCACTGTGAACACGAATGCGAACGCGAACGCGGGCACTACTTTGGCGCCGACGGGGGCGGCTGTTTCGGCAGGCAACCGGGTAAAGGGACGAAAGGGAGTCGCGGCGAAGAAGCCAGACCCGCAGCAGGTGCAGCAGATCAAGTCGCAACACTCGAACTTTCATGCGAAGGCAAAGCCGCAGCAGGTTCCGGCGGTCACGTTCAACCAAAGCTATCGCATTCACGGAAGCGACCGCTGGCAGGGCCGGCAATATGAGGTGTTCCGCTCGTATCATCCGGAACGGCATGAGCGCAGCTGGTATCATTCGCATTACAATCGAGTGGAGCTGATTGGCGGCGGTTACTATTACTGGAACAACGGTTACTGGTATCCGGCGTGGGGTTACGATCCTTCGGCGCAATATTATGCCTACGATGCGCCGATCTATGTGGGCCGTTCGGCGGAACCGCCAGACAAGGTGATCGCGGATGTGCAAGCCGAGCTGCAGGAAATGGGCTATTACACGGGCGAGGTGGATGGATTGCTCGGGCCGTTGACGCGGGAAGCGCTCGCCGGTTACCAGGCCGATCAAGGACTGATCCAGACGGAAGTGATCGATGAGCCGACGCTCGAATCGCTCGGCTTGAGCTAAGCGCAAAACACAAAATCGAAATTCGAGAAGCCGCCGCGGCGCAGGAATGCCTCGGCGGCTTTTCTGTTCTTGGGAGCGCGATGAGTTATGACACGATACATGGCCTAACGATTTAGGGATTGGAATTCGAAACGAACCAGTTAAGAAAGCAGTTATGAAAAAATTATTGGCCGGAATCGGCGTGGTGGCGGCGGTTGTTGTTGTTCTAGCGGGACCGGTGGGCGCGGCGGGCGACGAAAGCGACTCGGCGCAAAAGAAGGAAGTAATTTATGTCTCTTCGGCGACGGCGGCATATAAGGACAAGGCGCCCGGTGTGAGCATGGCGGTGTTGTGGGGCGATCCGGATAAAGGAGAGCACGGGACATTTACGAAATTCGTGCCAGGCCAGGATAATGGGATGCATACACACACGAGCGACGTGTGGTGTGTGGTGATCAAAGGCGCTTATCTATATAGAGATGAGGCGGGCGAGAAGCGGGTGGGACCGGGCGAATTTATTTTCATCCCGGGCGGCCATAAGCATTGGAGCGGCGGCGATAAGACGGAAGGCGCGCTCTTTTATCAGGGAGGTTCCGGGAAATTCGATATCGTGCCGGCGAAGTAGGCGACTGGGAGGAAGTCAGAGGTCAGAGGTCAGGCAGGATGCCTGATGGCAACTGAAATTTCGGATTTCGGAATGCGAGTCGCGGAGTGGAGTCAGAGATTTACGAGTCACGAAAAGCTCACGCCTCACGCGACTGTAGGAGGGCGTTCGCAAGGGAACGAACGCTTACAGATACCGGTCGTCTCGAGAAACCTGGTGAGGGTGGCCGGACATTTTCATCTTCTTGCGCTTCGTCGGCGGCGGCGACGGAATGGGAGTCGGTTCAACGGGAGTTGGATCCTCTTCCTTCATGGGCGCCGGCTCTTCCCTCGCCTTGGACCGGAGTTTTTGATTTTTCGATAGTCCCTGTCGAATCAAGCCCATGGCGAAAAGTGAAATGATCAGCCGTTTTCCGATCCGGCTGATCCTACGACAGGCCCGCGTGATCCACCGGGCACAAGTATGCTGTAACCAGCGGAGATAATGCGGCGAGCGGCTTCGCCGGTCTCGGGATCAGTGAGCAGCGGATCGTCGTGAATGTTTTGTGTGACTTCAAAGTTTCGTACCGGCTTAGCGGGATCGGTTGTTTCGTAAATGTAAGTCGGCATGGAGCAGTCTACACCCGAAACGGAGCAACCGCATGGTCTTTCGGGCGGCAGGGATCTTGTGCTCGATCCGGGGTGGATCGAGCAGTCCCTTGCTCGATGTTAGAAACAAGTGCGGCTTTGCCGCCTAATTAACATCGCGCTCGGAGATCGCGATCCACCTTAACATCGCGCCTCGACACGGCGAATTTTCGATCGGAGGGCAAAGGGCAGGCGTCAGAACGCGGAAGAACACCGTTCAATTACGTCAGGCAGGGATGCCTGACGGCCGAGTCAGGCTGGAAGCCTAACCTCCAAAATCATAACTATTGAAGAAGGCTGGGAATTTTCGCAAGCTGCGGGAAGTTGGCGCCGGAAAGAAAATGCGGCGCGAAATCAACTAACAAATTTCACCCCAAAATGATAATGATGTCGCCTTCATTAAGAATGAGAATGCGCGTCGCGCTTGTAGTCAGGTCTCTCTTTCTGGGCAGTTGCGTGGCGCTCGGTGTTGCCTCAGCTCCTGCCGCGCAACCGAACTACGTTCTTGTCGATCTGACCGCCACAAATAGCTACGGTGATGCCTATGCCGCAAACGGCGGAGCAGCGGCGGGTGCTACTTCAAACTCGGCGAACTTCCTCGACCAGCCACGCGCGGCGCTTTGGACTGGCGATGGCCTGGTCGACTTGCATCCGGCGATCCTCGGTCGCCCGGTCGATGCAAAATCGATGGTGGAGGGATTCTCTGGAAATACGCAAGTGGGGTGGGGAATCGGGCCGAACACACGGATGCAATCGGTTCCGATGGTGTGGCGCGGCACTGCGCAAAGCGCGATGTTTCTATCGGTGCCGTTCACGACCTATGGAGGAGAGGCGGTCGCGACGGATGGCGTGCAAATCGTGGGATTCGCAGGAGCGATGAACGAAGGCGTTGGCGGTCCTTATCACGCGCTGGTGTGGAATGCGGCCACCGGAGCTGTGGCCGATCTTGGCGCTGGTGGAAATGGCGCGCAGGCGTTGTGCGTTGCGCATGGTCAGCAGGCGGGCTTTACCACTCGCTCGACTGGTCCTGTAGCAACGATCTGGGCGGGCAGCGGCACTACGCAGATTGTTATTCATCCGAATGATGGTGCGGTGACATCCGAAGTGTTGGCGACTAACGGGCTGCGACAAGCAGGGTTCTGCGGATTTGATGTGCAAGTGGAAGACGAAGCGGCCCGCGGTCTGGCGACCAGGCGCATCGATAACGCTTTTGTCTGGGATGCTACGGCGGCGAGCGCGCGCTCGATCCATCCGGCGGGCTTTCTGCAAAGCTACGCGACAGGTATCAATGGGTCCTCCATTGTTGGTTTTGCCTACGATGATTACGGGCTGGGTGCGGTCGGGACTTATCATGCGATCCTATGGAACTCGAGCTTGCGGCCTATCGACTTGAACGCGTTTCTTCCTGACGGTTTTACCGGAGCGATGGCCAACTCCATTGATGCGGGAGGCACGATTGCCGGCACGATTTTCACGGCGGATGGATTGCGTCACGCCGCTTTGTGGATTCCGACGAAAATGCCAACGAGCCGGACCAGGCGCGCGAGCGGAACGCCGTGAAAGTAGTTCGCGCATTCAGAGATCGGCCGCCTTCGCGCGAGGCTTCGGCGGGCCAAGGAAGTCAGAAGTCAGAAGTGAATTGGTTAGGTGGATCGAGCAGTCCCTTGCTCGATGTTAGAAACAAGTGCGGCTTTGCCGCCTAATTAACATCGCGCTCGGAGATCGCGATCCACCTTAACATCGCTCTCGGAGAGGGACGGGCCGATCCAACCTTCGTGCCGGCAGAGCGGCGCGACTACAGCTTTGCAATTATACGCGGCGACGATGGTGTCACCATTGTTTGCTGAAGCGATTGCCGTCGATCAGGCAGGCGCGGTAATCGTGGTTGGCGTTATCGACCCATTCGAGTTTCAGAATGTGGACGGAGCCGCTCTCCGCCATGGTAAATATGGCGAGCTGAGCGTCGGTGGTGTCCGGTGGCGCCCAGATGCCACGCTCGGTATCGGTGGTCGGTCGGGAATAGGAAGCTTGAAAGAAAGGTGAAGGGCCGGTGCTGTAGCCCTCATACTTCTCGATTTTGTGTTGATAGGTGAGGTCGAGATCGAAGCGCCAGGTTTCTTTCATGGTGTTGAGCCAGCCGGACGCCATTCCTTGCTGCTCGCCACGGACCCAGGGGCCATTGAGATTAAGCGCATTGCTTCGGACCCAGCCGGCGGATCCTTCCTTGTTTTGGCGCAGGACGGTTTTGGCGAAGAGGCTGGCCTGATCGGTCGTGAATCCCCAACCGACGAGCGCTTCGGCAAGAACGGCGCATCTCGCTTCCGGCGCGACCTTTTCGTAAAAGGCGCGAAGGACGTCGTGGAGCGCTGAAATGTCGCGGAAGTTTTTCATGGGCGACCGCGAGGCCGATATTCAAATTAAGAAGGAAGGAAGAATTGGGAAGGAGAAAGAGATGAGAATTTTCGGAATTCGAATCTCGGAATTCCCGCCACCGGACGGCGCGATCTCACCCTGTCGTATCCGGGCTTGCTGCGGGGTTGAAGAACAGCGTAGAAGCAACGAAACTGGCAAACCGCAACCCTCTGGGATGATAAGGAAACAAATTACCGACGAGGAAGATTGATGAAGAGAAAAACGCGCCCGCGATTTTTTAGCGAGTTTACGAATATCCGGACGTTGCCAAGCGGATATCAGGTATCGGTGACGCGAGACAAGAAGGAATACAGCAAGCATTTCGCCGGTCATTCTCCGGAAGCATTGAAAGCGGCGAAGCGGTGGCGAGATCAGGTATTGCGGCTACTTCCGGACAAGCGCAAGAACGTGGTCGCGCGCAGAGTGCTGGCCGCAGTGGGACTGAAGAAAGCGATGGTGGGCGTATTTTTTCATCCGAGCCGACGCTTTTTCGAAGTGTCATATCGAGCGAGCAATGGACGACATCGCACCCGAAGTTTTGGCTGGTCGAATCGCGACGAGGAAATCGCGGCGTATGCAGAAGCGGTGAAATTCAGGAAGAGTTTGTTGAAGCAGGCGAAGAGCGGGAAGCGCTAGAGAGTAGAATTCGGAAATCGGAAGTCAGAAGTGGTGAAACGTTTACTGTTCAACGTAGCGTTGCTGTTGTTCGCGCCAATCTTTGTGCTGAGCGTTCAAGGAGGATCTGCGGTCTCGGCGGCATCGACTGCGACGCCGGCGATCATCCAAATCACGAAGGTTTCGCAAGACGAACCAGTGCTCTCGCCGGATGGGAAAAAGATTCTGTTTCAAAGCGACGTGAATGGGCCATCCAATCTCTATGTGATGGATCCAGATGGCCGGCATGTTACCCGTTTAACCAACCACGCCGGCGAAGACGATGGCGGGATTTGGTCGCCGGACGGAAAGCTGATCGCATTCAGCTCGCAGGATCACGCAACTGGTATCTCAGAGATTTATGTCATAACTGCAGAGGGCAAAGGGGAAAGGCAACTGACACACGACCGCGCTTTTAACATTCATCCGTCCTGGAATCCAGATGGCGGTAGTTTGATGTATTCGTCGACGAAGGAGAGCAAGAACCCACAATATAACAAAGCGGATGTCTGGCAGACCTACATTGTGGCAGTGGATGGCAGCAAGCAACATCGACTTGCGGTTCCGGGTCCGGTGAATACGTACGCGTCGTGGTCGCCGGATGGGGCAAAGATTCTGTTGCGTCGCAAGGCATCGAATGAGTCGCGCGTTTCCGAAATCTACGTGATGAATAGTGACGGAAGTGCATTGACCAAGCTAACGAATAACTCGGCATATAATCGCTATCCCTGCTGGTCGCCTTCGGGTAAACAAATCGCTTTTGAATCGAATCGCGCGGGGCATTCGCAAATTCTTTTGATGAATGCTGACGGTACGGGGACACGAGTGCTTGTCGATGGGCCGGGAGCGTTGTCGGCGCCGCGATTCTCGCCGGATGGCAAGCGCGTTTTATATCCGCGTGAATTCCAAGGCGAAGTAAAGGCGTTCTCTGCGGCTGTGGAGTGAGCGAAGAGAAAGAAAGTAGGAAATAGAAGGAGGACGTCGGAAGTCACAGGTCCGGCCTCCAATTGCTGGCAAGCGACCTGCTGCCCTTGGGAAACGAATTAACCAAGGCTTTCCCCCACCGTGACAATTTCCAACGAACCTCAAAATGCGCCGCGGTTGCCGCTTGGTCTGGTGATAACGCCGCCAGTGGCGAGCAGTCTGGTGGTGCTGACCGGTGTTCTCGTCCTCGTGGGATGGAGCTTCGATCTGGAGCCGTTGAAACGTTTGTTCCCGGGATTCGTGGCGATGAATCCGGTGACGGCGATTCTGTTTATCGTTTCCGGCGCAGCTCTCGCCGTGTGGTCGATGGATCCCGAGCGACTCGGGTCGCCGAATTGGGTGAAGATACTTTCAGCGATTGTTTTTTTCGTCGCCGCCGCAAAGCTGGTCGGAATCATTGGGCACTGGGATGCAAATGTGGATCAGCTCTTTTTCGCATCGAAGCTGGGAGACGAGCAGGACAATCTGCCCAATCGGATGGCGCCGAATACGGCACTGAATTTCCTCCTGATAAGTCTGTCGTTCCTTACGCTCAATTTTCCCTCGAAGAGCTCTTCTGTATCCCAGGCTTTCGCCATTCTCGTGGGTTTCGGAGCGTTGCTCCCAATAACCGGCTACCTCTATGGAGTGCAATCGTTTCGTGGCAACCCCGCTTTCATTCCGATGGCGCTACACACCGCGCTGGCGTTTTTGGTTTTGGCGTGGGGCGTATTTTTCGCTTCGGAAACGGCGCCGCTAACTCAGGTGTTCGCGTCCGATGGTCCCAGTGGCGTGATGGCACGACGACTCTTCCCGGGGGCGATAATGCTCACTTTGATTTTGGGATGGCTGCGTGTGTGCGGCGAGCAATCCGAATTGTATGATAGTGAATTCGGGACAGCTCTCTTCGCCACCGCTCTCAGTATCCTATTCGTTATTCTAATCCGCTGGACGGTGGGAACAGTGGCGAAGCTGGAAGCGGAGCGGGCGCTGGCAAACGCGCGCCTGCAAGAACTCAATCGACGCAAGGACGAAATGATCGCGGTAGTTTCGCATGATCTCTGTTCGCCGCTCACCGGTTTCAAAATCGTTATCGACGTCCTGCGCGAAAAACGGGACGAACCGCCAGACGAATTACTAGACCTGATGGATCACTCCGTGCGGCGAATGGTATCGATGGTGCGCGGGTTACTCGATGTGGCGAAACTTCAGTCTCTGGAAATCGAACTGGAACGCGAGAATGTTCTCGTTAGCGATGTGATCGAGCAATCGCTGGAACCGCTGAAAATAAACGCGAATGCAAAGCGGATCACGTTGCGGTTCGACCGGCCGGCGGAAGAGCCGATGCTGTACGCGGATCGTTTGCGGCTTTCGCAAGTGTTCAACAATATTTTGAGCAATGCGGTGAAGTTTACGCCGGCGGGCGGCAGCGTGGTGGTGACGGTAGAGCCGGCGCGCGAGGGAGTGCGCGTGGCAGTGAAAGACAGCGGCTTGGGCATTTCCAAAACGGAGCTGCCTCACATTTTCGAGAAGTATTATCAGACGAGCACGAAAGCGACGGCGGGCGAGAGTGGAGCTGGCCTGGGTCTGGCGATTGCGCACGAACTTATCCTGCTGCACGACGGCGAAATTGATGTGTCGAGCGAAGTGAACCGCGGGACTTCTTTCACGGTTTATCTGCCCGCCAAACCGCAATCCAAAGCAGTCCGGCACAAGACGGCCGGCGCAACATCTTTGTCTTCGACCGGCGAACGTCACCGGATGAAAGAAGCGACCGCGGTTTCGTAAGGTCAGATGTCGGAGATCGGGTGCGAAAAATTCGGTATGGCCTGGAAGGCTAACCTCGAGACTTGGCGCGTGTTCGCTTCTTTTTTATTTCCAACATTGTGCCGCGACAGCGTGATGTGCCGCAGTGGCATTTGTGTTCCCGGATTAATTTTTTGGTAATCGGTTCGTCGAGTTGCAGGGCGTAATCGTAGGAAAGTTCTTCGCCCGGCTGAATGTCTCGCAATGCATAAATAAAAATGCCGCCATCTTCCCCGATCGCCTCGCAGTTGGGGTCGCAGGAATGGTTGATCCAGCGCGCTTCGTTCCCATCGATCTCGGCGTTTATGACCTGGCCGTGGTCGAGGCCAAAAATGAATGTGTGCGGATCGTCGTCGTCGTTCGGCACGTCGGCCCACGCCATTCGTTTGCCGGCGTATTCGATAATGCGCGCGCCTTTTCGAATGAGTTGCGTGGCATACACGCCGCGCCCGTGCACGGACGAATCGCGGACTTCGACAGAAAAAGACACGGAGGTCAGATATCAGAGGTGGATATCATACGAGAAGGAAAAGTTATTGGTTACTGGCTGCCGGTTACTAAAAGGAGGGGGCCGACGCCAGCGGGGGGGCGGAATTACTTCGCGACCGGGTGGGCGGCGCAAATTTCGTGAGCGACCCTTCGGGCTTCTTCTTCCAGTGAGCCGATGGTGAATTCGGCACAAGTATGACGTTCGCGCAGGTAATCCGTGATGCAGGAGTCGAGGTCGTGATTCCGCTCATATTGGGCGACGTGCACGAGCTGGTGCGCCAGTAATTCGCGATCGCCCCAGGAATCGGCGCGAATGATTATTCCATAGCCGAACGCAACGCCACGCGTGGCGGTGGTGATGATTTGGCTACGATCCGCGGCTTTGGCGAGCCGTTCATTATCCGGGATCGGAATTCGATCGACGACGAGAACTCTGATGCGGGAGCAATCTTGCACGCCAGCCCGCTCCGCATCTGCGATATGCTGCGGTCCCAGAGAAGCACCACGGGCGAGGATGATTTGTTCCTGCGCCAGCGCCCATTCGCAGGCGAGCGGCAAAAGTTGTTCGAATTCTTTTTGATCAATCACATTCGGCGCGCAGGAGGGATGAGTTTGCCCGATAAGAAGCAAGAGCCATGCAAGGAGCCGGAGCGGAAGAATGATCACTCGAGTTGCCACAAGCGGCGCGCTTTATGGCATCGCGGAACGCCTGAACGATTCAGCGTTTTACTTTTGATTTTCGTAACTTGCGCAAGCGATGAAGGTCAAGGTAGAAGCAAAGGTGGATCGGCCGCTCCGTCGGGCGGTGATACAGATTTGGCAGCCTTCGGCTGCGTAGAATTAGCATCGCGCATGGGACTGCGCGATCCACCACGGCGTCCGAGCCGGACGAGCACTATTGTGCCCTTGTCGTTTTTGTCGGCGCGACGAGCCGTCGCACTACCATCTAAATTGTTACTGCGCGGAGTGCAGGAACTGTTCGGCGGTGACGAACTTTGGTTCGATATCGATGGGGACGTTCTTCAATTTATCGAGTGCGCGTTGCACCTCCGGGCGAATGACGCCGAGGCGAGTTTCCATTTCTTTCGCCTTCTCGTAATTGCCTTCGGCCTGAATGGTCATGAATTCGTGCGTGAGCGCGGTGACGCCGTCTTTTATTTTCGCCGGAACAACGGCAAATGTGCCATCGGGCCTAACGACAAATGCGCCGGCATCGAGCAGATAATTTAATTGCATGGCCTGGCCTTTGCCGTGCGCTTCAGTAATACCGAAGCGAATCGAACGGAAGGCAGAGGTGAGATAGGTGGTGTAAAGCGTGCGCTCGAGGGTTTTCGGCATTACGCCTTTGTCGATCATGTATTGAATGGCGAAAAGGCTGGCGATGTCGGCCTTCGCTTCTTCCAAAGCGCTGCCGGCTTCCTTCATTTCCTCGCGCACAGTTGTCGCGCGTCCGTTGACCGTAATGTTGTGCGGACCAAGACCGTGCATGAGCTCGTGCACGAGGATGTGCGTGAAGAATGCGTCGAACGCGATGTTCTTCTGATCGGCCGGGCTGAGGACAACTTTCGAAATGGGCACGAGCGTTTTGGCGAACTTCGCGTCCTGCACATTCTTAAGCATGATGCGTTTCGAGCCCATCTTCTCCGTGATGCGTTCGTCGTTAGGCAGATTAAAGGCGGCGGTCTGGACGCCGTGGTTGCCGTCGCCGGAGCAGAAGATTTCGTTGACGACAACGATGGGAGCGAGCGCGCCGAGCTTCGGGTTGCGATATTTCGGATCGATCGGGAGATGATTCTCGATGTCCTGCAATTCGCCGGAGAATTTCTGGAGCTTGGCGGATTCCGCTTCGTCCTGGACGGTGATGAACGATTCGAAGCCGGCTTTGTAATTGAACCAGCCATCCTCATACACTTCGTATGGCCCGATGGTGGGCTCGATCGCGCCGCTCAATTTCATCCAGGCGACATCGCTGTCGTAGTAATCATTCGAAAGAAAAGCGTCGGCGCGTCCAGCGAGGAATTTCTTGAGAGTGGGGTCGGTCGAAACGTCAGCAGCGTCGCGCAGAAGTTTCGCAGCCAGGAGAAGTTCGCCCTGATATTCGAGGCTATAAGGAACGATCTGGAAACTCTTGCCCTCGTCGCCGTGCTTGATGACGGTGAAGAAGCCCTTCGCTTTGGTTTGTTCGGCTTCGGGAAGCGAAGCGATCCATTTCTCGATTTCTTCTTTCGTGGCGTCATCAGGATAAAAGCCGGCGTTTTGCGGTTTCGCGGGCGCGCCGAAGACGAAGGGCTTGTCTCCGTCCAGCCGCGACCAGGGACCTTTGTTGATGAGAAAGTAATGCAAACGCGCACGGCCTTCCGGAGTCTGATCGGAGGAGAGATCGAGCAGCATGGAAACGTTACGACTCCAAACCTGGCGCAGGAAAATTCCGTCAATGATCTTCGAAGCTTCAATGAGCTTTGCGAGGACACGGCGGTCGTTAGGCGAAAGCTTCGCTACGTCAGCCGTGATGTCTGTGGGAACGAAGCGAGCGGTCATTTGCTCGAGATGCGCCGTCTCGGACGCGCCGGACTTTTTTTCCTGCGGCGACGCAAAAGCAGTTGCGGTTACGAGAAGAGCGAAAAGCGGAATGAAGGATTTTGTGGTCATGGCGAGAGAACGAAAGAGTAAAGGAGAAACCGAAAAGTAAAAAGGGGAAGAGATGCCCGGTTAGCGGGCAGGGACAAGTCTCGTCGACCAGCCGGCGCGCTTTCGATTTGACGGCTCGCCGGAACCGCGCCCAAATACCATCTGCACTTCCCGTCGGGGTGTTCTAAAATCCCGGCGCGCCTTTATGAATATTTATCACGATGACGTATTCCAAATGGCCTGCGATCAATTCGCGGTCATTGCCGATTATTTGAACATAGATCCCAATGATCGCGATCGGCTGATGTATCCGAAGCGCGCGATCTCCGTCACCCTTCCGGTGCACATGGACGATGGCACCACGCAGACTTTTCAGGGTTATCGTGTGCAGCACCACCTCACTCTCGGTCCGACCAAGGGTGGCACGCGTTTCGCACCGTCGTTGTCAATGGGCGAGACCGCTGCGCTCGCCATGTGGATGAGCTGGAAATGCGCGCTGGCAAATTTGCCGTATGGCGGAGCGAAAGGCGGCATCGCCTGCGATCCCACAAAACTCTCCCGCAACGAACTCGAAGCCGTGTCGCGCCGTTACATGCAGGAAATGATTCCGTTTGTCGGCCCGTACACCGACATCATGGGGCCAGACATGGGCACGAACGAGCAAGTGATGGCTTGGTTCATGGACACGTATTCGGTTCATCAAGGTTACTGCGTGAATGAGATCGTGACCGGCAAGCCAGTCGCGATCGGCGGAACGGAAGGCCGGCGCGAAGCGACTGGACGTGGCGTGGTGTATCTCGTCGAGCGCGCGATGGACATGTTGAAAATGGATCCGGAGAAATCCACGGCGATCGTGCAGGGATTTGGCAACGTCGGTTCCGTCGCGGCGTTATCGCTCGCACTCAAGACCGGGGTAAAAATTGTCGGCATCAGCGATGCCACCGTGGCGCTCTACAATCCCAAAGGCATCGATGTCGCGGCCGCCGAGCAACATGTGCTGAAAAAGGGAAACTTGAAAGCGTTCGACCAGGGCGACCGGATTGATCCTAACGAGATGTTAACGATGCCGTGCGATGTGCTCGCACCATGCGCAGTCGATCGCGTGGTCACGGAGAAAAATGCGGCGAAATTGCAGTGTCGCATTCTCGCCGAAGGCGCCAATGGCCCCACTACGCCCGAGGCCGATCTTATTCTCAATCAACGCTGGGACGAAGTGTTCGTCATTCCCGACATCTTGTGTAACGCCGGTGGCGTGATCGTCTCTTACTTTGAATGGGTCCAGGGTTTGCAGGCCTTCATGTGGACGGAAACGGAAGTGACCGACAAACTTTTCCGCATCCTCGAGCATTCTTTCACGCAGGTTATTCGTCGCGCCAAGGCGCATAAGGTCTCGCATCGCACGGCGGCGATGGCCATTGGTGTTGAGCGCGTGATGAAGGCCAAGCATTCCCGCGGTTTGTTCCCGTAATTGGCAGGGGCGAACCTATCCTGCTCGCGCTCCTTGACTAACCGCGCGATCGCACCATTGAATTCCTCATGCCGGCTGCATCACTTCGCGCACTTCTCGCGCAATCGGTCGATTACGCCGGACTTTTTCCGCCGTGCAGTTTGGATTTGGAACCGGCCTTGCGAAATCAGGCAGCTTACACGCGGAACGAAGATGCGTGGATGCTCGGCTCGTTCGTCCTGCCAGTGGCGAAATTTGAAGGAGCCAGGAATTATTTTTCGCAATTCGACCAAAAATATCCGCTGCGCATTTCGGCCCTCGGAGCAAAAACCGAAAGCGCGTCCGCGTTCCGCGAAACAGTGGCGGATTACATGCGTGCCATGCGCGAACTCGTGAAATCGCGCAGCGCGATCCTTTCCGTCACACAACTCGAAACGCCGCTTCCCACTGACGTAGATGCGGCGCTGTTGGCCGACACGCGGTCGATTCTCGAAGGACTACCGACATTCCTGGAAACGCCGGCCGATGCGGCCGAACGCACGATCGCGTTGCTCGCGGACAACGATTCCGATAAAACGTTAGGCTTCAAATTGCGCACCGGCGGAGTGACAGCCGATGCGTTCCCGACTTCATCGCAAATTGCGCGGGCGCTTATCGCTGCGGCGAAGCACGATGTTCCAATTAAGTTTACCGCTGGCCTGCATCATCCGGTGCGAATGTTTCGCTCCGAAGTGGAAACAAAGATGCACGGATTTCTGAATGTTCTCGGCGCCGCTGTTCTCGCGGCCGAGCATCGTTGGGACGAGCAGCAAACTTCGGCAATGCTCGAGGACGAAGATGCGACGGCGTTTTCCTTCTCCGATGAATCTTTCGCGTGGCGCGAATGGAAAATCGCAACGGATCGCATCAAGGCGCGTCGAAAATTCGTGGCATCATTTGGCAGCTGCAGCTTCGAAGAGCCGCGCGAAGACTTGCGCGCCTTGAATTTATTGTAGCGGCGGTCTATGACCGTCGGACGAATTAATGCGACGCTCATAGAGCGCCGCGACAGAAACTAAAATGGCTCTCAAATCTTTCATCGACGTCGCGCCCGAATCGCATTTCCCGATCCAGAATCTGCCCTTCGGAGTTTTTCGACCGGCCAAAGGTGTCGCGCGCGTTGGCGTCGCGATTGGAGAGTACGTTCTTGATCTCTCTATCCTCGAGGGCCTCGGCCATTTCAAATCACGCGAGTTCGAGAGCGAGCTCGGACGCGTTTTTGTCGAACACTCGCTGAACGAATTTCTCTCTCTCGGTCGCCCCGCCTGGCGCAAGGCGCGCGAAGTAATTCAGAAACTGCTCTCCGCCGATAATCCGACGCTGCGCGATGACGCTCAGCTTCGGGAACGCGTTCTTCACAAACAAAAAGATGTCGTCATGCAATTGCCTGCGCGCATCGGCGATTACACAGATTTCTATTCCTCCTATCATCACGCGCACAATGTCGGGACGATGTTGCGCGGCCCGGACAATGCGCTGATGCCGAATTGGAAATGGCTCCCGGTCGGATACCACGGACGCGCCAGTTCCATTGTCACGAGCGGCACGGATGTGCGCCGGCCGAAAGGCCAAACGAAACCGCCCGATGCGCCGGCGCCGGTTTTTGGTCCAAGCAAGAGTTTTGATTTCGAATTGGAGATGGCGTTTCTGATCGGTCCCGGTAATTCGTTAGGCGAACCGATCCCAATCGATCGCGCTGCCGATCACATTTTCGGTCTTGTATTGATGAACGATTGGAGCGCGCGCGACATCCAGGCCTGGGAATACCAGCCGCTCGGTCCATTTCTCGCCAAGAACTTCTGCACCACTATTTCGCCATGGGTAGTAACGCTCGAAGCGCTGGAGCCGTTTCGTAAATCGCTGCCCGCGCAGGAACCCGAGCCATTGCCATACTTGCGCCTAACGAATGATTTCACTTACGACATTCGACTCGAAGCAAGTTTGCGAACGCCAAAGATGAATGCTCCGCACGTGATCACGCGAAGTAATTTTCAAAATCTGTACTGGAGTATTTCGCAGCAGCTCGCTCATCACACCGTTAACGGCTGCAATCTTCAGCCGGGAGATTTGCTCGCGAGCGGAACAATCAGCGGACCGACGGAGGAGTCTCGCGGTTGCATGTTGGAACTGACATGGCGTGGCGCGAATCCGCTCCAACTTCCTGACGGCGAAACTCGGAAGTGGCTGGAAGATGGAGACACGCTGGCGATCACGGGTTGGTGTGACGGCGACGGCTACCGCGTCGGCTTCGGCGAAGCGAGTGGTAAAATCCTGCCCGCCTAACGAAAGGCATCCCATTTTTTCGTTACGCGCTCCTCAGTCATCCCGAACGAAGTGAGGGACCTCCCGAAATCGGTATTCGCGAGGTTCCTCGCTGCGCTCGGAATGACCGCGTTACTAGGTAATTCGCGCGAGAATTTCCTCGGAGATTATCGTGCTGGCGCTGGCGAGGGGGTTTGACCGGGCGCGGCCCGTTTCAATAGTCGGAACAATTCGCTGTCAGTCGAAAGCACGATCGTCGTGTCCTTGTTCAAAACGCTGCGATACGTTTCCATGCTCTTGAGGAAGCTGTAAAAATCGGCGGCCTGCGGATTCTGCGTGTAGGCGCGCGCATAAATTTCCGATGCCTTTGCATCAGCCTGTCCACGAATCTCCTGCACTTTGCGATAGGCGGTCGATTGAATCTCATTCAGGTCCCGCTCTTTTTGCCCGGCGATGCGCGCGGCTTCGCCTTCGCCCTCGGAACGGAAACGCTGCGCGATCTGCTGGCGCTCGCTAATCATGCGCTGATAAATGCGATCGAGCACATCGGGGTTGTAATTCACGCGCTTGATTCGCACATCGAGCAGTTCCACACCGAACTCGGAAAGTTTCCCGCTCGCCTTGCTTTTGATTTCGTCTTCGATCTTTCCCCGACCATATTGAATCGGCGGCAGCACACCGATCGTCCCGAGGCCGGCCGGAACATTTTTCAGATTCTCATCGCGCAAAGGTTTTCGATCTTTGTCCGTGCGCACGATTTCGATGAGATCATGCTTTGCCACGGCATTGCGGGTTTCGCTGCCGAGAATGTCTTCCAGGCGCGATTGCGCGCTGCGTTCATCATGTAAACGAACGAAATAAGTTTTCGCGTCGCTGATGCGCCAACGCGCAAATGTATCGACGTGAATGTATGTCTTATCGCGCGTCGGGATCGCGACCGGCGTGCCGTCCCATTCCAGAAAACGTTTGTCGATGCGGTTCACTTTTTGCACGACCGGAAGTTTAAAGTGCAAACCGGGATCGGTAATCGGCTCGCCCACCGGTTTGCCGAATTGGGTGATGATGACTTGCTCGGTCTGATTGACGGCAAAGAAACATCCCATGACCACGCGCAACGCGATGAACACGGCAACGATAGCGGACAGAACCAGGCAGCCGCGCTTGTTCATTTCACCTCCACAGGTTTTCCGGTGAGCGGCAATATCGGAAGCAGGTTGCGCATCGAATCGTCGATGATGATTTTTTGCCCGGCGGCCGGGAGAACGTCGCCCATCGTTTCGAGATAAAGACGCGTGCGCGTGATCTCGGGCGCCTTCGTGTATTGCTCGAGCATGGCGTTGAACGAAGCGACATCGCCTTGCGCTTCGTTGACGCGCTTGAATTGATATCCCTCGGCGCCGCGAATTGCCTGGTCAGCCTGACCGCGCGCCTTCGGCACCGCTTCGTTGTAATCGCCGTTCGCGACATTCACCATGTTTTCGCGATCTTGTTGCGCTCTGTTGACTTCGTTGAACGACGCCTGCACTTCCGCCGGCGGATTGACGTTTTTCAACTGCACCTGATCGACGCGTATTCCGAGCCGATAGCGCGTGGCAAGTTCCTGCATTTTTGCCAGCGCCGCGATCTCGATGTCCTGTCTGCCGATCGTGATGACTTCATCGACTGTGCGATCGCCGATGACTTCGCGCATGGCCGCTTCAGATACATCACGCAAGGTCTGGCCTGGATTGCGCACATCGAAGAGATATTGCTTCGGATCGGTGATGCGGTATTGCACGACCCATTCCACGAGCGCCGCGTTGAGGTCGCCGGTGACCATCGATTTTTCTTCTTCCTGGTCGTTAGGCGCTTGGTCGGGGTTGGTGTAGCCGGGTGTGGAAAATCCGAATTCGAGCTTGAGCTGGCGCCGCGTGGGAACCACGAAGACTTCGTCGATACCAAATGGAAGTTTGAAATGGAGACCCGGCTCGACCGTTTTCAGAAACTTTCCGAATCGCAGAACGACGGCTTCGGATTCGGCCTGGACCGTGTAGTACCGAAGTCCAGACAAGCGTCATGAGAACGACAACGAGCGCGATCCCAACAAGAAAACGCACGGGAACATGCGGCACGTGTACAGTCTGAATCGCTGGTGGGTGTTCCATTAGTTATTGCACGTTGCCTTAGCAGGCCGCGAGAAGTCGAGAGAAATTGCGTGCATTAATTTTCTGCCAGAAACCGCGGTCTTCATCGGAACTCATGTCTCACATCCGAAAAATTTCCGACATGTGTAAGCGCGCCCGCAATGTAAACGTAACCACGAAGATTTCGCGGATTGCGTTTACGAACATACACGCCGCCTTCGTGCAACGCTGATCCGCCGCCGGTGTGTTGAACGATCTTCTGCGGCGCGCGGTAGTAATACCCGTTGCTATCCGCTGCGTAGAGCGTGTAAAGACCCGCCGGGAAATGCAAGGTCGCGGCCGTAGTTTCAGATTCCAGCTCGAGATATTGCGCCGTCGGCGGCGGCCCTTCCGCCGGTATCATCTGGAATTGACGGCTTCCGAGACACGACACGAACAGCAGCGCGAAAAGGCCGACTATAAAACTGTAGCGGCGGTCTATGACCGTCGCCCTTTTTCGTAGCCACGGCGCTCGGTCGCCCTGTTTCATTGCGCGCCCCGACAGAGCGTGGCGACTACAGCTCGCCCTACTTTTCACTCGAGGCCTTTTGAATCGCAGTCGGATCGTCCAGTAAAATCCACTCAATAATCGAGAGCGGCAGGCTCCCATTCTTAATTAGATCGTCATGAAATTGTCCGAGCCGGAAATTTGCGCCCTGTTTGTCATGATATTTCCCGAGCAGATTCATGATCTGCCATTTGCCCGTGATGTAACTGATTTTCTGTAACGGACTGGACGCCGCGCCCGCCGCTTCTCCTTCCGCCGCTTCGCGATCAAGCCCGCCGGCTTCCATGAAATACTTCACCGCTTGCTCAAAACTCCAGCGGCCGGTGTGCAGATTTACATCCACCCCGATGCGCGCTGCACGATAACGCGACAATCTCAGAATCTGTCCCTGCGCAGCGGAGCCTTCCGGATAGAGCCCGGTGCGCATCAGCATTTCTTCGCCGTAAAGCGCCCAGCCTTCGACAAAAACTCCATCCTGATGCTGACGACGAATTTCATCCTTCAAATGATTCGCGATGGAAAGCTGAAGAAAATGTCCGGGAATTCCTTCGTGTCCCAGAATCGGTCGCGGATCCTCAATTGCGGCACGGATGTAGAAATTTTTCGACTTCGGATTGTAAGTCGGAATCAAATAAAAACCGGTCGGATCCTTGTCGTAAACACCGGGAGGATTCATGAAGCCCCCCGGACTTGTCGGCTTAAACGCATCCGGCAACTGTCGAATCTCAAACTTACCGAGGTAATCCGGTAGCCTAACGAGTTGATGATCCTTCAGGAATTTGATCATCTCCGCTTCGCGGCTCTCATACGCTTTTAGAAACGACGCCTGATCGGGCGGAACGTTCTTACTTCGGGCAGGGTTCGGGTCCGCCATCGACGGATCCGGCAAAAGTGCTTCCAATGCGCGATACCGCGCCAGCTCAGCGCGGCCCAGCATTTCCACCTGATCCGCATCGAGCGGCAGCAGCAGAATGCGGTGGAGATAGTAATTGTAATTCGCTTCGCCCATCGGCGCGAAATCCACCATCGCCGGCAAACGCTTTTCAATTTCGTCCGCGTAGTTGTGGATCGCGGCAAGCGCTGAGTCGCGCGCTTTGACAAGTTCGTCACGTTCGTTAGGCGCGAGACCGGTGGCGAGCGTCATCAGGCTATCGTTGAAAAGCGAATCGATCGAGCGCGCTGATTGAATCGCCAGTTGCGCATAAAGTTTCACCGGGTTTTGCAAATTGCTCAGTCCCTGTTTGAGCAACATCGGCATTTGTTTGAGGCGCGCTGTGGCGGCGATGGCTCGCTTGCGAGGCGTATCGTATTCTTTTTTCAGCAATGAAAATATGCCCGAGATACACTCGCCGGTGTAAACCTGCGGATTCGTTCTCTCGAATTTCAGAACGCGATTGTTGAAATTGACCAGCTCGAGCTGCGAACGAAACAGCAACCAATCGATGCGTTGGTCCTTCGGCCACGCATCCGTCTTCATCGAGCGCACTTGTTGAAGCAGGTCCAGTTCATGTTGCGTTCGTTTCGCCATATCCATTGGCGCATAACTCGTTAGGCGATCGTCCCACGTATGCAGTCCTGCATCGCTGCTGGACACGGGATAGTTCTCATTCCGCCACGCATAATATTCATCCGCGAGCTTGTGGAGCGCCGCGGCATCGGCCGCTGTCGCAATGCCAGATTGATCTAGCTGTGGCGCCGCCTTCGTGATCAGCGCCTTATCAGAAACATCGGGCTTTTTTTCCGGGGCTCCTTGCGACTTGAATGGGCAAATTGCTACAAGAGATATAGGCAGGACAAGGGTGATTGCTCTCACGCCACGAACTTTATTCGAGCCCGTCCGATGCGGAAGCTTAAAACGATTGCGATTTTTTCTGTAACGGCAGTCCTTAAAGAAAAAGAATGCGATGGTCATAAACCGCCGCTACAAAATGAGGGTAACGCGGGCCTATAGCTCAGCGGTTAGAGCAGGGGACTCATAATCCCTTGGTCCCAGGTTCGAATCCTGGTGGGCCCACAATTCAGAGGTCAGAGGTCGGAAGTCAGAGATCAGTGGTCCGAAATGCAAACTTGTTGTCCAATTGTTGAGCTGCGGCAATACACGCTTCATCCAGGGAAACGTGAGGTGTTGATCGACTTGTTCGATCGGGAATTCATCGAAACGCAGGAGGCTGTCGGGATGAAGATTATCGGCCAGTTCCGCGATCTGGATGATCCGAATCGATTTGTCTGGCTACGAGGCTTTGAAGACATGGCCGCGCGGGCGCAGAGTTTGCAGGCTTTTTATGGCGGGCCGGTTTGGAAGGCGAATCGTGAGTCGGCTAACGAGACGATGATCGATTCAGATAACGTGCTGCTCTTGCGACCGGCGCGACCGGACTCGGGATTCTCCTTCGAAAACAGCGAACGTCCTCCGTGCGGCGCGACGGAAATCCCAAACCGAATTGTGACGGCGACGATTTGTAATTTTGATTCGCCTGTGGATGACACCTTCCTCAGCTTTTTCGAAAGCGCGCTGAAGCCGATCCTTCTCGAAAGTGGCGCTTCGCTTCTGGCCCGTTTTGTGACGGAGAGTAGCGAGAACAATTTCCCGGCGTTGCCAGTGCGGGAAGGCGAAAATGTTTTTGTGTGGTTCTCGCGTTTTGCCGATGTGGCAGCGCTCGATCATTCACAGAAATGGCGCGATAAAGTTTTGGATGCATTGAGGCGGCGGCTGACAAAGTCTCCGCAAATGTTGAAGCTTTCACCGACTTCCAGATCCCGGCTGCGCTGAGAAGTTTCAGATTGCTCATTTCGAATCGAGCAACTGGGATAGCGGCGTGATTGGACGAGCCGCGTTGATTTTATTCGAAGTCCTGATTCTCAGCGCGCTGATTCTCGTGATGCGGTGCGTGAATTATCAGGACGTTTTCGTCGGTGGAAATATCTACTTCACAGATGCGGATTGTTACGCGCGGATGACGCGAGTGCGAATTTGCGCGCAGCATGCGGGAACGATTGTCCGGCATCACGACTTTGAAAATTTTCCGCAGGGAACAACGCCGCATACGACTGCGCCGCTCGACTATTTGATTCTGGCGCTCGCGCTTTTGCTCCAGCCGTTCACGGTGCAGTCGATTGATCTGGCCGGAGCAATCATCTCGCCGCTGCTGGCATTGGCCACTGGTTGGTTTCTCTGGTGGTGGTCGCGGCGAATGAAGCTGCGATATCGGTGGGTCGCGCTTTTGCTTTTCGCGCTTAGTCCGATCCTTGTTCAAGGAACAGAACTTGGGCGGCCCGATCATCAATCGTTGCTCATGCTTCTCATTGCCGTCGCGATCTGCGCTGAATGGAGCTTGCGTATTGCGCCGTCGCGATATTGGGGCCTAACGAGTGGATTCGCCTGGGGAATGGCCCTTTGGGTTTCATTCTATGAGCCGGTCATTTTGCTTTTCGTTGTCGCAGGGTTTTACGCGGTGTGCGATCGGGAACAGTTCATCAGTCGATCGAGACGGATCGGTTGGATCGCGTTTGCCGTAGTTATCACGATGGCATTTGTGGTCGAACGACGACTGCCGCATTTGCCGGTCTTTGGGACCAATCCAATTTTTCGCAATTGGTCGCACACGATTGGTGAGTTGATGCCGGTATCTCTAATCGATCCGATTTGGTTTCGATGGTTCGGCTGGGTGTTGATTGTAACGCCATTGCTGTTGTGGTTTGCAGCGCACAAGAAATTAGTCGGCGCGCCCAGGCGTCACACTTTGGCGTTCCTTGGCGCTTTGCTCGTCGTTTGTTATTTGCTGACGCTTTGGCAAGCGCGATGGGCTTATTTCTTCGGAGTTATTTTCGCAATTGCGCTGCCAACTTTGTTCGAATCGTTCAAGAACAGGACGCTGGCGTGGATTGTGTTTATGATTTCGCTTCTCCCAATTCTGCAAGAGTGGGATGGACGTTTGTGGCCTAACGAGTCAAAAGTAATCGAACTGACGCAAGCGCGGCGAGAAAAGATGGAATGGCGCGCCTTAGCAACGCAAATTCGCTCGAACAAAACTGAAGCGTTTTTGGCGCCGTGGTGGCTGTCACCGGCAATTGCCTATTGGTCGAAGCAGCCGGGTCTGGCGGGCAGTTCGCACGAAAGCCTCTCCGGCATCGCACAGACCGCACACTTTTACCTAACAAGTGATCCACAGACTGCGTGGAATATTCTTCGGCGCCAGCGAATCGCCTGGATCTTTGTTTATGATTCAGATCGAGTCTTGGAGAATTCGGCCGCGATTCTGAATGCTCCCATTCCAGAGGATTCGCTTGGCCAAATTTTGGATCGCAACCCGAGCCGGGCGCCCGATTTTGTGCAGCTAAAACTCCAAAACGGTTCCGGAAAACTTTATAGAGTTAACCAAATTCCATGAGATTTTCGGGATTGTTTTTGGAGACTTATTGACACTCTGGGATGCGGCGGCAATAATGGGGTGTGTTGAAGAAATTCATTCCGCAGAAGCCTGCGTCTCCACTCGGTGAAACCTTGCCGAATTCGGGCACAGAATGGAACGAGCGTCCTGCTTCCCGTGAAGAACCAATCAAGTCACCATCACCATTTCCATCTCCATCAACAACCGATCACAGAAAATATATGGCAGAACATGCTGGTAAGGACGTTCTCTCGAGCGACGTCGAAATTAAAGGCTCGATCAAATTCCAAAAGGAACTTCTCATCGACGGTAAAGTCGAAGGCGAAATCCATAGCGATGGCGTGCTGACGATCGGTGAGAATGCGGACATCCGGGGCGAAATCAAAACGAAGTCGATCACCGTGTATGGGAAAGTGCAGGGCAATATCACCGTCGGTGAACGTTGCGAATTAAAATCGCGTTGCACGCTGCAGGGCGATTTGAAGGCAACACGCCTCGTCATCGAGGAAGGTGCGACTTTCATTGGCAAATCGGAAGTGACGAGCGGCGCCGGCAAGCCAAGTACCATGCCGACGACGCACAAACCCGAAATTGTGCGCAATGAGGAACCGGCGACGCCGGTGAAAGCTGCGTTTGGCGCACGCGCGTAGTCTGGAGGCGTTCTACCTTTCGTAATCAGTGGCAACTTCGCCTGCTAAGACAAGCCTGGAGTGTCCGCACTGTGGGTTTCAGCAGATGGAGTATGCAGCTGCGAAAAGCACAATGTGCCGGCAATGTGGCCGGCATTATGCGCCTTCGACACCAAAACCGCAGCCGAAGTTTCGCGTAAAAGTCGAGAAGCCCGCGGCCCAAGCCGCTGAGGTGGCAGGGCCGATTCTTCGAAAGTTCGAGAATCTTTGGGGACGGCAAACCAGTTCGCAAATCGAGTGTTTCGAGTGCAAGGCGAAACAAGAGGTTAGCTCCGCGGCGAGTTCGACTATTTGTCCTGCTTGCAGCGCGCACATCGACCTGCAGGATTACAAAATCACGACGAGCTTCAGTCGCAGCATTCGCACGCATGGCGAAGTGCACCTGACGGCGAAAGGTGATCTCAGCAGTAACACGGTGATTTGTCGCACTGCGTTGATTGAAGGAAAACTGCGCGGCAATCTAAATTGCTCGGGCGCGGCGACGATTAACTTCAGTGGAAAAATTCCCGGCCGGCTCACGGCAGCGCATGTGGTCGTCGAGCGCAAAGCAGATGTGCAATTTTTCCGTCGCATCAACGTGAAGAGTATCGAAATCCGCGGCCACATGACGGGCGAGATTATCGCTGAAGGAGTCGTCGTTATTCATAAGACCGGCTCGCTCGATGGCGACGTAACCGCGCGCGCCATCTCGGTGGAAAAAGGCGGAATGTTTTCGGGACAATTGATGATTGGTAAAAAGGAACTGACTCAGGGCGAATTGTTGCCGGCAGCTGATAGTAAGAGCGAGCCGGCTAACGATGCGTCGGCTTCGGTTGTCTTCTCTCCACCACTGCCCGCGACTTCGTAGTCGCAGTTGATGCGCAAACTCTTTCCACGGAGTCCGTATGAACGACTCGGCGGCTATGTGCATCTGGCGCGGCTGATCGACAAGGCGAAGCTGCACCGCAAAGGTTTACTCAACGGTTACAACTACAAGACCGTCGGGTTCGACAAACACTTGCTTGCATTTCTGAAGTTGGATCCGGACGCGTTTGAGGAAGCAGCTGATCGGTTAGATGACGATCAGGCTATCGTGGAGTGGATCGGGCAAAATGGCGTCAAACATTCTGCCGAACAAATCGAAGAATGGAATCGTGCGATGATTTCGCGCGCGCCCGACACGCCGGTGAAAAAGGCGCGCTTTCTACATTTCCTGAAAGAGGCGGGCGGCGCTGACAGGAAAGATATCCGAACGTACTTCGACCTGATTGAGTTCGATGAAAATCGGCTGAAGTAGTCGCCTACGATTTACCGAAAATCTTATTGGCAGCTTCGAGCGTTTCCTTGCTGCCAATGTCGAACCAGGTTCCCTTGATTTGCTCGGTTTTGACCGGCGTCTGCTTGTAGAGCCATTGGATGAATCGGCCTGGCTGATCCGGATTGTTTCCAGCCGCTGTGTAAGTCGTAAACATCGGAACTGTTTCACGGGAAAAATAATACAGAGCTATTCCCGCCAGCGTGCTCTGGGGTTTCGGCGGTTTTTCTTCGAAATCGGTGATGATCCCTTCGTTGTCCGTTGTGATGTTGCTGTACTTTTTCACCGCCTCCAAATCACCAACATCATATGTCGCCAGGACCGCTTTTGCTCCGCGCGCCTTAGCAACGAAATCGGTTAGTGGTTCACTGAACAAACTATCGCCGGCGGCGACGAGAAGATCATCGCCCGCTAATTCTTCGCGCGTGATTACCAGATTGATGTCGCCAATCGCACCAAGCTTGTCCGCATCGCTGGTGGTTCCGTCATTAATGATCTTGAGTTTTATTTCTGGATGGCGATTAGCGTAGGCCTTCGCCCAATCTTGGAAGTCGCTGGCGAATTTGTTGTTTGTCACCACATAGAATGTCTTCAGGCCTGGGACCGGGACAAGATTGTCCACGACCCACTCGATGATCGGTTTGCCACCGACTTCCAGAAGCGGCTTCGCCTTGTTCAAGGTCAGCGGATAAAGCCGCGTCGCGTAACCGGCGGCGAGAATGATTACATTCATGAGGCGATAAAAATCTGTTGAAACTAGACCGGAAGGCACTCAAGGCCAGAGAATTTCCCCGT
The DNA here is from genome assembly GCA_963824795.1 of uncultured Verrucomicrobiae bacterium. Classification (GTDB taxonomy): domain Bacteria; phylum Verrucomicrobiota; class Verrucomicrobiia; order Chthoniobacterales; family UBA10450; genus JBBQFI01. The sequence goes on along the minus strand of CAWGQU010000016.1, from coordinate 11,095 downwards.
GCGCTCGACTACGTGTCTTCGTTCAGGACCGCGGCCTCCTGCAGTTTTTTTTGCAACGAATCAATGCGATTGGAGTCAGTGATCTTGCTGCGGGTCGCGGCATCCGCCACGTAGAAGGTGTCGACGGCAGCGCCTTTCTCGGTGCTAATGCGCGAGAGAGAAATAGAAATCCCTTCTCGATCGAGGCAGGAAAGCAGATCGTAGAGCAAGCCCAGACGATCCGGCGTTTCTATCTGCACCAACGTGTAAGTCGGATGCACTTTGTTGTCGATGCTGATACGGGTTGGAAAATCGATCCCTCGCGGAAGTCCATCGCGACTCTTGTGACGGGCCTCTGCGATCAAAGGTGGAAAATCAAAAGCCTGATTGCCTAACGAATCGGAAAGCGTTCTCTCCACCTGCTCGCATTTTTTGCGGTCGGTCACAGCTTTGGCGTCGGCGCTGCAAACGCGAAAGACGTCGAGCACGAGGTTGTCGCCTCGCGTGTAAATATCGGCGCTAAGAATATTGATTGGCACGACCGAGAACGAGCCCGCGATGCGCGCGAGCAATTGCCGCTGATCCCATGCGCAAAAAGAAACAATACTGTGGCCTTGTTCCGGAAACGCTTCCCATTTTACCGCTGGCGCAAAAGGCGAACTGTCGTCCGAAGAACGCTTTGCAAAAAAATCGCGGAACAATCGCAAGTGCGAAGCGATATCGTCCACGGCGAACGCTCTGAAATAATTGTCGGGCATAAAATCGAAATGAGCTTCGATTTCCTCGGCAAAATCCTCGGGCAATCGCGCGCGGACCGCGGCGCTTAATGCCTCGCGCTCGATCTTCATCTGTTGATTGAATGCGTCCTGGTCGGCGAGGTATTGCGAAGTCGCGTAATAAAGATGCCAGACGAGAGATTCCTTCCAATCCGACCATCCTTCGGCGCTTGTCCCCTGACCGTCGGCCAGCGTGAGCAGCATCAAAGCATCGAGATTTTTTTGATCCTTCACAATCGCGGCGAACTCGATGATCGTTTCCGGGTCATCCAGATTTCGCTGCTGCGCCATGTTCGACATGGTGACGTGATGATCGACGAGGAGGACGAGCGACTTGCGTTCGTCCGAAGAGAGCTGCAATCGGATCGCGACGCGACCGGCGAAAAGAGCGCTCGCTTCGGAATGCGGTCTCGCGGCAATACCGCGGCCGGTATCGTGCATCAAAAGGGCGAGATACAAGACGAGTGGATCATCGAGTTTCTCGAACAGCTTGCGATACGGCACCAGCTTCGGATCCTCTGTTGTGGTGAGAGCGTCGAGCTTGTCGATGCAAACAAGCGTGTGTTCGTCCGCAGTGTAGCGGTGAAAAAATTCATGCTGCACGAGGCAGGTGAGCCCGCCGAATTCCGGAATGTAGCGCCCGAGAAAATCGACTCGGTGCATTGTGCGCAGAACGCGGCCGACTTCGCCTTTTTGAGAAAGGATTGTCCGAAAAATATCCCGCGGTTCTTTGGCGTATTGAAAGGTGCGCGTGACCAGGTTCAAATTGCGCGCGAACAGATCTTCCAACTCCGGACTCAGCTCGAGCCGTTGCGTCTGCACGAGCCGAAACGCTTCCATCATCAAGTTCGGATTTGTTTGGAAAACATTCGGTTGCTTCGCGTGCAATTGATCCTCGCGACTAACGAAATCGCCAAAATCTTCTTCTTTGCTGCGGGGTTTGGGCAGGAAGCTTAGAAGCGAGCGCAGCATTCCCGATGATTGACCACGGACAAATTGCTCGGTGATTCGCTCCGTGATCCGGAAAATTTCCCGCGTGTGCGCGTAATAATCCTTCATGAACGCTTCGCTGCGGAGCAGTGCAGTCGCCTGCGAATAGTGCAGGCGGTGGGCGAGTTGTTCCTGGATGTTCAAATGCAGAACATCGGTTGCGCGTTTCGTTTCGTAGTGCAGCGCAGTCCGAACACGAAGCAAAAAATCGTAAGCGCCATCGAGGCGACGTTGATCGGTCTCGCTAAGCCAATCGCGTCCCACGAGATGGGTGGTAGTAAGCGCGCCTTCTTTGAAATAAGTCATCCAAAGCAGGTTTTGATAATCGCGAAGTCCGCCGCAGCCGCTTTTCACATTCGGTTCCTGCATGTGCACGCTGTTGCCAAACTTCGCGTGTCGCGTCGCCTGATCTTTCATGCGCAGCTCGAGATACTGCCGCTCGAAACCGTTGACGCATTTGTTGCGGAATTGATCGCGAAACGCGCGCACAAGTTTTGCGTCGCCTGCGAGCAATCGTGCCTCAAGCATCGCGGTTTTCGTCAACATATCGCTATTGGCCTGCGAAATGGCGTCTTTAATCGAGCGCGTCGAATGTCCGACTTTGAAACCAATATCCCAAAGGAGATAAAGAACCTGTTCAACCAGTTCGCTGAGCTCGCTGGAAACGTTCGCAGCATTTTGACGATGCAGGAACATTACATCGACATCGCTGAACGGATTGAGCTCGCGTCGGCCATAGCCACCGAGAGCCATCAGGGCGACTGGAATCGGCGGATCCTTGCGCGCGCCTGCTTTGGCCTGATCGAAAACGTGGCGCAATAAAACATCGATCAACTCCGCGCGCCCGGCGCAGATGTCGCGACCACCGCCGCCCGCCTGATGTCTCAGCCGCAGCCTGTGTTCCTCGATCTTGAGGAATTTCTTGTAGAGAGGGAGAACATCAGTAGGGCGCTTTGCCGCCGTAGCGGCAAGTTGTCGCTCGGCGTTCGCGAGAATTTTGTCGAGGTTCCGCGACATCGATTGAATCTAAATGCCAGCAAACGGAATGCTAATCCTGTAGCGGCGGTCTATGACCGTCCCTACACAAGCAGGAACTTCTAATGTCCTAGAGGCGTCGTAATGTTTGTTCCGGGCGGAGGCGTAAATTCGAAGGTCGAGGGATCAATCGGCGCTCGCGTTATGTTCGAGTAAACGGTCACGATCCGGTCGCCATTGGGCTGCAGCATTTCGGTTCGTTCCACCTGCAACTCATCGTTAATCCGAATGGCAAATTTTTGCAGGAATTTCTTTAGCGAAGGGTGACGCGGCGCCAGCTCCAGTTCGTAACCTTTATCCAGCTTTTTGGCGGCAATACGATAGGTCTCTTCGACATTTTCAAGATTCAGTCCCGCGGTCAGCGCGGCAATTCCGGCATCGAGCGGCGATCGCTTGCCTAACGAGTAATGTTCGGCCGATTGGAACTTCGGATAATAAATCCAAAGTTGCTGGCCATCGCTCACGGTCACGCTCGGTGCGTTTCCCTTCGCTTCACGGCGGAATTTATTAGGCGCCTGGAACCAAACCTTGCCCTCGCTGGCGATTGGTTTGTTGAGCAAGTGGACATTCTTGTCCTCGTGAAAATCTGCCTGGACCTGCGGTGCGGCCGCGCGCTTCTCCCGAATGCGCGCGAGCAAAGTTTTCACCTCGGCTGGGGAAAGCGATTGAGCCGGCGCCGACGCTGTAAAAGCAAACAGAAGAAAGAAAATGGCGGCGCTTCTCGAAGCCATCCCATGAACACGGTTGTCATTCTGAGCGCAGCGAAGAACCTCACGATTCACACACGACTTTGTTTGCGGGGTCCCTCGCTCCGCTCGGGATGACAATGTGTAATTTGGATTCATAAGATCGTTCTAAACATGTCTGGATGTTTCCATCGGCTGCAATGATTCTTCGCGCCACAGCTTCGGTTCAGCTGCTGCCGCTGCGGGTAAAGTAAAGAAAATCGTCGCGGCAAGGCTCCAGAAAAGTCCGAGTGCGCAGGCAATTCCAAGTCCACTCAATGTTGGATTATCCGCGATCCCAAGCGAACCAAAACCGGCGATTGCAGTAAGGCCCGCGAGCACGACGGGTTTGACTACGCCCGCGACATCATGCTCGAGTTCGCGCGCTTTTTGCCAGACAAGCAAAACGTAGATTCCGTAATCGACACCGATCGCGAGGACGAGCCGGAACGCGAGGACGTTGAGCAAATTGAGCGGAATGCTTAGCAATTTCATCGACGCAATCATTCCTCCGATCGCCATGATGAGCGTCGCGATCTGAATCAGCCAAAGGCGCAAATCGCGATAGAGAAGCGCAAGCAAAGTCGCGTCGAAGACCGCCATGAGTGCGCTGATAACGAGGAGTTGATGGCGCGACCAGGGCAGCAAGTCGGTGAGCGTGAAACTCCAACCCGACAAAACAATGGGAACTCCGGGCGTCGGCAATTCGCGCCGGAGCATTTGTTTTTGTACGTGGCTCGTGACGGGCGCGTTCGTGGTAACGAATCCCACCGTGAGAAGCGGATCGTGCGCGAAATAGCGATCGACGAGGAACCACCAGCTCGACGATGGCGGGAGCAAGTTTCGCCAATCGGGAATTGCGGTCGCCGGATTGGCAGCGCGCTGTAGTTCGTCGATCAATTTGAATCCGGGCGCAAAGGTGTCGCGACTCCATCCGTCCGCCGTGATGGCTGTTTCCAATGCTTTCCGTGCTGCGGTGAAATCGATCGCGCTCAATTTCGCGCGATTCGTTTGCATCCTTCGCGGCGAAAGCGCGAGTGCAGCCGGTGTCGAAAAGTTTTTGATCTCGCCGGAGCTTTGCACCTTCGTCCAATGCGCTTCGACCGCCTGCCAGTAATCGTGCAGTTGTTGCTGATTCTGCGCGCGCACAATTCCGAGAACCGGTTCCCAACGCGTTGGCATTTTGCTCATGATGGTTTCCAGCGCATGTCCGGCATCGCTGTTTTTTGGCTCCATCGAACGCGTGCTTGAATCGATCGGCAGCGAAGGCCGAGGAGAAATGGCGATCACAGTGAGCAACACGAGTATCGGCGTTGAGATCGCCAGCATCGGAGCGGGGCGGCGCACGCACCAGCGAACGTAATTTTTCGCGGCAGTAAAAATCCAATCACCGTGCCGCGGTGGAGTTTTTCGCGGGATGAAGAGAAAGAAGACCGTGGTCATGAAAAGACCGGCAAAGGAAATGCCGATTGCGATCAAGACTCCGAGTTGCGTGAATCCAGCGCTGCCACTCAGGAGCAACGCGAGAAATCCGACTGCGGTCGTTAACGCGCCGAAGAAAATGGCGCGACCGAGGCTGGCGATTGATTCTTCTACGGCGCGCGGATGTTCGTGGCCTTCATCGCGGGCCTGCTGGTAACGACCAAAAATCAAAATGGCGAAATCGACTCCGAGTCCGATGAGGATCGCGCAGAATCCGACCGTGACCATGTTGAGCTTGTGAAAAATAAGAATGCCAACTGCAAGCGCGACCAGACAGCAAAGCAGGAGAGAAATGCCCATGCCGAGCAGTGGCAGCCAGCGGCGAAAACCGATGTAGAATACGCCGCCGACGAGCAGCATTGAACCCAGCAGAGTGACGATGATGTCATGCCGCATGCTCAGCGAGATTTCCGCGACATAGGCCGATCGGCCCGTGACCAAAATCTGCAATGGCCCGCCGTTCCAGCCTTCGTGCGCTTGTGCGCGAAACGCATTGACCTGGCGCATCAACCTTTGGCAATCGAACGCACCAATTGTCCGTTGATTCGTTACTGCGAGAACGATACGGGTGGTCCGATCGGCAGAAGTGAGCGGTTGTTCTTCTTCGAGCGAAGCATTCGCTGCGAACGGCTTCAGTGCGGGCGCGACAAGACCGAGCGGGTCGAGCTGTAATTCAAACTGCGGGCGCGGCGAACCCGATTCAATTTCCTCACGCAACCGATGCAGGCGCTCCTGCATTTTTGCCGGCTGCAGCAACGCAATCGTTTCATCGAAAGCCGCTGGTTCGACATTGAGCAGCAACGGCAGCGCAATGTTTTGCAGATCCTGAATACCCCGGGGCGTTTCCATCGGCGAACCGGCCAGAACTCGTACGCACCACGGCTGTTTGCGTAATGATTCGGCAAAACGCGGCGCAAATTCCTCCAGCTTGTCGGCGTCATCGGGCTGAGCGACTAGCGCGAATGTCAGCTCGCGCGTTTGCGCAAACTCACTGTTGTAAACCTTCAGACCTTCGACCGATTCGAAATGGCTCGGCAAAAGATTGAGCACTTCGGTATCGAGGCGAAGCTTGGCAACAAGAATTAGAATGGACGCCGCCGAGACCACGGCGACCGTTGTCCACACGAGCGGACGCCGCTGCGTAACGAGTCGGGCGATGAGCTGAGAAAACGGCATAACGAATTCAACGAAACCGAAACCGGATCAGAATTCGAAAACAAAAGTCTCGGTGCCGTTCGAATATTTCACCATCGGCTTCTGTCCGTGCTCAAGGACATTTCGCAAAGCAAGCCAGCCGCTTAGTCGTCGCGGTCCTTTTTCTATTGGTCCGGCCCAGCGGCCCCGCGCGAGTGGGCCTTCGACACGCGCAAACTTCGAATCCTGATGGATGACGAGAAGCGTCACGCCGGGACCCTTCGTAAACGTGAGTTCGAAATCGCCGCTCTTGGAGAAACGCACCAGCACTTCGCCGATCAATGTCGTCCTGGGTCCGCGATATTGGAGTTGGCCGATTCTGGCCGCCCAGTTCGGTGTCGGCGGTGTGAACAGATGGCGCAGACCAGATGTCTGACAACTCGTTAGGCTAAGTAACGCCACCAAACCGGCGGCGATGATCTTACGCATGCTGTTTTAGGAAACGGCCTCGAGCGGCTCCGCAGTTGTAGATGGAACAACTTTCTGAGGGAGGAGTGTGCGGCGAGGACAAAGTGGAAAGTATTTTTGCAAGAAAACGAGCAGATAAAAAATCCACATCCGCCATCTGATCGCGAGACTGCCGCGAATGTTGCCTCCGAGAACGGCGTTAACCGCGGGTGGGATCTGCAGGATGTCCTGGGGATGGAGGAAAACTTCGATGAATTCTTTTTTGTACCACGCGTTTACAAAGCGAACGTAAACATCCATCGCCCGATTTAACTGGTTTTCGTAGCGAGCGAAAAGCCGGCGGGCGCTTTTTGGTTTGTCGAGAACGCGATTGAGCGCGTCGGCGCTGAGCTCGCCCGACATGATGGCAAGAAAAACACCGCTGCTAAAAACCGGATCGATGAAGCCCGCAGCATCTCCCGCAAGCAGCCATCGATCCCCGGCGAGCTTCGTGTTGCGATAGGAAAAATCGGCGGCGGTGTAAACCTGCGTTACTCGCCTTGCCTCACGCATTGTCTCCGCAAGAAGTGGTTGTTCCGCGATCGCGTTTTCAAAAAACGTTTCCGGATTTTGTTTTGCTTCACGGAAATTGCCAGTATCGAGCACGATTCCGATGCTCGCTCGCTCCATCGTGAGCGGGATCGACCAAAACCAGCGATCACGTCCGCGAACCATCCGGGTGAGTGTGCCGTCGCGACCTTCCGGGCGCGTAACACCGGTGTAATGGGCGAAGAGCGAAAATTTTTGCAGCTGTTCGTAATTTTTCTTGAGCCTGAACATCGCACCGATGAACGAATTGCGGCCGCTCGCATCGATCAGGTATCGCGCACGGATTTCGGCCGATTCACCATTCTTGTTTGCGACAAGCAGTTGAACGTGATCATCGGAAAAGCTCACGCTTTGCACGGCGGTCTCTTCGCGAATTTCCGCTCCGTTTTCGGCGGCGTGATCGAGCAATAACTTATCGAAATCGGCGCGTGTTACCTGATAGGCCCGATCGCATTTCGATTGGTAACCGTCCTTGAAATAAAAACGCACACCCTCGTCACTGCACGAGCTGGACATTTCGCCGCCAAATTTTTCCATGAAAACGGCCCGCAGTTTTTCCTGCACACCGAGGCGATCGAATGCGCGCATGCTGGCGGGCAAAAGCGATTCGCCGATGTGGAAACGCGGAAATTTTTCGCGCTCGCAGACGATGACCCGGCGACCACTTCGCGCGAGTAAAGTCGCGGCCGTGCTCCCAGCAGGACCGCCGCCAATAATTGCCACATCGTGGAGCTCGCTGCTCATTCGGCCCTCAAGGTAGCAAAGTTCGCGCAGAAGCAAATGCGGCACTTCCGTGCTTCATTGTCGGCTACAGTGAGGAACTAACACACAACAGGATGAGACTAATCGATCGATTTATCAGCCGCGAGCTTCTCGTAAACATCCTGTTTGCGATTTTCGTGCTCAGCCTCGTGCTCGTCGTCGGCAATATTTTTCGCAAGCTCCTCCCATTGCTGGTGAATCACGACGTGCCGGCGGAATATCTGGCTACGTTCATCGCTTACGTTTTGCCGTTCTCCCTCATCTTCACCATTCCGTGGGGTCTGCTCACCGCGATCCTGCTCGTCTTTGGACGGCTGTCTGCGGATAACGAATTGATCGCGTTACGCAGCAACGGTGTAAGTATCACGCGCGTTTGCCTGCCGCTGCTTTTCATCGCGCTTGCGGCGACTGCGATCTGTCTCTGGTTAAATGTAAAAGTCGCGCCCGCAGCGCAGGAAAGATTGCGCAGCACAATCTTCGATCTGGCGACGCGGAACCCGATGGCGTTATTCGGCAGCGATCAGGTGATCGACGAATTTCCCGGCCGAAAAATTTACGTCGGAAAGAAGCAGGGGAGGAAGCTGCAGAACGTCATCGTTTTCGAAATGAACGAGAACGGGATGCCGATGAAAGTCACGTTTGCCAGGACAGGGAAATTGGAAGCCGATCTCGCGCACAAGCGCATCCTGATGCACCTCTATCACGCTCGCTATCAACAGCGCGACGAAGCTAATCCGTGGGATCTGCGAAAAATCCGCGACGGGATCAACATGACGGAGGGAACGCTGCCGATCAGCTTGACGGATTTGTATGAGACAGAAAAAAAACAACCGAGCCGCTCGGCCCTTTCGATCGAGCAGTTACTCGATCAGCTTAAAACCGGAGACCAAAAGGAGCAGAGTGCGAGCCGTACGGAGATCAACAAGCGTTTCTCATTTCCATTTTCCTGCCTCGCTTTTGCCTTAATCGGCGTACCGCTGGGCGTAACGGCGCATCGACGCGAAACTTCGATCGGTTTTCTCATGAGCCTCGTCGTGGCGATTGTGTATTTCCTTTTCATCATCATCGCCGATACGTTGCGCGCGAATCCGAAATTGCATCCGGAGTTGCTCGTTTGGTTGCCGAACATTTTGTTTCTCGTGCTCGGCGCTTTTATGTTCCGACGACTGGCGAAAAGGTAGGCTGCGAAAATTTCAGGCCGCGACGCCGTTGCGCACTTCGTCAGTAACGATGACGAATTTTTTCAGAATGGCCCGGCCAAAGTTTGTCGTCATCGCCACATCCGCCGCATCGCGACCTGCCGCTATCAAAATTCGTCCAATGCGCGGGCAATTGTGGCGCGCATCAAACGTATACCAGCGGTCGCCCAGATAAACTTCGAACCACGCACTGAAATCCATCGGATAGGGCGCGGCCGGCACGCCAATGTCTCCGAGATATCCCGTAACGTAGCGCGCAGGAATATTCATCGCGCGGCAAAACGTGACGGCAAGGTGATTGAAATCACGGCAAACGCCGCGGCCATCGCCGTAGACGTCAAACGCCGATTTGTTCTGGTTGGCGAATTGATAACCAAAAGTGATGTGCTGATTTACCCAGTCGCAAATCGCCTGCACGCGCGGCCAGCCGGGCGCAGTGTTCGCAAAAAGTTTCCACGCCACATCCGAAAGCCTGTCCACTTCGCAATAGCGACTCGGGAGCAGATAACCGAGCGCTTCGTCGGGAAGATCCTCGATTTTGTTCTGCACCGCGTTCGGACATTCCTTGCGGTCCGGTTCGCCGTGGTCCTCGATCAATGCGTCGAGTGTCAGCCGGATATTTCCCGCCGGCCCGACAAGGCGTCCGCAAATGTTGCCATAGACATCGGTAAACTTCGTCACGGGAACGTCGGGCGTTACCATCACATTTTCTTCCGTGCGCAGATCGGCGCGGCGCGACGGATGTACATAGAGCATCAGAATCATTGGCGTCGAGCCAACGAGTTTGAATTCAATATCAAAACCGATCTTGATGATCATGGGGAGGAAATGATGTCTTTGGGGAGTCGGCGACCATACTTGCAGCCCGAAGTTAGCAAAACATAATTTTCAAGTTGCCATCACGCGGGAGCAGCGCCGAATTCCGCCGCCACTTCAACGCCATCGCCGACGCTTAAGTTAATGTCTTGAAGCTGCACCTCGCCCAGCGCGAAGGTGAGCAACGGGAAGCCGCGATTCTGCAGCGCTTGCAAATGAGGCGCAAGAACGCTGCACGCCAGTGTGGCCATGGCCCCATCGCCGTTGCAGGTCAGATTCGAGAATCGCGCCACGAGTTGTTCGTCTATTTTTAAGACACCGGCGACGCGGACGAGTGCGCGTGCAAATAACTTGCGCGCCTGCACGCGAATCTCCACGCCTAACGAACGCGGACCCCGGCTCGTTAGGTTCAACTGCATATGCTCGATCGCCACTCCCTGTTTGCCAGCTTCGGTTTTTGCGATTTTCTCGACCAGTATTTCCAGGTCTCGTTGCCGCATCGCGATGACGATCCGTCCGTTATCCACGCGTTGTAATTGCAAAAAAAGATTGCCCGCATTGTCTTTGTTCCGATGCAAAACAACCCCATTTGCATCGATGGTGAAGTAAAGCTGCGCCTCGCCAATCGATAGAGGCAATGCCTTCAGAGTGAAAAGCTGCGCAGTAAGTGCTGGCTCTCCGTTCCCCGCGGGCGGAGAAGGATGCGGAGCGTTCAAACGCACCTGGCTTCCGGTTAAGTCGATCGCGATTTCCGCGAGCTTTGGGTATTCGATTTCGCGAATCAGAACCGGATCGCCTGGAATTTGCACGGCCGCTCGGAGACTCGCCGTTAGCGTGTGGACGAGGCCGAGGGCGGTCTCTGGGAATCTTTCCTGGTAAAGTGGGAACATTCTCGATTAATCAGGGTTCAAGTTTGGACATTGTTGCTTGCTCCTGGAGCGAGAACGATTGGAAAAAGCGGTTGCTTTTGCAAGCATGTCCGCTACTTTCCGCGTTCCATTATGGCTAAAACCTCCTGGATTAATCGCAATAACCGAAAACGTGAGACGGTAAAGAAATATGCCGCGCTCCGCGCCGAGTTAAAGGCGAAGAAGGATTATATCGGGCTTTCGCAATTGCCGCGCGACGCCAGCCCCACGCG
>CAWGQU010000015.1:0-11318 GCA_963824795.1 uncultured Verrucomicrobiae bacterium | reverse complement strand
GGAAACGTGCGCGCGAAAAAGCTTCCATTCTTTTTCAGCACTGGCGCGATTGGGGGCGCGCTCGAGTGCAGCCAGGAACATTGCGTCCCAGGCATCTTCTTTGTTCCACGGCAGCCGTTGCACAAGCTGATGCCACCAACGCCCGTAAAGCGTTGCTGGATTATCCAGGCGCGAACGCGAGAGCGGTCTCTCCGAAATATCGGCATCAAAAGCGCTCGGCGTAATCCTGTTCACAAATTCTGAGGCGCGCTGCGCCGCGCGTTTCAGTTCGCGAGAAGTTAACGGCTCGATTTTGGATTGAATCTTTTCCGCCGCAGCCACGATCGGTTTCGATTCTTCAGCGTCGTCGATCGTCACTCGCGCATTCGTCAAACTCTCCCGCATAAACATCCTTGTCGCGGAGCAAACGTCGCAATTGCGCGGTCTTCACAAGCTCGCCTTTGGGGTTCGAGAAAATTTCCTGATCGAGCGGAAGCACCAGAGTGTGTCGCGCGCGCGTGGTTGCGACGTAGAGCAAACGTTCAAGCTCCTGCGCCTGCGCACGCTCGATCGCTTCCTTAAGTTCCTTCGGTTTGTCTTCCTTCCCGAGCGCAAGCAGCAGCTCGCCCCTGGCCGGCGATTTCACGAGGTGCGGATAAGGCGGCGTCGGTAAACGCAGTTCGCGCGCGAGAAATGGAATGATGACGCATTGCCACTCCGAGCCTTTCGCTTTCTGTGAGGTGATGAGTTGAATGGCGTTGTCGTCGGCAGCGAAACGGACGCTGCGGGAAGTTGCGAAGTCATCGCGCAAACGTTCGGCGAATTCGGACAGGATCAGCCCGCTCGCTTCCGCGTCCGCTGCTTGCGCCAGCAATGCATCGAGCTCGCGCGAGAGATCGCCAAATTCTTCCACCGGCAAAAGAAGCAAGCGCTCGCGCAGTTGTGTTTCATCAACAATCCGCATGATTGCATCGAAGAGCGCTAGACCCTGCACGCGCTGCCGGATCTCCGCGAGCGCGCGGAGGTGCGATGAAACTTTTCCGGTCGCGGCTAATTCTTCATCGACGCGAAAACGGAAACCCTGGCCTTCGGAAAATACGGCCAAGTCGTGATCGGAGACGCCAAAAATTTCCCGGAGCACACCAACGATTTCGTAGGCATTATGCGGATCGGTTATGATCGTGAGCAGCGCGGTCAGCCACGCGTAAGCCGGGCTATCGCCTTTCACGTCGCGTTCCGATTGAATGGCGACCGGGAGTGGCACACGGCGCAGCGCAGCCGCCATGGTTTGCAACCATGCTTTGCGCGGACAAAGAATCGCGACCTCTTGCCATGAATCCGCGCAGAGTTTTTTCAGTCCGACGTTTTTGATCCACCGCGCGACATAATCCGCTTCGATGCGGGCCTTTTGATAATCCTTCAGCTTTTTCCCTTCGGGCAGCAGCTCTTTCGCGACCAGCGGAACCCGGATCACCTTTCCGGGAAGAATTTCCGGGCGCGGATGCAATTCGACGAATCGCACCTGACCATTCGCGTCATTCAGAATTTCGCGAAACGTTTCGTTCACGAAATCGAGCTGCTTCTGATCGAGCCGGAACGTGACGGAAAATTCGAGGCTCTCGCCATTTTCATCCGCAACCAGCGCGTCGTGCACCGCACGGTAGTAAGGTAAATCCGCACGGTCGCGGTAAATCGATTGCTGGAAATCGCCGACCATGCAGAAGTGTCCGGGCTGCGGCGGATCAGCACGTGTTTCCATCCAGTTGCCCCCGACCGAAGGTGGTCGCGTCGCTTCAAGAAGGACAAAGAATTGCGCGGGCTCCGTGTCCTGCGCTTCATCCAGAATGACGCGCAAATTTTCTTCGCGGATGCGCGGTCCGGCCACGGGATGCTGCAACAACTCTTTCGCGAGCGCGATTTGATCCGGATAAGTGACGAGGCCACGTTCGAGGCGAAATTCGCGATAATCGCGCTGAACTTCAGCGGCCACGCAGGTTGCAAGATTACAAATCCAACGGCGCAGCGGCGAAAATTTCTCGCGCCAAAGCTCAACAAAATTGCCCGACAAAGGGAAACAAACCGGCCAGCGAAGAAATTCCCAATCCCCGGCGTAACGTTTTTCCCACTCGCGCAATTCCGCCTGCGACTGGCGAATGGTGTTGTATTTTCCTCTGTCGCGCTGCGCGTAAATCTCCGAAAAATCGAGCGACGGACATGGCGTAAGCTCATCGGCGCGCAGGACCGAAGATTCGGCGCGGCGCGCCAGTTCCATCAGATCGCGCGCCTGCACCAGACGCAGGAGTTGTGCGCGTTCTTTTTCGCCTAACGAGTGTCCGATGCGCGTCTGACCTTGCATAAATTCCTGCCAGAGATCGTCGTCGTCGCTCAGTAATTCCAGTGGCGCGGGCAGACCAAGATAATGGCCGTAATCGGTCAGCAACTTCATGCAGAAGGAGTGAATCGTTCCGAAAAAGGCGCGATTAAAGGGGGTTTGAATTTCCTCTTCCAAATTCTCTTCGAGCAACAGTTGTCGCGTGCGCTGTTGCATTTCATCGGCCGCGCGATTTGCAAACGTGACCACGACCAGTCGCGGCAGGATTTCTTTCGCGTTCGATGAGCGTGCGATAGACAGAATGCGCTGCGTGATCGCAGTGGTTTTTCCCGAGCCGGCGGAGGCGACCACGGAGAAATTGCGGTCGAGTTCGGTCGCGAAACGGTCGCGCGCAAGTTGATCGCTCGGTTTCAATACACCTCCCACTCCTCTTTTTCGAGCACGAGATTCGGATGCGTGCGCGCCCATTTATCCTCGAGAACATCCGGATCGATCGCCAGCGTCGCCAGCGGATAGGTCGCGCGGTAACCGTAACCGGCGCGTATTTCGCCTTTCATTCCGAACACGCCAGTGCGCTGCATTTCCGCGAGATCGGCGAAGATGTTGGCGTGAGCTGCGAGCTGGGTCACATCCAACTGCGGCTCGATATCTTTGACGGCAAGCGAGAGAATGCTCGCGCTCACTTCTGCGGCGCCGCGTTCGCGCAAAGCCAGCACATAAAGACCGAGCTGGAGCGTCGTGCCTTTGATCAGCGTGTCGTGCAGATCGCCGGTGTTGAGTTTCTTGGTCGAGCCCGTCTTGTAATCGACAACCCAGATTTTTTGGCCGGCGAAATCCGGCGCGTCGTTTTGCGCAAGGATCAAATCGATCTGTCCGCGCAATTGCAGCTCCACCTCATCGGCTATTTTCACAGGGCCCTCGCGCCCGATAGGGAACTCTGTCAGGATCCATTTCCAATCCTGCGCGCCGGCAATTTTTCCACCGAGATGCCGTGCGACAAAGCGCGCGTTTAACCAACCGGAGATCCACCAGTCAGGTATGGGCTTGCCTAACGAGCGGCACAGCTGTTGCAGGGACGCACGTCGCTCATCGGCAGATGCACGAACTCGTTCGTCGATCTCGTGTTCGCCCGGGAATCGCGCAAATTCCGGTGACGCGCGCAAGCTCGTCCCTCCGATGCAGGCGAGCCAGCGGTGCACCCATTTGCCACTGGTCGCCGCCCACGGATTCGAACTGTCGTCGGGCTCTTCAACGCCCACGTAGCGTTTCATCCAGACGATCGCAGGGGATGAAACCATGGTTTCGATTTCACTTACGCTCAGAATCGGGACAGGCCGATATGAGTCGTTAGGCCGCAGTGAAAAATCGTACTCACCCGCCGGCGTTGAATCGTCGCGACGCGCCTTGAAGGCGATCAAGGTTTGCTGCACCTCTCCGCTCGATCGGGTAACGCCTGGCAAAAGCGCGGTTGCGCGTTGCAGATTTTTCATCATTGCCTGCGTGAGAGGCTGGCGATGCGTTTGCAGATACAGCTGGGTGAAGCATTCGCTCGGATTCCAAAGACGTTCAGGCGCACCTTCGTGCACCAAACTCGCCGTGAGCGTGACGCCTTCGCTGGCGGATTCGAGCACCGCTGCGAATTGCCGCAGGGCGATCGCGCGACGCTCGATTGGGCCAAGATAAAGCGAATGATTTTCGCGCACGACGGTGTGGCCTTCGCCCTGGCCGCCCTGGCGGGCGGCGCGTTTGTTCAACTGCTGCACGCTGCGATTGAAAGCGCGGATTTCTTCTTCGCGCGCAAACTCCGCTGCTGCTGGCGCAGGCCACGCCCCCTCATTCCAACCCGCGAAAATCAGGTGCGACCATTCCTGATTTTGCGCATGCGCGACCGTGAGCAATTGGACGCGCGCGTAAGGATGATTGCCCGTGGGCGAACGTTCTGCGCCAAAAGTGGTGGCTGTTTCTTCCAGCCAGCGCAAAAAGAGTGCGCGTGAAATCTCAGGTTCGAATCGGGGCGGCCAGTCGCGGCTGGCGTTCGCAAGTTCGATGGCATGTTGTTTCCAACCGAGATGCGCAAACGCCGTGCGAGTATGTTCGAGAAATTGAGCGAGCGTGGCGCGCGACGGAAGCAACACGAGTGTGTTTAAGACCTGGGCGACGAACTGAAACTTTTCGTCGCTGCGCGATGCACAATAAGCGTGCAGGACTTCCAGATCATCGAGCAGGACTTCGCTGTAACTGTCCCGCAGAGCCTTCTCGAAGGAATGGCGACTGAGATTCGACGACAAAACCGCAGCATCCGGCAGAGCGTTGAGAAACCGTAGGAACGAATTGAGCCGCGGCGCGCTCTGCAGCCCAATCCAGGCCTGCCATTCCGCCGACTCGAAAACACCGGGGACGATGTGCGCGATGTTGTCGTTATGCGGAACGTCGAGCCGGGCGAGCGCGCTCGTGACCAGGCGCGGCAATGCGCCCGTGCCGGGAAAAATTACGCCGAGTCGCGCGCAATTTTCTTCCGCCAAATATTTCAGACATTGGCGCGCGATCGCTTCGGCCTGCTCGGAAAAATTGAGGCCAACTAAGAAATCAAAGCGCGCGGTCGGTTGTGTATCGCCGCGCATTTCCGCTTCGCTAAAGAGCGAATCATTCGCGCTGGCGATGGGAGCCGCTTTTGTCGGACGTTTCGCTTCACTCCCAATTTCCTCCCACGAACCGATCCAGCAAAGATCGATGTCGGAAAGATCTCGCGGCTCCTGAAGGGCAACGGTTGCATTTTCCGCCAGATCTACCGCCGCGCGAAGAAGAAACCAATTCTCCCAATGCGCACTGTCGAATCCAGCAATGAGAATATCGGAGAATTTTCGTGCGCTTTTCGCTGCTTGTTGCAAATGAAGCCGGTCGATTTCGCCTGGCAACACAAAGCCGCATCGTTTTATCAGTTCATTGAAATGCCTAACGAGTGGTGTAAACGACTCGAGAGCGAGCTCTTCGAAATTCCATCCCGCAGTCTGCAAGCGATCGAGCGCACGCAGGAGTGGGCCGGGTGAACGGGCGACGGCTTTGGCCGTGAGGTCGTCCGGCATTTCGGTCGCGGCGATGGCAAGGAGTAGCTGGAGGTCTTCCGTGCTCGCCGATGGCATATCGTCATCGGAAGCCAACATCTGCCGCAGACTTATCGGAGTGACGAAATGCAAACCAAGATGTGAGCGGCCGAGATGCAGCAGACGTTCCTTCAGTGCGTTGGCGTGACCGCGGGTTGGCACTACAATGACCGCTGGTAAATCGCGTTTCCAGCAATCCGGTAAAACGCGCT
Organism: uncultured Verrucomicrobiae bacterium; assembly: GCA_963824795.1. Taxonomy (GTDB): domain Bacteria; phylum Verrucomicrobiota; class Verrucomicrobiia; order Chthoniobacterales; family UBA10450; genus JBBQFI01. The sequence continues at coordinate 5,694 of CAWGQU010000015.1, read as the reverse complement.
CGCACCACGGTGCGATCACATTTTCCCAGGCGTCGCGTGAAGATTCCGCGAGCCAGAGCGCGAGATGGCGCGAGTTTGCGGCGGTCTGGGGATTTTTTTTCTTCACGCGCTTACTTTAGCAGAAGGCACGGACAAAGACTGTCCTACCTGCGCGAAAATCTGCATCTCGCAACTTACCTTAGCAGACAATCCAAGGCTGCCTTGCTGAAAAAAAGAGGGCGCCACTTTCGCAACGCCGCCCATGTAAAGAAAGCTCTGGAAACTAACGGTTGCGCGTAGAAGCCGGTGCCTCCGCCTCATGACTCTCACCGCCGAAAAGCATTGAGAAAACGACAAAGACCGACGCTCGCGGTGAATCGGAGGTCAAGCCAAATAGGGGTGAGACATCGATTCGTGTATTTCGGGTTGGCTTCCAGGCAATCGTTGGTCCGACCACGAACCGGGAGGAGGGCATGTCGCGAATGCCCTTGTCGGTAAAAAGCGTGAGCTGCATTTCAAGGCCGGCCTTTAGCCGCTCTTCGGGAAGGAGGATCGGAATCGTCACGCTCTGAGCAAATCCATACTCGCGGCCGCGGTCGCCGGTCACCTCCTGCTCAAAAAAAGCATTCAGGGCCCATTCAACTTCTTCCGAAAAATCTTGCGACAAGAGGAGTCGCAATTCAAAGGCATCGGGAAGGGGATTTCTCTCGTCAATAAAGTCTTGCGCTTCACCCTTCGCTAGCGGAGCGGGAGGTCCTTCGTCGTGAAGGATATCGCCCAGCCCGAATTTCCACTCCGCGAAGAGTGTTGGATTAAGCGGGATCTTATTCCAATCAGCGAGCGCATAACGCGCTTCGATACTAAACGATCGCTCTTGGGAGTTCCCACGAAAAGTTTCGATGGAATTTTCAACTGCGACACCGAAACGACAAGGTAATCCGACTTCCACTTCTTGTGTGAACATGTGGTCGGGTCTATTAAAATGGAGCGCATCACCTTGGTATATAAGTCCAGTGTACACCGCCCACGGAGGCAGTACATAGGCGTTCGTTAAGTTCGAGAATCGGCTGCGCGAAAAAGCCGGTGGCGCGCCATACGCGCTCGGAACTTCTTCGCCGGTGACAACGACGGCTGAGACGTCGTCCTGCGCGTTCAGGGTTGGTCTGTTGATCAGAAAAAAGAGCAACGTGCACGCGATGAAGATCGTCCATGTGCGAGCAGTCGTTAGGCGAAAGCGAGAGATAACCATACGCGCGAAATACCGGATTTACTTCCCAATAACAAGCCTCAAATCTTACCAATTTGTAATGGACTTGTAATAAGCGTGTTAAACAGAGCCCGGCTGGACACGATACGCCAAGTCGCAGACAAAGAGGCCTGGTGACGCCGGGGATATTCGCGCGCTCAACTATCCGATGGCGCAGCCATGATAACCATGCCATTAACTGAGGGAATGCCGAAAAGTATTCGGCGCGGCTGCAAAGGCCGCGTGGGAGCCCTTTTTTTCGCGGCGATCCGTGACGCTATTTTGTAGAAAAATGAACAAGGTTCTGATTTGTGTGGCCAGCTTCGCGATTCCGATTTCTTTTGCGATCGCTCAGACGCCGCCTAACAAGTCCGATGCGCAACTGCCTTCGCAATCGACCGCGATAAAGGGCGTTCTGGTTCCGGTGCCGCGGGAAATTTTTGATGCGCTCGACAAATTCGCGCATTCGAACTGGCGCGCGGTGCAGCGTCCGGAACTGGCGCAGCAGAGACCGCCCGGTGATCAGGCTGGGACGGCGCTGCTGCTCGGCGTCGTCATTGCCGAAGGATTCATTGCGGTCGAAGCAAAAGATGCAGTTGAAGTAAAAGATGTTGGCCGCGCAGTGCTCAAGTTGGCGCGCGGCCTCGGAGTCGAAAAAGCGGCGATTCGGCGCAGCCGCAGCATCATCGACCACGCGGAAAGAGAAGATTGGGCCGCCGTGCGCAAGGAATGGGACGGAGTGCTTCCGGACGTGCAGCGGGGGATGAACGAACTAAAAAGCGATCAGCTCGCTCAACTCGTTAGTCTGGGTGGCTGGCTGCGCGGGGCCCAGGCGCTTAGCGCGCTCGTATTGCAGGACTATTCCGATGAAAATGCCGAGCTCTTGCGACAATCCTCCTTGCTCGATTATTTCGACAAGCGACTTGGCGAAATGGACAGCGAGATATCAAGCAATCCCGCAGTAGTCAGGATGCGTGAAGGCATACGAAAGGTCCGACCGCTGATTGCTTCCGAAGAACCCCGGATCTCCCGCAAGACGGTAAAACAAATATCCGGAATTTCCGGAAACCTCATCAAGAGCATAACTCGTTAGGCTTTGGTTGAGCCGTGCAAATATTGCGCAAGGAAAAACAAGTTACGATTATTGCCGACGTGCGGTTAGGGATATTATGCTTAGGATGAATCGGACGAATTTGAAGGTCAACGTTAAGAGCAATTTGTTGGTGTTCTTGATGGTTGTCTGCGGCTGCTCGCTTTTGCAGGCGAGTCATCAGAAGCCTGATGGCAAAGCGCGATCGCATAATCTGGAGAATACGAACGCCTTTGGTGAAGTCGTTCGCGGCCCGCGCGGCAAATCGGAAATCGCGCTCACATTCGATGCCGGTGCAGAGGCGGAATGTTTTGAGGACTTGATCGCGGTTCTCGAAAAGGCCGGCGTCCATGGCACTTTCTTTATCACCGGAAATTGGGCGCAGAAAAATCGCGACTGCGCCGCGGCCATAACCAAACACGGCCATGAAGTTGGCAACCACACCTGGAATCACCTCAATCTTACGAAGCAAACCGACAAGATCGTGCGCGAAGAGATTTCCCGCGCTGAAGTCATTCTCAATGAACTAACCGGTCAAAGTCCCCGGCCCTATTGGAGAGCGCCCTACGGTGAGCGCGACGACCGCGTCCTGCGTATTGCCAATACTCTTGGTTACCGATCGATCTATTGGACGATCGATAGCCTCGATGGCGTCGAGCCCGTGAAAACTCCACAGTTTTTGATCGATCGCATTACGCAAAAAAGCGATGCCGATCTCGACGGCGCGATCGTTCTGATGCATGTCGGTTTTAGGAGCACCGTCGACGCGCTGCCGGCGATTATCGCAAACTTGCAGCAGCGCGGTTTTCGTTTTGTCACGGTTTCGCGTCTGCTCGCCCCGGCGCCGGGCGGGCAGTAAGCCGGTGGTGCGACTGGAGACCGCGTTGCCGCTTAGGATGAAAACGAAGGCGGGAATTCCGAAAGCGCTCTTCGGGCTTCGTCCACGCTGGCGCATGTCACGATCTGCACTTCGGGGCCATAGTGAAAACAGGACATGATTTGCAGGCCGATGTCGCGTTTGAGATCAGGGACAGCGCGAGCCACGACGGCCACTCCCGCGGCATTGCACAGGTCCATGATTTTTTCGATCTCCGGCGCGCACGCCATGTCCATGAATTCGAGATCCGTGAGATCGACCAGGAGATGAAACCCGCGCGGCAATTTTCGTAAGGCTGTTTGCACTTCCTGCGCGCACTGCGCGACTTCGGCCGGATTGACGCGACCGCGGTAACGAATGACGAGGAAATTTCCGGGTTGTTCGATTTGGACGGCGAAAGGCTTAACGGTGATTCCCTCAAGCCCGCGAATGGCGGTCCAGCTACGTCCACCATCGGACGATGCGAAGTCGCCCAAATCGAACATCCCGGCGTCGAGTTGCTGATCTAATTCTTCCAGCGAATACGGACCGTAGCGCTGGCAGCGTCTCGAAATGTAAATCTCCATGGTGAATCTGAGCGATTGATTTTATGCGACGGTCCGGAGTTGTTTCGCAGTGGCCAATTGCGTGCGTGCGTGCTGCAAACGCCGCACCATCACGTTGCTCATTCTCTTAAAGAGCTCGTGGCTTAGCATTAGGTCTTCGTCGCGATGCTGTCGGAGCAGGATTCCGGAAAAACATAATGCATCGGTCGGTTCCGTCGCCCGCGCATCGAATTGCCAGGCGTAAGGTGGAAACAGCCAGGACCAGCCGAGCGGTTCGCCCGCGGAAACGACGTCAATGACCACGGAAGATTGACCGGACTGCGGCGCTTCGAGGACGACGCTTCCGCGTTCAACCAGGTAAAAACCGTTAGCCGGTTCTCCCGTTTGGAAAATGATTTGGCCCGCCGAAAAATGAGCCGGTGTGGCCGATTGCGATAGGACGGCAATTTGATGCGCCTCCATCCCCTTCAGGAAAGGATGAGCAGCCACACGTTGTTGAAGAGCGTTGTTGTCGGAATTCATCTTGCAGAAATTTAAGCAGGCAACCTCGAATTGCACTCTTCCATTTTTGTCAAAGACTAACCGTGTTTTGTGGAGGAAAGGACGGTCTCATGCGCGTGACGGAAAAACCGCCAAACATTGTCTCCGCAAGGCTCGCGCCATCGCCGCAAGAAACGGGGATCAAATCGCAATTGTTGCCAAGCGTCTATTCGTCGTTTCGGGAACGGTAGAGCCGTGAAGACACCGCTGATGCTTCTTCTTACGAACGATCCTCGTCTGGAGGATTCCGTTGCCAGCGCGCTTCGACAAAGCGGAGGCATCAGTCATCTCGCGCATTGTGCATGCGAAGCGTTGCAAATTGTCGGTGGCGTGGGCCGGGATCTCGATCTTGCACTGCTCGATTTCGAATCCGCTTCGGACGGGCTGGCGTTGCTCAGTGCCATCAGCGCGTGCCGCGAAGATCTTCCCGTCGTCGTCATTACCAGAAACGCCGAAAAGGATGTCGAAGCGGTGGCTTACGCCAATGGCGCGAGAGCGTGTTTGCCGAAGCCGGTAACCTCTGCGCAAATCGCCAAAGCCATGAACGAATGTAAGCATGTCCATCATCAAACGACGCCCGATGCCTAACGAATATGAAAACTGAAACAAGCTCTGCTGTTGCCGAAGTTACAATGGAAAAATCAGCGCGTCCGCGCACCACAACGAATTCGAAAACGATGCAGGCGAATGTTTTTCGCGGACCGAACGATATTCGTGTGGAGGAAGTTCCACGACCGAAAGCCGGCGTCGGTGAGGCCGTTATTCGAATTACCCTAACGACCATTTGCGGCACGGACCTTCATATTCTGCGCGGCGAATATGTGGTGAAGCCGGGCCTGATTATCGGACATGAGCCGGTTGGCGTAATCGAAGAACTCGGCGAGGGCGTTCATGGTTACGAGATTGGCGATCGCGTGCTGGTCGGTGCGATTACTCCATGTGGGCACTGCCGCGCCTGTCTCTCAGCGCAATGGTCGCAATGTGGACACGGCGAAGGTGTCGAAGCGATTGGTGGCTGGCGTTTCGGAAATACGATCAACGGCGCGCAGGCGGAATATCTTCTTGTGCCGGATGCACAGGCGAATCTGGCGAAAATCCCTAACGAGTTGAGTGACGAGCAGGTCGTGTTGCTCGCCGATATTGCTTCCACCGGTTTTAGTGGCGCTGAGTCGGCCAACATTCGAATCGGCGATACCGTCGTTGTGTTTGCGCAAGGGCCGATAGGTCTATGCGCGACCGCGGGCGCGAAACTGATGGGCGCTTCGTTTATCATCGGTGTGGACGGCGATCCGGTGCGGATGAAGATGTCGAAACAAATGGGCGCGGATGTAGTCTCGATCCGACGCAATCCGACGTTGTCGCCGAAGTAAAACGCCTGACGAGTGGCGGTGCGGACGTAGCAATCGAAGCGCTCGGA
>CAWGQU010000014.1:0-83012 GCA_963824795.1 uncultured Verrucomicrobiae bacterium | reverse complement strand
CTAGGATATGACGTCGTGGCACAGGCATCCTGCCTGTGTTGCTGATGACTGCGCACTCAAGTCCTCAGACTAGCAGCGGTCAACTTTAGCCGTTGTTTTTGGTAAGAACGAGAAAACAGAATTGACTTTGCGGTGTCCGGTTAGACAGACTCTGCCTCAAAGAAAGGCTTTCTGAAACGCGTGGATAGCTGGGGAGCGGCGGACACCGAGGCGACTGTAGGGCCGGCGAATTTCGCGACCACGCGGTGGAGCCGCGTCATTTGCGCCGGTTCGTCGTCGGAGCCGGATGGCCAAAAGGCGCTGGCCGATTTGTGTCGGGAATATTGGGGACCGCTCTATCATTTCGCGCGCCGGAAGGGGCATCCTCCCGAGGATGCGCAAGACCTCACGCAGGGGTTTATTCTTTCGCTTCTGGAAAACAACGGGATCGCCGTGGCTAACCGTGAGCGCGGCAAGTTCCGCACTTTTTTGCTCTCGGCGTTTTGCCATTACCTCGCGAACCAGCGCCGCGAGGCCGTGGCGCAAAAGCGCGGCGGAGGCAACCTGCCGATCTCGTGGGACGCAGGATGCGAGGAAGTTTTTTTGCTGCAGGCGAGCGATTCGATGACGCCTGAGCGGCAGTATGAAAAGAGCTGGGCGCTGAGTTTGCTCGATCGAGTGATGCAGCGTTTGCGCGCGGAGTATGAAACGGCGAACCGGCTTCCACTCTACGAAGCGCTGCAACCGTTCATGTCGGGAGCGGAAGGCCGGCCGGGCTATGCGCGGTTAAGCGCCGACCTCGGGATGAGCGAGAGTGCGGTGACGGTGGCGATGCATCGCATGCGGCGGCGTTACGGCGAATTGTTGCGTGAAGAAATTTCGCACACGGTAACGTCCGCAGAGGAATTGGAAGAAGAGCTGCGGCACCTCATGCATGTCGTCTCGGTGGCGCCGGATTGATTATTTTTTCGGTAAGGATTGAGGAATTTCCGGTTAGAAACGGCTGCTGACATGCCTTTGCCTCAGTCTTCGCCTAACGACTCGCGGATCGAGCCGTCCGCGCCCGCGAGTTGCAACGTTTGCGGCACGCCGCTGACTGCTCGCATCGCGGGCGGCCAATGCCCGCGCTGTCTTCTCAGTCTCGGAAGCCGCTTCGGTTTGCCGGGCGATGACGCGATCACCGATGACTTGTTAGACCCGACGCAGGTCCGCAGCTTTGGCGATTACGAATTGCGCGAGGAGATCGCGCGCGGCGGAATGGGAGTGGTTTATCGCGCATGGCAGATCAGCCTGCAGCGCGAAGTGGCGGTGAAGATGATTCTGTCCGGCGAACTGGCGGGGAAAGCGGCGCTGCGGTTGTTTCAGAACGAAGCGCACGCCGCGGCGAATCTGCATCATCCGAATATCGTGCCGGTTTACGAAATCGGGGAGCACGAGACGCAGCACTATTTCACGATGCGCTTCGTGCCCGGCGGGGAAACGATCGCGGATTGGGCGAGCCGCCGGCGTGGAGAATTTCGCATTATCGCCGGAGCGGTCGCTCGCGTTGGGCGCGCGGTCGCGCATGCGCACGCGCGCGGTGTGCTGCATCGCGATCTGAAGCCTTCGAATATTCTCTGGGATCCTTCCGACGAACCGCAGGTAACCGATTTTGGCCTGGCCAAGGTGCTCGCGTCGGCTGACGGCATGGCCACGTTTTCCGCGCAAGCGCTTGGCAGCCCGAGCTACATGGCGCCGGAACAAATGGGCGGGCGCACGGCGGAGATCACGACCGCGACCGATGTTTATGGTCTCGGCGCGGTTCTCTACGAATTGCTCTCCGGGAAACCGCCGTTCTTTGGCGCATCGGCGATCGAGACCATGCGCCGCGCGGCCGATGAAGCGCCGGTTCCCCTAACGAGTGTTCCGAAAGATCTGCGCACGATCTGCCTGAAGTGTCTCGAGAAGAAACAAGGCGATCGCTACGCTTCCGCCGCCGCGCTTGCCGCCGATCTCGAGCATTTCGTTCGCGGCGAACCTGTCTCGGCCGTGCCGCTCACGCCGCCGCAAATCCTTTTGCGTTGGATCGCGCGCAAGCCGCGCGTGGCGGCGTTGCTGGCCTTGTTCATCCTCTCGCTTCTCGTCGGCGTTGTAGGCATCTCCTGGCAATGGCGTCGAAGTGAAATGGCGCGCACTGGCCAGTCGAAAACACTTGCGCATCTCGGTTGGGATCAGATGACGCGTTGGGCGCGCACCGGCGAGGAACCACGCGCGCTCGCTTACCTCGCATCGCTCATCCGGGAGCGGCCGGGTAACTGGCGCGCGGCCATGTATGCGATGTCGATTGTCGATCAGCGCTCGTTGCCGGCGCTGGCCGGGCCGGCGATTTATCCGCCGGTGGCGTTCGTGCCGGGGACAGCTCGTCTCGCTCCGGATGGCAGTTGGCTAGCTGCGGCGGATAAAGAGCGACTCGTGGGCGTTTGGGAAACGGCGACCGGCCGGCAGATGGCGCAGTTTTCCCGTTCGTCACCGATTACGGCGCTGGCGGTTTCGGGTGGGCCGATCAAGCTTGCCGTGGCGACACAGGACGGCGGCCTAACGACAGCTGTCGAAGTAAATACTGCGCCCACTCCTTTGACCCGCAGCGATTCGTTGCCCATTGTCGCGCTGCAATTTTCCGCCGACGGCTCGCGTCTTCTCGCGCGTTCTGCGAAGCGCATCGAAGTTTGCCTAACGAGCGCAATCGCTCAACCTCCACGCGTCTTCGCGATGGAAGATGGCATCGACGGCGCGCAAATTTCCGGCGACGGTATGCGTGTTCTCGCCTGGAACACGAAACGCGCGTGCGTTTGGGACACGGTCACCGGCGCGGAACTCATGCGCGTTTCGGCGACGACAAATTTCTCGGGCGGCGCGCTCGCCGCCAGCGGGCAACGCGCAGCTTTCATCGACGGCGATCGTTTCGCGCGCGTTTTCGAGATCGATTCCGGCCGCCAATTTCCCGCAATCGAAAATTCGCTCGGTCCGCTCATTTGGATCGCGCTCGATGGTGCCGGCGATCGCGTGACGGTCGCAGCCGACAACGATCTCGTGATTTACGATGTTGTCTCGCGTCTGCCGATTTCGCCGGTTATGGAGCATCGCTATCAGGTCGGCGACCTCGAAGTGACGCCAGACGGCGCTCGTCTCGTGAGCGTCGGCTGGGATGGCGCGATTAATCTTTGGGACGCGCGTGCAGGAAATTCCCTCATCAGTCCGATCGAAGTCGGCGGTTCCAGGGGAGGCGCGTGGACTTCACCCTCGCACGACGGAAGCAGGCTGCTTTTGCATCTCGCGCGGCGGGTCGATCGATCCGGATCAATCACAGTCTGGCGTGGCACCAAGACGCGCGAACCGCAGCGGCGGATTCTGCCCGGCCTGCGCGATTTCGACGCCGGCCGCATGAGCCCGGATGGCCGTCTCGGCGCGCTCGGAATGATCCCGGGTAATCGCAGTTACGTTTATGAATTTGAGAGCGGCAAGATTTTACTCGATCACTCGCTCGCGGGCAGCGTTTACCTCCACCTTTTCTCGCCCGATATGCGGAAGTGCTATGCATTGACGGATAATGGCTGGCTCTACGGCTGGTCGTTGGAAACCGGAAAAGAACTCTGGCCGCCTAACGAACAACCCGGCCTCATACATCCCGCTGAGATTTCGCTCGACGGCAGCCGCATCATTGCCGGGCACGATGATGGCCACATCCGGATCCACGACACCGCCACTGGCGCGCTTGTTGGAACGCTCGATCATCCCGGCGATATCAGGGTCCTCCGTTTTGCGCCTGATGGGAGCGGCCGCTTTGTTTCGGCGGGGCTCGATGGGACGGCGTTTATTTGGGACCTAACGAGTGGAAAAAAATTACAAACTTTGGCTGGACACGCAGACGTCATTATCAGCGCAGCCTGGAGTCCCGATAGCCGTTATCTCGCCACCGCGTCCTACGATAAAACGGCGCGTGTTTGGGATGTCGCCACTGGGCGGCTCGTTTGTCCGCCGCTTCAACATCTCAGTTGGCTCGCCCATCTCGAATTCAGTCCGGACGGGCAGCTTCTCGCCACCGCTTGCCGCGACGGGAGCGCGCGCCTCTGGCATCCGCTTACCGGCGAACCTGCGTCGCCACTGCTGTCGGGAGCGACTTGCGAAACGGTCCGTTTCACCGCCGATGGGAAAGCGCTGATGGTGCGTGATCAGGATGGGTTCTCCTTTTGGGATGTGCACGATGCCGAGCCTGCCACCGTGCACTACTCCGAACCGTCCGGCGGCGGGCTCGGAATGGATTCGGAGAATTACCGATCGATTATGTCACCCGATGGTCGCCATGTCTTCCTCGGTTGCGCGATGAATTATGGAGCGCTTTGGAGTGTTCCTCAGCCACGCGGCGAAGCGCCCGCCTGGTTTCCAGCTTTCTTGGAAGCGCTGGCGAGATTGAAGTTCGACCGCGCCGGCGAAGCGCGCAGCCTTCCGTTTTCCGAGCTCGAGAAATTCCTTCCCGCTATCCGCCAATCCGGAGCCGCGAATGAATATGCGGTGTGGGCTGAACGAGTGATCGGATCAACCACTCGCTAAAGTTTCTGAAGAAGCGCTGTAGCCGCCTCGCTGCGTCGAGGCGTTTGTGCGCTTACATCGCCGGACATATGTCCGCTGAACGAGAACCTGACCATCCTCGCCGACCACCGCGGCTGCATCTTCTCCTCACATCTGTTGATCCATTCTACTTCGTGACGTTTAACACTCACAAACGTCTGCCGATTCTTGCTCGAGACGAGGTTCACCAGACGTTCCGTGCCTTTTGCCTGCGTGCCGAAGAGCGCAACATCGCGGTGGGGCGCTACGTCATGATGCCCGAGCACGTGCATCTCTTTGTCGCCTTCCCGCCGACGGGCACGACGCTGTCGAAATGGATTCAAATGTTGCGGACAGTTATGGGAAAAGAGTTGCTCCGTATCGGCGTGCAAAAGCCGCACTGGCAGGAAGGATTCTCCGATCACGTGCTGCGAAGCTCGGAGAGCTACTCGGAGAAATGGGATTATGTACGGATGAATCCCGTGCGCGCCGGATTGTGCCGAGAGCCGGAGGAATGGCCGTATCAAGGCGAAATCCTAAGCGTTCGCTGGTAACGGTAGTTCGCACGTCGCTGTAGCCGCCTCGCTGTGTCGAGGCGCCGGGGAGAAATCGTAAGCTTGCGCTGCGATCGACGCCCAGCACGTCGACGCAGCGACGTGGCTACAGAAATATTTTTCGAAATCGCGTAAGGATTCGCGCGCGACGGGTAAGAACACGGGTGAAATGAAAACTCACCTCATCTTCTTTCCTTGGAAAAAAAGCGTTCTTTATCCTTTGTCCGGTCTCCTAGCACTCGCGGTCATTTGCTCCGCGCTGATCGCAGCAGTTCAGCAAACGGCACAGGCGCCGATTACGCTGCAGCATGTGATTCCGGCTCCCCCAGTCGGGGTGCAGAGCGGTGTGCAACTTGGTTCCAGTGTGGCGGTAGACGGCATCTACACGGTAGTTGGCGCGCCGCTGGACGATCTTCAAGGAACCGACTGTGGAACGGTTAAGATTTTCAATTCCACGACCGGCGATCTGCTCTTTGTGCTGCCGAACCCCCACCCGCGCGCCGGCGCTCGCTTTGGCAATGCGGTTGCGATCTCGGGGACGCGCGTTGTGGTGGGCGTTGCGGCCGACACCGTGGCGACATCGCTCGCTGATGGGAGAGCCTATGTCTACGACCTGAGCAGCGCGACGCCGACCGTGCCGGTGTTGACCTTGAACAACCCGACGCCATTGCGCGAAGATCAATTCGGAATTTCGGTCGGAATCTCCGGGACACTCGTCGTAATCGGGACCTACGGAGATGACGACTCGGGAGCGGTCGATGCAGGTAGCGCGTATGTCTATGACCTAACGAATGCTACGCCGGGCGTTCCAGTGTTTACGTTAAATAATCCTACTCCGGCCATAAGCGACCTCTTCGGCTATTCGGTCGGGATCTCTGGGATGCGAGTGGTAGTGGGAGCCTTCCGTGATGACACGGGATCAACAGACGCCGGCAGTGCCTATGTATATGACTTAAGCAGTGGAACGCCAACCGTGCCGGTGTTCACCTTGAACAACCCCAGCTCAAGCTTCCCAAGCGGATTTGGCAACGCTGTGGCGATCTCTGGAACTCGCGTCGTTGTCGGCGAGTCAGGCGGCAGCCAGACCGTCTTTGCTGATGGGAGGGCTTATGTGTATGACCTGACCAGCGCGACGCCGACGGTGCCGATGGTCACCTTGAACAACCCGACTCCGTTAGGGGAGGATCAATTCGGAATCTCCGTCGGAATCTCCGGCACAAGGGTGGTGGTCGGGACCTACGGTGACGACGACTCGGGTGCGGTCGATGCCGGCAGCTCCTATGTATATGATTTGACCAGTGCGACGCCGGACGTTCCGGTGTTCACGTTAAATAATCCTACTCCGGCCGAAGGCGATCTCTTCGGTTTTTCGGTGGCGATCTCAGGGACCTCAGTGGCAGTCGGGGCGCCGATGGACGACACGAGAGCGACCGATGCAGGGAGCGCATATTTATATGATCTGAGCAGCGCGATGCCAACGACACCAGTGGCGACGGCGGACGCCCCGAGCCCGAGCCTCGACGACAGATTCGGCTCGTCCATCGCGATCTCGGGAACCTTGGTCGTGATCGGGTCACCGCAGGAGGGTACGGGAGCGTTCCACGCTGGGAGTGCCTATGTGTACGACTTGAGTAGCGCGACGCCGACCGTGCCGGCATTTACCTTGAACAATCCCAACTCAAGCTTTCTGGGCGGATTTGGCAACGCCGTGGCGATCTCCGGGACTCGCGTCGTTGTAGGTGAGTACAGCGGCAGCCAAACCATCTTCGCGGATGGAAGAGCATACGTGTATGACTTGAGCAGCGCGACGCCCACGGTGCCGGTGCTGACCTTGAACAACCCCACGCCAGCGCGGGAAGATCAATTCGGAATTTCGGTCGGCATCTCCGGTACGCTTGTCGTAGTAGGAACCTACGGAGACGACGACTCTGGAGCGGTCGATTCGGGTAGCGCATACGTGTATGACCTAACGAATGCCACGCCAGGCGTTCCGTTGTTCACATTAAATAATCCTACTCCGGCCGCGGGCGACCTCTTCGGCTATTCGGTGGCGATCTCTGGGATGCGAGTCGTGGTGGGAGCATTCCGCGACGACACGGGATCGACGGACGCCGGAAGCGCTTATGTGTACGATTTGACCAGCGGGATGCCGACGGTGCCGGTGCTAACGTTGAACAACCCCAGCTCAAGCTTCCCAAGCGGATTTGGCAATGCCGTCGCGATCTCTGGGACTCTCGTCGTTATAGGCGAATCAAGTGGTAGCCAGGCTGTCTCCAAAGATGGAAGAGCATATGTGTATGATTTGACTAGCGCGACGCCGACCGTGCCAGCGTTCACCTTGAACAACCCGACGCCATTCGGCGAAGATCAATTCGGCATTTCCGTCGCGATCTCCGGCGCAACCGTAGTGATAGGGACTTATGGGGACGACGACTCGGGAGCAGTCGATGCCGGTAGCGCGTACGTCTACGACCTAACGAGTGCTACGCCGACCACGCCGTCCGCGACGTTGAACAATCCCAGCCCGGCGCAAGGCGATCTCTTTGGTTTTTCGGTGTCGATCTCGGGCGCGGAGGTGGCAGTTGGAGCGCCGAAAGATGATACCGTTACACCAGACAAGGGTTCGGCTTACATCTTCGGCTCGCCGTCAAATCCTAACGAGTGCACGGTATGTCACAAGCACGCGGCTACGCTCACCTTACCGTGCAACAGCCTCGAGTATCAAAGGCATCTGGGCCACGGAGACACCGAGGGTCCATGCCCGCTTCAATCTAACAAAGTAACAAGGAGCCATTGATTCGCACTGAGTCCTGTAACCTAGCCGACAGCCTGATCTTATGAAACATCCGACTACAAATAACACTCAGGTCCGCGAAGCCACTCCGAGTCATCTCATCAATCTCCAAGGTATTGTAGCCACGGCGCTATGTCGCCGTGCAGCAAATGGAAGACGAGCGTGCGCCTCGACACAGCGAGGCGGCTACAGCCGCCTGTTGTTCTTCGCCGGACTTATGGTGGGCGCATTCACTCTCACCGCAGCTTCGCCGATCGAAAGGCAGCCAAATGCAATCGCGGTCACGCCGACGCTGGGCAACTATCCAAATACATCACTTCCGCTGAGCACCGACACGACGGTTACGCCTGATGTCGCGCCGACCAATGCGGCGAGGATGAATGTGTCCACTTCGACCAGCTTCAAAGGCAAGCTGGAAGGCAACCCGGCGACGGGCGTGGTGCGTGTGACCAATGCTGATCCGGCGGGGACCTACACGGTGACGGTAAAAGCGTTCGACGCCGGTGGACTGAATGCGACCAAAACTTTTATGCTAATTGTGACAACGCCGGTGACGTGCAACCCGCTTACTTTCGTGCCGGTGGCGCCCGCCGCCGCTGGCACCGGCCCGGGCTCTGCCGCGGTGGGTGATTTTAATGGCGATGGCAAACAAGACCTCGTCGTTACCAACTTTTCCTCAAACACTGCGTCCATCATTTTGGGCGATGGCGCGGGCCATTTTGGCGCCGCGACCAGCTTCACCACGGGCGCGGGCACTAATCCCAACTCGGTAGCGGTGGGCGATTTCAACGGCGATGGCAAACAGGACCTGGCCGTGGCCAACTTCAACTCATTCAACGTGTCGATCCTGTTGGGCAATGGCGCGGGCGGTTTCAGCGCTCCCACCAGCTTCGGCGTTGGCGCTGATTCTGTCTTCGTAGTGGTGGGCGATTTCAATGGCGATGGCAGACAAGACTTGGCCCTCTCTTTTGAAACAGATTACGTGTCGGTCATGCTGGGCGATGGCGCGGGTAACTTCGGCGCCTCCACTAACTTTAGCGCCGGTGCTGGCGGCCAGACGCACGCCATGGTAGTGGGCGATTTCAATGGCGACGGGAAGCAAGACCTTGCTGTAGCTAACATAAATCCACACTTCGTCTCGGTCTTGTTGGGCAATGGGGCGGGTAGTTTCGGCGCCCCTACCACTTTCTCGACTGGCAATACTCCCGTCTCCCTCGCGGTGGGCGATTTCAACGGCGATGGCAAACAGGACCTCGCCGCGACTTGCCAGGCCTCAGCCGCCGTCCAGATCTGGGTGGGCACCGGCACCGGCAGCTTCACCCTGGCCGCTACTTTGGCCACTGGCAGTCTTCTTCTCTCGGCCACGGTGGGTGACTTCAATGGTGACGGCAACCAGGACGTGGCCGTAGCCAGCGTCAATTCGTATATCTCAATCTACCTCGGCGGTGGCGCGGCCAATTTCGGCAACGCCATCAACTTCGACGTTGGCGGTGGTCCTAGCTCACTCGCAGTCGGCGATTTCAATGGCGACGGCATGCAGGACCTTGCCGCGACCAACGCCAACCTGGCGATCTTATTGCGCGACTGCACGATTGCTCCCACAAGCGCCGTCTCGCGCAAGACGCACGGTGGCGCAGGAGACTTTGATATCGATCTCCCGCTCTCGGGACTCCCGGGCACACTCGGAGTTGAATGCCGAAGCGGCGGAGCAACCAATGATTATCAATTAGTCGTTACCTATCCGGCAAACGTCGTGGTCAACGGCAATCCACAGGCGCAAGTAACCTCCGGCGCAGGCGCCATAGGAAGCGGAGGAACCAGCAATGGCGGGATGGTCGCCGTCAGCGGAAACACTGTCACCATTCCGCTCACCAATATTACCAACGCGAAGGTCATCAATGTCACACTTAATAACGTGAACAACGAGCCCGGCATTATCAATACTCCTGCGGTGACTGGCGGCAATCTCGTTATCCCGATGGGCGTGCTCGTTGGCGACCTAAACGCAAGTCACGGAGTCAATGCCACAGATGTTTCAACTGCCAAGCTTCGAGCGGGTCAGGCAGTCGATGCGACAAACTTCCGCGTGGATATCAATGCTAACGGCTCGATCAACGCCACGGATGTCTCGTCGGTGAAATTGAAATCAGGCACCGCCATACCCTAGGATGCCCCCTTCATGGCGCAAATTAGAGCTTGTGCCGTAAAGGTGTATTGGCTGCTCCTTCGGAGCAATAGGTGGAACGCCACAGCTAAGCATGGAGACCGGAGGACGAAGAATCAAATTCTGAAAAGACAGGACTTTTTTTCCTGGATTGAGGGTAGGTTTCGGATTCTCGCCTATTTCAATCAGTATTCGTGCCTTGGTCGGGTTTCGGCTGATCGCGATCGTACGGAATAATATTGTCCCACTCCTCCGCCGACGAGCGCGCGACAAAGGCCACGACGGGTTCGGTGTCGCTCATATTAAAGACTTCGTGAGGCACGTCGGGTTTTATGTAAATGAAATCGCCGGCTTCGTTTTCCAACACCTGTTTGCAGCCATCCCCGAATTCGTGGCGCACTTTTCCTTCGAGAATATAAAGGATCAGCTCGAAGCCGACGTGAATGTGCGCGTACGCGACGCCCCCCGGCGGAATCGTGGCGATGTTGGCTGACAGTTTCGTCGTGCCGACGTTCTTGGCCGACATGCCCTGCTTATAATGAATGCCGTTCCAATCGCGGCGGGCGCCGCCGCCGCGTATCGTTAGGATGCCGCCATGATCTTCAACGGCGCTGAGTTGGATATTGTCTTTGTCGTCTTTCATAGAAGAGAAATGCTGAATGTTATCATCCACAGATTACACAGATTGACACAGATTTTTTGTGCAGCTGTATGCAGCAGTCTGTCATTCTGAGGTCACTCGCGGCGAACGAAGAACCGTCGCGAGTCGCAGAGTTGCAGCACATGCTTGTAAATCTGTGTAAATCTGTGGACAACGTGGGAATCCCTGTTTCTATTGCGGCGAAACGTTGACCTGACTTAATCGGCTGGTAGCCATGTATCGTGGTCGTAATTGTCTTTGGCGTTTCCGGCGCGGGAAAAACCACTATCGGAAAGTTGCTGGCGGAAGAACTTGGCTGGCACTTTTATGAAGGCGACGATTTTCATCCAGCCGCCAACATCGAAAAAATGCGGCGCGGCATTCCGCTGACGGACGAAGATCGCCAGCCGTGGTTGGCGACTTTGCGTGAAGTGATCGAAAAAAGTCTGGCTGCGGGAGAAAACGCGGTGCTGGCTTGTTCGGCGCTGAAGAGAAAGTATCGCCGCGATCTGCGAGTGAATGAGGAGGTGAAGTTTGTTTATTTGCGTGGCGACTTCGCGCTAATCGCCGATCGATTGCGTCACCGCACGGGGCACTTCATGAAGCCAGAGCTTTTGCAGAGCCAGTTTGCGGATTTGGAAGAACCGCAACCTGCTGAGGATGCCATCATAGTCGATCTCACCAGAACTCCGCACGAACTTACGCAAGAGATCAGGGCCAGGCTGGGATTCAGGGATGAGAACTAGCAAGAGCGAAGGACGAAGAAAACCTTCAACCCGCGTCTGCCCCTGGGCGGGCTCCGCCGCGTAACTTCCGGGGAGCGCACGCGCCTCGCGTGCTCGTTGCGGCGCCCTCGCCGCAACAACCTTTTTCTGAGCGAGTAAAAGAGTTCGCGACGGCGAGGGCGCCATCACCAGCACGCGAGGCGCGTGCGCTCCCCGGATTAATCGAAACGTCCTCCGTCTTTTCTGGTGTTAGTTGTTTTGCCGCGCCCTTTCTCCGGTTCGTCATACACCTGTTCCGAGCGAGCGGTTGTCCAAGTCGTCACAAGAACGTGATTTTGCAGAAACGAAGATCGGTGTTTAGTCCCGAAGTATGAACACTCAAGAAGTTGCGGACAAAGTTGTCGAGCTATGCCGGAAACAAGCGTGGCGAGAAGCGGTCGAGAGTTTGTATGCGAAGGACATCGTCAGTGTCGAAGCGCGTGCCATGGAAGGCGGTTCGTTCGAGAGCCGCGGTATCGACGCGGTGCGAGGCAAGGTCGATTGGTGGGAGAACAACATGGAAGTGCACAGCCAGAAAGTCAGCGGCCCATTCGTCGCGCACGACAGGTTTGTCGTGCAATACGATGTCGATATCACCGACAAGAATTCAAAGGAACGCATGCAGATATCGGAAGTCGGCGTCTACACCGTGAAAGACGGCAAAATCGCGCGCGAAGAATTTCTGCCTTTTACTGGCGACCAAAAGTAATTCCGGGCAGCGCCGCCTAACTAGCGTCGAGCTCACGTCGCGGCGCGCAGTCTGCGAGCCGATCTACCTTTACGAGCGCGCGTGCGGAAGGAGCGAAAGGAGTGACAGGATGGTTCTGCCGCCGTGACGGCGGCAGCTACAATTCGGCGGCAGCTACAACGTGGTTGGGTTACAACGCTCCCGAATCGTAAGCGCGTTCGCCGTGCAGCGACGCATCCAAACCCAAATCCTCTTCGCTTTCCGAAACTTTCACGGTCATGAATATATTAATGACCGCGAGCATGATGTAGGTGAAGAGAAAGGCGTAGAGCGATGCGCCGATGACAGCGGCACATTGCACGATGAAGAAATGCGTTCCGCCTGCGAGCAGTCCATCTGCGCCACCGGCGTTCATTGCTTTCGAGGCGAAAACGCCGAGCAAAATCACACCGAGACCGCCGCCGATTCCGTGCACGCCCCAGACATCGAGCGCGTCATCCCAGCCGAGTTTATTCTTTAGATGCACGGCGAGATAGCACACGACGCCCGCGGCCATTCCGATAATGGCTGCCGACGGCAATGAAACAAAACCGGCGGCGGGCGTAATCGTGGCAAGGCCCGCGACTGCGCCGGTCAAAAGCCCAACGAATTTTGGTTTGCGTTGCACGGTCCATTCGATCGCCAGCCACACAATGGCGGCGAACGACGCGGCGACGTCCGTATTCAAAAACGCGAGGCCGGTGATGGCGTTGACATCGAGTTCGCTGCCGGCGTTGAAACCGTACCATCCGAACCAGAGCAAGCCGGTGCCGATAGCGATGAGCGGGATGCTGTTCGGCGGCGATTCCTTGTCCCGGCGATGGCCGACATAAAATACGGAAGCGAGCGCGGCAAAACCAGCGATGGCGTGGACAACAATGCCGCCGGCGAAATCGAGCACGCCCAAATGCGCGAGCAATCCGCCACCCCAGACCATGTGCGCGAATGGATAATAGACGAGCAATTGCCAGAGTACGAGAAAAGCGAGATACGCCTTAAACGTTATCCGATTTACAAACGCGCCGGTGATGAGCGCGGGCGTGATGATGGCGAACATCATCTGGTAAGCCATGAAGACGAACTCGGGCAGTTTATGATTTCCCGGGAACGGAGAATTCAAATCCACGCCGTGCATGAATGCCTTGTCGAGATTGCCGATGATTCCGTGCAACGCATCGCCGCTAAAGCAAAGCGAGTAGCCGCAGATGAACCACATGATGGTGGTGACGCCCATGGAGACAAAACTCTGGATCATGATCCCGAGAATATTTCGCTTGCCCGCGAGCCCGCCGTAGAAAAAGGCGAGGCCGGGTGTCATTAGCATAACGAGGCTGGTGGCCAGATAGCATGAAGCCGGTAGTTCCTGTGTCGAACATAAGAGTGGTATTTTTGGTTTCCGGCGGTTATAAACGTTTGGATTTCTTATTCCAAGCAGCAATTCTCGTTAGTTAAACATTCTCAATTTCGAGTGAAAACCGCGCGATCGATGTTTGTTGTACCGGCGGGGCGAAGGCTCGGTCGCCTCCTGCTTGTCCTTTTTGCGTTCGGCGCGTGTGCCGGTGGCGCTGCCGCGCAGGATGCGGTCACGCCGGCGCCGCGCTTCAAAGTGTATGGCTGGATCGAAACCGGCGTGACGGCGAATCCGGACGAACCGGCCAGCCGGCAGAATTTTGGACATCTTTTCACCGATCGGCCTAACGAGTTGTTGCTCAACCAGGCCGTCATCACGGCCGAGCGCACGCTTGGAGACTCGAGCGACGAGTTCGATTGGGGTTTTAAAGTGCAGTTTCTTTATGGAAGCGACGCGCGCTACATCCATTCGGTCGGCCTTTTCGATAACACGCAGCACGATATCGTGCAGCCGGATCTGGTCGAAGCGTGGCTCTTGTTCCACGTCCCCATCCCAAACACTGCCGGTGGTCTCGATATCAAGGGCGGCAAGTTCGTCACCCTGGAAGGCGCGGAGACGATCGATCCGCGTCCGAACGTTTTCTATTCGCACAGTTACATTTTTGACTTCGGTCTTCCGCTCAATCACACCGGCGTCCTCTTCACCCTCCACGCAATCAAGGGCCTCGATTTTTATGCAGGCGCGACGCGCGGCGTAAATACGAGCATGAGCGACAACAACACTTCGCTCGGATTTCATGGCGGCATCGGGCTGACGTTTCTCGATGGCAAATTGACGGCGCTCGCGACCACGCACGTCGGGCCGGAGAATACGCACGACAATCACGATCTGCGTTACCTCAACGATCTTGTCGTGACGTGGAAGGCGACCGACAAATGGACGGCGATCTTCGAAGGAAATTTCGCGTCGGATGAAAGTGTGCCCGGCGCGGCCATGGCGTACGGCGCCGCGGCTTATCTCACATATGCGGTGAACGATTGGTTAACGCTTGGGATTCGCGAAGAAGTCTTTCGCGATGAGAAAGGATTTTTCGTCGGCAGTTTCGCCGATAACGACGACTTCATCGATTTCCAGCGCGGGAAAACGAACAACATCGATCCGCGCACATTCTTCGCTTCCGGCACGTTCAACGAAGTTACGATCGGCGCCACATTCAAAATTCCCATTCCGAAACCGTTCGAGAGCCTGACGATTCGGCCGGAGCTGCGCTATGACGCAGCGTTAACCGATACGAAACCGTACGGCGATCAGGATTCACGCGATCAATTTACTGCCAGCATCGACGCGATTCTGGCGTTCTAGCAGGTAGGGGCGGTTCACCGAACCGCCCGCGGAGCGATTGAGGTCAATCGCCTCGACCCAAGGCAACAGAGTGTCATCCTGAGCGAAGCGAAGGACCCCGCAATTAATCCTCGGCGTAGTTCGTGAGGTCCCTCGCTGCGCTCGGGATGACACGCGTTTGGGCGTGGCGGCGTGGTGAGATCCTGTTTACGGTTTTCCGCCGAAGGTGACGTGGTCGTCGAGGTCGAGATAATCGAACCACGTCTTCACATCTTCGCGCGTCTTGCTGATGTCGCCGACGCGTTAGCGCCATTGTCATCCTGAGCGAAGCGAAGGACCCCGCAATTAACCCTCGGCGTAGTTCGTGAGGTCCCTCGCTGCGCTCGGGATGACACGCGTTTGGGCGTGGCGGCGTGGTGAGATCCTGTTTACGGTTTTCCGCCGAAGGTGACGTGGTCGTCGAGGTCGAGATAATCGAACCACGTCTTCACATCTTCGCGCGTCTTGCTGATGTCGCCGACGCGTTTGGTGAAAAACTCCAGCGTTTCAGTATCGCCATCCGGACCGCGCTCGTTCAGCCACTCGCGCCATTGCTGGATTTCCCATGGCGATCGCTTGTTAGGCGCATTCTCCTCGATCCACGCGAGAATTTCGCCGTCACCTTTCCCTTTTTCCAATTCGGCTCGCAGCGCTTCCGCCGTGATTCCGGTAAAGCGGAACCAATGATGATCCATCGGATTGTTGTATTTGTATTCTCCCGCAGTGCCGGCGATTTCGGCGCGGCCTTTATCAAGAATGCGCGCGAGAATTACATAGCCGCCAAGCCGCACACGTGGGCTGCGCGGCGGACGTTGCGTGAGATTTGGCGCGTGACTTAAGTTTGCACTCATGCCGACAACCTAGCAGTCGTCCGCAATAAAAAAACAGTCGTCGTCCTTCACTGACGATGACGCGTATCGCGCCTAACGACCTGTCATTGCAAATTCACTGTGGATTGTCGGCGCTGGTGTCGGCGGTACGTTATAGATTTCGACAAGAGCGATGCCGGTTGTGTCACCGGCCCCGCGGACGATGGCAGTATAACGACCGGCTGGCAGTTGAGTCACAATAACCGATTCATGCGCGTCGGCGGGAGCGAAGCCGGAAGCCATGATTTGAGCTTTTTGGGAATCCTGCCAGTTGTCATTTGAAGCGATGATAGCGCCGCTGTCATCGTGAAGCTCAAGTTTTGGATCCAGCAACGGATTGGCCACACCGGCTTGGGACAACGATGGCCCGATTGCGCGCGCCACGACCGGATTGTTAAGCAAGGAATTGCCGCCCACAATAAAGCCGGCGATTAAAACGTTGTCCCCGGTCTGGACGAAGGCGCGGGCGCTGGCGTTTAATAATTTTTGCGGCAGAGGCTCGAAGGCAAGAAAGGTCGCCTCAGCAAGACCGGATGCGAACGCGCTTTTCGTTCCATCAGGTGTGAGCTTGGAGATTGTTCCGTCGGCGTTGCTTGCGACGAAGAGATTGCCATCACCATCAAAGACGACGCCGGCAGCGCCGGGTATTCCGGAGGCAAAAGTGCTCATGGTCCCGTCGGGAGTGAATTTGTAAATCAAGCCGTCGACGTTGTCGGTCACGAGGAGATTACCGGAGCTGTCGAACACGAGAGCGGCCGGACCGCTTAGCCCGGAGGCGAGGGTGGTCCTGATCCCCGCACTAGTGAATTTGTAAATCGCGCCAGCGGTAAGATCGGCGACGAAGAGATTCCCTTCGCGGTCGAAAACCAAACCGGTCGCATTGCCGAGACCGGAGGCGAAGGCGCTTTGCGCTCCATCGGGAGTGAATTTTAGGATGACGCCAGTGTTAAAGACCGACACGAAGAGATTGCCCGAGCCGTCAAACGCAAGTCCGGTAGGGCCATCCGGGATGGCAGCGAACGCGCTTTGGGTTCCATCGGGTGCGATTTTGACGACTGAGCCGGTGCCCGCCTCGGCAATGAAAGTGTTGCCCTTGCCATCGAAAGCAATCCCGATCGGAGTCATCAGGCCGGAAACGAAGGTGCTTTGGGTTCCATCGGCAGCGAACTTGAAGACCGTGCCGCTGGTAAGGTCCGTCTCATAAAGATCGCCCGGCGCGCCGTAGGTGTTGATCGAAAATAATGGTGTTGTCAGCGCAATGGCGATGACAACGAGACTTCGGTTAATGTTTTTCCGCATTTGGTAGATCATTGTGATTTTTCGTTAGGTTAGGTCACGCGGACATAGCCGTTCGCATGCCAAACGCGGAGACAACGAACGCCTGGGTAGATCGTTAACTGCGAAGATTTGAATCCGTGCGCGCAGCCGCGGATCGGAGTCGTTTCGCTATTGCTTCTTCGCCATCCAGTGGAACGCCAGAGCCGGCGTGAGGAAGAAAAAGAGAATAACAATCCGCACGTTCGTGAAAAACAACAGAACGATGCGGCCCAATTCTTTTTCATCCACCTTGAACAACTGCATCACCCATCCGGCGGCGGTATTCCAGAACGCAAACGTGGCCACCAAAAGCAGAATCGCAAACACGATTCCAATCACGAACATCCGCAGAAACAGATTGCGGAAGTAAATGGTTTTCTCGCGATCCATGAAATAAGAAAGCAGAAGATAGAAAAAAGAAAATATCAATGAGATGAGGTTCGGCGCTTCCTGTATTTGCGAGATGAGAGGAACGTGGCGGCCGAGTGGTAGACCACTCGTTAGGCGTCGATTAGAATCGACGTCGCGCGGGCGAGACTTTCAATCTCACTGCGCTTAAGACTGTTCTCTCGGAGTCAATTTGGTGTTTGACTTCACTAGACGAACGCACGTTGACTCGGAGAAAGTCAGCTGCAATTCGAACCCGGAGGATTTGATCATGCCCTTGCTCAAGCCCGATTCCACGTTTTATCCGTCTCCTCGCCTCGCCATGCAGGGACCACCAGAAAAACTGGCATATGTCGCTGCGTTAAATCCGCCCGGCAGTAAACATAACGATGCGATCCTCGTGGTGGATCTCGACCCCGAATCGTCGAGTTTTGGCAAGGAAGTCGGCCGGTGCACCCTGCCAAATTTTGGCGATGAGTTGCATCATTTCGGATGGAACGCGTGCAGCTCGGCGCTCTGTCCGTACGCGCCGCATCCGCATATCGAACGGCGTTATCTCATTGTGCCGGGCATTCGTTCGTCGCGCCTCTATGTGATCGATATCAAACCTGATCCGCGCAAACCGAAAATCATCCGCACGATTGAACCGGGAGAGCTGGCGGCGCGGGCCGGATATTCGCGTCCGCATACTGTGCATTGCGGACCGGAAGGAATCTATGTGAGCGCGCTTGGATCGCCTTCAGGCGACGGGCCCGGTGGCATTTTCCTGCTCGATCATTTCACCTTCGATGTGCTCGGACAATGGGAGATCGATCGAGGCGATCAATATCTTCATTACGACTTCTGGTGGCATCTGCTGCACGACACGCTTCTCAGTTCGGAGTGGGGGACGCCGAAGATGATCGAGAACGGTTTGCAACCCGATCTGTTGATGAAGTCTGAGTACGGCCATCGCATGCACGTGTGGGATCTGCGCCGGAGGAAAATTACCGAGACGCTCGATCTGGGTAAAGAGAATCAAATGGTTTTGGAAATGCGACCCGCGCACGATCCGACCAAGACCTACGGCTTTGTCGGTGTGGTCGTGTCGCTCAAAGATCTCTCGGCTTCAGTCTGGTTGTGGCATCGACCGAACGGCGCGTGGGCAATCAAGAAAGTCATCGAGATTCCAGCCGAACCGGCTGAGCCTGATTTGTTGCCGCCGGCCTTGAAGGACTTCAAGGCAGTACCGCCGCTCGTCACCGACATCGCGCTCTCGGTCGACGACCGTTTCCTTTACGTTTCCTGCTGGGGCACGGGTGAGATGCGGCAATACGACGTCTCCGATCCAATGCAGCCGAAACTTGCAGGTTCGGTGCATATCGGCGGTATCGTTAGGCGCGCAGCTCATCCGAAAGATCCAAAGCGTAAGTTACTTGGTGGGCCGCAGATGGTTGAAGTGAGCCGCGATGGCCGTCGCATTTATTTCACAAACTCCCTTTATGCCGCATGGGACGAACAATTCTACCCCGAAGGCGTCGGTAATTGGATGGTGAAACTCGATGCCGATCCGAAAGGTGGGATAAAATTCGATCCGAAATTTTTCTTCGAGACAAAAGAATACCGGCTGCACCAGATCCGCCTGGAGGGTGGCGACGCCTCTTCGGATTCATATTGCTTTCCCTAACGGGCAATAGCTTCGTTTCGGTTGCTGGCGCGGAGCGAACCCGGGACTCTTGATGAACGATCTGTGGCCTTGGTTTGTGCTTTTCGGATTGGGCGCACTCCATGGAATCAATCCCGGGATGGGTTGGCTCTTTGCCGTTTGTCTTGGATTGCAGGAGCGCAAACGCAAAGCAGTAATTGCCGCTCTGCCGCCGATCGCATTGGGACATGCATTATCCGTCGGATTGGTCGTAGCGCTCATCGCGGTGCTGCGCGCCAACTTGAATCCCGCCGCGCTTAAATACGGTTGCGCGGCTCTTCTCATTAGCTATGGCGCGTATCGCGCCGTGCGTGCGCGTCATCCACGCTGGGTCGGCATGCGTGTCGGGTTTCGCGATCTCACACTCTGGTCGTTTCTCATGGCTTCAGCTCATGGTGCGGGTCTTATGTTGATTCCGATTTTTCTGGCGACCACTTCGCCTGAGTCTCACATCGTGATGAGTCATCATGGCGGAGCCGGGGATCATGCGTCGCATCTTCTGCTTCTTCCCGGGCCGGGATGGCTAACGCTTGCAGTTTTAGTTCACACCCTCGGCCATCTCGCCGTTGCCGGGCTCGTGGCGCTTCTCGTTTATGAAAAACTTGGCCTAACGATTTTGCAAACAGCTTGGTTCAATATCGACTTTGCCTGGGCGCTTGCTCTCATTGTGACCGGCGTCATTCTCGCCTGCATGTGAGTGATTACCGACGGCGTCGAACACGGCTGAGTTGCGCGTGGCGCGGACAACTCGTTAGGTGATCGTTCACCATGCCGGTCGCCTGCATCAACGCGTAACAGATCGTCGAGCCGACGAACTTGAATCCGCGCTTCAATAAATCCCGACTCATCGCATCGGATTCCTTTGTGCGCGCGGGCACCTGCTTCATGCTCCGCCAGCGATTCTGTTTTGGTTTGCCGCCGACAAAGCTCCAGAGATATGCATCGAAACTGCCGAACTCTTTTTGCACCGCGAGAAATGCTTTCGCGTTCTGAATCGTTGCCGCGATCTTCAGTTTGTTGCGCACGATACCAGCATCATTGAGTAACCGTTTCACATCGCGCACACCGTAGCGCGCGATCTTTTCCGCGCGAAATCCATCGAGCGCTTTGCGGTAGTTCTCCCGCTTTTTCAGAATCGTGGTCCAGCTCAGCCCGGCCTGCGCGCCTTCGAGAATCAGAAACTCAAAGAGCTTCCGATCGTCGTGCACGGGCACGCCCCATTCCTCATCGTGGTAAGTGATGTTGGGTTCTGTCGTGGCCCAGGAACAACGTGGCATGAGTTTTTGATCTTGCGTCGCAACCTGGCGCCAGGCAAGCGACTGCTCATTCACTTCCCGGCATCAAACGCTACCGTTTTCCTTCGATCTCATCGGCCAGTGCGCCGGCATCGTAAACTTTCCGGAGCGCTTCAATGATCGCTGCGGAATCGACGGAAACGGCGCGTGCTTGTTTGTTGTCGTAGACGTAATCGAGCACGAGCGATTGGATGTTGCCGTCGAAAATAATGCCGACGAATTCGCCGGCTCGGTTGACGACGGGACTGCCGCTATTGCCGCCGATAATATCGGCGTCGCAGACGAAATCGAAGTTTGTGCCTAACGAGAGCTGGCCTTTGCGATCGACCCAGCGTTGCGGCAGGTCGAACGGTTCCTTATTCTGATGCTCGGCGGCGCGTCGGTAGAGTCCGGCGAAATCGGTGAAGGCCGGGATCTGTTTCCCGTTCTCTTCGTAGCCGCGCACGGTTCCGTAAGAAATGCGAAGGGTAAACGTTGCGTCCGGATAAGTGCTTGTGCCTTCGATGGCGAAGCGGGCTTTAGCGATTTTCGCGTAAGCCTGTTTCCGCGTCTCATCGTTCGCATCGAAAACCTTGCGCGCGGCGCGCGCGGTGGGGTCGACGAGAAGAGCAAGGTTCAACATCGGATCGTTCGCTGCTTTGATGGCAGCGCTGTCAGCCGCGTACATTCTTTTGCGGAAAGCGACGTCCTTGAGTTTGCTGCCGGTGACCAGCTCTGCGGCACGCGCGGAAGGCGATTTGCCGGCCAGCACTTTTTGCACAAGCGGATCATCCGCGCCGAACTTTGTCGCAAGATCGGTTAACGAATCGGTGAGCTCCAGCTCTTCGAAATCATCGTAGATCGGTTGCGTGGAAAAGAGATCGAGCTCGAGCGGTCCGCGCGAACTCTCCTGATACGCAGGCAGCCGTTCGCCGTTCGGTTTCGTGCGCTCCTCCGCCGCGCGCACGAGAAAGCGCGCATACTTAAAGAGCGTGCCGGTGAATCCACGCGGCTGACGGTAGAGACCGAGCCGGTAGCGTTCACTTTCGTAGTAATCGTACACCGGTGCATTCTTAATAATGGTCGCCTGCGCGCTTTTGATTTTGTCGTAGGCGCCGAGGGCGGCCTTGCACGACGCGTCTCCCTTCGATGCACGCGTCTGCATTTCCTGGCGCAACTTCGTTTCGTCGGCCTGCAATTTCCCGAAAATGGCCGGATCAAGCAGACCGCCGAGCATTCCGGTAAAAGCTTTGCGGCTGTTTTGCACGCCGAACAGTTCGTCACGCGCGCGCCGGGCGTTCTCGAGCGAGCGCCCGCTGAAACTCGTTAGGTAAACTTCGCGCCGGTAAAACATGGCCAGCCACTCCGGCATCAGCCGATCGCGCGCATCCGCCAGAGCCGCGACCGTCCACTCGCGATCCGTTTTTCCCGGATTGCCACTTACGAAGACAAGGTCTCCTTCCTTCGCGCCGGACGGATTGAACTTCAGGTAATTGTCGATCCTGGCCGGTTTCCCGTTTTCATAAACACGAAAAAGACAGATATCGAGGTCGTAACGCGGGTATTCGAAATTGTCCGGATCGCCGCCGTAAAACGCGGCCTGCTGTTCCGGCGCGAAGACAAGCCGGACATCCGTGTAAGTCTTGTAGCGATAGAGTTGGTAGGAACCGCCCTCGTAAAGAGTTACGACATCGCTGCGCAGGCCGGTCTTGTCTTTCGATTCCTTCTCGATTTGCGCGATGATCGAGCGGCGCGCGGCGAGGGCGGCGTTGGAATCCATCGTCGACTTGACCGCGGCGTTGACTCGTTGCGTCACATCTTCGATCGAATCGAGAATATTTAGCTCGAGATCGAGTGCGCGCTGTTCCTCCGCCTGCGTCTTCGCGTAGAAACCTTCGCGCAAATAATTATGCTCGGCACTGCTCAGCTTCTGCAAAGTGTCTGCGCCCACGTGATGATTTGTAATGACGAGACCATCCGCAGAAATGAACGAGCCGCTTCCGCCCGAGTTAAAGCGCACGCTCGCTTTCTGGAGATGCTCCATCCATTGCGGAGTGGGTTCGAAATTATATTTCTGTTTCCACAAGGCGGTCGGCGGATTGTTGAACAGCCACATGCCTTCATCGGCCAGCGCGGTGGAAAGGCTGATCGCTGAAGCGAGCACTAAGACAAACGAGCGGCGCAGAATCATGACCGAACCTAAAGGGCGCTTGTCGATTCGCCAAGTCTGGCGTTTGGAGTACTCCACTCTATCAAGAGTGTGACTCCTTGCGGATAACAAGACATCGAGAACCGAAGCACATCGAGTGGCTAGTGTGCTGATTTTCGTTGTCGAAAATAAAGCTCGACACCGAATTCGGAAACCGGGCAGGCTTCATCTCGGTTTATGTTTCCCGGTACCTAAACTTATTCTTCATCGCACTGCCTTTACGCTTCTCAAACCCGCCACAACCACACCATGTTTATGAAAAGAATTATCCTCTCCCTTCTCGCCGCGACGGCGGCGTTCACTCTCTCGACCGCGGGCACCTTCGCCGGCGAGGAGTCATCAAATAAGCTGGACGCTCAAATCGTGCTGGCCTTGAAGCAAAGCCGAGGACAGCCACCGTTTGACAAACCGACGTCGCTGAAACCGGATATTCCGATTAGGGATGGAGCGTCCGTGCTGGTCGATGTGAAGGCCACGATTTCCGCCGATTTGGTGACCCACATTACGCTCATCGGAGGGAAGGTGGCCAAGAGCCCTGACCCAGCCCACATCATTCGGGCGATGATTCCGCTCTCGCAGTTGGAGGCCTTGTCGTGGCGCGCGGACGTTAAGTTCATCTCCCCGGCGAAACTCTCCGTCATCTCGAGAGCGGAGCCCTAGGCCAAATTTCAACCCCATCGAAAGCCCAAAATCATGAAAGAGATTATCTGCCACAGCGCGTCTCGCGAAGAGACGTGCATTAAACACGCTGGATGGACGTTAGAGTTGTTCCGCAGAATTAAGATACAAGTGCGCGTCGCGCGCTGGGTGGTCCTTGCCCTGGCTCTGACGACAGGGGGAACAGCCTCCGCTTTGAACATCAACCTGACCTACGACCCGGATGCCACGTTCACCGCTGCCGGTTTGACCGCAGCGGACATCGTCAACATGAAAGCGGCGATGACGTATGCTAAAACGCAGTTCACCAGCAGATATACCGACTCCATCGACGTCAATATCCAGGTTACGGCGGTGCCCGGCACTAGCACGCTCGGAGAAAGCAGCACTGCCCTCGCGTTCGCGGGCAGCTATGCCTCGCTCCGAGCAGCGATGGTCTCGGACTCGACCACGGCGGACGATGCGACGGCACTCGCGGCCGGCGGCTCGCTGCCAGCAGCCGATCCGATCGGCGGGACGCACGATTATCTCCTGGCCAGGGCGGAGGCCAAGGCGTTGGGCCTCGCTGCGAATGACCTTTCGAATGATGGCACCTTCACCTTCGGCGGTGGGTTCAGCTACACCTACGACCCGAATAACCGCGCCGTGGCCGGGAAGATTGACTTCATCGGCGTGGCCATGCACGAGATCTCGGAGATCATGGGCCGCATCGGACTGATGGGGGAAAACCTGACCGGAAATCCAGACTATATGCTCTTCGATTTGTTCCACTATACCGGTGCGGGCGTACGGGGCTTGAACAACGGTGCGAATAGATCTTTCTCCATTAATAATGGGACAACGCTCCTTAAGGCATTTAATAACGCGGCCATGAACGGCGGCGATTTGCAGGACTGGGCCAGTGGAACAAATGACAGCTTCAACGCTTTCAGCAGTGACGGCGTGCAGAATGACCTGACCGCAGTGGATCTGCGGGTCATGGATGCCATCGGTTACAATTTTTCCGTGGCGCCGCCAGTTTTACAAAGCGCTGTCTCCCGGAAGGTCCACGGCGGAGCGGGCACGTTTGACATCAACCTTCCTCAGGTAGCGATCGGCGGGGCGGTTGGGATCGAGTGCCGCACCAGCGCGGGTGCGCATCAGATAGTAGCTACCTTTGCCAACCCCGTCACGGTGGGTGGGGTATCGGTGACTTCGGGAACTGGGAGCGTCGGTGGCTCCAGTGTAAGCGGCGCGGTAGTTACCATCAACCTAACCGGAGTGACGAACGCTCAGAGGCTGGGAATTACACTCGCGAACGTGAGCGATGGCGCCAATACGGGCGATGTAACCATCCCGATGGGAGTTCTCGCTGGTGATACTAGTGGTAATGGCTCGGTCACTGCCACTGATGTCAGTCAGACCAAAGGGCAGTCGGGGCAACCAGTCACAGGTGCGAACTTCCGAGAGGACGTGGTTGTGAACGGGAGCATCAATGCTACGGATGTTGCCGCGGTAAAGTCGAACTCGGGAACCGCACTGCCTTAGGATCTAACGAATCTTACAGCTAAACGAAAGGCGATAGCACCGTCGACACGACGGTGAGAGCGGAAGGTCAGGCGTTACGAGATGGGAACGCATGAAGGATTACACGTCATCTCGATGACAGTATATTGTTCCTTCAGCTTATTAATTTCCTCTCGCTGCTTCCGGAGAATATCCTGA
Organism: uncultured Verrucomicrobiae bacterium; assembly: GCA_963824795.1. Taxonomy (GTDB): domain Bacteria; phylum Verrucomicrobiota; class Verrucomicrobiia; order Chthoniobacterales; family UBA10450; genus JBBQFI01. The sequence continues at coordinate 57,974 of CAWGQU010000014.1, read as the reverse complement.
TAGTTGAAGGGCGGGTTACCCAACAACCGGTTAAGCGATAAAATTTTGTCTGCTTCGCATTTCCATCAACACGGCCCCATCGTGTGCCGGATTCAGCCAAGAAAAACTCGTTGACACGGCAGCGTGTATCTAAATACGATCGCGGTCCAATACCGAAACACTTGGTCGCAAGGTAGGCTACTTCGCGCGGTGGATGAGGGGATGCACTTTGTGCAAAAGGGGCGGCACTCCGCAGAGAGCCTGGCTTCCGACTCGTCAAAAAAAACAAAATATGAAAACGATTAAACACGCAACATTGCCACTCTACTGGACGGCGCTTTCCCTCCTTCTGTTGTTTCTTTCTTTCGACGCGAGGCCTGGGCTGGCGCAGTCGCACGCTGCTAAAACCAAGGCGTGGAAAACTTCTGACGTAGCGCCAGCTGCCAGCTTAATGGAAGCTGAAAAGGCAGGTGTAAACACGCGGCAGGTTTCCGCTGTTAAGATTGATAACGTTGTCGCGAATTCTCCGGACACGCTATTTAATTGCACTTGGACTGCGTCGACGGCCTATCCGATCACCATTCTGGACAACGCAGTGGTGTCGGTAGGCGGTATTCTCTACAGCTTTGGGGGTGTCAGCACCTCGATCACTGGTAACTGCTATAAGTTTGATGGCACAACCTGGACGCCGATTGCGGCTTTGCCCCAGGCTTTGGAATTTCCAACGGCAGTCACTGACGGCACAAATATTTATATTCTGGGCGGTGCGGAAGCCACGGCTGGTACGCCACAAACAACGCTTTACCGGTATAATGTCGCGGCAAATACCTATACGACGTTAGCTCCCTTTACGGTTGGGACGTGGAACCAGGCGGCGGTTTATCTCAGGCGGAAAGATTTATAAGTTTTGCGGCACCGGTCCCGCGACCAAGTTCGACGAACGTGCTGGAAATTTATGACGTTGCCGGGAACACCTGGACTACCGGGGCCTCTTATCCGATCACGGAGAGTTTCGTGAGTGCGTGGGGGCAGGGAACCTTCATCTATGCGGCTGGCGGCATCGACGGCGCCACGTCCGTGGCTACCACAAAAACCTATCGTTACGATACGGTCGCCAATGTTTGGGATGACGCGTCCATCGCCGATCTGCCGCTCACCCGTTGGGGCGCAGCTTCAGCCTTGTACACGGACGGAGTGCTGGCCGGTGGGTATGTCGACGGAGTTGCCACCGCAAATATTTCGACGTCGGTAATTTCCTGGGACATGGCCAGCAATACCTGGCAAACCGTGCCGAATATGCTGGGGGAGCGCGCGCGCTTTAACGGTGCGGTGTTGAACGGCTCCTTCTATGCCATCGGCGGACGTTCCATCGCGTCGTCTGCTTTCGTCGGCACGAACGACAATCAGAAGTTGCTTTGTTTGAATGTGCCGACAAACATCATCAGCGCTGGCGGCAAAACGATTGACTCGGCGGGTCCCAACGGAGTTCTTGACCCGAGTGAAACCGTTACCGTCTCCCTCGGTGTGCTGAATGTCGGAGGACCGGGCGTCGTTTGTACGTCGGCACTAACCGGGACGCTGCAGGCAAGCGGCGGCGTAACCATCCCGTCTGGGCCTCAGAATTACGGAGCGGTTTGTTCGGGCAACCCGCCAGTGCCCCGCAGTTTCACCTTTACAGTTGATCCGGCCCTGCCATGCGGCAGCACGGTGACCGCCACGCTGCATATGATGGATGGGGCGACAGACTACGGTAATGTTTCCTATACATTCACCACGGGCAGCTCGGCTGTAGCTGTCGCGCAAAACTTTGATGGCGTAGTGGTGCCAGCACTGCCCTCTGGATGGACGGCCGATCAGGGGATAAATACGGCAGGGGCCCCGCTATGGGTTACGTCGAATTCGGGCGTTCCGACTCCGGTTGCGGATAGTCTGCCAAACGCAGCTTTCAGTCAAGATCCGGCTAACCTCTGCGATAACCGAATCTACACGCCGATCATCATGTATGCCGCCGGTTCGCGGTTGACCTTTAGACAGAACTACGACCTCGAACAGTCCAGCGCTACTGTCGCCTATGATGCGGGTGTTTTGGAGATCTCGATTAGCGGAGGAGCGTATACCGACATAATTACGGCAGGAGGCACCTTCGTGAGCGGTGGCTACAACCATACTGACATAAGCACAGGCTTCAGCAATCCGCTGCTGCCTACGCGCCCGAACTGGAGCGGAATCTCTAACGGTGGTGCGGGAGGTTTTGAAACTTGCACCGTCAATCTCCCAGCGGCAGGCGCAGGCGTGCCGGTGCAGTTGCGCTGGCGGATGGGTTCGGACAGTTCGGTCTCGCACAACGGATGGAGGATCGACAACGTCTCAATCGCGAATCCGGTCTGCGGCGGGAGTGCGCCTGCGGTAACTTCCGCAGTATCGCGAAAGGTTCACGGAGCGGCTGGTACCTTCGATGTCAATCTGCCTCTGGTAGGACTCACCGGAGCGGTGGGGGTAGAAGACCGCAAAGGGGTCGCGGGAGAGCACCAGGTAGTGGTTACCTTTGCCAATCCCGTCACAGTGGGTTCAGCTTCGGTGACGGCGGGGAGCATCGGTAGCTCCAGCGTGGTTGGCAATGTGGTCACTCTCAACCTCACCGGGGTGGCAAACGCGCAGAGACTCGGCATCGCGCTGTCGAACGTGAGCGATGGAGTCGGCCTCGGTAGCACGATGATTCCGATGGGAGTTCTGGCTGGTGATACTAGCGGTAATGGCGTCGTCAGCGCCACTGATGTCAGTCAGACCAAAGGACAGTCGGGGCAGGCAGTCACCGGTGCGAACTTCCGAGAGGACGTGATTGTGAACGGGAACATCAATGCGACGGATGTTTCCGGGGTAAAATCGAACTCAGGAACCGCATTGCCTTAGTATGTAACGTATCTTACAGCTAGACGAGAGGCGATCGAACCGTCGACACGGCGGTGAAAGCGGAAGGCCAGTCGTTACGAGATGGGAATGCCTGAAGGATTACACGTCATCTCGATGACAGTATATTGTTCCTTTAGCTTACTAATTTCCTCTCGCTGCTTCCGAAGAATATCCTGATAGTTGAAGGGCGGATTACCCCAGCAACCAGTTAAGTGGTAAAACCTTATCTGCTTCCCGTTGCCATCAACTAACTTGTCGTCGCTATTACAAGTTGCTTTGAGTTCATTCAGCTTTTGTTCGACAGTTACCTTATGTAATCCGACAGGTTGACCATTAGCATATCCAGAACTCGTTGCCTCCACTACGTCGCCAAGCTTGATGTCAGGCGGCAGGCATGCTGCTAAAGAAGATTGCGACACTCCGTTATTACTTAATCCCTGCCGGCTCGCAGGTCCACCGGCAGTTTGCGCATGAACGCACAAAAGTGAGACAGGAAGGCAAACAAGCACTGCAAATTGAAGAGATCGTTTCACGTTTTACCTATGTTGATTACGCAATCTGTTTCTGTCGTCTTTACTTTAACGCACGTAGCGATGGTGGTTCACGCTTAATATACCTGCACGAGCATCCCGTTCGATCATTACAGTTATGTCATAAACTTGTTGGGTTAATGTTATACTAGCAGGTTAACGCAACCGCATATCAAATAGCCACAAGTACAAGATAAAGCTTGACCTGACCCGGCGATTTCGGCGCAATCTTGTTACCGGTGAGAAGACCCCAATTCAGGGTTGCGACTCGTTGTCGAATCGAACAGCAGTCGCAGCGAACGTATGTTTGCAATGCCATGGCGGCATTGCGTGGGCTCGTTCCTTTTACCTCAATTCCACTAAATCAACCTCAACAGGAGACCTAACTCTATGCGCCACACCAAAATTGCAGCTTTATCAGTCATTTGGATCGCCTCACTCGGCTTACTCGTGTGGGCCCTCGTACCGGAAGCGGGTGCGGGCGGTGTCGCCCATTCTGGTAAAGCAGGATCAGCCACCGCGAATCAAGGCCAGGCCGTGGCGCAAGAGCACTTCCGGCCCCAGCCGGTTGATGAGTGGACGCCCCGTCCGCCGCTCGAGCGGCAATATGCGCCCGAAACCCGAACCCTCGCGCTGAGCACCACTGCCTGGACTCCGATCGGTCCCGCGCCGCTGTCCCTTACTACACCAGCTAACGCGAACTTTAATGTCAGCGGACGTATCGCTGCTATTGCGGCGCATCCCACGGATGCTAACACGATCTACGTTGCGGCCGCGGGAGGCGGTGTTTGGAAGACAACCAATGGCGGCACCACCTGGACTCCGTTGACGGACACACAGATGACGCTGTCAATGGGCGCGATCGCGATCGCAAAGACCAACCCATCGCTCATCCTTGCCGGAACCGGCGAAGCGAATAACGGGGCAGACAACAATTTTGGACGCGGCATCCTGAGATCTGCCGACGCCGGAGCCACCTGGACACTGAACACCGGGCCCGGCGGCGTGTTCAACACCAACCGGATGACGTGTTCGAAACTCGTGATCGATCCGGGCAACGCTAACGTGGCATACGCGGCGATGTCGAACTTTGGTCAAAACGGCATCTTCGCAGGCGGGATCACAGGCATTTACAAAACTACCGATGGTGGCCTGAATTGGGTAAACGTAACGGCCGCAGACGGCAAGGAGGCCGGCGTCCCATGGTCCGATGCCGCGGTTGATCCAAATATTACCAGCACCGTTTACGGAGCGGTCGGCTATATATTTGGCACAGCGAATAACGGCGCATACAAATCAATCAATAGCGCCGTTAACTCGACCCTGTTGAATGCCGCCAACGCACCCTTCGGAGCAACCTTCGGGAGACTTAGCCTCGCGATATCGAAAGCGAGTAACGCGAACGTGCTATACATTGCTGCTGAAGATAACACCACCACTGGTGGACTGGCGAGGTTCGTGCGGTCGGATAACGCTGGCGTGAGCTTTAACCTCTTGACTGTGCCCAACTACATGGGCGGTCAGGGCTGGTACGATCAGACTCTTATCGTCGACCCTACGAGTTCGGCCATCGTCTATGCAGCTGGGGCGGCAGGCACCAACAGTATCCTGCGGTCAACAACCAGCGGTGCAAGTTGGACAGACATTCATACCGGCGGAGCGCCGAATAATACTTCGCCCCACCCGGATCATCACGGAGCCGACTTCGATTCTAATGGCAAATTCCTCGATGGTAACGACGGCGGTCTCTACCGGCTGGATACTCCCGCGACACCTTCCTGGAGCGATCTCAACGGAAATCTTAACACCATCCAGTTCACCGGCATCGGGCTGCACCCGACCAATGCCAACATCGTGATTGGCGGCAGCCAGGATAACGGCACCGAGCTATACACAGGCAATATAATTTGGCTGGAGACGGATGGAGGCGATGGCGGCTATGCAAAGTTTAGTTCCACCAACGGCAACCGCGTTTATCATCAAATCCCAATCGCAAGCTTCGGCACGAATTTCTTCCGGCGTTCCGACGATGGAGGTAATACATGGGTGACCAAGACTTCCACCATCTCCGCGGATACGAGCCAAAATTTTTATGCGTCGTTCTCGGTCGATCCTGGTAACGGCGACCGCGTTCTATATTGCGGAAGCCGGGTGTGGGAAACCACGAATGGAGGTGACTCTTGGACCCCTCTTAGCACCGTGGGAACCGCCGGGTTCAACAGCGGCGGGAATGCGCTCGATGCGATCGGCATCGCTCCTTCGGATACGAACACCATCTATGCTGCGACCGGCGGAGGATTCGCCTCCACCAGTCAGATCTTCGTCACTACCAATCACGGTGGGGCTTGGACTGAGCACGATCTCCCGGCGGGTAATGGCAGAGTCAATTACATTGAGGTAGATCCCGTTAACGCCCAAATCGCCTATGCTGTAGTCAACCGGTTTAGCGCTAACGGCCATGTTTTCCGCACGACTAATGGCGGCACCTCGTGGAACAACATCAGCGGCAACCTCCCCAATCTACCTGTCTGGTCGATTCAGATCGATAACACCACTATGCCGAACACGCTCTATATCGGAGCGGACGATGGCGTCTATTCCAGCACTGACCTTGGAGTTACCTGGGGTCGTTTCGGGACGGGACTTCCCAATGCGGAGGCCGTCGAGGTTGCATTGAATAAAACGCTGCACATTCTTGGTGTTGCGACACACGGACGCGGTGCGTGGGAAATCGCGACGTCGGCGCCGCCTCCGGGGCCTCTTTGCACCAATTTCTCCGAGAACTTCGATAGCGTTGTTGCACCCGCCTTACCCGGAGGCTGGATGGCAACTAATGTAGTTGGACCGGCGCCTCTTTGGGTTACCTCTACAACCACGCCCGATACGGCCCCGAACGATGCCTTTGTCGATGACCCGGACGCGTCCAGCGACAAAGATCTGGACACGCCTGGTATTCCTATTACTTCAGCCTCGGCGCGGGTTACCTTCCGCCATTCTTACAACCTGGAAACCAGTTCAGGGAACTTCTATGACGGAGCTGTGCTCGAAGTTTCATCGCCTAACATTAATGGCGGAGCATTCACGGACGTTACCGATGCTGCAGTTGGCGGCAGCTTTGTTACCGGCGGCTATGTTGCAGTTATTAGCAATTGCTGCGGCAACCCGCTGGCGGGCCGCATGGCTTGGGCCGGAGACTCCGGCGGTTATATCACCACCACTGCAAATTTAGGACCGAACGTTGCGGGCCAGACCATCAGGCTGCGCTTCCGCATGGCATCGGATAGCAGTGTCGGGGCCGTTGGCTGGCGGGTCGACACTCTGTCCGTTACGGTAACCGATTGTCCGTTACAAAGCGCTGTCTCCCGGAAGGTCCACGGCGGCGCCGGCACCTTCGATATTAATCTGCCTGTGGTAGCGCTCAACGGAGCCGTTGGGATCGAATGCCGCACCGGCGCGCCGGGTCAACATCAAATGGTAGTTACCTTTTCCGGCCCTGTCACTGTGGGATCGGTAGCAGTAACTGCTGGCACCGGAAGCGTCGGTAGCTCAGTTGTGGTTGGCAACGTCCTCACCATCAATCTCACTGGCGTAACAAACGTTCAGCGACTCGGTGTTACTCTTAACAATGTGACGGTTGGAGCCCAGTCAGGCAGTGTAACCATCCCGATGGGAGTCCTGGCGGGTGATACTAGCGCGAATGGCTCGGTGACTGCCACTGATGTCAGTCAGACGAAAGGGCAATCGGGGCAGGCAGTCACAGGTGCGAACTTCCGGGAAGACGTACTTGCGAACGGGAACATCAATGCGACGGACGTAGCCGCGGTGAAAACAAATTCGGGGACCGCACTGCCGTAGTTAGCTTCTGAGAACAATTGCTGGCACCTCTCTCACAGGGAGAGAGGTTGGGCCCTTGGGTATTTGTAGTGTCGGTCACTGACCGACGCTCGAAACAAGTGTGGACAAGGTGGATCGCCCGCTCCGCGGGCGATGGTAGGGCAAGTGCGGCTTCGCCGCCAAATTAACATCGAGCGACGGAGCGCTCGATCCACCTGACAAGGTTCGGCGCGCTGCCAAAGGTGGATCGGCCGCTCCGCGGGCGATGGTAAAAGATTCGCGCTCTGAGCGCGCATTAGTTCCTAACATCGCCCGAAGGATCGGCCCATCCACCTGTTCTCTCTCCACGGCGAGTCTTTGACCTGTTTTCCTGCTTTCTTGATTCAATCGCACCTACAACAAAGTCTGCTGACGCGGGATTGTCTTCACCAATTGCCCCAGCGCCTTGCGCATGCGCGCGGCGGCGTGCGGCGCAAAATCCTCCGCATTATTATTAAAGACCACGTGCACTTCCTTCGCTTCCCGCGCGAGCTGCTTCGATCGCTCCGCTACCTCCGCGATCTCCTCGTCGCTGTAATCATAATTGAAACGCGACGCCACCGTCTTGCCCGTCGTATAAGCCTTCGCATCGCGTCCATGCAAACGTAGATAAGCCAGAGTTGGGTTAGTCACTTCATTCAGATCCGGCGGCATGATCGTGAAATGCTTCTGCGCCGGCGCATCCACCGCCACGAAAGTGAGAGCGCGCTCCCGAAAGAATTGCAGCGTCTCCGCCAGTTGCTTGCCTTCCACCCAATTCCTGTTTCGCAATTCGATCGCGACCCGATAATTTCCTACCGCATCCAGTAACCTCTCTAGCTCTGACAACTGATGCGCCTTCGGCGAAAACGCCGGCGACATTTGCAAGAGTAACGCGCCGAGTTTGCCGAACGCCTGTAATAACTTCACCGGCCCGAGCACTTCCGCGATCATCGCCTTCTCGATCTCCGGCGTGAGTTTCACCTTACCCTTCGCATCGATCTCCGCCCGCTTTCGCACTGCCGGCGGCAATAACTTCGCCGCCGTGGAATGCCGCGAGAGCAACTGATGCAACTTCACGTCGAACACGAACCCTTCCGGCGTGCTGCGACACCAGCGTTCCACCATCTGCGGAGCCGGCACCGCATAGAACGTCGAGTTCACCTCCACCATCTGAAACTGCTCCGCATACCAGCTCAACCGATCCGCCGCCGCCATCCCTTTCGGATACCAATGCTCCACGAATCCCGGGTCAGTCCAGCTCGCCGTCCCGACCAGGATTCTGCCGTCTGGATTTCGTCTCTTACTTTGTCCGGATGGCGCATGTCACATCTGAGCAACGTTATCACTCGCAAGCGCCATTCAAAGGTGGATCGGCCGGTCCCTCGGGCGATGCTAAGTATATGCGCGCAAGCGCGACTTGTTCTTAACATCGAGGTCCGAGCCGGACTGGCCTTAGAGCGCTCGATCCACCTACATCAAGGTCCGCCCCGCGTATGTCCCCGGCATGGAAGGTTCGCCGTGGCGAAACGCGTCTCTAAGAAAAACGGCTCCGCCGCCATATATTCCGCCGCGCCGACTCCTTCCCGTAGTCGCCCCGCTCTGTCGGGGCGTTCCAATAGTTGGCTCTGCCGCTCCGCGGGCGACGCTAAAACAAGTGCGGCTTCGCCGCCGAGTTAACATCGAGCTCGGAAAGCGCGATCCACCTATTGAGCTCATCCCGCGGCGCGCAGGCTGCAAACTGGATCGGAAACAAGAATCTTTGTTTTTATATCTCAACCCCGTTCTCGATTCGCTCTCAAGTGTGCCTTTAGACAGCGAGATAGGAGCTGATTTCTCATCTGAGAGAAGGTGTTCTCTCTTTATATAAGATAGTAGCCGTTTCTCATCGTACTCGACTTCACTTCTGACGGCCCGATAGGAACTGGTTTCTCAGGTCGAAGGAGATCTCCCCTCGTAAGGGCGATTTTCGCATATCAGCATGAAGTTTATGCAGGATGTCCCTGCTCTCTCGCTGGTTTACTGCGAGCCTTTTCTTGTCGCCTGGTTTCCTGATTCGATCTGTTTCTTCCTCTGAATTGAATCTGCGTAATCATTCGCAACGCGCCCGCGCTGCTCTCCGCTACCTCGCGGCTTTGCCGTGCGTGTCGCTGGCACCCGCTCACTCCATTCTGCGAATAACAAGTCCTCTCCCGGGTTCGTGGTTTCCTAATTCGATATCTCCGGCGCGCTCCGTCCTGAGTCGGACTGGCATTAATCGCGCTCTACCACCTTCGAGGCCGGCCTTCGCCAGAATTCAATTTCACAGCTCAGTGGGGCGAGGTTACCGCCAATCCTGCCGCCGTGAGTTTGAACAAATTTACAAACAGGCTTAAGGAACAAATATGGTCACGATTGATGAAATCGAAGGGACAAACATTCTCGAGTTCGCGATTAACGGAAAAGTCAGCGCCGAAGAATTCGATGCCATCGTCAAAAAAGCAGAGTCGATGATTTCGAAGCACGGCAAGATCCGTGTCCTGGAGCAGATCGTCGCGTTTGGCGGCATGCCGATCGCAAAATATTGGGAAGACGTTCGCTTTGGCTTTCGTCACCTCAAGGATATAACGAAGTTGGCCATCGTGACTGATAAGGAATGGATCGAGACGATCTCGAAATTATTTACCGGCTTGTATTCTGGAGAAGTTCGTTTCTTCGAGCTTGCCCAGTTGGAGCAGGCTCGCCTCTGGCTGCAAGAAGCGTCGACGCAACAGAATTGAAGGCGAAGGCCTGACGATTGCGTGATTTGACCCCATCCGTTCTCGCACCCTCGGCGACCTCCGGCTCCGCCGCCTACTTCACGCCGTCGGGCTTTTGCACGTTGGAGTAATCCACGCGAATGGTGATGGTCTGATTCTCTTCGGGTTGAGTGACGATTTCCTTGAGAACGAGGGCGCGCTTTTTTGAAATCCAGATTTCGGCGTCGGCCTTTACCTCGTCACTTTCCTGGTGCGTCTTGTAGACGGCAGCAGCCTCGCCGTCGACCTCGTCGTCGCGGTCGTACTTGCAGGTAAAGACCTTGGAGTCACGGAGGTTTTCCTTCCTTTGCTCGGCTAGAGCCTTGGGACTGAGCGGACTGACGCGCCAGGTTCCTTGTGCTTTGACGTAGGAGGTATCACCGATATGAATACTCTCGCCTTCAGTTGTCTTCGCGCCTGCGCCCTGGCGAGTGATGGTTACGTATTGGTGGTTAGGGATTTCTTCCATTTTGGCGGCGGCATCGAGCACGATCTTGCAGGTCGGGTCATCGATGCCCGCGGCGGGTAGGCTGGCGACGAGGCCGAGGCCCCCAAGAGAAACAACGGCGAGAAAGAGGAGGCGGTAGAGCGGAGAAGCGCTTGCGTTCATGCCGACACGATAAGCATTTTCTCTTCTGTCTGCCTCTGATTATCTGAAAGTGGCGCAAAGTCAGACCGGGGGTGCACCTGTAATTTGACATTTCGTTAGGCGAATGAGGTCTTTTCAAGAAACATCTCGGCGAGGCGCCAAGATGGACACGCGAGGGCGCGTGTGCTCCCCGGATTTAAAGCCGGTGGCTTTCCTGGATTCCTGATTTCCTATTTCGATATTGTCGGTGAAGACAACGGGCTCACTCTCGCACGCCACTTTCGCCAGGCGAGGCGAAGTTGCCCACAGAAACGCTTCCGCCCGGGATCGGCTGGGTTAGTTTCATTACATTTCTGTAATATTTGTGGAAAACGCGTGACATGTTTGTCGTCTGTTGCGATAACGTGCGCGTCTTATCTTTTTAACGCACAAGATCCTGAAGACGACCTGCCAATATAATATGCTTAACACGAGCGTGGACCAGCGTGGTCCCGGTGCCTGCGGCGCGTTTCCTGCCAGGCGTGGCTTCCGGCCCTAGGTACGCGTAAGTGGGTTATGTCTTCTCGTGTAATTCCGATCGTGATCGCTCAGGCATGCTACGTCGCCTCGGTCCTGGCGCAGTCTCCGAACGTCATTGGGAAATGGGACGTAGTGATCACCTTCGCAAATGCGAACCAGTATTCGCTGCGGTTTGATGGTCAAGCTGGCGGAAAGGGATCTTTGATGCTGCTCGATCCACGATCGACTCACTGGGAGGGGGCCAAGCGCGCGGAGGCAAAGTGGACTCGGGGCGAAGGAAACTCCGTGACGTTGTCTGGCCCCATTGAATTTTCGATCGGTAACGTCGGCCGCGACGCGGGAACATTGGTTCTCAAAGGAACGTTTGAAACACAGGACCTGATAACAGGCGAGATGGAATTCTCCCCTCTCAGCGGAGGCGGACCATCGAAGCACGGTACATTCAAGGCAATTCGCGGTAAGTAGCATCCACCTAACCTAACCATAAGCAGATACTCACATTCGATAATTTCAAATTTCACCCAGCTCAAACTAACTAACTACTAATGAAAAAAACATCCGCCTCACAGTCAGCCTTCTTTAATCTTCGTATCTTGACCGCCCTGTTTATAGGCTTGGTCGGCGTCTTTTTGGCGCTGGCTGGCTCTGGTGCGTTATCTCACGACGGCTTCCACACTGTTGTCCAAACCGTGGGCAAAAATAAAATCGTCGTCAGTTCCGACGACCCTCTCGTGCCTGCCGGATTCGACTGTTCCAAGATTCGACAGGAGCGCATCGACAGGCAAGAGAACATGCGGGCGCAAGCCCTCCTGATTGCCTGCGGCGAAGTAAAGGGAGGCGCAGGTTTATCTGCTTTCAGCAAGTTCGTTCAGAACATCAAGAGTGTGTTTGCACCGGAGTCGTTCGGCTCGACCGACCGCGACCTGATCACCGGCACCGAGACCTCCCCGAACGTTACCCAGTCGGAGACTTACAGTGCGGTTAATCCGGATGATCCTAACCAGATTTTTGTGGCCTACAACGATTCGCGAGGTCGCAACGCCACCCCAATCAACATCTCCGGTGCCTCGATCTCAACCGATGGCGGCGCGACGTTCACACGTATCACCACGGCTGGCGGTCAAGGTCCCTTTTCCGGCACCGAAGGCGACCCTGTTGCTCTGTACAATAAGCCAACCGGGACCTGGTTCACCGTATGGTTGGACACGGGCTGCGGCTCTCAGGGCCTCGGCGGTTACAAGTCTGCCACTCCCGCGAATGCTGCCAGTTGGACACATTTTTGTGTTCACAACGCCTCGGGGGACGATCGCGAATCTGGCTGGGCGGATAACAACCCTTCCTCTCCATTTTATGGACGCATGTATATTTCGTGGGGCAACAGCAGTGCTCTGACCGTCACTTACTCTTCTGATAACGGCGCCACATGGCACGCTCCGATACAGGTTGCCCCGGCCAGCCCCTTCATCCGTGACGTGCAGATCACCGGCGACCTTTCAGGTAACGGGGTGATGTACCTCGCGGGCATGGACGAAGGCGGTGGCGGCTTCCCGCACAACAACGTCAACCATATCTTCAAGTCAACCGACGGCGGTAACACGTGGGCCCACCCCTACACCGGTCCGGCGTTTGCTGGGCCCGGCGTGACAGCTGTGGGTTACTTCGCCTGCATGTTCAGTGATATCGGTGGCTTCTGGCGGCACGAGGGCTGGGGTGAGCCCGCCGTCTTCAACAACGTCGTTTCCCTGGTCTATGCCCAGCACGGTGCTGGCAGTGACGCTGGCGACGTCTATTACATCCGTTCCACTGATGGCGGTTCGACCTTTGGGGCGCCGTTCAAGCTGAACACCGATGCGACGACCCGACCTCAATGGCAGCCTAACATTTCGGCTAGCCCGACCGGCACTCTCTTGGCCACGTGGTATGACGGGCGCGACAGCGCCAGCTGCACGATTGGTAACCCGGCCGTGCCGTGTTACAAAATGTACTCGCGAAAGTCTAACGACAACGGCGTAACCTGGCTGCCTGACGATGCGCTTTCGGACGTTTCCACCCCGCTCCCTGCCCAAAATGATCCCGGCATTCAAGCAACCTACGCGGGCGACTACGACTATGGTTCCGCGGTAGCTACGAGGCACGTCACTTCATGGACTGACGGTCGCGTGGCCATTAGTGGCTCATCTCAGCAGGACGCTTTCACCGACAGGGAGCTGGTTGGTTTTTCCGTAACCACCGCCAACCCCGGCTGCAGCGCCGTAGTCTTTACCCAGCCAACTGACTTTGTTATCAACCTGACCGACGCGGTGAATCCAGCTACGGTCCAGGCAAGCGATTTCACCGTGAATGGAACTCCAGCGAATAACTCTGTTCTATCGAACGGTAACGCGACGATAACATTCCACTTCAATAGCTCGCCGGTAACAACGCAAGGCGTGCAGACAATGCACATTGCCGCTGGCGCTCTTAACCGCATTTCCGACAACCAGGGGAACCTGGATTTTACTTGCACGTTCCGTTACGATGCTGTTCTGCTTCAGGTGACTACTACTAGCCCGCCGGTTGGCGGCGCGTTCTCTCCGGCAGCGCCGAACACGTACACGTATGACGTGCACTTCAACGAGGCTGTCGATCCGGCCTCAGTTCAAATGAGCGATCTGACGCTAAGCGGCACCGCTGGCGCCAACGTAACCGGGGTTACCGTTCTTGCCGGAAACACAACGGCCCGCTTCACGATCGGTAGCACGTTCGGCGGAACTTTGACGGCGAATATTTCCGCCGGGTCGATCGCAGATCAATTCGGTAACCCGAGCGCGGCTTTCACAGGAAATTACACCATTCAGGGTTGCCCTCCCACCCAATACGTCATGACCACAGGAGCCGATGCGATCGTGCCGGGTACGACGGACACGGGAAACCACGCAGATGACGCTGACACGGCAGTTGCGTTGCCGTTCCCGTTCAAATTGTACGGCAACACCTATAACTCGGTTAACGTTAGTTCCAACGGACGCCTCGACTTCGTGACGGCGAATGAGGCAGGCGGCTATGTCACGCAGTGTATCCCAGCGTTAACGCCTAACATTGGACCATACGATTACACGATCTTCCCCTTGTGGGAGGATATGCGTACCGATTCTCAGACCGGCTGCTCGGGTTTCGCGGGCGGACAATGCGGCATCTTCACTTCTGTCTCCGGGGTTGCGCCGAATCGCATCTTCAACATCGAATGGCGCGCGGTGCTTTTTGGCAACACGGCATCGAGGCAGAACTTCGAAGCGCGGCTGTATGAGAATTCGGTCGGAACTAACCAGCGCTTTGACGTGGTCATCGGTGCGCTTGACGTGACTGGAGCCAATCACAACTACGTATCCGGCGTCCAGGGCAACAGCAGCCAGGGCTTCTTTACGCAGGACTTCTGCGCGAATCCGGCTCCTGTGCAGAACATTTCGCGCGCTTATATGATACCAGTCTGCGCCCCGGCTCCCGTACCTTCTAGCGCCGTTTCGCGTAAAACACATGGAGCGGCGGGTGACTTCGATATTCCGCTACCACTGAGCGGCACACCGGGAATCGAATGCCGAAATGGTCAGGGCGCCGGGACCGATCACAAGATCGTGGTTACCTTTGCCAATCCGGTAACTGTCAGCGGCGCCTCCGTTACCACTGGCACGGGCAGCGTCTCTGGCAGTCCTATTGTGGCGAGCAATGTCGTCACGGTTAACCTTACCGGCGTCACGAACGCTCAGACCATCATCGTCACTTTGTCGAGCGTTAATGACGGCGTAAACATGGGTGACGTGGTTATCCCGATGAGCGTGCTTAATGGCGATACCTCCGGCAATGGCACGGTGAGTGGGACTGACGTTAGTCAGACAAAGCAACAGTCAGGACAAGCAGCCACTGCCGCGAATTTCCGAGAGGACGTCGTCGTCTCCGGCACGATTAACGGAACGGATGTTTCCGCGGTGAAATTGAAATCGGGCACGGCGTTACCGTAAGGTCTGATCAACGGCGCAGCCGCGAATAAATTCGGCGTTGGCGGGGGGCATTGCTCGCTCCTCGCCAACGCGGATCGTCTAAAGGAAGGTCCACGGCGGCGGGGAACCTTTGATGTCAATCTAACGCTGACATTCGATGCCGGCATCGAATGTCGCGGCGGCGGCGCGAATGGCGATCATCAGGTGTCTTTACTTTCGGCACTTCGCTTACTTTCGCTAACGCGTCGGTTGCGGGCGCGGGATCGGTTACGGACAGCAGCGGCAGCGGATCCCAACTGTTACCTCAATCCTTCGCCGGAATGCGATTTCACGGTTGGCTGGAAAGAAGGGTGAGAGTTGTTCCGCCCTCGCGGGGCCTGCACCGAAAGTGTGTTCGCGAGCGGGCGGCGCGACAGGTGGTTGAGGGCTGAGGGAAACTAGAAATTAGAAAGTAGAAGAGGGAACCGAAGTTGAGAGGTCCCTCTCGGGCACTCTTGCCCGGCATTTCCGCCAGGTGAGGAGACCAGCTCCGCCGAATGCGAGGAAAGCAAGCGAGTTAGGTTCGGGGACGGCGGTGGTTGTTCCGGCAATGATTCCTGTGCCGGTGCTTTCGATGGCGCTGCTAATGAGGATTATCCCGGAAGGATTGTAGGTGAAACTAGCCCAACCAAAGCGATCGCCCGAGCCGGGCATGCCATTGCCATTTGCATCCAGCCAGAACCCGAGAAGGAAGCTTTGACCGACAACCAGTTGAATTCTGCCGCCGAGGTATCCTGTAAAAGCATTGACGAAAGGCGGGGCGGTCGTTGTGAATGCCGGGTCGATGATGGTGCCGGGCATAACGCTATACCATACGTGCCCGATACCAACGCTGTAGGCGATCGGTGTTAGTTCAAAGTTGTCGTCAATGGTAAGGGAAACGATTGCTCCATCACCGCCAAGATTGGGCTGGGTCCAGGCCGATACATTGCCTGCGGCGCCGGCAAAACTAAGAGCAACGCCGGTGGTGTAAACATCTGCACGGACTCGAAGACTGAAAGCGACGACAAGGGTGACGACAAGAGTAACAATGGTGTTCCGTGTTGAAGGGAGCGGGAGCGGGACGAGGCGCCTGCCTAACGGGGGTTTCACGACAAGATTTCAAACAGAAATGAGAGCGACGTGCAAGAGGAAAGGGAGGCGAAGCATTTCAAATGCGGAATTCCCGCCGCGACGGGTGAACTTCATGCGGAATGGGCAAAGGAATTAGAAAACCAGACAGCCGAAAAGCGGGAGGAGAACGAAAGTTCGTGATCGCGAGCGACGCGGTCGTCCAGCGCGCGAGGCGCGAATGCTTCCCAGACCCTTCGGCATACGCGTGTTCTCCTATTGAATGAAACGGATCGTCATCGGGTAGCGATAGAATTTTCCGTCGCTCGCCTGGATGGCGGCGATGATGACGAAGACGGCGTTCAGAACCCAAAGGACAGCCAGAAAAACGAAACCGATCAGGATGAGGCAAAAGACTGCGGCGACAACGTTGTAGATGAGCATCGAGATTTGGAAGTTGAGCGCTTCTTTGCCGTGCGCATCGATCTCAGCCGAGTCGTCGCGTTTGGCCAGCCAGACGATGAGCGGTCCGAGCAGGTGGCCGGGGAAATGCAGGAATACGCCGAGCAGAGCGCTGGCGTGACAAAGGGCGTTCCAGCTGCGCACGTTGGTAACAACGGCGACGGGGAGCGGCGGCGGTGTTGGGTATGAAGTTTCCATGGTATCCATTTAATAGATGCGGCTGGCCGGCAGTTTGGATTCAAGAAAATGCGGATTGCGGATTGTGGAATGCCCGCCGACACGGGTAAACTCCATACGGAACGCGACGCACTCGTGGATCGCGCCTCACCCACGGAAACGCTGCGAGATACGTTAGCCGATCACTCCAAAGGTGGAGCTTGCACGTCGTTGTGCTCGTAACGCACAGAGGTGTGACTGTGTTCGCCTTTGAGATCGTACGTTAAAGGACTTCAACACTCGGCTAAACCCGGCAGTCGACACTCGATCTGGAGCGCCTACGGAACGACGACGCGATAGAAGCGTTGCGCGGTGGGGAAGCCACCGGTTTGGGTGCCATCGTCGGTCCAGGAAAGGACGCTGCCGGTGCCGGCGAAGTCGGGCGTGATCGATTGCCACGTGTCACCGATAAGTTGGTTTTTCCATTGGCAGCGGTAAGTGATCCCAGACTGGCCTCTCCACTTAATGGTGACACCGATGGATGTGTAAGTGATGTCCTGAATGGCAAACTGCGAATCGCCGTTTGGAATTGCATTTGGGACAAACAGATCGCTCAAATCGAGCGCGGCATCCGCGCCTCCCAGAAACGGAGCTACTCCGAATATTTTCTGTAGTGTGCGCAAGGTAGAGCTATGCGTGTAGTGAAAGGTGTTGTGATAGCCGCCGCCTCTGGCAAGCGGTGAGAGGACGATCATGCCGATGGGTCCGTCACTGGAACCGGCGCCTTCGTCCCAGGTGATCAGGAGGAGGCCGTTATTCTGGTAGGCGGCGGATTGCAAGATCACGGGCACATTTTGCGAGAGCCAGGTGTCGCCTTGAGCGATGGTGCCGTCGTGCATATCGTTGATCAGGTTTGGTGTGATGAAGTTGTAATGGGCGACGGTTTGGTTCGCTAGATCGGTGGCTAGCTCGGTGAAAGGCCTCATGACAGTAGTGCATCCCATGCTCACGACATCATCGAAAAAAGCGAATGGGTTATGCTTGACCGCGTAAGGGTAGCTATCGGTCGTGGGGCAGGTGGCACCGGTGATGTTTTCCTGATAGGTCTTCCAGGAAATGCCGGAATTTTTCAGGAACGTAACAAGATGGTTGGTAGTAGATTGGTGGTTCGACGAAGGCGGGTTGTCGTTGGTAATGCCAAAGCTCGTGCCAGCCTCGAGCCAAAGGTAGTTTGGTTCGCTCGGATGAATGCCGGGCGGGTTGTAATATTGATCGGTATAGGACGCCATCGGCAGCAGTGTGTTGTTGATGTAGGGCGCATTAACGTTGCTTTTGATGCTCGACCAATTGTGATTCTCCATCAGGATAATGAAGACGACGCTATTGGAATCTATCCCGCTCGCCGGGAGTTTTGACGCGCTCGCCAGAATACAAAACAGAGCGATTGCCGTCGTGAGCCGCGCTTTCACGCTCCTCTTCTACGGCGGAAGTCCCGGCAGCGCGAAGGAAAACGCGCCTTCAAAACTCCAGCCTTCTTGATGTTACATGCCGGATGTCCGATAAAGGCGGACTCACTTGAGAGTCACTAATACGGACACTGTGCCGAAGCCGCTATTCAGGCTGCTAAGCGCTTTGCCAATGATGGCACCGCTGGCGCTCGCCTTGTCGGTTACCTTCATGGCGTAACCAGCGTGTGGGCTTGTGGTCAACAAGTCGCCCGCTCGGATCGCGCCGTAGCTGGCGTCTGCTTTGACGGCCTTATATGCGCCGAGCGTGACGACACTACAGTAGCGACTTGGTAGAGCCCTCGCAGTGTTACGATCTGCATGGAGCGTCCCGACTTCATCGGAGATGCGATTTTGTATGTTCGCCGTCGGGCTAACCTTGCCCTGGCCACTATTGGACAAGGTCTGTGACTGGCTCGCGGCATCGTGATCGGCTTTTTGTTGCGCCTCGTAGGCGAACCGTGTCGCATCATCCGGAACGTACATCATTTCATCCACCACTCCGACGACAGCAGTGTCATTGGCGCTGGTTGCCAGTTTGATACGCGGCACAGGAATTTGGCCGAGTACCGGAGTGCCGCTATCGGCGGCGATGACCACGACGTCGCCCTGCTCCAGGGCCACGGCGTCGGCGTTTTGCATTTCATCTACTACATAGCCGGCCTTAGACCCGGCGACGTAGAGACTACCTTCAGCGCGAAGGCTGCCGTTTACGTCGAGACCAGCGGTTCCCTGCGTAGGGCCATCCTGTGTGTCAACGTAGAGCGAGTAGTTACCGGCGTTACCAGATTTGATGTAACCAGATCGGTAGGCGTTGCTGTAGAAGTAACCGGCATAAGAGTTGGCTCCGCTACTGCCACCGTCCACGGCTGGTTGGTTGCCGCTATTACGCACATAAATGCCCCAGCTCGCGCCGAGGAAATCGGCGGCGTCGCTATGTGTGCTGGTGAAATACCCGCCGTAATTATTGACGCAGCTAAAGTAACCGCCGAGGCCATCTGTGCTTTGGCCCTGGACGGCGTAACCTTTCGCTGCAATTCCCAGAACGCCCACCGAATCGAAGGCGGTCGAAGACGTGGCACCTTCTACGCCCGGCTGGATGCCGGTGGTTGCGGTGTGCACCCCGAATACGCCGACCTTATCCACGCTCGTACCGGTGATGCCGTTGCCGCTGGTGCTGAAACCGACAACGCCGATCGCGGATACGCTCCCGCCCCGCACGCCGTAGCCCGTGTTGCTCACGCCAAGGACGGCCTGACCATTCGTGGTAGCGCGCGCATAAATCGCGGGCGTCGTCGTAGTAGTCCACACGGAAAGAGGCGAGGTGGGAGCGGCTGTGCCGATGCCAATCTTGCTACCCGATTGAGTTATGACGGAGTTTCCCTGGCTGTGTGGGCCGGTCCACAACGGAATTTTCCCGTTCGTGCCGGTGCCGGTGGTAACTTGCGCCAGACCGGGCTCCGCAATGAGGAGCGACAGGGCAGAACTGATGATTGCGAAGAGTTTCGTGAATGTGTGGAACTTTTTCATAATCTTGCGTAGGCACGCGAGGCGTATCAGGAGCGCGGACAAAGGTCAAGCTTCACGAGGCTTCAGCCTGGTTTTTGTTGCCAAATGCGGAAATCGGGAAGGCAGAAAGGATATTCACTCACTCAGTTTTCTTTTCCTGTGAGAAACGGAAGTCGCGGATGCTTTCCCATGACGACCAAGGCGATTCCGCCCAGGATCGCGATGGACGCGAGCACAAAGCGCAAGGTTAGCGGTTCGCCTAACAAGATGATGCCACCGATGGCGGCGAAGACCGGGACACTAAGTTGGACGGTGGCGGCGCTGGTGGCTTTCAGGTCGGGCAGGGCGCTGTACCAAATCACGTAACCGAGACCTGAAGTAATCGCTCCGGAAATGACGGCGTAGGTCGCGCCTAACGAGTCAAAATGATGTTGCTTCATCAGGGCAATACTAACGAGCACGGCAAAAGGAACAGCGCGCAGGAAGTTTCCGGCCGTGGCACTGGCGGGACTCTTCTCTCTCTTGCCGCGCAGCGAATAGATTCCCCACGCGACGCCTGCGCTGAGCATCAGAATGGAACCGAACAAGGGTGGTGCGGAAAGTCCGGGAAAAACGAGTGCGATCAGCCCGCCCACTGCTGCCAGAAATCCGATGGTTTGAATCGGGCCCAGCCGTTCTCCTTTGCGAAATCCCCAAAGAATCATTGTCGCCTGGACTGCGCCAAAAAGGAGCAATGCGCCCGTCCCTGCCGGAAGACTGATGTAGGCGAACGAAAACGCGGCGGCGTATATGTAAAGCGCAAGCGCGGAGGGCCAGTTGCCTCGAATAGCTATGGCAGGAGATCTGCGCAGTTTCACGAGTAGCCAGAGCGCGAGTGCACCGGCGACGATGCGATCAAGTGTGAAAGTGGCCGCGTCGATGTTCGTTTGCTTTAACGCCAGGCGACAAAGGAGCGAGTTGCTCGCGAACGCGATCATCGCGAGCAGCGTGAGGAAAAAAAGGCGTGCCGGTTTCACTCGTTAGTCAGGATCATAACGTGCAGATCGTTGTTTACAGACGATAGTAAGCATTCTTATGCCGTTTCGCGCCCTGCAACTTTCACCTCCGATTCTCCAAGCCATCCAGGAAGCTGGTTACACGGAGCCGACTCCCATTCAGCTCGCTGCCATCCCTGAAGTGTTGGCGGGACGCGATGTGATCGGTATTGCGCAGACCGGAACGGGAAAGACCGCGGCATTCGTGCTGCCGATCCTGACGAAGCTCGCGAGTTCGACAAAGAATGGTCAGCGACACGGGATGCGCGCGCTGATCGTGGCGCCGACGCGGGAGCTCGTGGTCCAGATAGAAGAGAATGTGCGCGCGTACGCGAAACATCTTCCATTTCGAATGGCGACGATCTTTGGAGGAGTGAGCGAACGCCCGCAGATCGAGGCGCTCCGTTCGGGCGTGGATCTTGTTGTCGCGACGCCGGGCCGGTTGATCGATTTGATGGGCCAGCGGCAGACGAATTTTTCAGGAATTGAATTCCTGGTGCTCGATGAAGCCGATCGCATGCTCGATATGGGTTTTCTGCCGCCGATCCGGCAGATCGTGAAAGCGTTGCCGCGGCAAAGACAGACGCTGATGTTCTCGGCATCGCTTTCGCACGAAATCGAAAAGCTGACGCACGAGTTTCAGCGTTCGCCCAAGATCATCGAGATCGGCCGTCGCGCGAACCCGGCTGAAACCGTCACGCAATTTGTTTACGACGTGCGTCCGCATTTGAAGCCGGCGCTGCTTCTCCATCTGCTCGCGGATCCGCAGTTCGACACCGTGCTTGTTTTTACTCGCACGAAACATGGCGCCGATCGCATCGCGCGCCGTCTCGAAAGCAGCGGGATCAAGACCGGCACGATTCACTCGAACCGCTCGCAAAATCAACGGCTGCGCGCGCTGAAGGATTTCAAATCGGGAGCAGTGCGTGTGCTTGTCGCCACCGACATCGCGGCCCGCGGCATCGATGTCGATGGGATTTCGCATGTAGTGAATTACGACTTTCCGATGCACTCCGAGGATTACGTCCATCGCATTGGTCGCACGGGTCGCGCACATGCGGTCGGCGACGCCATCAGTTTTGTCACGCCGGAAGATCAGGGGCAATTGCGTTCGCTTGAGCGTTTCATCGGTCGCGGGATCGTGCGTAAGCGAGCCGAGGATTTCGATTACAACGCCGCCGCTCCGCCGCGAGAAGAGCGTCGAAGAGGAGAGGCGCGCGCGTCCCGGACGGAGAAAGTGGAGCCGCGATTACCGGGGAATTCTGCCCGCGGGAGCGGCGATCCGACGCAGCGCAATGGCGGCCGCAATTTTGCGCCTGCCAATTTTCGGCCGCGGCGAAGATCGTATCGAAGACATCGTTAACGGGAAGTTCTTATGAAGCGCATTTCTAATTTTTCATTTGGTTTTATCGCGATGGGTTTGTTTTTCGCGTTTGTTTTATTGGCGATATCGGGCAACGCCGCGCCTAACGACAAGGCGATCACCTCGCGGACGGCGGAGATCGATGGCGTGAAACTGCATTACATGACTGCGGGTCACGGGCCCGCGGTGATTTTGTTGCACGGCTACGCGGAGACTTCGCGCATGTGGCGGCCGCTCATTCCGTTGCTGGCGGAAAAGTTTAGCGTCATCGCGCCCGATCTGCCGGGCATCGGCGATTCGTCAATTCCCGAAAGCGGCATCGACATGAAGACTTCGGCGACGCGCATTCATGCGCTTGTTCGCTCGTTAGGCGTGGAGAAGGCGCGCGTGGTCGGCCACGACATCGGTCTCATGGTCGCGTACGCTTACGCGACGCAGTTTCCTTCCGAAACCGAAAAGCTTGCGGTGATGGATGCGTTTCTTCCCGGCGTGCCGGGTTGGGAACCGATCTACAACAATCCGCACACCTGGCACTTCCGCTTCAACGGCGAATATCCTGAAAAGTTGGTGAAGGGACGTGAGCGCACTTATTTCGAATATTTTTGGAACGTCTTTGCCGCCGACAAGACGCACTCGATTCCAGAAGCGGATCGCAAAGCTTATACCGAAGCCTATTCGCGACCGGGCCGCATGCGCGCCGCGTGGGCCTATTTCGCGTCATGGCCGGATTTGGCGAAAGATTTCGCGGTTCTCTCACAGACGAAATTAACGATGCCGGTGCTGTCGATCGGCGGCGATAAGTCGTTAGGCAACGAGCTGGGCGAACAAATGAAACTTGTCGCCTCCAACGTCAGCGTCGTCGTTTTGAAAGATACGGGCCATTGGATCATGGAGGAGCGACCCAGGGAAACGATGGACGCATTGATCAAGTTTCTCTGATCCCGCGTCAATATTTGCAGGAAGTCAGCATTTGCCCGGATGCAGGCTTGCCCACTTCCGGGGACGTTGCTAAACCGGAGCGATGCAGCGCCGGCACATCAAATGGCTTCCGATTGTCCTCGCTGGTCTCTTTCTAGCCTACCAATATTTTTCGTCGGAAAAATTTGTGAACCCGGAGACGGGACGCGCCAGCCACGTCGGGATGTCGACCGAACAAGAAGCAGCTCTGGGTCTGCAAACATATCAGCAGGTTCTTTCGCAATCGCAGACAATCAGCTCCGGGCCTGAGTTTGAAATGGTAAAGGGAGTCGCCAGTCGGCTCGCCGCTGCCACGGGAAAAGCGGGGCAGAATTTTGACTGGAGAGTCTCGCTCATTCGCAGCGATCAGGTGAACGCGTTTTGTTTGCCTGGCGGAAAAATTGTCGTCTACACCGGAATTCTTCCGGTCGCGCAAAATGAAGCAGCGCTCGCGACGGTGCTGGGACATGAGATGGCGCACGCGACTTCTCGTCATGGCGCGCAACGCGTCCTGCAACAAAGTCTCACGCAAACGGCGATGACCGGGATCGCGATTTCGTTGTCCGACATGGATTACGACAAACAACGCGCGGTCATGGGCGCGCTGGGCGCCGGGGCGCAATTTGGCGTGCTCATGCCGTTCAGTCGCAAGGATGAATCGGAAGCGGATGAAATCGGACTGATGTATATGGCGCGTGCGGGTTACGATCCGCATGAGAGTGTTCGGTTTTGGACCCGAATGGAACAGCTCGGACGGGCGCAACCTCCGGAATTTCTGTCTACTCACCCGTCGCACGGCACGCGCATCGCGCAGCTCGAAGCGTGGATGCCGAAGGCCGTCGAGGAATTTAATCGCGCAAAACAGCTCCAATAGATCCGAGCTAAACCGTTCGCGACAGAGCCTGCTGCGCAATGGCGAAGCGTCCTTCGATGTCGGCTTTGTCCTGTTCGTTCGAGGCCTGAGCAATTCCGTCGTCGCGAATTTTTTGCGCATGTGTCAGGAGAACGCGGCGATCCGACTCGCGGCGCACCTGCGCTGCAACGCGCGAGAGCATGTCGAGCAAACGAATCATGACGGCGACACTTCTGCTTCCAAATTGCCGGATTTGGTTCAACGCGGCGTCGGCGATGCCTTCGAAATCCGTCGTATTCACGATCAGCCGTAGTCGTCCGTGATCGTCATATCTTTGTGACGACGGAATTTTCCGTCCGGCGATGCGGATTAGCGCAGCACCAAGCCATTCGATGCAGGACATGGCCGTGAAAGGATCGTTGATTCCGGGCGACAAAGCTCGCACCGCCACTTCAACGAGCTGATCGATGGAATATTCAACATCCTGCGTCGGCGTGCGCCGGCGTCCGAAGAAAAAGGCACGACGAAGTTGCGCGATTAGCTCCCTGGTCACATTCGATTCCGGCCAGGCTTCGATCAGGACCGTTCCTTGAGTGACGAAGTTCCCGGGACGCACCGGTACGCGTAAAACGAAACCGTCACGTTGCGCTATTTCCAAAAGACTATCGACTGCGATGGCTTGGATAAAACCGCTCGATTTTTCCGCCGTAATTTTCTGCGCTTCATCCTGGAAACGGGCGGGCAGTTCATCAAGTGCCTTTTGCCTTGAGATATCGCTACCTTCTTCTTCCGGATAAAGGCGATCGATCCCCGAATGCAATTCATCCGCCACGCGAGCGATGAGATTTTCCGCAAGAATGGAACTGGGAACGTGATGGATGAAGAAGATAAGAAAACCAACGCTGGTAACCGCGAAAACAAGTCCGCAGGTAACGGAGAGGAAAGGAACAAACGTTGTGTTATCGGTGCCGCGAATCGTGCGGAGAACAAGCAGACAGTAGAGGAAAGTGGAAACGAAAATTCCAAGGACCGCCTGGGTGCCGCGGTCGTCCATGAAATTGCGAAGGAGACGCGGACCGAATTGCGACGAAGCGAGCGTTAACGAGACAATAGTTACCGAAAAAACAACACCGGCGACGGTGATTGTGGAACCTGCGATGGTGGCGAGAACATTACGTGCCCCTTCCGGCCCGCCCGCCCAGATCCATCCCGTCGCGCGCACCCATTTCGCACTCATGAGCGTGTCGATGTGCACAGTCAGGAAGGAGAGCCCAGTCGCGCTGACTGCCATTACGGCCGGAACAAACCAATAACTGGTCCGCAATCGTTCCAGCCATGCACTGATGAAGGTCTTCATTTGTTTCTATAACGCGGCACGCGACTGTGCGTGTTGTTCTTTTTTTCAGAAGCTAACTGTGCTTCTCGGAATCAATACAGGAGCTTTTCACGAAAAATCTTGGCATTCGTTCCTGGAACAGCTACCAACGTCTCCATGAAAAAATTGTTCCTCCTCTTGATGGTGGCTTTATTAATAAGCGCGGCAACTCCCTTGCGGGCACGCGACCAACTCATCGAAGTTGATACTAAGAGATCTGCTCTCGACGCCGCAAATAAGGCAGCCGATCTCTACAAGAAAGGCGATTTCGAAGGTGCGCGTCGATTGTACGATGCAGCTATTCAGGCCGACCCGCGATTGTATCTCGCCCTTTATTTTCGGGGCGAGATTTCGATGAGACAACACAGATGGGCGCTGGCGGTGCAGGATTTTAACGCCGCCCTTAGTAAGAGCCCCGGATTTTTTCTTGCTGCGATAAGACGCGGCGAGGCTAACTCACGACTGGGAAGATACGACTTGAGTCTTGCGGATTACAACAAAGTGCTGAGTCTGAACCCAATGATCGGTTCGCGCGGTCGAGCAAAAACCGCTCGTGCCTGGCTGCGCGCGACTTGCCCTAATCCTGCTTTTCGCAACGGAAAAGATGCAGTGAAAGATGCAACGGACGCGTGCAAACTCTGCTCCTGGGGCGACTGGGATTACATTGATACCCTGGCCGCTGCATATGCCGAGGCTGGAGACTTTGATTCAGCGGTAAAATTCGAGCAGAAGGCGATCGCGAAAGCTAAGAAGGACGACGATACGAGAGGCGCGCAGGCGCGGCTCGCTCTTTATCAAAAGCATCAGCCATATCGCGACGTTTCGCGGTAACTGGGCGCCCGCCGAGTCCTTGAGGTAGAATTTGTTTTACAGATCTCGGCGCATGGTGACAGACCCCGGATGCTCCTGCGCTACCTTAAATCCAAAGCGTTCATAGAGTCGCACCGCGGGACTGTTTGAACGCACACGCAACGAGATCTCCGATTGTTCGGGATTTGTTTTCACCCAATGCGTCAGGAGAGCGGCACCGATGCCGTGCTTGCGATATCCGGCTTTGACCGCAAACGCCAGTTCCGGCATCGCGTTTTCTGCCGGCGCTCGAAACCAGACCGCTCCGAGCAGCTGACCGTTTTTCGAATCATGGGCGACAAAACCGGCGTCACCGGGCCGGCCCCAACCCTCCACGTAACGTGCAAATTCCGGCTGCCGCACAATCTCGCGCGACGGCGTCTCGCCCTCGACGCTCTTCAGAGCCTGGAACAACATTTCCCACAGAATCGGTTCGTCGTCAGCGTTAAGGGGTCGAATCACGTAATCCATTGTTTGGGAAACCTCGTGGAAATTGCGCGCAACATAACAGAACTAACGAATCGTATCATTCGTTAATTCGCGGTGTTCGAGAAGAATTTAATGTCCCGCGCGGAAACCCGCGGTGATCGTGGCGGATGGTGCCGCGTCGGCGAGTCCTTCGAAATTGCCGCTGGCAGCGATGCTTTGCGCGGCTCGAATGAACGCAGCCCATGCGACCGTTGCCAGAGCGGATCCAACGGAAATACGGCGAACCCCCAGATCGGTGAGTTGCGGGAGCGACAGCTCATGATTGAATCCTGCAACCAAAACGTTGACCGGCTTTGGGAGCGACCGCTTTCACAATAGCGGCAATTTCTTCGGGAGCGGCGACTCCGGGCGCATAAAGGCAATCAGCGCCCGCTTCCGCAAATGCGGCGAGACGATCGAGCGCCGTGCCTAACGAGTTAGCTTCTTCAACGAGCCAGGTTTCACAGCGCGCGGTCAACACGACAGGAACTCCCGAAGCGTCGATCGCCGCACGTGCAGCTCGGATGCGATCGATCGCCAGATTTTTTGGGTAGAGCGGCACGTCCTCGCGTCCCGAATTATCTTCAATCGACAAGCCCGCGACACCGGTCGCAATGCACAACCTGACATTTGTGGCGACGTCAGCAGGTTCGTCGGCAAATCCATTCAGAAAATCTGCGTTCACCGGCAGCGGCGTCGCGTCCACAATCTCCTGAATGTGCGAAAGCATTTCATCGCGTGGAACAGCACCGTCTTGAAGCCCGCGCGAAAAGGCAAATCCCGCAGAAGTTGTCGCGAGCGCTTTGAATCCGAGATGGCGCAGATACATCGCTGTTCCGACATCCCAAGGATTCGGCAGAACAAAACATCCGGATTCATGCAGTTCGCGAAACTTTGCGACAGCGGCGGATTGCCGTGAATTAATCTCGTTCATTCGGAAAGTTAGAAGTAGAAATTTGAAACAAAAGTCGGAAATCGTTTCATGATTCAGCAAAACGAAAATTTGGCGGCCATATTGAAGCACGATTCGGGAATTGCGCCGCAATACCGGCACACGCCAAAATGGGTAGCTCCCGGCGATTCGTTTGAAACAAAGGGCGCGGTGTTAAAGTGGTATGCGCTTTATCCGGAAGGCGAGCCGGTGCCGGACGAAATCAATCTGCTGGCTCGCTCGTACCTGGAGCGAACTACGCTCGAAGCGAAGGGACTTGGCTTTGTCATTCTGCATCGGTGCGGGAATGATTTTTATTTTTTGATCGTCAACACATGGCGCGGCAACAACGAAGTTTGGGAAACGGTCTTCTATAAAGATGGCGATGCCATGGAGGATTTCGCGCTTTGGCCGCGCGACAACACGCACAAACCGACCTTCTGCGTGTGGGAACTCGTGCCGGTCTGGCACGAGAAAGAATCATGGGAACGATTCCTGAAAACATCGCGCGATGACGAAGCAGCGCGCGTTTGGCTCAACGACCGCTATTCCGGTCCGGCTTGAGTGCGAGTCCTGCACCATCTCATCAATGCCCTTCGAAGATGTCATCCCGAGCGTAGCGAGGGACCTCACAAATCACCAAGACCTGGGTTAAATAGAGAGATTCTTCGCTTCGCTCAGAATGACAACTCTGGTTCTGAGATTCGTGACGCCCTTTGAATTTCCGGTTACGTGTAAAAGTAGCGCGTGAGATGAAAGAAAATCGGCGCGGCGAAGCAGAGCGAGTCGATGCGGTCCATCATGCCGCCGTGGCCCGGGAGTAGTTCCCCGTAATCTTTCACGCCGCGATCGCGCTTGATCGCGGACATCGTCAGTCCGCCAAAAAATCCCATGAGGGTAATGGCGAGCGACATCAGTCCGGCTTGAAGCGGGCGAAAGGGTGTGGCCCACCACAATGCAGTTCCGAGAAGACTCGCCGAAAGTATTCCACCGACTAACCCTTCCACCGTTTTGTTCGGGCTGACCGTCGGGGCGAGCGGATGTTTTCCGAAAAGTTTTCCCCAAACGTATTGCAGCACGTCGCTCATTTGCACGATGGCGGCGAAGAAAAAAAGCAGCTTGGCGTTTTGGCCGGAATAACCGGGAATCTGCAAGGTCAGCAGAGCAGGGGCGTAGCTGACGAAATAAACACAGACCATCAGGCCCCATTGAATTTTCGCGGTGCGTTCGAGAAAATGTTCGGTATCGCCCGCGAGAACGCTGCGGATGGGAATGAAAAGAAACGCGTAGACCGGAATAAAAATGGTGAACATCGCATACCACTGGCGCGCGATGAGAATGTATTGGATCGGCAGGATGATGAAGAACGACCAGAAGAGCGCGCGATGATCGCCGCGCTTCGACGGCGTAAGCGTGATGAATTCGCGCAAGGCGATGAACGACATGAGCGCAAACAGGACGATCGTGCCGATGAGACCGAGAAATAATGCGGCGCCAAAGATGATAACGATGATCCACCACGCCCAGATGCGAGCGTTGAGATTCACGACAACTTTGCGTGCCTGATCGCTCTTCGCCGTTTTGCGAAGAATTTGTCCGATGACGGTGGCGAGAATGAGAAACGCAACGACGCCGCCCACGAGCCAGATGGTTTGTCGATCGTTCATGAGGCAGGAGTCAGATCGAGCATTGCTGTTTGTGCACGCTGGACAAACGAATTCTTCTCTTCGTTAGGCTGTAGATAAATCGGCGAACCGAAATGAACGGAGCAGAGCATCGGGATGGGCAGCACTTCGCCTTTCGGCAGAACGCGATTCAGGTTTTGGATGTAAACCGGCACGAATTCGAGATCGGGACGAGCGCGTGCGAGGTGAAAAATGCCGCTTTTGAATTCGGTGGGCTCGTTAGTCGCGCGTCCGCCTTCGGGAAAGATGATCAGAGAACTGCCTTCATTGAGAGCAGCCAGCATGGGTGCGATTGGATTATTGGCGCGAGTCACGCGTTTTCGCTCGATCAGCACGGCGTGGAAAATCTTATCGGCCAGCGCAAGGCGTACGCGATTTTTGGTCCAGTAATCATGCGCAGCGATCGGGCGCGTTCTGAGCCGGACCGAGCGTGGCAGCGATGCCCAAAGCAAAACAAAATCGAGATTGCTCGTGTGATTTGCGAAGTAAACGCGTTGCTTTTCGGTCGGCGCACAACCGACCCATCGGCATGTCGCTCCAGTAAGTAAGCGCACGGCTGCTGCTGCGCAGTTCGCGATCATCGTTGATTAAGCAAGTGAGCGATTCGCAATGTGCGTCGAACCGCAGTAATCAGTGCGCCGACTAATACGACGCAAAGCGCCAGGAACATGATTCGCGCAGGCCACGCGAGAAACCGTTCGGCGGCCGACAAAACGCATGCGCCAGTCAAAACGGCCATTCGTTGTTGCTTGGCCATCGGTCCGCAAAAATCCTGGGGCAAACCGACGGCCCCGCCGAAAACTCGCACGTAAGCGGCGAGCACTGCTGCGACTGCACAGGCCCAACCGAGTTGAATCGCTTGCGGGAGAAAATAGGTCGAGTAGCCGGCGCAAACGAAAAGCAGGACGTCGGCTACGCGATCGGGGAATTCGTTAAAAATTTCACCCGCTTTTGTTTTCTTCCCGCCTTCGACAGCCATCAACCCATCGAGCAAATTGCACACGAGTCGCAGTTGAATGCAGACGGCCGTCGCAATAAAAAGCAGCGGGGCGACAGCGCGCGATTGCCCGGGCGCGAGAGCCAGACAGAGAGCGCCTAACGAGGCGAAAATCAGGCTGGCGACGGAAATCTGATTTGGCGTGAAGCCATGGCGAACCAGGGCGAAAGCGATTTGCCGCGGCCAGT
This sequence comes from uncultured Verrucomicrobiae bacterium, assembly GCA_963824795.1. Lineage (GTDB taxonomy): Bacteria > Verrucomicrobiota > Verrucomicrobiia > Chthoniobacterales > UBA10450 > JBBQFI01. Next base: position 27,423 of record CAWGQU010000014.1, on the reverse strand, counting down.
TTGCCGAACGTGATTTTAGCGGTCGTCGCGCGAGTCCCTGCTCCATTGGCGGCGCAGATTAGAAGGCCGGACGAGTATTGTCACGAATCTTAGAATCTAGGATCGGCCGATATCTTCGTTCCACAGCTGGGGATGTTTGGCGATAAAATCGCGCATCATCTCGACGCATTCAGGAAGGTCCAGGTCGGTAACTTCCACGCCATGCGAACGCATGAAATCCACCGCGCCGGGAAACGTACGACTTTCGCCGACGATCACCTGCTTGATGCCAAATTGCACGACTGCACCCGCGCAGAGGTAACAAGGCATTAGCGTCGAATAGAGAATCGTATTGGCGAAGCTACCGAGGCGGCCGGCGCGCCGCAGGCAATCGATCTCGGCGTGCGTCATCGGATCGTTGTCCTGCACTCGCCGGTTGTGACCCGCCGAGACGATCTCGCCGTCGCGCACCAGGACAGAGCCGATTGGGATTCCGCCTTCGGCCCGGCTCTTTCGGGCCTGCGCGATCGCGGCCTGCATAAGTGGATATTGTTTCTCGCAGCTCATAAAATGTAGCCGCCCCGCTCTGTCGAGGCGTGCATCGTTTCCAGACCACGGCACGGCGACAGAGCGCCGTGGCCACACCTCAAAGGGATTTGAGATATTCCATCAAATCGCGTTTTTGATCAGAAGCGAGTGTTGTGCCGTAATCGTGGCCAGAATTGGCGTTTCCGGGCCCGGCCGTGTCGAACACATACGCGCCTTCGTCGGTAAAGCCCATTTCTTCGGGATCGTAAACGCGCGAACCGCGATGGAATGTTTTGGCGCGTTCGTTAGGCGGCGTAAGCAGTTCCGCCATCGTGCGCACCGAACCGTTGTGCAGATAGGGCGAGCGCGCCCAAACGCCGGGCATGCTTGCCGCCAAATATTTTTGCGTGCTGCGCAGCCCCGGCATTTTGCTGGCCTGGTATCCGGGAGTCTCGAGTTCGGCCAGGAATTTGTTGAAGCGATCTGCCTGGACTTGCGTGAACAACATGGCGCGTTGCGGATCGGTTCCAATCTCGTTAGGCGAATATAAACGCCGGTCCGTTTCTTCGCCGCCGTGACATGCATTGCAATTTGCCTGATAAACTTTCGCACCGCGTTCGGCTGCATTTTTGTCGATCTTCCATGGATAATGCGGCGCCTGAATGTGTTCGCTGATATCGGTCTGTCGTTTCACGAGAGCAAAGTCGAGGTCGCCATGCTTTCCGATGAGTGGCGCGCCGAGGCCGAGAGAAGCGAGCAAATTGCGGCCGAGTGGCGAACGCGTGTTCCCGTCCCAGTGAACCCATTTACGATGCGCCACATTCCAAACCAATCCGTATTTCACGGGCGCAGGCGGCTGCGGCGCGACCAGGAGCGACGCCGACAGCAAACCAAATGCATCATTACGACCGGGTCCCGATGGCGGCGGAACCTTTTCGGGCGGTTGATCCGGAATGTGCAATGCCGCGCGCATGTTATGGAAAAGTTTCAGCATCGAATGGGACAGCGCGGCGAGATTCGCTTCGTCGATTTTTTTCCCATTGAATTGCAATTCATCGCTGCCGATTTCCTGCAAAGCGCCGGGCGAAACTTCTTTTGAGCCGGAAGGATCGGCAGAAATTGCATTCTCGATTTTTTCTTGCTGCGCTGCCCAGGCAGTGTCGAAGGAAGTTTGGGATATTTTTGCTGTCGCGCCTTCGTTTAGATACGCGAGCAGAAACTTTTTCATGTTTTCCGGTTGCGCCGTCCGAAAACCTGCGACCGTCACGGCGCCGAAATACGCTTCCGCATCGAAATGGCTGGCGACGCCGAGAATGTGCACCGGCTTGTCCGAATTCTTCGCGGTGATTTGCGCCGCATGACAGGCCGCGCAATTGACGCCGATTGCGGATAACCCGCCGAGGTGGGGCACCTGCTTCCTCGAAAATCCAATCGGCCATCCGAATTCAGGATCGGGCACTAAACCGAAATGACTGAGATCCGATTTCGGAAACAGGTCGGGATAAATCTTAATGAATGCGTGCAACACTGTTTCGGGCACGACTTCGGTGCTCATCGATCCATGCAGGAAAAAATCCATGTCCTGCCGCGACCACGTTGGAACCTGAGCACGCGCGACGGAATCGTCGGCGATAAACTCGGCGCGACTTTGTTTTGTCGATGCGCGGTCGGATAAAGACACCAAAACCAACAGCCCTAAGAAAATTCCTGGAATGTTTTTGGGTTTCATTTGGAAGCGAATTTTAGAGTGGTCGTAAAGAAAATGTAAAGCCCGCGAGGTTGTAGCTGCCGCAGTCACCGGCGGTGAATTCTGGATTGGGGAGCGCACGCGACTCGCGTGCTGGCGAAGGCGACCCGCCTTCGCGAACTTCCCTTACTTAGCGTCTTCGCACAGAAGCTTTGCAGCGAGTCGCCGCAAAGAGCACGCGAGTCGCATGCGCTCCCCAAGCAAAGACCTGCCGCCAGTGACGGCGGCAGCTACAAAGTGACGGCGACAGCTACAAAATGGCTGAACGTAATTGGCGCTTCATGCTATATGGCGATGCGATGAGTAACGACGGGAAGCGCGTTGATAAGCCCGAGCCGCGGTGGCAGGCGCTGCTCGCGTTCGTCGCCATCGCGGCAATTTATCTGGCATTGCCGAAAAACCTGATCGTCGGCCCGGCCTGGCTGTTTCCCACTTTGATTGGCGTGCTCTTGGTGCCGACTGTGCTTAGCCACCGAGTCGGAAACCTCTCGCTCAATCGCATCCTCGGTTTCACGATTAGTTCGATCACCACCCTGGCATTGATTGGCTCCGTTGTGCTGCTCGTGCACGCGCTGCCTTCGCATCGCGAACCGCCGCTGCAGCTTTTGTTGTCTGCCGCATTGTTGTGGCTGACTAATGTTCTCGTCTTCGCCCTTTGGTATTGGCGTATCGACGGCGGTGGACCGACCAAACGCCACGAGCTTAACGAGTTTGGAAGCTGCAGTTTTCTCTTTCCCCAAATGCAAATTCCAAAGGATGAGCGCGGGCAATTTGAGTGCACGCGCTGGCGCCCGCATTTCGTCGATTATCTTTTTATCGCGTTCACCCAGAGCTCGACCTTTGGTCCAACCGACGCGCCACTGCTCGCACGCTGGGCAAAAATTCTTGGGATGATTCAGGTTTTCATTTCGCTTTCGATCGTAGTGCTCCTGATCTCGCGCGCGGTCGGCGCGTTATGAAGCAGATCACGGAGAGATTTCGATGAATAAAGAAGACGAAGCTCTCGATCTCGATGCATATCTCTCGCGCATCGAATATTCCGGATCGCGGAACGCGACTGTGGCGACCTTGAAGCAATTGCATCGCGCGCACGCAACACACATTCCCTTCGAGAACCTCGACATCCTGCTTGGGAAATCGATCCGTCTCGATCTGGAAAGCTTGCAGACAAAACTGGTTCGCAATCGTCGCGGCGGATATTGCTTCGAGCAAAACGCGCTGCTTGCCGCGGCTTTGGAACAGCTCGGGTTTGTTCTTACGCGACTCGCGGCGCGCGTGCGCTTCGGCTCCGATCAGGTTGGGCCGCGCACGCACATGGCGTTGAAAGTGGAGGCGGATGGAAAATCGTGGCTGAGCGACGTCGGTTTCGGCGGTTGGGGATTGCTCGAACCGATTGAGTTCGTCGATGGCGCGGAATCGAAACAGGGCGCGTGGACGTTTCGACTCCGTCGCGAAGGCGACGAATGGATTCTCTCCTGTCCGCAATGTCCAGCTGGCGCCGATCAGTTTTCTTTTACGCTCGAGCCCCAATTGCCGATCGATTACGAACCGCCTAACCACTTTTGTTCGACCTGGCCGCAATCGTCGTTTACGCAAACACCAACCGCGCAGCTGCCCACGGAAGAGACGCGCACAATTTTGCGTGGCAACGAATTGACGACCGCTGACGCTGGAGGCATTCGCACTGAGACTATCGAAGATGACGCTCACCTGCTGAAAATTTTGCGCGAACGATTCGGATTACATTTTCCCGACGGCACGCGCTTTCGTCCGCGCAATGATCAAGAACGATAAAGTCGAAAGGCTCGATTTCATTGTCGCCGGCGCGCAGAAATGCGGGACGACTGCACTGCATTATCAAATGGAAAAGCATCCCCAAATCGCGCTCCCTGACAGAGAGGAGCTGCATTTCTTCGATGACGAAGAGCGATTCGCAAAAGCAGTAAACTACCAGGAACTGCACGACAAATTTCGCCCGTCGCGCGCGATTGTTGCCGGCGAATCAACGCCCGCTTACCTCTACTGGCGTCCCGCGATCGAAAGGATTTGGAACTACAGCAAAGACATCAAACTCATCATCCTGCTGCGGAACCCGATCGATCGAGCGTTTTCGCATTGGAACATGCAGCGCGAGCGCGGATACGATACGCTCGATTTCCTCGATGCCGTCAAAGCAGAGCAGTCGCGCCAGAACGAAACCGCTCCATTGCAGTCGCGTCGTTTTTCATACGTCGGACGCAGTCTCTACGGCGAACAACTCGAGCGGGTGTTCAAATACTTTCCGCGCGAACAAGTGCAGATCGTTAGGTCGGAAGAGCTACGAAACGATTTTTCGAAAGCGATCAATTCGATTTTCACCTTTATCGGCGTGTACCCGTTGCGAAATATTCGCAATAAGGAAAGAAATCCGATTCGCTACGAGCGCACCATAACCAAGGAAGAACGCCAGGCGATGCTCCCAGTCTTTGAGAAAGACATCAACGCCCTCGAGAAGCTCCTGGGTTTGGATTGCTCAAATTGGAAGTTGTAGCTGCCGCCGTCGCCGGCGGCAGATGTGTGAGATTCTGCCGCCAGTGACGGCGGCAGCTACACCAGGCGGTCATTCCGAGCGTAGCGAGGAACCTCGCAAATTACCCACTGCGTGTTTGCAGTTCCTTCGCCCCGAAAGCATTCGGGCTCAGGATGACATCGCCTGCTTAAAGCTGGCTTGTTTGCCGCGGCTATCGGCGAGCAGTGCTTTTGAGCGGAAAATACGAGCGCCCTCGCTAGTCAAGACATCGCGCAAATCCGGCGTGAAAAAAGAGCGGCCGTCGGCGCGTGGATTGAAATCGAGGAGAATTCGGCCGCCTCGCTTCAGAATATTTTTGCGCACATCGTCGAGGAAAAATTTCCAATCAGGCGGCTCCCATTCGTGCCATTCTCCAGGACCAGTTCCCCAACGCACTGTTTTTTGGAAACAGACGCGATGGCCGGTGACGAGGTCAAATTTTTCGCCGAGGCCTGGCAAAGGCGTCTGCGGTTCGATCCGAAAAATCACGCGTCGCACTCCGAGCAGGGCCGTCGTCTCGCGGAAGAGCGGCTGCTCGTCGATATCGACACCAAGGCCTTCGTGACCTAGTTGTTTGCAAACGTAGAGAAAATATCCAGGCCCGCAGCCGAGATCGAGAATGCGCAGCGGCGGGGTGCGATCGAGCCACAAATCCTGGGCGCGCTCGATGTTGATCTTGAGCCAGTGATCAACGTCGGAAAATCGATTGATGCGCGGCGCATCGGGTCGTTGTGGGTAGCGCGCGCGCAGTTCGTCCCACGCTTTGCGATCGATGCCGTTGAAGATTTTTTGCGCATCGACCGGATGCGTCCAGCGTTTGGCGTGATCCCAAAGACTTTCGACAGCTTCAGCGGTGAAGAGTTTTTGAACTTTGCGCGCGAAATTCATCTTTGCGAAGCGATAAGGATATGGACCTGCAACTACAACTGCAGCATAAGGCGGCGGTCGTTACCGGATCAACCGCGGGGATTGGTTTGGCAATCGCGAGTTTGCTCGCGAGTGAAGGCGCGAACGTAGTCGTAAATGGCATCGGACAAAAGGGGCCACGTTCTAAAAAGTGGAGGAGCACGGCGACAGAGCGCCGTGGCTACGATTCCGTTTCGCCTAACGAGTTCGTTTGGCTTTGAGATAGAGCGTGCTCGAATTGAAATCGAAAACGGCCGAATTCTGTCCCAGATATTCCGCTCCGAGCAATCCGGCATCTTCGGTGTCGGTTCCGCGCCCGATTACTTCATCGTCGAGTTTTACCACTGTCGCGCTCGCGCTCTTGATTTCGTAGGTGCCGATGCGCAGGCTTGGAAATTTCGCGAGTCGGAGTTCGCCACCGGACGGTCCGATTCCATCGCCGACGACGTCGGTGTGGGAGCCGCCGATGCGCGCTCTTGCGGCTGCGGCGCTATCGATCGTGGTCAGGTACGCACCGGTATCGACGACAAAATGACAGGACATTCCATCGATTTTTCCGTCGGCGTGAATGTGCGATCTCAAAGTCACGAGCTTGACTGGCGTATAACCCTTCGCCGTAAGAATCGATCGCACGCCGGCGCCGATTTCATTGCTCCGTCCCTTTGGCTGCACGAAAAGCAGACGATTGCCAAGATCGAGAACAGCGCCGTAACTCACCATTTCGCGCAAGCCAAGAAGTCCGTCCGAGCTGCCGTACCGGCGAAAGATTCCGCGGCCTTCCTTATCGGAAGCTACAACCACGGGCATGTTTACCAGCACACAATTTCCCATGGTGAGAGATTGGATGGTTGCACGGCCAAACCGCTCCTTTCCCTTACCGAAGGCGCCGTGCACCGCGTATTCTGTCTCGGTGACGTTGAGCCCGAGTTTGCTCAGGCTAGCCCGAAAAATGAGCGATGCTGACGCTCCGGTATCCACGACAAGGTCGCCCGCTTTCCCATTAGAGTTGATCGGGAGACGATAAAGGTTTCCCGGATGCACCAACTGCGCGCCGCCATAGCCGTGGCTGGTGAGAAATTGCCCGAGTGCATCGAGCGCGACCGCTCCGTCGCAGGGCCAAGCCGCGAGAAAAGAGAAGACGATTGTGGCGAGTGCTCCCCACCGTAAGGATCTTCCGAGCGGAGACTTCGTCACACGTGCGTGCGCAAAAATTTTTAGAGCGATGGTCAATATTGAAAGTTGCGGCATTGTAATTTCAATCCAGCGGAAGACGATACTTTAATGGAATCGGCACAATGGCCGCAGCTACCCGGTGAAACTGGGAGCAGCTATTGGTTGACGCGTTTCTGTATCCTGCGCCTGCTCGGGTTTATTTACGCCGTCGCATTTTTGGTGGCGGCGAATCAGCTCGTGCCGCTTATCGGCGAACACGGTCTGTTGCCCGTCAATTTATTTATTGATCGCGTGCGCGACGCGCTCGGTTCTTCTTCCGCCGGCTTTCTGCGGTTGCCGTCGCTATTCTGGTTCAACCATTCGGACGCTGCGCTTGTCGCCGTCGCCTGGATCGGGTTCGGATTGTCGTGCGTGGTTGTAGCCGGTTACGCAAACGCGATTCTGCTTGGCCTTCTCTGGTTTCTTTACATGTCGATCGTGCATATCGGTCAGGATTGGTATTCGTACGGCTGGGAAGTCCAGCTGCTCGAAACCGGGTTTCTCGCGATCTTTCTTTGTCCTCTACTCGACCCGCGACCATTCCCGCGGCGCGCACCACCGCTCGTCGTCTTCTGGTTGTTTCGTCTTTTGATTTTCAAAATCATGCTCGGTTCCGGTCTGATCAAAATTCGCGGTGACGCAAGCTGGCGCAATCTCACAGCGCTGTATTACCACTTCGAAACGCAACCGATTCCGAATGGTCTGAGTCGCTGGTTTCATTTTTTGCCGAGAGATGTGCTGCGTTTCGGCACGCTTTTCAATCACATCGCGGAATTGGGTGCGCCATGGTTTGTCTTTTGGCCGCGCGTGGCGCGTTACATCGCCGGTGCAATCATTATCGCATTTCAAATTGTCATTATCCTGAGCGGCAATCTCTCGTTTTTAAACTGGGTCACGATCGTCCCTGCGCTCGCTTGTTTTGACGATCGCGTTTGGGCAAAAATTTTGCCGCGCGCATTGACGCATCGAGCGCAGCAGGCAGAAAATGCCGCGAAGATTTCGCGACCGATGCAACGAACGGCGTTGGCAGTCGCCGCGATCGTGGCCTTACTCAGCGTTCAGCCGTTACTGAACATTCTCTCCGCGCAACAGATCATGAATACTTCCTTTGATCCGCTCGATCTGGTGAATACCTACGGAGCCTTCGGCGCCGTCGGCAAAGAGCGTTTCAACGTCGTCTTCGAGGGAACCGACTCCTATTTTCCCGATGAAACCGCGACCTGGAAAGAGTATCCCTACAAGGGGCTGCCGGTTGCGCTCGACAAACGGCCACCGCAAATCGCGCCGTATCAACTGCACCTCGATTGGCAAATGTGGTTCGCCGCCATGGGCACGCCTAACGAGTATCCGTGGACACTCAATCTGATTTGGAAATTGCTGCATAACGACCCCGACACGCTAAGTCTTTTTGCCGGCAATCCGTTTCCTGATAAACCGCCGCGCTATGTCCGCGCGGTTTGGTATCGCTACAAATTCGCGCCACCCGGGAACGCGAAAAACCTGTGGTGGGAGCGCGATGAAAAGCAAATTTGGCTTCCACCGTTATCTGCCGACAATTCGCAATTCGTCACGGTCTTGCGAAATGCCGGATGGTTGAAAAACAAAAACCAATGAGTGACATCGCTGAGAATCTTCAACGCGTACGCGTGGAAATCGCTGACGCGGCGCAGAAAGCCAGACGTTCGCCAGATGAAATTCAATTAGTCGCCGTTTCAAAAACTCACGAAGCCGAAAAAGTCCGTGCCGCCTTCGATGCAGGTCAGGAGATTTTCGGCGAAAGTCGCGTCCAGGAAGCACGCGCGAAGATCCCGCTGTTACCTTCGGCACTGCGCTGGCACTTCATCGGTCGCCTGCAAAAAAACAAGGTGCGGCACGCACTCCCGCTATTCGAACTGTTCCACAGTGTCGACTCATTCGCTCTGGCGGAAAACATGAATCGCATCGCGGAAGAAGAAGGATTGCATGCGCGCGTTTTGCTTGAGGTGAATGTGGCAGGCGAAGGGAGCAAAATTGGTTTCCCGCCAGAATCGTTGCGAACCGATTTCGAAAAAATCAACTCGTTAGGCAGAATTACCGTCGAAGGTTTGATGGCGATTCCTCCGCTGGCGGAAGAGCCCGAAGCATCGCGAAAATATTTCGTGGCCTTGCGCGAGTTACGCGACGGCCTCGTGCGGGAGCTGCGAGGTCCAGCTGCCGCAACTTTCCATGGGTATGAGTCACGATTTTCCGATTGCCATTGAAGAGGGAGCGACTTTGGTGCGGGTGGGGACAGCGATCTTCGGTCCGCGCACGCCGATGCGATTGCGAGGCAGCCACAGTATCGAGGATTGATCTGCGCCTGCTCGGGCGACTACAATCTTCGCGATGCGGATCGAGCCAAAGAATGTTGAGCTGATTGGCGAGGAATTGGCCATCCGATGGAACGATGGCGTTGAGTCGTATTTTCCGTTGGAATTCCTGCGTCGCGCCTGCCCGTGCGCGGCCTGTGGCGGCGAACCGGATGTTCTCGGAAATGTTTTACGGCCCGAAGTTAGCTACACGGAAAAAAGTTTTATGCTGGCGGGATTTGGAATGGTCGGCGGATACGCCTTGCAGCCGCGCTGGGCGGATGGGCATGACAGCGGTCTTTACTCCTTTCAATATTTGCGGCGTTTGGAAGACGCAAGACACCACACGTCATGACGCAAATCGGAAAATCTTTTCTGCTGTTGTTTTTTCTTTCGCTTTGCACGGCGTCGATCATCGTGACGCCGCGATTTGACGGCCAGGCGACGATGCCGGCGCCACGCGAACTTTATTCTGTCGTCAATAACCAGCTGAACGCGTTTCAGGCCGATGATTTTTCCCGAGCGTATCGCAATGCTTCAACCCGGGTGCAGCAGGAATTTTCGTTACCGCAATTTGAGAACATGATCCGCCGCAATTACGCGGAAGTGATGAAAGAAACGCAGCGCGTTGAATTTGGCATAGGACAAACGCAAGGCGAAAACGCGATCCTGCAGGTGTTCTTGTTTTCCAACACCGGCGAGGCGCACGCGTTCCTCTACACTTTCGTGGTCGAGGATGGAGTGTGGAAGATTGAGAGTGTCGACCCAATGCCGATGATGCGATCGAGGCAGGTCGATCTTCGCGTCTAACTTTGTTTCTACAAGATTAAGGGATGGTAATTCGCAGCAGCTCTGCTTCGTCCGCACGCGCTTTAAGAGAACGATCCCCTAACGAGCTCGGGACGAGAAAAAATTCCCCGGGCTTTACCGTCACGCTCGGCGCACTCGATTTCTCCCGACAGGCAAAATATAATGGCAAATTCGCCGCTGGGCGCAGCGGAACGTTGCCGATGCAATTTCCACTTTTCGACTTGGAAGTGAGTGAACCTCACGAGTGTTTCGTTGCGGGTTTTTGTCAGTGCCGGCTCGTAATCGGCGAAATCGATGCAGCGCAATGATTCCTCGACGTGCAGCGCGCGTGGTTTGCCGTCTGTGCCAAGACGATTCCAATCAAAGACGCGATATGTGGTGTCGCTGTTCTGCTGGATTTCGACGATAAGATTTCCCGCTCCGATGGCGTGGACGCGACCACTTGGCAAAAACAGCGCGTCGCCGGTTCGTACCGGCATGCGATGTATGTGTTGAGCGACGTCACTGGTATGCAGCGCCTGTTCAAAGTCGTGGCGTGTCGAGCCACGGCGTAGTCCGACATAAAGTTCCGCATTCGGCTTGGCATCGGCGATATACCAAAATTCCGTTTTCGCTTCGCCACCGAACGCGCGCGCGAATTCGTCAGGCGGATGAACCTGGACGGAAAGTTTTTCTCGCGCGTCCAGCAATTTTACGAGAAGCGGGAATCGCGGTGCGTCGGGAACATCGCCGAAAATGTCGGCGCGATGTTTTGACCATAACTCGTGCAGCGTGCGGCCGCCTAACGACCCGTTTCGCACAACACTTTGCGCTTCCGGGCGATCGACAATTTCCCACGATTCGCCAATTGCCAGATCCGGCGGCAATTTTTTCCCGTAAAATTCCTCCAGACGTCGTCCGCCCCAGACTCGTTCCATGAAAATCGGTTCGAAGACGAGTGGAGCGGATAGTTGCAGCGACGACATGGCGCAGATTTTGCGGTTCAACGTAAAAGTAGGCTTATGCTTTGCAACGCAAGTTGTATCGGGAAAAAGAACTCATAAAGTTGGCGCTCATTTTGAACACAAAGATACGCTTGCTCGTCATTGATTGGGTGCTCGTCATTGCGTGGATGTGTTTAATCTTTGCCGGCTCGACCGATCTGCTCTCTGCTGCGCACACATCGCGGTTTATCGTGCCTTTCCTGCTCTGGCTTGATCCGCACATTTCTTTCAAAACCATCATGCTGGTCCAATTGATCGTGCGGAAGTGCGGGCATCTGACGGAATATGCGATCCTCGCTTCGTTGCTCTGGCGCGTGCTGCGGCACCACTGGCTGCTCGTGCGACGGAATTTTTGGCGACCGGCAATTGTTGCGCTCATCACGGCGATGATTTTCGCGGCGACAGATGAGTTCCATCAATCATTCTTCCCCAGTCGAACTGCCACCGTGCACGATGTCGTGATCGATACCGTGGGAGCGATCGTCGGATTGCTAATCTGCTGGATGTTTGTGCGAAATCGGCCGTCGACAAAACCGAGCGCGATTTAGTGGGCCTGACTGGGCTCGAACCAGTGACCCTGCGCTTATCAAGCGCATGCTCTAACCAACTGAGCTACAGGCCCGGCAGTTGCGAGCTAATGATGTAGCGATTTAGCGAATCGGGTCAACCAATCGCTCAATCTTTAACGGCTGGCCGGACGACTCAGGGCTGCTGGCTTTCGATCTGATTCTGTCGAGCTTCGTCTCTCACTGAGCGCGCGCGATCGAGCGAACGTTTGGCCCAGTCGTGTTCGGAAACGGATTGGCTTTGCGTGTTTGAGTTCGGCGACGGCCGCGGGTTTGGAAGGTATCGTTCCGATTCAGCCAAATGAAGAACGCTGTGAGCAGGAGGGCGAAGAGAAAAAACTTCCGCATGCATTTTTAGCAGCAGCCATCGAGCCAAATTGCCGCTCCGGCGCAAGCAATTTCCAATTGTATGGCGCTCTCTCGCACGTACGTTCTCGGAGCAGGCAATCCGTTCGGATTGATTGAATCGAAAGGGCCGCAATAAATGAGCACAACCGTTCTCGAAAAAGGAAAAACCGACACGAAACTCAACCAGCTCGAACAGCTGAAGAAATTCACGAAAGTCGTCGCCGACACGGGGGACTTCGAATCAATTCGCGATTTTAAGCCGCAGGATGCGACGACCAATCCGAGTCTGATTTTCGCGGCGACACAGAAATCGCAGTACACGCATTTGCTCGAAGAGGTTCTGGCGGACCGGAAGAAATCCGGTTTGAGCGGCGCCGCGCAGATTGAAGACATCATCGACCATCTGCTGGTGAAATTCGGATATGCCATTTTGCAGATCGTTCCCGGCCGCGTTTCTACGGAAACGGATGCGCGACTTTCTTTCGATGTGGAAGGCTCAATCAAGAAGGCGCGCCATTTGATCGAGCTTTATGAAAAGCAAGGAATCGGACGCGAACGCGTTTTGATCAAAATCGCATCGACGTGGGAAGGGATTAATGCGGCGGAGCAACTGCAGAAGGAAGGAATTCGCTGCAACATGACGCTGCTGTTCTCGCTCGTGCAGGCGACGCGCTGCGCAGAGGCGAAAGTGCAACTAATCTCGCCGTTTGTCGGGCGTATCTACGACTGGTACAAGGCGCATGACAAACGTGATTATGTCGGCGCGGAAGATCCGGGCGTGCAATCGGTCCGGGAGATTTATTCGTATTACAAAAAGTTCGATTATCCGACGGAAGTAATGGGAGCGAGTTTTCGTAACGTGGGGCAAATCGTGGAATTGGCTGGTTGCGATTTGCTCACGATCAGTCCGGAATTAATGAAGGAACTGTCGGGATCGCACGAACCGGTGGAAAGAAAACTAAGTCCGGAAGCAGCGAAGCAATCGGACGTTAAGAAACTCGAACTGGATGAGAAAAAGTTCCGCTATCTCTTGAATGATGATGCCATGGCGACAGAAAAGACAGCGGAAGGCATTCGGAAATTTGCGGCGGATATTGTGAAGTTGGAAAAGTTGGTCGCGGAAAAATTAGGGTAGGGGCGATTCACCCGAACCGCCCAGGCGATTGAGGTCAATCGCCCTACCTATGTTCAACGTCGTTCTGATCGAGCCCGAGATTCCGCCCAATACCGGGAATATCGGCCGTCTTTGTCTTGCCACGCGATCTACCCTGCATCTGATCAAGCCGCTCGGATTTTCGATCGACGATCGCGAATTGAAGCGTGCTGGCCTGGATTATTGGAAAGAACTCGATGTGCGGCTCTGGAATTCCTTTGCCGATCTTGAATCGGCGCAAGCGAACGACGCGCGATATTTTTTCCTAACGACGAAATGCGAGCGACCGTATTTCGAGGTCGCATTCAAGCCGGGCGATTTTCTGGTCTTTGGACGCGAGACGAAAGGGTTGCCGGAAACTCTCCTGCGTGAACGCGCGGAAAGCCTGCTCACGATCCCGATGCATGGAACGCGCAGCCTCAATCTTGCCACGGCGGTAGCGATAGTTCTCTTTGAGGCGAAGCGGCAGCAGCGTAAGAATCTTGAATAAACGCGCATCGACACGGTCTAATTCGATTGAGGTACAAATATATGAACAGAATTCTTGCTTTAACTTTTTGTCTTGGCCTGGCGCTGACGCAGGTGGTTCACGCCGATAACAAAGACAAAAAACACGCGAAACGAGAGGCGAAGGCGGCCGCGGCTGCGCAGCACAATGCGGTCAGAGCCGCCAAACAAAATGCTGCCTACCAACGTAGCGTCCAACATGGTGTGAAGATTAACCGGAGCATTCAGGCGCACCAAAACCAGAATGCGCTCCACTTCCAACATCAGCAGGCGAAAATCCAGCACAACAAGAATAAGGCTGCAATCCAGGCCCAGCACTGGAATCGCAAGAATCAAAACGCGATTGTGGCTAAGCAAAACAGGCATGCCTTCAACCAACGCAAGCATGTGACAGTGAACGTTCGTAATCGCAACAGTTGGTATCAGGCATCGCGACGTTTCAATTGGCATGAACGCCACGACCGCAGCTGGTGGAGACATCATTATAATAACACCCGTTTCGTTCTCTTTGGCGGCGGTTATTACTTCTGGAATAACGGTTACTGGTATCCGGCCTACGGCTACGATCCGGCTTACAGCAGCTACACTTTTGATGAGCCGATTTACGGTTACAACAACTACACGCCCGGCGAAGTCATCTCCAACGTGCAAATCCAACTCCAGCGCGAAGGATATTACGATGGCGAGATCGATGGCCTGATCGGTCCGATGACACGCGAAGCATTGGCGAATTATCAAGAGGATCACGGCCTCTATGTGACGCGCGCAATCGACGAGCCGACGCTCGAGGCGCTTGGTCTTACCTAACAATCACCAGCTAAGAAATTAGAGCCGCATGATGGGTGATCCTGTCATGCGGTTTTTCTTTTGCGCGGATCGCTAATTGCGAGCCGTCGCATTTTAGCGAATGCTGAGCGCTTATGGCGACAGCGCAACTTGTAGCGCACGACGTGCGACGATCATTTCGCATCGGTCCGCGGCGAATCGAAGTGTTGCGCGGAATTTCCATGGAAGTGACGCACGGTGAGGCGATCTTTTTGTGCGGCGCTTCTGGCGCAGGTAAAACGACGCTGCTTTACACGCTCGCCGGACTGGAGCGCCCCGAGTCGGGCACAGTCGAGTTCGAGGGACGCCGGCTTTATTCCGGAAGTGAATCGTCGCAAGCGACCCTGCGTAATCAAAAGATGGGATTCGTCTTTCAGGGATATTTTCTGCTGCCGGAATTGACGGCGCTGGAAAATGTTTTATTGCCCGCGATGATCGGTCGCCAGCCGAAGAAGTCGGTGGCTGAGAAAAGTTTGGAGTCCGTTGGGCTTGGTGATCGCATGCATCATCTCCCGCCAGAATTGTCCGGGGGTGAGCAGCAGCGCGTTGCCATCGCGCGTGCCCTAACGAATGATCCGGACATTATTTTCGCGGACGAACCGACCGGAAATCTCGATTCGAAAACTGGCGACACTATTATCGACTTGCTGCTCGCGCTCGCGCGCGATCGCAAGAAAACGCTGCTAGTTGTGACCCACGACAATCGGCTCGCTGAACGCGGCGACCGCACGCTCCACATCGTCGACGGGTTATTGGAATGAGGTAGGAAGGAGCGGCAGGGACTTGCCCCGGCATGAATTCATTTTGCCGCTTGAATTGCATCGCGAAGCACCGAACGTTTTCTTGTGTCTATGAAAACTGCGACAGCTGATGGCGAAATGGTGATGGAAAAATCCACCTCCCGCGCGGCTACGACGAAGGCGGCGGCGAAACCTGCCAGTGAGAGCGATGGATCGGCGAAAGCATCTGCAAACAAGTCGACGATCTATATAGATGGGAATTTTTTGCCCGAATCGGAGGCAAAAATCTCCGTCTTCGATCACGGTTTGCTTTACGGTGACGGAATCTTCGAAGGGATTCGTTTTTACAACGGCCGCGTCTTTCGTCTGGAGGAGCATCTCGACCGTTTGTGGGATTCCGCCCGTTCGATATGCCTCGAAATTCCCCTGACGCAGCAGCAAATGACCGAGGCGCTGCTGGAAACGATTCGGCAAAATGATTTACGCGAGGGGTACATTCGGTTGATCGTCACACGCGGTGTGGGCAATCTCGGTTTAAATCCGGCGCAATGTAAGAAGCCAAGTGTCATTATTATCGCCGCTACGATCGCGCTCTATCCGCGCGAGGTTTATGAAAACGGGTTGACGGTTGTGACCTGTGCGACGCGCCGGACTAATCCCGGAGCGCTCAATCCAGCGGTAAAGTCGCTCAATTATTTGAACAACGTGATGGCGCGCATCGAAGCGAACCTCGCCGGAGCGGATGAGGCGCTGATGCTGAATGACGCGGGTAACGTGGCGGAATGCACCGCCGACAACGTGTTTGTCGTCAAGCGCGGCCAAATTTTTACACCACCGATTTCGGCGGGGGCGCTGCGCGGAATTACGCGTTCGGTTGTGTTCGAGATTGCCGCGGAAACCGGGATCAAGATTTCTGAGACCGACATCACGCGGCACGATGTCTTTATCGCAGATGAATGTTTCCTCACCGGCACGGCTGCGGAACTAATCCCTGTAGTTAAGGCCGACGGGCGCACGATCGGAACCGGCAAGCCTGGTCCGATTACGGCGCGCATGATTGAAAGATTCCGTGAACTTACGCGCGAAACCGGCACGCCAATTTTCACTTAACGCAGAGCAGGCGCTTTCGGCGCAAAAGGTGCTCAACCGGGCGGGGGTTGAATGTTATCCGCCATTTGTGGTCTAATAGAAGAGATGTTGTGCGACGTTTGCAAATGTAATGACGCGACAGTTTTCCTAACCCAAATTCTGGAAGGGAAGATGCAGAAGGTGAATCTCTGCGATGCCTGCTCCAAAGACAAAGGCGTGCAGGATCCGACCGGGTTCGCATTGGCAGACCTGCTCCTCGGGATCGGTGCGGCCGAAGAAATCGAGAAAGGTTCGGTCACACAAAAATGTACGATCTGCGGTTTTACGCAGGCCGATTTCAAGAAAACAGGACGGCTCGGTTGCAGCGCTTGCTATCTTTCCTTTTCCGAAGGCCTAACGACTCTGCTCAAAGCCATGCACAAGGGCACCGAGCATGTCGGCAAACTTCCGCAACGCGCGCATGAGCAGATGCAGCTAAACGATCGCATGCGCGCACTTACTCAGGATCTGCAAAAAGCCGTGGCAGAGGAAAATTACGAGACGGCGGCTTCGCTGCGCGATCAGATCAAGAAACTGGAAAACGAATTCGCTAACCAGACATCATGAAGTTTGCCAATTTTACTGCCACGGCCGGTGAATGGCTGCGCGGCGAAGGCCCGCATCATCAGATCGTGGTCAGTAGCCGGGTGCGGCTCGCGCGGAACCTGCGCAATCGCGCGTTCCCGGGATGGGCGAAAAAGGCGGAGCGCACCGCTATCCTGGAATTAATCAAGCCGCGCGTGGAAGAGCTGCCGGAAATGCAGGATGCGTTTTCGGAGGTGCTGCAGGAGCTTACCGCGACGGAGAAGCAGGTCCTGGTCGAACGCCATCTTATCAGTCGCGAGCATGCGGCCAAGAGTGTCGGCAGCGCCATTGTCATGAATCGACGCCAGACGCTCAGCATCATGATCAACGAAGAAGATCATCTGCGTATGCAATCGATTCGTTCTGGTCTGCAACTGAAGAGCGCTTTCAAATTAGTCGATAAGGTCGATAGCACGCTCGAGGGCAAGCTCGATTTCGCCTACGACCCGAAACTTGGTTATCTGACCGCCTGTCCAACGAACGTCGGCACGGGAATGCGCGCTTCGGCGATGCTGCATCTGCCGGGGCTGGTCCTGAGCGAATTGATCAATCAAGTCATTCAAGCCGTAAACAAGATCGGACTCGCGGTGCGCGGGCTCTACGGCGAGGGCACGGAAGCGATGGGGAATCTCTTTCAGATTTCCAATCAAACGACCCTCGGTGAGAAAGAGGAGGAGATTATCAGCCGCCTGACCAAGGTCATCGAGACCATTATCGAGAAGGAACACGACGCGCGGCAGATGTTAATTCAGAAAAAATCGAATACCCTCTGGGATCAGATCGGGCGGGCATATGGCGTGCTCACTTATGCCCACGCCATGACTTCCAAGGAGGCGCTCAATTTGCTCTCGATCATGAAGCTCGGAATCGACCTGGGCGCATTTCCGGAAGATCGGCGATTGCCGGTGGACGAACTCTTCATCGAAACGCAACCCGCGCATTTGCAAAAGAGTTCGCAACATAAGATGAACGCGGAGGAACGCGACCATTTACGCGCGCAAATTATCCGCGACCGTTTGAAAGTCTTTCCCAAACCTGATATCAGTAAACTGGCGAGGGAGTCGGAGAACGGTTCGAAGCCCGAGCCGAAAAATAATGAATAATTTCACGCCGCGCGCACAACAAGTGTTGGCGCTCGCCCGCAAAGAAGCGGATCGTTTCAATCATAATTACGTCGGCACGGAGCATCTGCTGCTCGGGCTGATCAAGCTGGGGCAGGGCGTTGCCGTCAACGTTCTGCAAAAGATGGGACTCGATCTCGAAACGGTGCGCATGGAGGTCGAGAAACAAGTCGGCTCCGGGCCCGAGACGAAGATGGTCGGCAACATTCCCTATACTCCGCGTGTGAAAAAAGTTCTCGCGCTCGCTGGCAAGGAAGCGAAAGCGCTTAACCATTCCTACGTCGGCACCGAACACATTTTGCTCGGACTTTTGCGCGAAGGCGAAGGTGTCGCGGCGCGGGTTCTAAAAAGTTTGGAAGTCGATATCGAGCGCACGCGCAACGAAATTTTGAAGGAACTCGATCCGAATTTCACACCGCCGGAATCGGAGCAGGAAGGCAATGGCGAAACAACGGGTGGCAAGAAGGACGTAAAGACTCCCGCTCTGCGTGCATTCGGGCGCGATCTGACTGAGTTGGCAAAGAAGAATGAACTCGATCCGGTCATCGGTCGCCGCAATGAGATCGAACGCGTCATTCAGGTTCTTTGCCGGCGTACGAAAAACAATCCGGTTTTGTTAGGCGAAGCTGGTGTGGGCAAAACGGCGATCGCCGAAGGCCTCGCGCAGGAAATTGCCAGCGGCAATGTGCCGGAACTACTGCGCGACAAGAAAGTAATCACGCTCGATTTGGCGTTGATGGTCGCCGGCACAAAATATCGCGGACAATTTGAGGAGCGAATCAAAGCGGTCATGGATGAGATTCGCCGCTCGAAGAATGTGATTCTTTTCATCGACGAACTACACACGATCGTGGGCGCCGGTTCGGCAGAAGGCGCGATGGATGCGTCGAATATCATCAAGCCGGCGCTAAGTCGCGGCGAATTGCAGTGCGTTGGCGCTACGACGCTCAATGAATACCGCAAATACATTGAGAAGGACGCGGCGTTGGAACGTCGTTTCCAGACGGTCAAGGTCGATGCGCCAACAGTCGAGGAAGCGATTCAAATTTTGAAGGGCCTGCGCCCGAAATACGAAGCGCATCACAAGGCCAAGCTGACGGATGAGGCGCTTGAGACTGCGGTCAAACTTTCAGAGCGTTACATCACCGGAAGATTTCTTCCCGACAAGGCAATCGACGTTATGGATGAAGCGGGCGCGCGCGCGCGCATCAATGCCATGACGCGTCCGCCCGACGTTAAAGAAATCGAGCGTGAGATCGAAGAAATTCGCGTCGAGAAAGAAGCTGCAATCAAGGCGCAGGATTTCGAAAAGGCCGCGTCGTTGCGCGACAAGGAAAAACACGCCAAGGAAAAACTTGATACCATTCTCACGCAATGGCGCGAAGAGCGCGAAGAGCGCGAAGTGCTCGTGACGGCGGACGACATGATGCACATCATCTCGAAGGTCACCGGCGTTCCATTGCAGCGGATGGAGCAAAAAGAAACGCAGAAGCTTCTCGCGATGGAAGGGGAAATGAAGCAGCGCGTGATTGGTCAGGATCTGGCCGTTTCGGCAATCAGCAAAGCTTTGCGTCGCTCTCGCGCTGACTTGAAAGATCCGCGGCGTCCCATTGGATCGTTCGTCTTTCTCGGACCGACCGGCGTAGGAAAGACATTTCTCGCGCGCACCCTGGCCGAATTCATGTTTGGCGATTCCGATGCGCTGATCCAGATCGACATGTCGGAGTACATGGAAAAATTCACAGCTTCGCGCCTCATTGGTTCACCACCGGGATACGTCGGTTATGAAGAGGGCGGACAACTTTCCGAGGCGGTGCGTCGTCGTCCCTATTCGGTTGTTCTCTTCGACGAAATCGAAAAGGCGCATCCGGACGTGATGCATCTGCTTTTGCAAATCCTGGAGGATGGCAAGGTTACCGACTCGTTAGGCCGCAAGATCGATTTCCGTAATACGATCATCATTATGACGTCGAATGTCGGCGCCGACTTGATCAAGCGTCAGACAACGATGGGTTTTGGCGCGGCGCAGAACGTTCACGATTACGAAACGATGCGCGACAAGATCATGGACGAGACGAAGCGTGTTTTTAAACCGGAGTTTTTGAACCGCCTCGATGAGATCATTGTCTTTCGCACGCTGGAGAAGCCGGACCTGCTGCGCATCGTCGATCTCGAAGTCGACAAGGTGAAAGCGCGTTTGAAGATGAAAGAGATCGAGATTGTGCTCGACACGCCGGCGCACGAATTTGTCATCGAGAAAGGATACGATCCAACTTACGGTGCGCGTCCTATGCGGCGAGCCGTGGAACGGTATCTGGAGGATCCGCTCGCAGAAGAGCTGCTCAAAGGGAATGTCAAAGCTGGCGATCTGGTGCAGGTTTCAGTGAGCGAAGGTAGTTTGACCTTCCACGTGGCTGAACCGCAAGCCACTGCGGCAAACGCAAGCTAGCAGGACAGACGCACTCAACCGCGCTGTCATCCCGAGCGTATGCGAGGGATCTCGCGAGATAGCTTGCGTGCGGAAATGCGTGCAGATGGGAGCACTGTCTGACTTCGCGGGGTCCTTCGCTGCGCTCAGGATGACAGCATTAAATGGCCATGCGCTCTTGATGCATCAGGCGCGAGGATGCGCGGCGGCGTATGCTTTCTTCAAGCGCTCGACCGTAACGTGAGTGTAGATCTGCGTCGTCGAAAGGCTGGCGTGACCGAGCAGCGCCTGCACGCTTCGCAAATCCGCGCCGTTGTCGAGCAAGTGCGTCGCGAAGCTGTGTCGCAACTTATGCGGACTTAATGCGATCGGAATTGAAGTATGTCGCAAATATCTCTTGAGCGTTAACCAGACGGAGCGCGGGGATATCCGCCGTCGTGTCTTATTAATAAAGAGAGGGCCGGCATGGACCCTGGCGGCCGAACGATAACGCGAGATCGCTTCCAAAGCCGGCGCGCCGACCGGGCAAACGCGTTCCGCTCGCCCTTTGCCGAGAACGCGCACGGTTTCAGTATAGATGTCCAGGTCGCTGACGTTCAGCGCCGCCAGTTCGCTCAGGCGCAAACCGCTGCTGTAAAAAAGCTCCATCATTGCAACGTCGCGAAGCGGCATCCACGCGGGCGCAGCTCGATGTTTGGCCACCCGCAATGGCGCGGAAAGCAGTTCATCAATCTGCAGACGTGTAAGCACGATCGGTAATCTCTTTTCCGTTTTCGGAAGCTGTAGCTCGCGTGTCGGATCGATGCGCAAACCTTTTCGCTCGACCAGAAAACGATAGAAGCTGCGCAGCGCCGAAAATTGCAGACGAATGTAGGAGCGCGCCTGACGCTTCTTCATCAACGCGAAAAGGTAATCGCGAAAATCGTCAGCCGTGCATTTCTTCCAGGCGCAATCTGTCTGAGCGCGAAACGCCGCAAAGGCCTGTCGATAGGCCACCAGCGTTCGCGAGGAGGCATTTCGTTCCACTTCGAGGAATCGCAAAAATTCCTCGAGCAGCGTGTCCTTCTTTTTTGCTGGCGCGCCGTGGTTTGAGCTGGTCATGCTGAATCGGTTGCTTTCAAGGAGCGGCGCTTTTCAAGCGCCGGAAACCATAATCGGCGGTTAGAAAACCGCCGCTCCCTGGTGGCACTTCGCGATGCAAAGCTCAAGACTGAGCTATCACTCCGGTTTCTCGATGTGATACCGATTATTCGCCGCCGCGGCACGACTGTTGTACTGGCTTTTGAAAATCGGTGGCGGACTGACGGAAATGAGCTGGAAACTTTTGACCAGAAATTCCGGGTAAACAGAATTGCTCGCCGGCTCGTAAACGTTATCGCCGGTGAAGTTACCAGTCAGTTTGTATTCGTAATTGTTATCGCTGCCGAAGCTTAACTGTTCACGATCAGGCGCCAGCTTCAGTTTTTCATTTAACATGACAAGTTGGGCTGTGCTCCACGGCTGCCCCGGGCGGCGGACGTAACCCCAGAACTTGTAATCCGGCTTGAAGTAGCGTCTTCCGATAAAGTAGTCGCCGGGTGGTTCGGCCTGAATCTGCTGCGCCATCGCGATGCGCGCCTCTTGAATTCCTTTCGGCATGGTTTCGCAACCGGCGAGGATGAATGCGAGAACGAGAAGATTAGCGGGAAGCAATAAGCGAAGTGCGCGCGATCTCATGGATGCGTTTCTTTATCGCAGCCTCGCGCTGCGCGCAATCGCCGGAATTCTCATTGGCATCAGTGTGGCTTGATCGTAGTTTGCCCGCCGAACTTATGATTGAACTGGAAGTCTATGCTGCCGGCGTGCGCGACCTGAACAAGATTCTCGAACTGGATCATGAGCTCGAAGCAGTCTCTGGCTTGCGCTACAAGGTCGATCGCAATCACGATCTTGTTTACATGGAGTTCGAAGAACCGACCATGAGCGTCCGCGAAATTCGCTCGATGTTCCGCAAGCTTGGACTCGAGCCGCGCTTCATCGGCACCATTCCCGCGGAGTTGCGTGCAAAACCGGAAACGGAACTTCTCAGTCTGTAATCGGCGCACCGTCTGCGCGAATCAGATGCGCGTCTGATGATCACTCGATTTTTCGGTGCCATCGGCGCAGGGGTCCTCTCCTTTTTTTCCTACCTCGGCGAGGTCGTGCTCCTCGCGACGGATACATTTGTTTCTCTCTTCACGCATCGCCTGCGTTGGAAATTGTTCATGCGCCAAATCGTGGAGATTGGACTGCTCTCGCAGTTAGTCGTGGTGATCACCGGCGGATTTACCGGTGCCGTTTTCGCCGCGCAGACTTTTTTTCAATTCAACAAACTGGGAATGGGTTCGGCAGTGGGAGCAGTCGTTGCGGTTTCGATTTGCCGCGAACTCGGACCGGTCCTCACCGCCTTGATGGTTACCGGTCGTGTCGGCGCCGCGATGTCGGCTGAGATCGGCACAATGAAAGTCACCGAGCAGATCGATGCATTGCGCGCTTTGGCCGTTTACCCAGTGGATTACCTCGTCGTGCCGCGTGCGCTGGCGATGATGATTTCGATGCCGCTACTCGTCGCGGAGTGCATCGGTTTCGGAATCGTCGCGGGATATTTCGTCGCCATCTTTCTGCTCGACGTCAACGGCACCTACTATGTCGCGAACATGGTGCGCTGGACGCAAATGCGCGACATCATCATGGGCCTGACAAAAGGATTCTGTTTTGCGCTTATCATCGTCTTCATCAGTTGTCATCGCGGCCTAACGACAAAAGAGGGCGCAGTCGGTGTCGGCAGAGCGACCACGCAAGCCGTCGTCGACTCGTCGCTCGCAGTTTTGATCGCAAACTTTTTTCTCACCATGCTGCTGAACATCATTTTTCCCGCGGGGTATCAATGATTGTACGCTTTCTGTTGTAGCTGCCGCCGTCACTGGCGGCAGGAGACGAACACCTCATATGACTCTTGGAAAACCTCCTCGTCTGGAACGTGTTTTTCAGATTTACGATCCACCGATTTACTTTGTCACCTTGTGCACGTCGCAGCGACGGCAAATTCTTGCGAACGGGTTCGTGCATCGTGTGTTGATCAATTATGGCGAATGCGGTCGCGAACAAGGCGTGGCGCTTGGCCGTTATGTCATCATGCCCGATCACGTTCACCTCTTCGTGTGCGGACGCGATGACTTTAATCTAGGTATCTGGGTCCGCGGATTAAAGCGCGTTGTAGGTGCCGCCATCGCCGGCAGCAGGAAAGGAGATGTGGAATGCAAAGACTCTGCCGCCGAGACGGCGGCAGCTACAACAGGGGCAGTAGCAGCAACACAGGCGGCAGCTGTCGAATTGAAACATTCAGCGATCTGGCAGCGCGGTTTCTTCGATCACATCATTCGGAACAGCGAGAGCTATTCATCGAAATGGGATTATGTGAGCCAAAATCCGGTCCGTGCTGGACTGGTTCAACGGGCTGACGACTGGCCCTTTCAGGGCGAGATTGCGCTTATCGAACACCGATGAATGATTCAGTCACGAACGCAATGCAAACGCATCTGCCGCCGGCGACGGCGGCAGCTACAACGGCGGCAGCAGTAACGCCTGCGTCACCGATGGTCGCCGTGCGATCGTTAAACAAGAAGATCGCGCGTCAGGAGATTTTGCGTGGAGTCGATCTGGAAGTCGCGAAAGGTGAGACGCTCGTCATCATCGGACGGAGCGGCGGAGGAAAGACAGTCTTACTCAAACATCTCATTGGACTAATGCTGCCGGACGCGGGCGAGATTTTGATTGAAGGACAAAACATTATCGGCCTGAGCGAACGCAAACTCGCTCCCATCCGCAGCAAAGTGGGAATTCTTTTTCAAGGCGGTGCACTTTTTGATTCGCTGACAGTGGAAGAAAACATTGCATTTCCGTTGCGCGAGGCAGGCGAGCGCGATGCAAAGGTTATTCGTCAGAAAGTGAAAGAAATGCTGGAGGTCGTGGAGCTCGAGGGGACACAGAAAAAAATGCCGGTGAATCTGAGCGGTGGAATGAAAAAGCGCGTAGGACTCGCGCGGGCCATCATTCGGCAACCTTCCTGCATTTTGTATGACGAACCGACATCCGGGCTGGATCCGATTGTTTCGGATAGCATCAATCGATTGATTCGGCGATTGCAGACGCGTTTACACGTCACGAGCATTGTCGTTACGCATGATATGAAAAGCGCATTTCACGTCGCCGATCGCATCGCGTATCTGCACGAGGGAAGAATTTATTTTCATGGTGGCGCGACGGAACTTCAGAACTCGACCGATCCGTTGATCCGGGATTTTCTGCTCGGCCGATCGGAAGAGGAAAGTTGAGCGAGCCTCTCATTGCGAAAGCAGTGGCAATTTTTCGCGATACCGTGACTGTGATTTAGCGTTAAGCAAAAGATGAGCGCGGGCGAAAGAGGAATCGAAGTAAAGGTTGGTGCGTTTGTTTTTGTCGGCCTCGCTGTCCTTGCTGCCCTGGTAGTGCAGTTCGGGCGTGTCGGCGAGGGATGGAAAACTTATTACGGGCTCACCATTCGATTTGCGGATGCGAGCGGGTTGCTCAAGGGCTCGGATGTTTTGCTCGGGGGCGCGAAAATCGGCCGTGTCTCCGGAGGGCCGCATCTTGTTTCCGCGGGCAATGGCGTCGCTGTTCCGCTGCGGATTTATGATTACGTGAAAATTCCGGTGGGCAGCAAATTTACCGTCGGAAGTTCCGGCTTGTTAGGCGATCGATTTGTCTCCGTCACAATGCCGCCCGGAAAGCCGAAAACATTCATTCCCAAGAACGCAATGTTGGAGGGGACCCGCGAAACTGGATTGGACGATCTCACGCGCGAAGGCGGCGCGCTCGTGCGAGATCTGCGCGGAACGGTAAAAAACGTCAACGCGACGGTGACCCGGCTGAATCAGCAGGCGTTGTCACAGGACAACATGCAGAATCTTAAAGCCAGCATCGAACATTTGAACCAGGCGACCGGCGCACTCGCAGAGTCGTCGAAGAAAATCGACGGCGTGGTCGACAAAGCCGGTGCCACGATGACTTCGACAAAACAGGCGTCGGATGATTTGCAAAAGGCAATCGGCGACGCGCGCAAGACAATTCGAGCTGCGACCGAGGTGATGGATGAGGCGACACACGGAAAGGGAATGCTCGCGACATTGCTGACCAATCAGCAGCTGGCAAACGACCTGGAAGCGCTAATCAGCAACTTGCGCCGGCATGGCGTGCTTTTTTATCGCGACAGCGCGGCAAAAACAGAACAGCGGGCACAAGACCTGCGACAGTCGGATCGAGAACCGCGAAGAAGCGGCCGACATTAATGACACCTCTGGTAACCGTTAATTTGCTGCGCGTCCTCTTTGTGACGTTTTGCATCGTAATCGGTGCCTCTGTTTCGGTGGAATTCGTCGATAGCCCGATTCCCGGTTTGCTCATCGGCGCAATCGTTGGCCTGGTCATCGTGCTGATCGACCGGCTTCTAAAGGGTTTTTCGCTGCGCGCTTTTTCTTCGGCAACCTTCGGCCTTTTACTCGGACTTCTCTTTGCGAATCTGCTCCTTGCCTCGGATATCTTGCGCTACCAGAGCGAAATCACGCAATGGACAATTCGATTAGGCGTCTACTGCACGTTTGCCTATCTCGGCATGATGCTGGCGATGCGCAGCAATCGCGACGAATTTTCGCTCATCATTCCCTACGTGCGTTTCGCGCGCGAGACGACACAACGCGAGCCAATCGTCCTCGATACGAACGTCATCATCGACGGTCGCATCGGAGATTTATGCGCGACTGGTTTTCTCAGCCGCACGTTAGTCGTGCCACGTTTTATTCTCGCCGAATTACAAACGCTTGCCGACGCGCGCGATCCCATGAAACGCGAGCGTGGCCGGCGCGGTCTCGATATTCTGAATGCGTTAAAACGTTCACGCGAAGTCGACCTGACGATCCACGACACGACCGATGATGCCCAGTTGTCGACCGATGAGCGGCTCGTCCGGACGGCGCGGTTGCGGCACGCCCGGTTGCTTACCAATGATCAAGCGCTTTCTCAGGTGGCGCGACTACAGCAGGTGACTGTGCTAAACCTAGCCGATCTGGCGCGAGCATTGCGACCGGCGGCGACTACGGGCGATCAACTCGATCTGTATCTTGTGAAGGAAGGGCGCGAAAGTCATCAGGCCGTCGGATATCTCGCGGACGGAACGATGATCGTGGTGAATAACGCTTCCTCGCAGATTGGAAACACGGTGCCGGTAATTGTGTCGAGCGCTCTGCAAACCGCAGCCGGCCGCCTGATTTTCGCCGAACTGAAGAGTTCGCACCCGCCGCTGCGGGTGCATTCGGCGAGTTAGGCGATGCGCAAAGCCTGGCTTTTGAGCAGGGCAACAGGCATGATGCTTGTTTCGAATAGCTGACGAACGATTGAGACTGAACAATGGGCAAGAAGCTTTCCCGTCTCGAAGCAATCGGTTTCGTCCTCCAGCTGATTTTCGTTTTCGGACTCGCTGGTTGCGATAAGAAGAGCGGAGAAGCCGTGGTTATTGAAAAGGAGCACATCGCAGCACGGGAAATTCCGGAACCTTCCACGAGCCAGTCGGAGACCAACACTACTGAAACACCGCCTGGCGAGAGTGAGAGACCCATTCGTCCGGATGAGATTACCGTGGACCAATATGTCATGACTAAGGATGAGCGCGGAACAGGTAAGGATCCGCGCGCGCTCGATCACGAGCAGTGGATCGTCAAGGTGCGAATGATGACGGATGGGCGTCAGTTCAACGCGCAGGTTGATCAGTCAAAATGGGATAAGCTGAACGCCGGAGATCGGGTGCAGGTCACTTATCGCATCGGCAAATACACGAAGACTGTTTGGGGCGCCGATATCCACTAGCTGCAAAACGCACGAGAATTCTCAGCGGTAGTGCAGTTGGATAAGACGCGGTTTTTCATCGAGCGCG
>CAWGQU010000013.1:0-50675 GCA_963824795.1 uncultured Verrucomicrobiae bacterium | reverse complement strand
CATAATCAGATCATCTCAAATAGCTCATCGCGGGCGGAGGGATCGAGGGCGTTCCATTCGGTTTTGTCGACGATGACGATCTCACGCGGGAATCCTTTGATACGGGTGGCAACAACTCGAAGATAGCCGTGTTTTTCCAAACGCTCTTGCGCCAGACCTATCCGCGCCGAGGCGATGAAATCGAGAGCGGGACAATATTTCTGCAGGCGGCTGGCGAGATTCATGCAGAACCCGATATATTCGGAAGCGTCCGAATCTTTGCGTGAGAGTTTGTAGATTGTTCCGCGCGCGATGCCGAAACGAACGCGCCTCGGAAGATCGACCACCGGCAACTGATCAAACGCCCTATTCAGTAACGTCGGGAAAAACTTCTTTAAGTTCCATAGACGATTGCAAAGCGTCGTGACAAAACTCGTGCTTAGCGGCTCGCTCTCCGACTCGAGCCAAATAAACATCGCACCGTCCCCCAGAAATTTTTCGTGAACGGGCGCGGCCCTGAGCGCATCGAGATTTTCAGCGTTGGGCAGCCAATAGGCCTGTCCGCCATAAATCACGATCGATAACGCTTCACTGACGAGATTCAGAAACTTCGGAACGTAATCCTGAACGTCTGGCTGATTAAAGAAGCGCGAGAATCCTTCCAGATCGTAAATCATGGCGATGCCATGTTTCGGATGACTCGCAGTCGAGTCGAACTGGATTGTCTTTGTGTCGCCAAAATTCGTCTTCATCAAAGGGAGCGTCGATTCATTAGCGAAATTTTTTCAGCAAGATAAGCGGAGAAATAGCCCGCGTAACGTTCTTGCAATTCCGGTCGCTGCCAATCTTTTCCCGTGAGCGTGTGGCGGCATTTCGGGGAACCGCAGTTGCATTTCACCGAGTAATCATCGTCGTCAGTGATGCACCAATCGTGTGTGAGCTCTTCGCCGGCGCGAATGGCGCGCATTGCGACGAAAGTAATCTCGCCGCGCATACCGAGATTCGCATCGCAGGAATGATTGCTGTAAAGCATGGACGCTTCACGTTCTTCCTGCGTGACCGGCGCAATAAAAAGGTCGTCGCCAATCTGAATTTCGACCGATCCAAGTTTTGGCGTGATCTCGCGCAGTTGTTCGCGAGTGATGATGTGGCCACCTTTTACTACAACGACTTCGCCGCTGGCGATCGGCGCTCGAGCAAAGAGTCCACGACCATGGATCGGGCTGTCGCGCACTTCGGTTTTCTGAGAAAGATACGACAGCGGATACATTGGAGATTGGATTTAACTAATGGTCATTCTGAGCGAAGCGAAGAACCTCGCGAATATCGCTGGGGTTGTTTGCGAGGTCCCTCACTCCGCTCGGGATGACGCGCTTGTCGGGATTTTTCGCCTTAATCTTCTACTCCTCGCCGTCATAATAATCGGCCTCTGATCCCTTAATGACTATCATGCCTTTCGGCGGAGTCTGAACCATCCATTTCTTGCTGTCGGGGTAGTAACACGAATCGTTCATCGGGTTATCGGCGACGACGTAGTAAACGAAATCTTCCGTGCCTTCGTTACTTAACTGATGCGCTTCGCCGGGAGGGAAGTAAAAGGCATCGCCTGGTTTGACTTCGTGCACGCCTTTTTCGTCGCGCACTTTGCCGCGGCCGGAAATGACCATGTAAAATTCGAACTGCGCCGATTCGACATGGTAGGGGCAGTACGATTTCCCCGGCGGAATACGTGTCAGCGCGATATCAAAGGGATGACGTTTGAAAAGGTCGAAAGAATCGGGATCGCGTCCGAGCGCGATGGAGATGTCCTTAACGAACTTATGGTATTTCCCTTTTGGGGATTTCCGTTCTTCTTCTTTGATCTCGTTAAGATTAATTTTTTGCATGGTTGTAACTCGTTAGGGCTTCGATTAATCAAGGCTGTGCAGAACTGTCAGCGCTTAATCCAGAGAACTGATAGCCCAACCCCCTTGTCATTTCGAGCGGGGTGAAGAGAACTTTGTTCTCTTTTCTGTCCGCCCGCAGTCGATGTCCGCTATTCTTTTCCGGCGGAAGGTACGAACGGTTGGTGCCGAATATCTTCCGCCGCTGCGGCGTAAACGGCGTCTTCGGCAATATTCGTGGCGTGATCGCCGACGCGTTCGAGATGGCGGCCAATGAACATCAGGTTCAAGTAACCACGAAGCTGCTCCGGGTCCTGCGCCATGCGCTCGATCAGGCGGCGGCTCGCGACGCGGTTTAGTTCGTCGAGTTTTTCATCGCGCGGAACAATACTGCGGCCTAGTTGCACGTCTTCGCGCACATAGGCGTCAACGGCGTCCTTGAACATGGAGAGCGCCTGCTCGTACATCGGCGTAATTAATTCCACCTCGGGGAGCGGAGGGTGTTGGTTCAACTTTCTCGCTTTGCGCGCGATGTTCACGGCCTGATCGGCTATGCGTTCGAGATTGGAGGAAAGCTTCATCGCCGAGACGACCCGGCGCAGATCGGAAGCGACCGGCTGAAACCGAAGCAGGATATCGACGCCATCCTTGTCGATTTGTTTTTCCAGTTGGTCGATTTCTTCGTCGTCCGCGATCGCGTTTGCGCAAAGATTGTCGTTGCGATCGAACAAACCTTTCATGGCGCGGTCGAGGCTGCGCTCGGCCAGGCTCGACATCATGAGGACGTTGTCACGCAACGAGGCGAGTGCTTCGTCGAAGGTTCCGAGAATATGTTTGGGTGCGATCATGATTAACCAAATCGGCCAGTGATGTAGTCTTCTGTCTTTTTTTCTGTGGGGTTCGAGAAAATCTTTGACGTAGGACCGACCTCGATGAGCCGGCCAAGGTAAAAGAAAGCAGTGTTATCGGAACAGCGGCCAGCCTGTTGCATGTTATGCGTGACGATCACGATCGTGTAATTCGCTTTTAGTTCGTAAATCAGTTCTTCCACTTTTGCCGTCGCGATGGGATCGAGCGCGGAACAAGGTTCGTCCATCAAAACAATCTGCGGCTCGACCGCGAGCGCGCGCGCAATGCAAAGGCGTTGCTGCTGTCCGCCCGAAAGTCCATAGCCGCTGACATGCAGACGGTCTTTCACTTCGTTCCACAAGGCAGCTGACCGCAAACTTTTTTCCACGGCTTCATCGATTTTGGCGCGCTGTGTTATCCCAGCAATACGCAGACCGTAGGCGATGTTGTCGTAGATCGATTTCGGGAACGGATTCGACTTTTGGAAAACCATTCCGACGCGACGACGTAGTTCGACCACGTCCACGCCGGGTTCGTTGATGTCCGCGCCCTCGATGTGAATGGTGCCGCGCAAAATGCGCGAGCTGTCGATGAGATCGTTCATGCGGTTGAGGCAGCGCAGCAATGTCGTCTTGCCGCAACCGGATGGACCGATGAATGCGGTCACCGCGCGCGGGCGGATGTTTAACGTCACATCGTGCAGGACGTGGTTTGCGCCATAGGCGAAATCGAGATCGTCGACCTCAATGATACCGGGCGCAGCGATTGGCGCCGGCTCGGTCATTCTATCATTGATTTCGGGTTTGGATGCGACTTGCGGCATGTCAATCAAGCTTACCATGATAAGCGGCTCCTGGTTCGTTCTCTCAATAAAATGGAAGTCAAAGCGATCAGCATAACGAGGACGAGGAAGACGAGCGCGGCGCCGTACTGCACGCGCTCAGTGTATTCGTTCTGCGGAATTTTCGAGCTGACGACGTAGATGTGATAGGGCAACGCCATCACGCCCTGGAAAAAGAAATCGGTCCAGTGCGAGACTTGCCAGGGCATTTCATCGCGCATGGCATACGCCGCGGTAAACATGATCGGCGCGGTCTCGCCTGCTACGCGCGCGATACCGAGGATGGATGAAGTCAGGATTCCGGGAAGCGCGTAAGGCAACACGTTCTTGCGAATGGTTTGCCATTTGCTCGCGCCAAGCGCGAGCGAACCTTCGCGTAATCCTTGCGGAACTGCGCGCAACGATTCTTCACTCGCGGTGATGATCGCGGGCAGAATCATCAGTCCAAGGGTAAACCAGCCGGCGATGAGTGAAACATTCCAGCCGAAAAAGATGACGAATAGTCCAAATCCAAAAAGTCCGAAGACGATGGATGGAACGCCCGCAAGATTAAGGATGGCGATACGAATGAGCCGGATCATTGGCCCGTTGCGACTGTATTCGCTCAGGTAAATCGCGCTGCTAATGCCGATGATCAACGCGATCACCATCGAGCCAATCACGAGCAACGCTGTGCCGACAATGCACGGCCAGATTCCGCCGGCAGAGTAGGCGATGCTCTCTGCCTGCACTTCCACGCCGGGATGCGCCGCTTTCCATTGCCGAAATTCGCGATCGCTTAGCGTCCATTTTTTTCCTTCGAAATCGAAAACGTAAAGTGTCTGTGGCGGCTGGGTCAGGAATTCGAGATTCACGAATGGCGGCTTGCTCGTGAAGACGGTGCGGCTGCCTTTGATCGCGATGTCGAGAAAGATGTATCCGGCGCATGCGATGACGAAATAAGTCGTTAGGCGAAATATCCAGAACGATACCTTCTCGATCCTGCGGCTGCGGCGTTTTTTTACCGCCGAGGCCGCAGAGGTCGCGGAGACTTGGTCCTGTTGAATTTGATTATTCATCCTCTGCGATCTCCGTGTGCTCCGCGGTTTATCCAATGCTCATGCGATAACGCGTGACCAGTTTTTGCGCGAGATAGTTGATACCGAGCGTGATGGTAAAGAGAACCAGCCCCACCATAAAGAGCGCGCGGTAATGAATGCTGCCGCGCACCACTTCGCCCATTTCCTGTGCGATGATGCCGGTCATGGTGTGCACCGGTTGGAAAAATGCGCCGAGTCCCTGGGTGAAATCGGGAATGGCTATGCGATTTCCAGCGCAGAGTAAAACCACCATCGTCTCGCCGATGACGCGTCCGAGTCCGAGTAAAATCGCGGAAACAATTCCGGATAACGAAGCTGGCACGAGGACGCGCGCGATTGTTTGCAGCCGATTCGCGCCGAGTGCGTAGGAGGCTTCCTTGAAACCGCGCGGCACATTTCGCAGCGCATCTTCTGAGAGAGTAAAAATGGTCGGCACCGCCATGAGCGCGAGCAGCGAGCCTGCAGTGAAAACGTTGAGCCGTTCGCTGATCGGAAAAAATGAGATCCACGAAAACCAGTGCGATTGCGAGGCAGCGCGAATCGCCTGTCCGACAACGGCAATTCCGAAAAAGCCGAGCACGACAGACGGAATAGCGGAGAAAAATTCGATGTAAGGCTTGATGAATTTCTTCTCGTTAGGCGAAGCAACCTCGCTCACATAAATCGCCGAGGCCACGCCGAGTGGAACGGCAATGACCAGTGCGACGATCGCGACCATGATCGATCCGACGAGCAGCGGAATGATCCCGTACCAATCCTGCCAGAAACTTGCCGTGATCCATTCGCGCCCGAAAAGGAATGACGTGATGCAGCGATACCATTTCACCGGACGATCCGGCGACCAGGCACGTAACTTCTTTGCGGCGTTCGGAAGATCATCCCGGTACGCGCGAACTCGTGCCTGCCACTTTTCAAAAAGTTTCTGCGTCGTCTTGTCGGAAAATCGCGGCGCGGACGCAAGCAGTGGATCAATCTTCGCGCGCAGATCGGCGCTGACCTGCTCGAAAGCCGGCGTTCCTTCGCGCAATTTCGCGAGCGCTCCTGCTTGATCGACATTGGGAACGGTTATTTTCGCCGCTCCCGCGTAGTCGTGTCGCCGTTCCAGACCGGCCTTTTGTTCCGCGATCTCGGTGCGGACGATCATCTGCTCTTTCAACGCGCTGGCCTCGTCGGTTAAATCGGAAACGAGGCCGTGTAAATTTTCCGCAGCATCTCCAAACGCAGCGCTGAATCGATCGAAGGGCGCAAGTTCCGCCGCAATTTTTGCGGCCGGAATATTCTTCTCGGCCGAGACAACCGCCTGCCGTTGCCGAAAATCATTCAACGCGCGAGAAAGCGCGGAGTATTGCTCGGCTTCGGTGCGAATAATATCGACATATTCAAGACCCGCCTGCCGATAAATCCGAAGATTTCTTAGATTTTCTCCGAAGAAACCGGCGCCTTCGCGGAAAAGAAAAATCGTGATGAGGGCAAGAACGAGAATGGCGACAAGAGCGTTGCCGCCGAAATAAAGCTTGATCGCTTTTTCGGCAGTAAACTTTCCCACCCGCGATGGCGTCCAGGTCGGAGCAACGGGCGGCATTTCGGCGACGGCATCCACTGCCGGCAACGATGCGGGACAGGGTTGCGACCGGGCAATTAATTTAGTGTTACGTTTCTGTGACAGACTCGCCGTCGCGCGGTTGAATCGGCAAGATCGCGCTGATCGTTGTTCCAAAGCCGAGCGCACTCTCGGCTTCGACACGTCCGCCATGCAACTCGACGATATGTTTCACGATCGACAATCCAAGGCCGGTGCCGCCGAGTTCGCGGCTGCGCGCTTTGTCCGCGCGATAAAACCGCTCGAAAATCCGCGGCAAATCTCGCGCAGGCACTCCGATTCCCTTATCGGAAATGGCGAGGCGAACGTAGTCGCCGGTGCGTGTCGCGCGCAGGTCGATCTTGCCTTCTGGTTGCGAATACTTCACGGCGTTATCGAGCAAATTGTAGATGACCTCCTGCAAACGATGTTCATCGGCGGAGATGACCGGCAAATCCTCCGGCGCCTCGAGCGATGAGTGCAGCAATTTCGCATCGAAACGCTTTTGCCAATCTCGCAAAATCGACGCCAGAAAATCCGGAAGATAAATCTCCGTGAAGGTGAGACGCGTTTTTGGTTCCTCCAGTTGCGCCAGGCTCAAAACGTCTTCGACGAGCAGGTTCAAACGGTTGGAATGTTTCTCCATCACTTCAAAAATGCGCCGCAGTTCTGCCGGCGGCTGCTTCGGATCTTCGAGAAGTGTCTCGAGATAGCCGCGGAAAATTGAGAGCGGCGTGCGCAATTCGTGCGAGACGTTAGCGACAAAATCGCGTCGCACTTCTTCGACCCGTCGCAACTGCGTGATATCGCGGAAGAGAAGAACGACGCCGCGCACACGATTCGATTTCTTGTGCAGCGCGACGGCACTCACCTCCACTTCGATCGCGTCGCCGGAACGACGCGTCATGCGCAAGGTGTGTTGACGAGGTTCTCCCGTGCGAATCGTTTCCGTGACCGCATGTTCTACCGTTGCGTCACGCAAGGTTTCAAACAAAGGCGTGCCTGGAGCGATGTCGTCGCGTTCAACCAGCCGCGCGAACGCTGCGTTCGCCATCTGAATGCGCCGGTTGTCGTCGATTACGACCAAACCGTCCAGCATCGCGCCGAGAATCGCTTCGAAGCTGAATTCTCTCTCGTGCGCGCGCTCGGTTAATTCACGCTGCCGATCCGAAATCTTTTCCAGCGCGAGACCGAGAGCGTGCGCGGGCGGATTGGCCGTCAGCAAAAAGCTCGTTGGCTGTTGATCGCTCGCGATCGTTTCGACCAATTTTTGAATCTGATACCACGGCGCGATCCAGCGTCGCCACATCCGAAACAGCACAAGGGCAAATGCGGCAAGAAGAAGAGCGAGTGGAAGCCACCACATGCGCGGTCAACTTTCCCGAACGCGATAACCGAAACCGCGGACGGTCTCGATGGTATCGGCCGCCTTCCCGAGTTTTTCACGAAGCCGTCTCACGTGTGTGTCCACTGTCCGCGTATCGATCACGCTTTCATAGCCCCAAACTTCGTTGAGCAATCGATCGCGCGTTTGCACACGTCCGGGCCGACGCAGCAACATGGTCAGGAGTTTGAATTCTACACTCGTTAGGCGAATTGGTTTTCCCGCAACAGCGACGTGATGGCGTGAAGGATCGACGGTAATGAGGCCGGAGCTCAATTTTTCCTCGGCTGATTCGCCTGCGCGGCGACGTATTATCGCTTTGATGCGCAGAAGAATTTCGCGCGGGCTAAACGGTTTCGTTACGTAATCGTCTGCGCCGAACTCAAGGCCGACGATGCGGTCGATTTCCTCCGCTTTCGCGGTCAACATGATGATCGGGATGTCGCGTGTGGCCGGATCGGACTTGAGGACTTTGCACACTTCCAGTCCCGGCATCTTCGGCAGCATGAGGTCGAGAATGATAAGCGCGGGCGCTTCTTCGCGCGCCTTGCGAACACCGGTCGCGCCGTCCGTCGCCGTGGCCACACCGAATTCGCCCGACTTCCGCAATTGCAGCGTGAGCAGGTCGATCACATCGGGCTCGTCCTCGATGATCAGGATTTTTTTGGTTGGAGTCGACTTCATGCGCTAAAGAGATTTGTATGCGAGGCGCGAACGGAATGATGGCGGAAGTCATCGCGGCTGACAATTTGCGAATGTAATTTTGTCACGCGTTGTCACGTAAATGTAACATGCGGCAATATCACGATCTTCTTCGGTTGGTGCTCGAACACGGAACGCCTCGCGGCGATCGCACCGGAACCGGGACATTGTCGATTTTCGGAGCGCAGGCGCGCTTCGATTTGCGAGAAGGATTTCCACTCCTGACGACGAAGAAATTGCATCTGAAATCGATCATCTACGAGCTGCTCTGGTTTTTGCGCGGCGACACGAATATTCGTTATCTGAAAGAACACGGCGTGACGATTTGGGATGAATGGGCAGATGAGAATGGTGAGCTCGGACCGGTTTACGGCGCACAATGGTGCGCCTGGCGCGGAGCAAACGGCGAGCGCATTAATCAAATCGATCGCGTCATCGAACAGATCAAAACGAATCCGGAAAGCCGGCGACTAATCGTGAGCGCGTGGAACGTCGCGGAAATCGAGAAGATGGCGTTGCCGCCGTGTCATGTGCTCTTCCAGTTTTACGTGCAGGATGGCGGATTGAGTTGCCAACTTTACCAGCGCAGCGCCGATCTTTTTCTCGGTGTGCCGTTCAACATTGCTTCCTATGCGTTGCTCACGATGATGGTCGCGCAGGTCTGCGATTTGGAACCAGCCGAATTCATTCACACCTTCGGCGATTTGCATCTCTATCAAAACCACCTCGAACAGGCGCGCGAACAGCTTTCCCGTGAGTGCCGTCCGCTACCGCGAATGGAAATCAATTCGGACGTGAAGGACATTCACGAATTCGACTTCGAAGATTTTAAACTCATCGGCTACGACCCTCATCCCGCGATCAAAGCGCCGATCGCAGTCTGAATTTATCTTTCTGCCGTCATTCGTGAACGAACGATATCTGGAAGATCTCAAAATTGGCGATCGGTTCGAATCGGGCTCCTACGAAGTGACCGAGCGCGCGATTATGCAATTCGCGCGTGAGTTTGATCCGCAGCCGTTTCATCTCGATCACGTAGCGGCGAAGAAAAGTGTCTTTGGCGGATTAGTCGCGAGCGGCTGGCACACGGCTGCGATCACGATGCGTTTGCTCGTGACGAGCGATCTCAATCTTGCCGGCGGTGCGATTGGTCTTGGCGTGGACGAAATGCGTTTTCCAAGGCCGGTCCGGCCGGGGGACACATTGCGGTTGCAGCTTGAAATCGTTGATGTTCGCCAATCGCAATCAAAACCAGATCGCGGAACGGTGAGGATTCGTTATGCAACGCGAAATCAAAAAGATGAGATCGTCTTCACGCAAACTGCCACGGTGCTCGTGCCGAAGCGAGGCTGTGTTCTGTAGCGGCGGTCTGTGACCGTCGCTCGAAATCTTCTCGGGAGACGCAGCGTTAGCCAGTAAAAGTGCGACGGTCACAGACCGCCGCTACAAATTTACGGTTTCGTCGTGCTGGCGGTCTTCGGTCCTGCCGTCAAATTCACCAGGTCGGTCAGAATATTGAGTGTCTCGTCGCGCTCGGGATCGATCGCCGGTTCTTTTGTGTCGTCATCACCACCGATAAGGCCATCGTCATCTGAATCGCTGTCGGGCGCGGCCTCCGGCGCGACTTTGAGTGACGAGCCGTTCTTCTTCGCCGAAGCCATCTTTCCCGGGAACATGATCAATTGCAGGTTCGGTTGATCGAGGGTCTCCAGCGTGAGCCGATAAATGCGCGGCTCTTCAACGTTACGCGCGAGTCGCTCTTTCGCGCGCGTTTCTTTGCGGAGCTTGTCTTCATTCAACTCCTTCCGGCGAAAATCTTCATTCAACGAAATCTTGTTCTCGTCGAGCTTGTGACGGAGCCGCTCCATGTCCTCCATGACATAATGAAAATCCGGATCGGCCTGGACGCGCTCGGCGGAGCGCCGCTTCAATTCATCGAGGAAGAGCGAATGCGTATCCGACCATTTTGTGAACTTCGCCTTTGGCACTTCGTCGTAGGCCAAACAATTCTTGAGCGCGCCTTCGCCGTATTCGGGAAGATCGGTCAGCGTTGGCAGAACAATGTCGGACGTTACGCCGTGAAGCTGTGTCGAACCGCCCGCCACGCGATAGAATTTTTGAATGGTTAATTTCAGCGCGCCGTCATCCTGCGAACGGCTCCCGAGAAGCGACGTGAACCGGCCAATCTCGAGAATCGTCTGCACCGTGCCTTTGCCGAACGTGCTCTTATCGCCAACGATCACGGCGCGTCCATAATCCTGCAGTGCCGCGGCAAAGATTTCGCTCGCCGAAGCACTTTGCCGGCTGGTCAGAACAACAAGCGGACCGGCATACTCAATTCCAGGATCCGGATCGTTCGAAACGGAGATGTGGTCGTGCGAATCTTTCGTCTGCACGATTGGTCCCGATTTCAAAAACAAACCGGTCAGCGCAATCGCTTCCTCGAGCGAACCGCCGCCATTGCGCCGCAGATCGATGACCAGCCCGGCGATGTTTTCTTTTCGCAAACGTTTGAGCAACGCCTGCACGTCTCTGGTTGTGCTCTTGGCATGGTGATCCATGTCCGCATAGAACGATGGCAAAGTCAGCCAACCCAGTTTCACCGGGTTTCCGTCGGCGTCCTTCTTGATAATAATGTCGGCCCGCGCTTCCTGGTCTTTCAGTTTAATTTCCGCGCGCACGAGATCGATTGTCTTGCGCCGCGAAGGATCGGGCGCTGACGCCGGAATAATGAGCAGGCGAACCTTCGTGCCTTTTTTCCCGCGAATCATCTCGACGACTTTGTCTAAACGCATGTCCCGAACGTCGACGAAGTCCGCCGATCCTTGCGCGACTGCGGTAATACGATCGCCGACCTTAATGCGGCCATCCGTCTGTGCCGGACCGCCGGGAACCAGGCTCTCGATTTTCGCATAGCCATCTTCCGAGCGGAGCATCGCGCCGATGCCGACCAGCGACAGGCCCATGTTAATGCTGAAATTCTTGAGATCGGCCTTGCTCAAATATTCCGAATGCGGATCGTAAGTTTGCGCGAGCGCATCGAGGAACAGCTTCATTTGTTCGTCGCGGTCTTCTTCGTGCACGTTACGCGCAAGACGATCGTAACGGCGCGCCACCAATTTCGGCCCGGGCTCGATCGGATGTTCGCTCAGTTTTTCCTGGAGCAGCTCATTCTCAATCCGCGCGGTCCAGATTTGATCGGCTTCCGCGTCGTCCTTCGGCCACGGCGCTTTCTGGCGGGAGAGCGTGACAGAATCATCACTTTTGAATTCGGTCGGCGGATTCTTCAGGTAATCCTTGATCTTGGCGACACGGTCATCAACGCGCTTTTGGTAGAGATCAAAAATCTCGTAAGCCGGTTTCAGATTTCCCAGAAGAACATCGTCGTCCAGCGCCGTGCCGTATTTTGCGTTCAGCGCATCGACATCTTTTTGCGTGAAAAACAAATGGCTGAAATCGAGCAACTCGAGATAGGTTTTCAGAAATTTCTTGGAAACTTCGTCGTTGAGCGGCTGATGCGTGTAATGCCCTTCTTCGAGAAGCCGTCCGACCGAAACCGCGACCTGCTCGGAATCTGTTTTCGCCTGGAGCGGGGACACCGCCAGCGCAGTCGCGAGCGAAATTGCAGTGAGTGTGATTGAAGGACGAATAAGAGACTTCATTCGAGAAAAAAGGTTATCCAAGGTGCCAGAGTTCAAATGGAACGCAAACAAACGGGCGGCCGCATCGGTGTTGGTGAGTGAGACAATCGTGGAGCCGGAAAATTCAAACGTGACCGCAAATAAATCTGTAAGATGCAGGTTTTGTTCCGGATGGACGGGAAATGCGTAGTGATAGTTTGATGCTACCATTTTCCGGCTCCCAAATGCATTACGAAACTTTTTGCGGCGGAATTTTTGAGACGAATTGCTATCTGCTGCAGGCGCCGCAGGGGCCGATTCTATTCGACGCCCCCGATGGCGCTTGTGACTGGCTCGTTTCGCGCGGCGTCGAGCTTAAGCTCTTGCTGCTAACGCACGGTCACATCGACCACATCCCGGACGTTGCGAAAATCAAACGACGCTTCGGTTGTCCGGTTGGCTGCCATCCGGACACTGTGCCGATGATATCGGACCCGGATTTTTTCCGGAAGTTCGGCTTCGGATTCGATGTCGAACCGGCCCAACCCGATCTTCTGATTGAGGAAACACCCGGGCGCGAATTTCTCGGACTTAAGTTTGAGATCTATGAAGTGCCCGGCCATTCCCCGGGCAGTCTTTGCTTCTTTCTGCGCGAAGAGGAACTGCTCATCGGCGGCGACGTGCTTTTTGCCGGCGGAGTGGGGCGTTGGGATTTGCCGGGCGGCGATGCGGATGTGCTTTTCGATGGAATCAAAAAGAAATTATTTCCGCTCGGAGATAATGTCACCGTCCTGCCTGGTCATGGACCGCCCACGACGATCGGAGAGGAAAGGCGTTCGAATCCTTTTCTGACGAATTGAATTACTCGTTAGGCTGGCGTCATTGCCAGAAACGCAAAGATGACGATGTCCTGGACGATGTGAATGGAAAGAGCCCAGGTCCATCCGCGTGTCTCGATCATGCTCTTGCCCCACAGCCAGCCTGCAATGCCGGCAAGCACCACGCCAAATGGCCCTGATGGTTGGCCATAGTAATGGGCCAGCCCGAAGAAACAGGCCGTGATCCAGACGGTTTCGTTTTCCGGGAGCAAATGTTTGAGCCGAGCCAGCAATACACAGCGGAATTGAAATTCCTCGTTCGCCGCATTCACAATCGCCGTCGCGATTCCCCATGGGAGAAATTGCCAGATGCGCCCGGCGAGCGAAGCATCTGGACGCATTGAAAAATACAGGAACAGCGGCAGGACTACGCCGAACACGAGCAACAGCAACGGCCCGAATCGCGTCCATGGCATGGAGCGGCGGATCCAGAGAAAAGGCCGTGCCGGTGCGCTCGGATCGCCCCAACGCAAAAATAAATCCCGCCGAGTTAACCCGCTGCCAATTAACGTTAGCCCGATAAGGACCGCCCCACTCACGGCGAGGACTCGTGCAACAAGCAAGCGCTGGCCCCAGTTGAGATGTTGTGTCCACACAGTGAGACCATCGCTCCATGCGAATGTCGGCATGATGACCGACCAACCGAGACGCAATGCCGCGAGCGCGAGGATGAATCCAGACATCCCTCGCCAGATGGGCGAACACGCGCACGCGATCGTGCCGGCAAGCAGCACACCGATTTGCGCAAGCGGTACCCACGCCGGTGAATCAACGGCAAATTGCCGGAAGATGATATCCGGCAGCGGACTCGCCACGAGCATCGCGCCCCAGGCGACGCCGCGCAGCATGTTCTTGTCGCGATGACCAGCGTTCTCCACCTGATTATCCCAGCATCATTTTGCAGGCCGAACAAGAACAGAGTTCATCTGAACATAACCCTAACGAGTCTGCGCACTTGGCGACAGCGTAGCGAGAGTCCGCTCGAGTTTCTTGAGGCCTGGTTGGTTCGTGATCAATGAGTGCAGCGACTCCATTGCCGGCGCAATATGTTTGAGAAATGACTTGGAACCTTTGACCAGACCAAGGAATCCGTAGGCGCCAAGTGCCTGCATCAAACGTTGCATCGCACAGTGCTCGAAAATTTGTGGCGAGGGCGACTCTTTTTCGCCACGCACAGTCCAGTAGTATTCGAGTAACTGCGCCCGTTCGTCCGAGGAAAATGTGACATACGGATCGTAAAGTAACGAGGCGAGATCGTATTCCGCCAGGCCTGGCCGCATCCCCTGAAAATCGATCAGGCAGGCCTGGCCGTTGCGAACAATGATATTCTGCGATTGAAAATCGCGATGCACCAGAACGCGCGGCAAATCCCCAAGCGCCTGCGCGATTTCATGCAGCGCAGGCAGATCCGCCAACTCGGCAATCTGCTGTCCCGACAAACCGAAATAGCGGCCGAGGCAATTCTCGAAAAAATAATTTTGCTCCCAATGATAGAGCGCGGCGTTGAATTCCGGAGCGAGGTGTGGACGGATATTCTGCGCGCTGGCCAGCGGCAGGCGATGCAGACGGGCGGCTTGATCGACTGCAGACTCATAGAGCGCCCGTCGCACAAGCCAACTTTCTTCGCGATGACTCCACAAATCGATTTCGCCCAGATCTTCGATCCAGATGAGACCTTCCTCCGGATCATGAAAGTAAACTTTCGGCACGCGGATTTTGTGTTCCGCTAAAAACTCCGCGATCTGGACGTAAAGGCGGTTCTCCTCCCGTTCGAGATTATATTTTACGAGAATGATGGTTTGCTCCGGTGAAAAACGGACGCGATAAAATCTGCGATCCGATCCGCCTTTTTCGATCGGCGCGATATTGACCTTCGCATCGCTAAACGCGGGAAAGCGTATGCGTGTCTGATGAAGCAATAGATCGGAACTAGATATCGAGGTCATGGAGGGCGCCTTGCGCTTTTCGATGGGAGCGGACAATACAGTTCTGGAGGCAACTTCGGGAAGCAATTTGTGCACCGGGCCAAAGAATGCTGTTTTCGAGCATTACGTCGTTACCGACCGAACATCCTGTCCCGATGGAATAAAAGCCGACGAGCTTGGCGGTCGGCGACACCGTTGCGTCGGCCGCAACCCAATTGGGCCATTGTGTTTCCGTAACGTAAGCAGGCTTCCAATTTCCTGAGCGATTGTGCGATGGACTTCCAAATAATCTGCGCGCGTTCCGATGTTGAACCATTTTTTTTCGCTGAGGACAACCCCGCCGATGCGCCCACCCTGTCGAATCCAATCCACGAGAATCGGGATGAACGAAATTTTCGTCGCCGGAGGGATGCGATCGAAAATTCCCGCGTTCCAAATGGAAATGCCGGCGAAATCGTAGTCTCCCGGTGGTTCGCCTTTTTTTCTGATCGCAACGATCTCGCTGTCGCGCAGCACCACACCTTCGTCGAGTCCCGTCTTACGCAGACCGAGCGTGACATCGTTTTTCCTGTGGAAATGTTCGCCGATCAACGGCGCCAGATCGACGTCGGTAAGAATATCGCCGCTGTAGACGACGAACGGTTCCGTGCCTAACAAGTCCTGAATGTTCTTGATACCTCCACCTGTCTCAAGCAACACCGGTTCGTGCCGAAATCCGATCGGACGATCACGATAAACCGCACCGGGAAAATATTCCGCGAACCGTTCCGGTTGACGATGTGTGTTCACAAAGAACTTCGTTATTCCCACATCGATCAGATGGTCGAAGGCAAAAGTGATGAGCGGTTTTTGGAAAATCGGCACCAGCGGTTTCGGCAAATCGTCCGTCAACGGCCGCAAACGCATGCCGAGTCCCGCGCCAAGTACGAATGCCTGCGTAATCATGTTTTGCGATCCTCGCCCTTGTAGCTGCCGCCGTCACTGGCGGCCGATGTAGCGGCGTTTATACGAGGCGCCGGGTAAAATAGTTCTGCCGCCGTGACGGCGGCAGCTACATTGTCTTGCTCGCCCATCATCGCGACCTTCATCGCATTCGCTCACAGGATGCGCAATCAGGCGGAAGCCGTGCGCTTGCGAAAAAGTGTGCGCAAAATCGAAATCAGATAGTAAAACTAGCCGCTGCATGCAGACGGTCGTGGAAAACAAAGCAACTTCTCAAACGGCGAGCCCGCCGCGGTTGATGCGTGGTTTGGAGGCACTGCCGTACTACATCAGTTTTTTCCGCGACTCGATTGGTTGCATGCGCGATGCCTACCAGAAACATGGCGAGCTCACCGTTCTCGGCCACGTTTTGCCTCATGGAAAAAACCGGCTGAACATTTTGATTGCTGGTCCGCGCTACATCCGGCAGGTGCTCGGCGATCCGGAATTGTTTCGCACGATGGGCCAGACATTGCCCGGACCGGAAAATTCCGCGCAGAGAAGATTGCGTTTCGGGCTCACTCGCATGCAAGGCGCGCAACATAAACAACAGCGCAAACTCGTCATGCCTCCGTTCCATAAGAAGGCGGTCGAGGGTTACCACCAGATCATGGTGAAGATCGCCGACGATATCCTGAATGAATGGCAGCCGGGAACGGTCCGTAATCTCTATCGCGAGATGCGCCACATCGCGCTTCGTATCGCCAGCACAGTTTTGTTCACGTCCGAAACGCGCGAGGCTCTAAAAATTGGAAGCATGATTGAAAAATGGCTGCACGGAAATTTTGCTGCCACCGTGGGTCTCTTCCCCTTCGATTTTCCGGGAACGCCTTACCGCCGCATCCTGAAACACGCGGAGAAGCTCGAACGCGCAATTCTTTCCATGATCGATCAGCGCAGGAAAAATCCCGAGGGTCGTACCGATGTTCTCTCCATCCTCACGCAAGCGCGCGACGACGAAAACCACGGAATGACAGATACCGAACTGGTGGGACAGGCGACGATCCTTTTCGGCGCCAGCTACGAGACGACCGCGAGTACATTGACGTGGACCCTTTTCCTTCTCGCTCAACATCCGAAAATTTTGCACGAGCTGATGGACGAACTGGATGCTGTCCTGGCTGGCGCGCCGCCGCGAAGCGATCAACTGTCGCAGTTGCCGCTGCTCGAGCGCGTGATCAAAGAAAGCATGCGCATTCTTCCGCCG
This sequence comes from uncultured Verrucomicrobiae bacterium, assembly GCA_963824795.1. Lineage (GTDB taxonomy): Bacteria > Verrucomicrobiota > Verrucomicrobiia > Chthoniobacterales > UBA10450 > JBBQFI01. The sequence continues at coordinate 33,768 of CAWGQU010000013.1, read as the reverse complement.
GTTCCATGGACCGTCCGCACCACCATGACCGATATACCGATGGGTGGTCATCAAATTCCGAAAAACTCGCGCGTCATTTGCGGCATCTTCCTCACGCATCACCAACCAGATCTTTACCCGGATCCGGAAAAGTTTTGGCCAGATCGATGGTTAACGATCGATCCATCTCAATACGAATACATGCCGTTTAGCGCCGGCCCGCGCGCGTGCATCGGCGCCATTTTCGCCATGCAGGCGATGAAAATTTCCATCTCGATGATTCTGCAGCGTTTCCGTCTTCAGGTCGTCCGCGGGGCAAAGATCGAGCGCGCCGTGCGTGTGACGATGAGTCCGCGCTACGATATTCCGGTGAGTATTTTTCCGCAGGATCGAAACTTCACGCGGAGCAAGGTGCGCGGGAATGTCTGCGAGATGGTGGAAATGAACTGATTTCACAAAATTGTGACGTGATCTCCATTTGGTCGTCACATTTCTCCGGCAGGTTTCGGCGCAATGAAAAACTCCGTTTCACTTCTTGCCGACTTCATCAAGTCTTCGTCCAAGTCCAACGGCGCTCAACATGAACCGAGTCTGCGCGCCAGAATGAAATATGGCGCAAGACTTAAGCGCGCCGCGCGATTTGCCGACGACGAAATCGATCGCTTGTTTCGCCTAACGAGTCTGCGTCGCAGCCGGGATTTACGCTTCCTCGATTGACTCCAACGAGCGGTGCGAGACAATGCCGGAATGGAGTGTCCGTTCAATCAGTATTACGGGACTTATCTCGGCGTTGACGAACTGCTCGCGTTGCAGAAGCCGCTTAGTCTGAAAGACGGCAAGGTTCAGGCGCATGATGAAATGCTTTTCATCATCGTGCACCAGACCTACGAGCTTTGGTTCAAACAAATCCTGCATGAGCTGCGTGCCTGCTGCGATGTTTTGCGCCAGCCGACAGCCGACGATAACGGCCCCGACATGAACGTTGTCGCGCATCGTCTCAAGCGTGTCGTCGAGATTTGGAAACTGCTTAATCAACAGGTCGACGTGCTCGAAACGATGACACCGCTCGACTTCCTCGATTTCCGTTCAAACCTTGAAGGCGCGTCGGGTTTTCAGAGCAAGCAATTCCGCCAGATCGAATCGACGCTCGGTCTGCGCATGGAAAACCGTTTCCGCCCCGATTATTACAAACACACCGACGTCGGCGGTTTCAACGAACGGGATTACAAAGACATCACCGAAGCGGAAAAATTGCCTTCGCTCCTAAGACTCGTCGAGCAATGGCTCGAGCGGATGCCGTTCTTCGACGATTCGTTTTGGAAGGATTGGCACGAAGAAAAAGGCGACGCCGATCGGCCGAAATTCTGGCGACGTTATCGCAAATTGTACGGTGAAAGCCTTTCCGCGCGCGACGACAAGCCGGATCTTCTCGGAAAATTCGACGACATGTTTTTCAAAACCGGCGCCGGCGATTTTTCGCCGGCCTCATTGCGTGCCGCGCTCTTCATTATGCTTTATCGCGATGAGCCGTTGTTCCGATTGCCCTTCGCATTACTGAATGCCTTGATCGAAATCGACGAGCAGCTCGCCAACTTTCGTTACCGCCATCTGCAAATGGTGCGGCGCATGATCGGCACGCGCGTCGGCACCGGCGGCAGCAGCGGCGAGCAATATCTCCAGGGCGCCGTGAACAAGAACTACATCTACAAAGAGCTCGCCGGCATCATCACATTTCTGATCGAGCGTCGAAGTCTGCCCGAATTGCCCGTGCAATTACGCAAGGCGTTGCGCTTCAGTTCTGCGACTGAATAAGGTGGATCGAGCAGTCCCTTGTTCGATGTTGAAAACAATGCGCCTTCGGCGCCATCATTAGCATCGCGCGCGGAGCGCACGATCCACCAGGCAACGCGATTACTGCGTTGGAATCCCGCGCCTGGTCGTCAGGTAAACCGCAAAACTGCCGAGCCAATGTCCGCCTTCATAATGCTCGCCAGTTACAGCGGCGAGACCCGCGCGAGCGTGCGCGTCGGCTGCAGCTTGAAGTGCAGACCGGCGGGAATCATCACGCGGCAGCGCCGAAAGTATTCCTTCGAGCATCCACGCGCGGCTAAGATTCAATCCATCGAGATGCGCCAGTTTCGGATCGCTCGGATCGGGCGAGACGGCGACTCGAAGCCATTCGGTGTTGTAGCTGCCGCCGTCTCTGGCGGCAGGAATTTGCGGCATGAACGTCTCTCAACCATTTCGCGAATTCCTTTTGCGGAAGCACGCGCCGCATTACGTCGGCCTCGCCCAGACAAGGGGAAAGAAAATCCTCTCCCGACGGCTCGTAATTAAGCGGACAATTCTTGTCGTTCAGAAAAAATTTCCGCGCCGAATCGACGAGAAGTTTGACGAAGGCATCGTCATGCTTGCTTCGCGCATAGTCGAGCATAAGCCCGAGCCCGAACGCGGTCTGATCGTGTTCGCCGATCCGCACCGGATGTTCCAGCTTCGGCAACCAAGTCTTTAGACGTTCCACCGCCACATCCTCCAGCGGCCGCAAATTTGCCAGCATCTCGCGCGCTTGCGGATCGTCCCATTCGCGCAGCTCGGCACACAACTGCAGCAGCCACGACAACCCATATGGTCGCTCGAAACTGGCCCGGCCCTTTCCGCGCAGGTAATCAGCTTCTTGTTTCAGATTTTCTGCCGTCAAACTTTTGCGTAGTGCTTCGCGTGCCGGCGCAGCAAACGGCGCATCGGGAAATGTCCGGATTAGCCTAACGAGTAGCCAGTGGCCGTGCACCGATGAATGCCAGTCGTAGCAACCGCAAAACGCCGGTGTCAGTTTGTGCGGCGGCGCCACGTCCGCATCGCTGTTCAAGACGTGGCTGATCTTGTTTGGATATTCTTTATCTACGCAAGCCAAAGCCAGCTTCGCAAAACGTTCCGCGGCTGCGGCGTCGAAATTCGGCGGGCTGCTTTCGGCTTCCAGACGAGTCAACGAAAACAGAAGCAAACAGGCAGCCAGAATTTTCGACTTAGTTCGAGTTACCATTTGATGAAGAGCAGAGCGCGAAAATCCGGGGAGCGCACGCGCGCACTTGATTTCCCGTATGAAACGATACCAGGCTCCGAAGAATTTGTTTCGGCGAGGCGCCGAAACGGGCACGCGAGGCGCGTGCGCTCCCCAGACTGTCGCTGCGCGCTAAGATGAACTTCGACGTCATTGCGGAACTGAGGTTGCATCCACTTCGATTGGCGCTTCACCGCCCATTTTCGCCGTCCCGACAATGCGCGCCGGCATTTGCTGCTGATTGGCGAGGGCGGATTCGTTAGGCGCCTGCGCCTGCGTTGGCATGGCGATGTAGCTGCCTTCGAAAACGATCGGTTTTTTTAGACTGCTGTTGTATCCGGTTGCGCGAAACGAAAATTGATTGCTGTTTTCCTGCTCCGATAGCGCCCGCTTCGATTGCAGCGCATCCGGCGTAATCGGTTCGATCTTGCCCGTGTAAGTCGAACCATCCGCATCCACCACGCGAATTTGATCGCCGTTTTGCTGAATCTGAAACGTGTTCAATACATTGCTCGCTTCTTTTAGCTTTGAAGCCCGCGCAGCCGCGCCGGGCAGATTTCGAGAAAATTGCTGATTGATATTGATCTGAGTTTTCCGACCCTGTTGAACGAAGTATGCTGAGGACGAACCCGGACTCTCCGGCCTCGGTTGCGCAGCCGGCATCTCCTGTCTCGGTGCTGCGGCGACATCGGCAAAGCTTCCCGAAGCATTCGATTTTTCTTCGTCTGCTTTCCCAAGATCGGTGGATTCCGTCGTGCTCCTGGCGGCGGCTTTGGCCGCAACCTGTGGCGCTGCCGGCCGAAATCTTCCCTTCGTGCGCTCGTGTTGGTTCACGGCCGATCGCCGGCTTTCGCTCGAAGATTGCAGCTCGTGCGAACGCGACATAACGAATGCAACCACCAGAACCGCAGCCGCCACGGTTCCGACTGGCCAGGAAATCGCGAACCAATTCCAGCGGCGCCGCGGTTTGGGCTCATCTTCTCGTGCCATGCGCCTGATCTCGTCGTGCAACTGCGCCCGCATCGGATTCGGCATCTTCGGATCGGAGCCAAACTCAGCGCGCCGCGCTTTAGCGGACGCTCGTAGAAGCTCTTCGATCGGTTTTTTGGGTTCGTCTGGCATGACCTTATTAATTAGACGGCAAATAAATGTTCCGACGGAAAAATTTCTTTCGCGATCGCACCGAGCTGGTCGAGACACTTGCTTAATCGCGAGCTGACGGTCTTTGGATTTAATCGCAGCTCCGCCGCGATCTCGTCGTAGCTCAGATCGCCGTAATAACGCAATTCGATGATCTCACGACACGTTTCGCCGAGCCGATCGAGACTTTGCCTAACGAGCAGACACGTTTCCGTGTTCAATAGTAATGTATCCGGTCCGGGCCGCGTTGAAGGCGGATCGATTGGCGGATCGTCGCTGTCGTGCGCGCCATCGAGCGAAACATGAATTGCGTTTCCGCCGCGTTTTGCGGCCTTTGTTTTTTGCCGATAATCCATCGCCTTGTTCGCTGCGATCCGCAGCAGCCAGGTTTGAAACGCACTCTTTGCCTGAAAAGATTTGAGACTGCGCACGACCGAAAGAAATGTCTCCTGACAAATTTCCTCCGTGTCTTCGTGACTGAATTCCGCCGACAATTGGAAAACAAAACGCGCGACCACGCCGTAATATTTGTCGAACAAAGCATCCCACGCTTCGCCGTCACCGCGGCGACACGCGTCGATTAGATTAACTTCGCCAACGTCAGCGTTCATCGCACGACGGAAGGCGAATAAGCTTTCGGCAGAAACATGGCAGGCGTGCCCGTGCCGGCGGCATCGGCTTTCCAGACGTTGGTTGTCCCGCTCGAGCCGCCGGGATTATCGGAAACGGTGTAGAGAACGTGATCGTTATCGAGCCACTCGATCTGGTCGTCGAGGCTGCGCTTCTCGGCGAGCGGCGTTTCGCGCTGCGTAGCGAGATCGAGGACATACAGTTGCCAGATAAGGCGGCGGTCGATGATGAACCGCTTCTTGTAAGCGACACGTGTGCCATCAGGCGAAAGCGACGGGCATTCGACGTTGTCGTGCACGACGACCGCCGTCCGCGCCGCAATGTCTCCCTTTATTAAATGATGAGCGCCGCCGCTGGAGAGAGTGCAGTAGAAATGTTTTGAATCGGACGTGAACGTTACGCCCCAGAAATTAAAATCCTTCGCCTGAAACGGCTTCCCGTCTCGCGTCACTTTCAAATCCTTTTCCAGCGAGAGGATCACTTTACCGGTCGTAGTATCGACAAGCAGCGTTTCGGTAGAGAAATCCAGCGAGGCATAGCCGTGACCGCTCAGGAAAACGGTGAACGCAGCGATTTTCCCATCGGGAGAAACGCGCGCGCGGCTCGGCCCGCCATGCAGAGGGAAAGTGGCGCGAGTGGCGAACTTCGAATCAAACAGCGTCGCCGCGTAAGTCGTAAAGACGCCGCGATCGGCCTGCAAACAAATGCCGCTGCCGTTCGCGAAATAGACGACTTCGCAGGAAAGCCCGTTGACGAATTGCGGCGCGTTGAGATTCGTTAGGCTAACGAAGGCGAGTTTGCCGTAGTTTTCGTCCACACCGGTGTAGCGAAAATAAATTCGCGAAGCCGCACTGCTGAGAAACGGCGTTCGTGCGGTCGCGGACGAAGCCGTTCGTGTTTTGATGTGATAAAAGTAAGCGCCCACTCCGACGATGCAGAGAAGCACGATCACGAGAAAAATGATGAGTCGCCTAGGCATGACGAGATTGTCGCAGCCAATATACCGCGATGCCGAGGCTTCCGGCCAAGCCTAACGACATGCTGATGAGCGCAGTGTGCATTCCCCACGTTTGCCAGAGCCAGCCGAACAAAAGCGATGAACAAAACTTCCCGGTGCTGACCGTCGTGGCAAGGACGGCGAGGCCTCGCGTTCGATATTCCGCGGGAATAATGCTGCTGGCCATGGCGGCGAGCACACCTTCGGTCCCGGCATAGTAAAGACCCAGGAAAAAGAGACAGAGAAGGCCGGCGACGATGCTGAGCGTGTTTGTGGTCAGCAGAAAAAAATAAATCAGACCAATCGTAAGATAACCTGCCAGCAAAATTGGCCCGCGACCGAAACGATCCGCGATCGTGCCGACCGGAATCGAAAGCAGCATGTATGAGCAGGCCGTTATGACGTAGAAGAGCGGGAAAAATCCGATCGCCAATCCGGTGCGCCGTTGCAGGAGCAAATAGAGAAAGCCATCGCTCACGGTCATCAGCGCAAGAAGGCCGCCCACGCCGGCCAGTTTCCAAAAACGACCCTCGGCAATTTTCCGCCACGAGAAATCCAGACGCGTCGACGGCGCGACACTTGTCGGATTTTGCACGAAGAGCCAGAGCACCGCGAGCCCGAGCACGGCGAAGGCGAAGCTCGTGACCCAGACCGCATCGAACGCATTCGGCATGCGCCAAAGGATGAGGAATGCAACGACCGGACCGAGCAACGCGCCGCCTGCATCGAGCCCGCGATGGACCGCGAAAGCGAGAGCAAGTGATTGCGGCGGCGTGGCGAGTGAGATCATCGCGTCGCGTGGCGCGGTGCGCGCGCCTTTGCCAGTGCGATCGAGCGCGATGATCGCGGCGATTCCGCTCCAGGCCGAGCCGAGGAGCAGAAGCAATTTGGAAACGGCGGAAATGCCGTAACCGGCAAACGCTACTTCCTTCGGCCGTCGCGTGCGATCGGCGATAAAACCGGCGACCAGACTTAGCAACGCAATGGCCACGCCGTTGTAAATGCCGTCGATCGCTCCGAACTGAAGCGGACTCATGTGCAGATGAAGCACGACGTAAACCGGCAACAAGCTGTTCACCATTTCGCTCGAGATGTCGGTGAACAAACTGGTGAAGCCGAGTTTCCAGACGGTCGGGCTGACGTCGCGAATCGAGCCGGCCGTGTGCGCCTCGCCTTTGCGTAATTTGAGTGACTCAATCCAATCCAGGCGATACATGACTCGTTAGGCGCGCGGCATTCAAGCCAGCCAATGGCGTAGATGTTCCTTCAACACGCTCCTTCTGTCGAGCGAAGCGCGTGCCGCGTAAAAAAGTCGGGAGCATTTTTTCGTGGCTGCCGACTAACTCTCCATGAACGCAAAATCGCTCCTCGTCCTGGCCGGTTGTTTATTGGGCCTTTGCTCTGCCGCTCACGGCGACGGCTTCATCGTTGTCGAGCGGCCGATCTTCGTCCCGCCCGGCCACTATCCCTTCGCGCCGCTCGAAGTGACCAGCCATCACGTGGACGTTAAGATCGACGGCCAGGTAGCCGTTACTTCCATCGATCAGGAGTTCTACAACCCGAACGATGCGCGGCTCGAAGGCATCTACATGTTTCCGGTTCCGAAGGGCGCGCACATCGACAAATTCAGCATGGAGATCGGCGGGAAAATGATGGACGCCGAACTGCTTCCCGCGGACAAGGCGCGAAGCATCTACGAAGAGATCGTACGCAAGATGCGCGATCCCGCGCTGCTCGAATACGCGGGGCGCGACATGTTCAAGGTGCGCATTTTTCCGATCGAGCCGCACAGCCGCAAGCCGATCAAGATTTCGTACACCGAGCTGCTGCGCTCCGACACCGGCGCAGTCACTTATTTGTATCCGCTGAGCACGGAGAAGTTTTCCGCGCGGCCGATCAAGGATTTGAGCGTGAAGGTAGAAGTGAAAACGGCGCAACCGCTCGCGTCGATTTATTCGCCGAGTCACAAAGTTGAGATCAAACGCGATGGCGCGAACCGCGCAGTCGTTGGCTACGAAGCGAAGGAAGAAAAACCGGATACCGATTTCCAACTCGTATTCAGCACGGAAGCGCGCGATGTGGGTTTGAGCGTCATCACGCACAAGGCTGATAGCGAAGACGGATATTTCCTGCTGCTGGCAGCGCCGACGGTGGCGAAAGAATCGAAGGTTGCGCCGAAGGATGTCGTTTTCGTTGTCGATACTTCCGGTTCGATGGCCGGCGCAAAACTGGAGCAGGCGAAGAAAGCGCTCGCCTTCTGCGTGGAAAATCTAAATGCGGACGATCGTTTCGACATCGTCCGTTTCTCGACGGAAGCCGAACCGCTGTTTGGCAAACTTGTCGATGCCGATTCCGATCATCGCAAGCGCGCCTCCGATTTCGTGAGCGGTCTGAAACCGATCGGCGGCACCGCGATCGCCGATGCGCTGCAGGCCGCGTTGAAAACGCGCCTCGAAAAAAGCGACCGTCCGTTCGTCGTCATTTTTCTCACCGACGGATTGCCCACAGTCGGGACGCGTAACCCCGATGAGATCGTGTCCGCAGTTAAGAAGGCGGGCAACGTCCGCATCTTTTCGTTTGGCATCGGATCGGATGTGAACACGCAACTGCTCGATCAAATCGCCGAAGGCACGCGCGCGTTCAGTCAGTACGTGCTCGCGAACGAAGATCTCGAAGTAAAAGTTTCGAACTTTTACACGCGCATCAAAGAACCGGCCCTAACGAATGTGCGGCTGGAGTTCTCGGGCGGCGTGCGCACGAGCAAGATGTATCCGGCGGAATTGCCCGACTTGTTTAAAGGCGACCAGCTCGTTTTAACCGGGCGCTATAGCGGCTCCGGCGAAGTCGAAGCGCGACTTACTGGCACCGCGTCCGGTCGCGAACAGACATTCACTTACAAAGTGAAATTCGATGATCGCAATTCATCGAACAATTATGTCTCACGCTTGTGGGCGACGCGACGCGTTGGATTCCTTCTCGATGAAATCCGGATTCACGGCGAGACATCGGAACTGCGCGACGAGGCTACTGATCTCGCCCGTCGCTACGGCATTGTCACGCCGTACACCGCTTATCTGATTGTTGAAGACGAAGATCGCCGTCGTGTGCCGATGGAGGATCGATCGATGCAGGGAATGAGCACGGACGCCGCGGCGCGCGATCACGTGGCCCAGGCCTGGAACGGTTTCAAAGAAAAGAAAGATGGTGCGGACGCCGTGGCAAACGCCCGCAGTCAGAACACATTCAAATACGCGGAGCAACCAGGTGCGTCGATTGATTCGGGTGCGTCAGAATCGTTGCGTGGATTCGCCATCGCCGCGCCGACGGCAAAAGCGGAATCAGAGCGTATCACGCGTTACACGCAACAGGCGAAGTTCGTGAACGGCCGCGCGTTTTTCCAAAATGGAAATCAATGGGTCGATGCCAACGCGCAGAACGCAACCAACCGCCAGCGCGTGCAGTTCAACTCTGACGCCTACTTCGATCTTCTGAAAAAACATCCCGAAGCCGCGCCTTGGATGGCGCTCGGCCAGAACGTCCTGCTCGCGCTCGATAACACCGTTTACGAAATCACCGAATAGAAAATCCAAACATGAAAACAACGCCAAAAATATTCGCCATACTGTTCGCTTGCTCGCAAGCGCTCCTCGCCAAAGAAACGACGCCTGAAATAAAGCCGATCAAGCCGCGCATCGAAGTCTGTTTCGTTCTCGATACCACCGGCTCCATGAGCGGTTTGATCGAGGGCGCGAAACAAAAAATCTGGTCGATCGCTAACGAAATGATTAGCGCAAAACCGACACCGGAATTGAAGATCGGGCTGATCGGCTATCGCGACCGTGGCGACGAATATGTCGTGAAGTCGTTCAAGCTGACCGACGACATCGATTCGATCTACGCGCACTTGCGCGCATTCGAAGCGGGCGGCGGCGGCGATACGCCGGAAAGCGTGAATGAAGCGCTGGCCGAGGCGATCGACAAAATGCCGTGGAGTCAGGATCGCAAAGTCCTGAAGATTGTTTTCCTCGTTGGCGATGCGCCGCCGCACATGGATTACGCCGATGGCCCGAAATATCCGGACCTTTGCCGCGCCGCCGCGAAAAAAGATCTCATTATTAATACCGTGCAATGCGGCGGCATGGCTGAGACGACGCCGATCTGGAAGGAGATCGCGAAAATGTCGGAAGGAAGTTATGTCGCCATCGCGCAATCGGGCAACATGGCCGTGGTCTCGACGCCGATGGATGACGACCTGGCGAAGTTGAACAAGCGCATGGGCGCGACGTTGATTCCGTACGGCGACGCCGAAGTGCGCCGCGAGGTTGGGGCGAAACAGGCGTTCGCCGAAAGCGCGCCGGCTGCCGCAGCGGCCGATCGACTTAGCTACAACGCTCACACGAAAAAATCTGTGCAAGGCGCGGGCGAATTACTCGACGCTCTCGCACATAACGAACTGAGTCTCGAATCCATCGATAAGAAAAATCTTCCGGCGGAATTCCAAAAGTTATCGCGCGAAGAAATCGAAGCACGCATCGCGAAGACGCAGGAAGAACGCGCCGTCGTGCAAAAAGAAATCGATGAGGTTTCGAAAAAACGCGATGCCTACATCCAGGCTGAGAACAAACGCCTCGCCGCCGAAGGCAAAGGCGACAGTTTCGATGAAAAGATCGCGGAGACCATTCGCAAACAGGCCGAAGAAAAAGGCATCACCTATGAGTGAGGTGGAACGCGCTCTCCGAGCGCGTTGTTAAGTAATGCGGCTTCGCCGCCATTATTAGCATCGCCCTCGGAGAGGCCGATCCACCTTTTCTGCTTTTTCATCGTTGAACGTTGAGCGCCTGCTCGCGGACGCTTTCGGAGTTGAACGTTTTCTTCCCGCCCCAGGAATAATGCCTGCTGGATTCATCCCGCACTTTTGTTAAGTTACTGACTGCATCATGGGCGATTCTGTAACTCCAAGTAATAATCAAGTTCAAACCGCGGGCACACCAAAGGGCGCACCTCCGTCGGAGCGCGCCGATCTGCGTCCCGAGAACATCAACGACGCAGTGATCCGGCTCGCAGGCAATTCGCAGGACGGCATTCAATCCGCCGGCGCATTTCTCGCGCGGCTCGCCGGGCGCAGCGATCAGGACGTCATGACCTACATGACGATTCCCGCCACCATTTCCGGCGGCCCGTCCATTTTCCAAGTCCGCATCGGTACGGGCGAAGTCCTTTCTGCCGGCGACGAAGCCGATTTTCTCGTCGCGTTTTACCAGCACAGTTATCAGGACCATATCGATTTTCTTAAAGAAGGCGGCGTCTTGCTTTACGATTCGGATAACGTCGAGCCGAATCTCGACGACAAACGTTTCGTTTACGTCGGTGTTCCGATCACTGGCCTCACCGTCGAAGCACTCGGTGGCACTGCCAAGGACAAGGGCAAAAACATTTTCGTCCTCGGCCTCATCTGCAAAATTTTCCATCTCGATGTGGAGAAGATGCGGAGAATCATCACCGAAAAATTTTCGGGTAAGGACGAGAGCGTCGTCAACACCGCGCTCATGGCATTCCAGGCCGGTTATGGCTACCCGGTCGGCAAGGTTCTTTCGCACCAATATCAATTTGAGAAAATCGAACGAAAACCCGGTGCGCGCGCGCAGATCACGATGGATGGCAACAGCGCGCTTGCTTATGGATTAATCGCGGCCGGTGTGCGCTACGGCGCCGGTTATCCGATCACGCCTTGGTCGTCAGTCATGGAGGTATTGCGCAGCGAATTGCCGAAGTACGGCGGAATTTTCGTGCAGGCCGAAGACGAGCTGGGCGCAGTTTCTCTCGCGCTTGGTTTTTCATTTTCCGGATATCTCGCCGTGACCGGAAGCGCCGGCCCCGGCATTTCGTTGAAAACGGAAGCGATCGGCTGGGCGTCGATGGCGGAGATTCCGCTCATCATTTGCAACATCCAACGTGGCGGACCGAGCACAGGTTTGCCGACGAATGTCGAGCAGAGCGATTTGCATCAGGCGATCTACGGCAGTCACGGCGACAGTCCGCGCGTCGTGCTTGCCGCGAAAACGGTTGAGGATTGTTTCTACATCGCGATCGAAGCCGCGCGGATCGCGCGCAAATACAGCACGCCCGTTTTTATTTTGAGCGACACTTCACTCGCGACGCGCATCGAAGCGTTCGACGAACCCGATCTTTCGAAGTTGATGGTCGATCCCAAACCGAATCTCGCGCCGCGCCAGACCTTCAAGCCGTATCCGATCGATCAGATCACGCAACATCTCGCGCCCGGCACGCGCATTCTGGATGGGAAATATCCGCTCATCGGCGGGCTCGAACACGACGAGATGGGACATCCGACCGGCAGCCCGAAATTGCACATGGCGATGACGGCAAAACGTCGCAACAAATTGCGCAAGCTTGCCGAAGAAATTCCGGTGCCCGAAGTTTATGGCGAGCCGCAGGGCGACACGCTTCTCGTCGGCTGGGGCTCGACCTACGGCCCGGTCCACGACGCCGCGAAACTCGCGCGGGAAAATGGCGAGAAAGCCGGTGCCTTGCATCTGCGCCACCTCCATCCGTTGCCTAACGGATTGGAAAAAATCTTCAAGAACTTCAAGCGCGTCGTCGTCGTCGAAATGAACGACCAGGGTCTTTACGGTTTCGGTCAGCTCGCCACCATTCTGCGGGCGCGTTACTGCGAGAGTAAGATCGAGAGCTTTACCAAGACCGACGGTCTAACGTTCCGCGTCAAAGAAATCCTGGAAGGCGTTTTCCAGGGTCGTTCCTTTGCGGCCAGAAAAATTCCGCGGGAAGGCGCTGCTACTGTTCACGCCGGCACGGCTCCCGAGAACGTGAAGTCTTTGAGGGAAGTGGTTCCGCAGGGAGTGGGGTAATATGAAATGCGGAATGCGGATTTCGGATTGCGGAATGAAGGGCGCGGTGGATCACGATCTCCGAACACTCAACTCTCTGAATCCCCTAACGAATTTTAAACATGAGCACTGAAACACAAACAGCCCCGACACCAATCACCGAGATTCCGCCCCGCGAGAAACTCACCAAGAAAGCCATCACCGCCGATCACCCCACATGGTGTCCCGGCTGCGGCGACTTCGCCGTCCTCGCTTCCTTCTACAAAGTTCTCGAGAAACGCCAGATCGATCACGAGAAGATCGTCACCCTCGCCGGCATCGGTTGTTCATCGCGCTTTCCCTATTTCGTCAACGGCTTCGGCGCGCATTACATCCACGGCCGCGCCGTTCCGCTCGCCTCCGGCATCAGCCTCGCCCGGCCCGACCTGAACGTCTTTCTCTTTGGCGGCGACGGCGACGGTTTCTCCATCGGCGGCAACCATCTCAATCATGGCGCGCGCAAGAACATCAACATGGTCTACTTCATCATGGACAACTTCGTCTATGGCCTGACGAAGAAGCAGACCTCGCCCACGTCGCCCATCGGTTTCAAATCCAAGACCGACCCCACCGGCGCCATCGACATGCCGGTTAACCCGATGAAACAACTCATCAGCGCCGGCGCCACCTTCATCGCGCGCACCCACGCCACGCAGGTCAATCACATGATTCAGATGATCGAGCGCGCGATGGATCATCCCGGTTTCAGCGTCATCGAATGTTTGAGTGAGTGCGTCGAATTTTATCCCGGCGCCTTCGATCCCGGCAACCCGCGCAAAGGCGGCCACTTCTCGCTGATCGAGGAAAAGAAATGGGACAACAGTCCCGAGGACGAGCTGCGCCATGACGTCACCGACGAGCTCGCCGCCTACAAACTCGCGCAACTCCCTTTCCCCGGCGTCTTCGGCGTCTTCTTCCAGAGCGATCGACCGACGAAGAACGCCTTGGAGAAAAAATGGATCGACAATAGTCGCGAGAAAAATGGAAACGCTACTGATCTCCAGCTTCTCCAAAAGACATTCGACCGCATGAAATGATCGGGGAGGGCGCGCCTCGCGTGCTGGTGACGGCGCCCTCGCCGCCACGAACTTTGGTTTCACCTTTCGTCTACCCCCGTGAGCAAAACAGAGAAGCTGTTCGAGAAGCTCATTGCCGGGCGAAGCGATGCGAACTTTGCGTTCGATGATCTCTGCTTGCTGTTAATTAAACTCGGGTATGTCGCGCGGAAAACAAAAGGCAGCCACACAATCTTCCAGCGCGGACCGAGCTTCTTGAATTTGCAGTCCACGTCGGAGGGAAAAGCAAAGGTTTATCAGGTACGGCAAGTGCGGCAAGAGTTGCAAAAACTAAATCTAAAACCATGATGAAGACGCCGATGCAGCCCGATCCCCGCGACTACGAAATCCGCATTTGGTATTCGGCGGAGAAAGGTGACGAATGCTTCATCGCTCAAGTCGTGGAGTGGCCGGGAATCATGGCCCATGGCGACACTCGCGAAGAAGCCGCGCGCCAAATCCAGTTCGCCTTGGAGGGCGCGCTTCAAGTCGCCGCCGAACAAGGAGTAAAACCCCCAAGTCCTGCCCTGGCCCATACCTCATGAAACGGTCTTTTACTTTAGCGTTTCTACTTCCTGCTTTCTTCCAGCAGCCCCGATCTTAAGCGACCGGCACCACAGTAGTCGTTTCCATTTCCTCAGGCGTTATCTCGGCTTTGTCGGTGATTAGCCTGCGCAGAAATGGAATCAGCACAACGAGCGCAACGCCCACTGCGAGACTTCCCGCGCCGAGCTCGGCGAAAAGCTTCGCGTATCCGGCGTTGGTCGCGAGTGCTGTGCTACCGGTAGGCTCGGGAATCATGCCCGAGAAATCGCCGGCAAAGAGCGACGCGAGTCCGGTCACCAGCATCCAGCTGCCCATCATAATCCCCTGATACTGCTTCGGCGCGAGCTTGCCGATCATCGCGTAGCCGATGGGAGAGATGAGCAACTCACCAACGCTCTGCAGCACGTAACTCATGAAGAGCCACCCGAACGCACTCTTGCCGTCCACGCCGGCCAGCTTGATGCCTATCGGTAGAATAAGAAAGCCCACCGCCATCAAGAGCAGCGACGCCGCGAACTGCTTCGGTATGTCGATGCGCCAACCGCGCGCGCGCATCCGGGTGAAGAGCGCCGCCAGCACCGGCCCGCCGAGCACGATGCAGACGGTGTTGATGTTCTGGATCCACTGCGGCTGAATCTCCAACTTGCCGACCATCAGGTTCACGTTGTGAACCGCGAACAGCATCAGGCCATTCGGTGCCATCTGGTAGAGCGACCAGAACATCAGCGAGCCGAGCGTCAGAATCAGGTAGGCCGTCATGTTCCGCCGCTCGCGTCGATCGCGGTGGCGGAGCGTGAGGTAGAGCAACGTCAGTGCGACCACGCCGCAGATCGCCTTGATGATCGTTTCGGTGCTGCCGGGCCGCTGCAGCATGAACCACACGACCGGGACGAGACCGATGAGAATGGCGAGACCGGCGACCTGGCGCAGCCGGAACTGCGTCCGCGTCGCGTCGAGCAGCGGCGTGTTGCGGTCGGTCAGCGTCTTCCAGTTGAGCAGGGCGAGAACGATGGCGCCGAAGTTGCCGAGCGTCGCGAAAATGAAAAGACTCGAGTAACTCTGCGTCGCCTGGAAATATCCGGCCGCGCTGAATCCGACGAAGAACCCGACATTCATGCCCGCGTAGTTCCAGAGAAACGCTGTCTCGCGGCGCGGATCCTCCGGGGTGAAACGCTGCGTCAGCATCATGTTGATGCAGGTAACGTTGAGGCCGCTGCCCGTAAGAAAAAGCGCGAGCCCGATGTAGAAAAGCGCGAGCGTGCCGCGCGAGATGCAGGCGCAGCCGATCACCTGGAGCGCCATGCCTCCGACAAACAGATTCCGATTCGAAAGAAAACGCCCGCCGAGGTAACCGCCGAAAAGGTGCAGGCCGTAGTTGAACGCGCCGAATACGCCCATCAACGTCGTCGCCACTTTCACCGAGAGCTGCAGATGCTTCGTCGCGTAGAGAACCAGCGTCGAGTAAAGAACGGCGAAGCCGAGCGTCGAGAAGATCTGAATAAAGAACAGCGTGGCCGTTCCCGGGACCGCGGAGAAACGGCGTGTCAGAGATTTCACCCGGCGCCCATTTCGCCCGCAATGGCGGCCAATGTCAAGCCACCCGTTTCTGGAGGGACGCGCGCTATCGCGTCCTTTTGTACCGCGAAACCAATAGATAACCTGGTTAAGGTAGTTTCATCCATAAACCAGGAAATCCTACTTTACCGAATTGACTTACATTGCGTCTCCAGCTTTACTTTTTCCATGTCGGACACCGAGACAGTTTCGTTCACCGTTAAAGGACAAGTCGTGATTCCACGGCGGATTCGACGGGAGTTTGAAATCGAGGACGGCACAAAGGCGGTCGTGCAATCGACGCCTGAAGGAATCTTGCTAAAGCCAATCACGGCCGCGGCGATCAAACGTGCGCGCGGCATCCTGAAGCGAAAGGCGGGCGACAAACCATTTCGGCAATGGTGGGCGGAGCACAAAAAGGAAGAAAAGGCATTGGAAGAAGCGAAGTATGCCCGGCTCCGTTCTCGATAGCTTCGCGCTTATTGCCTATTTCCGCGACGAGGCCGGCGCGGACAAAGTCGAGAAGCTGCTACACAAGGCCGCGACTCAGCATCAGCCGTTGCACATGACCGAAGTCAATTATGCCGAGGTCCAACACATCATCATTCGCAAGAATGGTTTGGCTGGATGGGAGACCGCAGCCGCCAGCCTGGTCTCACTACCGATCGCGTTTCACCCGATTACGCGCGAATTGGCAGACATCGCGGCGCGCTTCAAAGCCGCTCATCGGATTAGCCTGGCCGATGCCTTTGCCGCAGCACTTGCCAGGCACCGAAAGTGCGAGCTCGTTACCGGCGATCCGGAATTCAAGACCATGGGAAGCGAGCTGAAGATTGTTTGGTTGAAATGAGTTTCGTCTCAACCTCCTTTGCTCGACGACTTGCTTGCCTCGCCGAAAATCACTGGAGGCGGGTCACGCCATAGTCATGCGTCGGCGAAAGCCTCGTCCGCAGGCGGCTGACCGCTGACTTCCGACCTCCGCTCCCGCCCCGTCGCCGTTCTTCCAAATCCAAAAGGCGCCTCCGCTGCATCATATTCATTGAGCCATGGAAACTACCTCATGACCCTGTCGAAGCGCACCGCCTTGGGCGTCTCACTGGGCGTGATCGTCCTTTACTGGATTTACCAGATCGTCTCACAACACCCGGACGCGCGATTGCCGGCGCATTTTTCGGAATTGGTGTGGCGCATCGTGCGCACCAAGCTGCTCGTGTCCGCGGCAATTTTTCTGCTGCTCCGTCTGGAGGGCGAGGGGTTCAGCGCGATCGGAGTTACCGGTCTCCAGTGGCCGAAGCATTTCGGGATCGGTTTGCTCTTCGGGGTCGCGATGTTTATCGCGCTGAACGTGCTGCTTGGTTCTGTGCTGGGCTCACTCCTCCCCAGACCGGCGGCGAGCGGACCCACCATCATGTCGTTCTTCAAGGAACCGGCGAATCTGCTGGCCTGGATACCGATCGGGATTTTCGGGGGCGGCGTGGTGGAGGAACTGCAGCGGATCTTCATTTTCACCCGGTTCGAGAAGTGGCTGGGACGCCCGGGCCTGATTCTCGGCATCGTGCTCAGCTCGGTCATGTTCGGTCTGGGCCACCGCTACCAGGGACTCGGGATCGCGATCGGGACGGGGATATCGGGCGTGCTGCTCGCGCTTCTTTATCTGCGCCGGCGCTCAGCGCTCGAGCCCATCACCGCACACGCGCTCAGCGATGTGCTCGCCATGCTGGGCGCGACGATGCTGTCGAAGTAGCGCTCGCGCGTCGGCCGCTGATCCGATTTCCGTTTTCAGCGTCTCAGCTTTTCCACATTGATCCTGGCAACGAAAAACCGTCGCGTCAGTTCGGCTGCGGAGACTTGTCAGGTTTCTTGCCTGACCGCAATTCTATGAGCCTGTTCGTGCTCGCTCCCGATAGCGGGACTATGTTATTTCGTTCAGGCAGATCGGGGAGGCGACCTTGGAAAACCCATCTGAAATCCGTTGGATTGAGTGCGGCGTCGTGGCTGGCCTCTGCGCCAGTGTTCTCTATCCGGTCCTGCTCTTCGCGCCTCTGCCGCTGGCTGCGACCGCCGCGGCGGCAGCGTTGTTCGGGCCGGCGATTGGCGTTGGAAGTCTCGGCCTTCGCCAGCTTATCCGGCTTCATGGCCGGTCAGTGACAGCGTCTCTCGGCGCCATCACGAATTTCGCGGCGGGCGCCCTCTTCACGGCCATGGTGCTGATCCAACTCGCGGTCCGCCACGCCGGGCCGAACTCCGCGCCGCAGCGTGACTTGGTCGGCGTTTGGCTCGGCCTCGATGTTGCCTGGGATGTTTACATTGGTCTTGGCACTCTCTTTTTTGCCTGGTCCATGCTCGGTCACCCGCGCTTCGGCTGGCCGTTCGCTCTTCCCGGCTTCGTCGTCGGGTTCCTCGTCATCGTGCTCAATCTTTACAGCTTTCCAATCCCACCTGCCGAGGCCGGTTCGTTCGACATCGGACCGCTAGTTGGTCTCTGGTATCTGGCCGGCACGGTGCAGGCCTGGCGCAGCATCGGCTGGGCTCGAGCCCGCTTGGCGACGGCTGCCTAGGAGCTGGAGACTGCGCTTCCCCAGATTCAACGTTTCGGCAGATCTTGTTCCCCTCTCAACTCACCAACCCTCAACCGTTTTGCTTAACACATTCGACCGAATGAAATGAGTTCCGTCGTCAAGACTGATCCCGAATCACTCCCGCCCTGCCGTTCTAGCTCTTCACTGCGCCTGGATCTTCCGACCAGATCGCGCACTCATTCCCGCTCGGCTCGGTGAAATGAAACCGGCGCCCGCCGGGAAAGGAAAAGATATCGGCGGTAATTTTGCCACCGAGATCGAGTCACCCGCTGCCGCACTTCCTCCAGCCGCGGATGATAGAACACCACCAGCACGCCGCCCGACTCGATCGTCGAGCGCCGCTCCGCGCGTGCGAACCCACCGGCGATCCGTCCATCTTCGAAGGAAGTAGTAGTCCGGTCCATAATCGGTAAACTTCCAGCCAAACAACTGCTCAAAGAACGACCGCGTCGCCGCCAGGTCTGCCGCCTGAAACTCAATGTAATCGATCTGATTATCCGCACCCATAATTGACCGGAGTATTGGCAATTCCCTCTCATCTCTTCAACTCAAACTTACGTTTTCGACGGCGCGTCCCAGCGTTCCCTGGGGCGCACGGCGTTCGTCAGCCGAGAAAGATTGTGCCGGCTAAATTGTGATCTCGAATGCTTTCTATTTTGACCTTCCGGCTTTCGAAAACTTCTGGAGTTCCAATTTCGAGTTTCCTCGTGGCGCGGCCGTCCTCGGGACCGCGGAGAAACGGCGTTTCAGAGATTTCACCGGGCGCTCATTTCGCCGGCAACAGCGGGCAATGTCAAGCCGCCCGTTTCTGCAGGGACGCGCTCCGTCGTGTCCTCTTGTACCATAAATCGATTCAGATGATCAGTCAGAAACTCGTTTCACCAAACCATAACCTCCTACTTTCTCGAGTGGTTCGGAGCGGGTTGCGCAATGCCTCATTCGAGCAACCGAGTCACACTCCGGCGACTGGGCGAACATCCTCAGCATATGCGTAGCTTTTGAAGCGCAAGCCAAAACGTTTTTCAAACAATTTCACTGCGGCGCCGGCCAATTTTGCTCTTTCATCAACGTCCTCCGGCCCGAAAAGAAAACTTTGCGCATAGTATTGTCCGTAAGTCTCAGTCCAGGCTTTCACTGGAATGTACTCGGCTAGCTTCTTTAAATCTGGAGAGGCGTTTCTAGGCGCGACGTTGATCCGGGCGTCGCCAGCCTTTTCGAGAGTCGCCTGCTTCGGAATGTCGAGCCAAACTTCGTACATGGAACATTTCGCGCCAGATTCCTTAAGTACCTTCTGCGGCGAATTGTCGCATCGCTTGGGGATTGTTCCGCAAATTGAAGAATTCACGATAGGCGGCTTTAGAGTCATCTTCCTCATCGAAGCCTTCAATAGTATGAGTCGAGATAGTTAAGATGCGCCTGAATAACCGACGGTATAACAATCCGTGTATTAGTTTAAGTTGGTTCGAGTGTTCGTCGCAGTTTGACCTCTGCGCAAAATAATCGCCGTCAGTCAGGAAAAGGAAATCGCCCGCACTCTCCATTGACAGATTGTCAACGCGCTTCGTGAACGACATTTTTGCATCGCGAAACGCCTCGAATCCCGCTTTGATCATGCAGTCACACGCGCGAACTTTGTGATGATGGTAGACACTTGAAAAAAGAGTGGCGCGAGCAAACAGCAATTGTTGAATCGCATTAAATCCACCCCGAGTCACAACCATGATTGACGTTACGTGACCATCGGTCTTGGTAACGTCTGCTAACCCGATGCAATGCAAAAGGCGATCAATATCAATCGACAACCGAACTCCGGCAGCGCGGCTGTCTCTTGGGAAATAGTCGAGTTTATCCGCGTCGAATGGCCCGCTGATAATGTCTGCCTCATAGTGTTTCTTTGGATCTGCTGCCCTCGAAAGAATCAAGGGTGCGAAGTCCTCGACATCGAAGCTAAGCTCTTCAGGATAACGCTTCCGCAGTTCGGCAAAAAAGTTTCGAAAGGCTTTTGACGACGCAATGAGATATGAAAGAACTTCGCCTGCTCCTTTGCCCGCAAATTCACCGCCTTCGCTCAGCTCTTGTCGTAAGTCGCCGCAGTACTTAAAGATCTCTTCAGTCGTATGTGAGAATGCAGAATGTCCTGTGTCATGTAGTAGACCAGCTAACCGAACCTTTAGTTCCGTTTTGTCGTCTACGGATTCAGGAAAACGTTTCCGCAAAGCACGAGCCATCCGCCCAGCGATGTGGACCACTCCCAACGTATGTTCGAATCGCGAATGCGAGGCGGAAGGATAGGTCGCGTAAACACAACCGGTTTGATGAATCTGTCTTAGCCGCTGAAGCAGCGGCGTATCCAAAAGACATTGCTCATGTCGCAGTATCTCGATAGTCCCCCACAGTGGATCGTGGATGAACTTGCTCTTACTCGCAGCAACGAGATATCGACTGAGATATCTATCGACAAACTGCTCTACTCGGTCCCTTAACATCAACCGGGTCGTCGGAGGCTCTCAACGCGGTTTTCAAGCGATCTGCTAGTTCTCGTACAAGAGGCTCCTTGTCGCCAACTTTCGCTTTTATGAAGCGCTCGTAACTAGATCTCATTGCCGGCGAAACCGTATAGTGCACTAAATCGGGATTCCGTCGGCCTAATAGCCGAGCCTGCTGTAAAGCTTCGATGGCTTCCGTCAGTTCGATTGAACGCGGCTCGATGCCGTCAGTATCAAAGGGATAGTTTACAAACAAATTGCTCCAATCCCTCGCGTTCTTAACTTCATAAAAAGCGCGAACAATGTCGCTTGTGTCAGCGACCTTGAACGTGCTGTTGGGCTCGAGCTGCGCGAACGCTGCAACAAGCAGCTCGTCACCGTACAGAGCATCATGGTTCTTTATCATTAGGGGATCTCCAATCTACCATCTAATCTTAATCTCGATTATTATTACACCTCGAAATTCCAATAGCGCTTACGAGAGAGGCCCTGCTTTTTTTCGCGTTGAGAGTCCGCACGCTTGAGCATTTAGCAAGGCGGCGAGAGGCGCCGAGTATGCTCTGTGGCTTGGAGTTGAGCTGCACAGGCACTACACCAGATCGCAGGCTGATCGCGCGGTGTCAAGCTTTTCTGGGGGACTCTGCAGAAGACCTCCACAGAGCTGCAGCAAAGCTTCGAGCATGCCGGAGCCAAGCAAAAGGAGGTTTTTTCTCTCTTCGTTAGCACCGTTTTGTCAATGCGTTGCCATCTTCGCTAACGCGAATTCATAGCAAATTAAATGCGCTTCCCTTTCGACTCCTGTAAATGATCTTTTTAGTGGTGTGCTTTTACCGGCAATGGAAAAAGCCAAGTCGCGACTAAGGTAAAATTAAATGTCGCTGGATCCCCGCGCCCTCAAAATTTACATCGACGGTTCTGCGCTAAAAAATCCCGGAGGCTCTGGTGGCCTCGCGGCATGGCTCGAATTTCCACTTGATTGGAACAGATCAGATCAACAGTTGTTCCAAGAAGGATTTCACGAGACCACGAACAATCGCATGGAACTACTCGCATGTATTCGCGCGTTCGAATATGTGCGCAAACATGGACAAAATTTAGGGGTGCAGCGAGTGCAGATTGTCACGGACTCGAAGTATGTTCATGACTGTTTTTTTCTCGCCGACAGATGGAGGAAGAATGGGTGGCGAAACTCTGACGGCAAGCCGATCGAAAATCGCGACCTCTGGAGGAAGCTCTTGTCAGCTCGCAGTAGGGTAACGTTACGCACTGAACTAAAGTGGATGTTAGGGAAAAAATCGGCGATTTTGAAGTCGGTCGATAAGGCAGCCAAAGTTGCGTCCTCTCAACCGTGGAACATCGATCGCGGTTTCAAGGGTGGTAAGGTCGCGCGATCTAAAGCCGGCGTCAGATGGCCAGCGTCACTCTTTCACGCGCAGGGCCAACAGCTAGTAATACGGATTTATCGTACGCGCCTAGTCGGCTCCGACCACAAGATTTACTTCGACGTTGTCGTCGAACAATCGGGGGAGATTGTGGACAAGGCGTCGGCTTTTACTTCAGCGGAGGTGGCTGTAGATCTCCACCGCCAGCACGTATATCGCGTTTTGTTCAACGCGGATCCGAAGTTCCCGATCATCGAGCGAATCATTGAGGAATTACGCTACGCAAGTCGATAACTATGCTGAGCAACCAGTAGTGACGAAAAAGATGATTTACATCTTCGTCAGCCAGATAGCTTTTGAATATACGGTGCAGCCGCCGCGCCAGCAAGAATCCATGGCGCGGTCGAAAGAATTTTGTCTGATTTCTCAAGATTGTGTTTGGCGCAGAGTAAACGAACATTCCCGGCAGTCAGACTGCTTCCACCTTTTGAAAACGGAATGTCGTGATCAAAGTGCAGATTCTTCTTCGAACCACATTGCACGCACTGACCACGATCGCGCCGCCAGACTTCAACCTTCACCGGCGTTGGAATCAATCGATTGTGCGGAAGTTCGACAACCCGGCCGAATGATTTCTTCTCTACCGGTTTCAGCGAAAACTTGAACACCTTTCGTTTTTCATCCGAAACGATGTTTGCATCGATCAATTCGAAAAAACCTTTGTAGCTCCAGATCCCGCGCGAAATCTTCTCATACACTTTGATCAGCTCCGGTTTCTCGCGCAGTCCGCTCTTGAAATCCATCGCCGCGCGAAAAAACTTCCCATTCTCTGTCCACGATCCGCGCGGCGTCGTTAATGGCTGATCAACTTCCTTTGGATTCGGTCCGCCCCGTCGCTGCGGTTCATCGTGACCTTCATACGTCAGCATTCCTGTGACTTGATCGAGCGCATCCGCATACGGAGCATTCTCGCGCAACGACATCAAGAACACCGAATACTTCTTCCCGACACCAAAATTCATCCCCTTCTGCAGCGCCGCCTTCTCCTCCGTAACGAGATCGTGATAACTAATGATGTCGTCGACTTCCATCGCGGCGCAGTGAATCAAAAGCGTCCGTGCTTGACCAGGATGATTGTTCCGGAAAGATCGTATCTCTTGTCATGGAATTGGAAATTGTTATCAAAGCATTCGCGGCCGGACTCCATGCTGTCGACACGAGCGCTATAGCACATAAAGCTTTTCGACCCGGCGTAGGTCCTTACGGCGAAGCCGATGCGATCCGACGCGCGCTGGCGCACATGCGCGAACACCAGGCTGACCTGTTCGGAAATGCAAAAGCCAAGCGCCTGCCAGACATCCTAATCCCGGAACAGTGGGCTATCGAAGCAAAGATCGTTCGGCCATTCGGTGACAACGGACTTCCGGCTGAACATTGGTCGGAAAACATTCTTCATCCCTATCCTGGGAATACGAGCTCGTTAGGCGATTGCATGAAGCTCTTGCAATCGGGATTACCGGAACGCAGAGGCATCATTGTTTTCGGGTACGAACATGCAAAAGCCGTTGTTCCGCTCGATCCAGCAATTCGTTCGTTTGAATTACTCGCCGCGCAGATAATGCATGTGAAACTCTCCTCGCGAATTGAGCGCCGCATCGAGGGGCTAATTCATCCAATTCACCAAGTGCTGCGCGTCTTCGCCTGGGAGGTCTTAAGTGACACGTCCCTGTCAGCCTCCGATGCGCGTGGTAATTGATATGAAAAGAATTAGACCTGTAGATCCACGGGCCAGACAACAAAGTCGCCGTTTCCTCTGCTGAATCTCTCTTCGCCCCCGACACGTTTGCCTGCGGCCGTGAGTCGTGGTCGTTGTCCGTCCATCATGAGATAGCCGCGACCGATCAGGCGATCGACAAGCGCACGCGTCTTGAGACCGTGACGTGCAGCGAGGCGGGAGGCGCTGAGTTTCTTGAAATTGCGGGTGTCGACAGTCTGGTTTTTCGCTGGTGGCTCGGCATCGAGAACAAGGTTCGTGCGATCAGCGTGTGTTAGTTCGCTGATGCGCAAGAGTCGGTCGACTTCCGCCATGACATCAGCGAAAAGCTGGTGATCGTTCCCGCGCTTTATCATGATCCCCATCTCGTTGTTATTTTGTTGGCTGTAGAGATTGAGATTAAGGCTGCCGATGACGCAGAGAGTTTCGTTCAAATAGCATTTGGCGTGGAGATTCTCACAAAAGCGGGTGTGAATGTGCGGGACAGTGCAGAGCCACTGGCGTTCCGGCGCATTTAGTTCCTTCTTTCCGTAAATGATCTGAATGTCGACATCGGGACGATAACCGATGGAGAGCAGTTCCTTGATTCGGTTGTTCAGTTGCAGGTATGGACTGACGAGGACGACGCGTTCCTTAGCGTCCCTAATGATTTTTTCGATGACGTAGTTGATGCCGTTCGTGGTGAGAAACTTTGCCATTTCCCGTTAGCGTTGAGCATCTCGGATACCAGCCGACGTCTCTTGCACCGTCACGAAATTGGCTCGATTTGCTCGCCGCTCGGAGTTAACACCATCGCGATGGGCATCTACGATGAGGATCCAGGTGATTGGTGGAAACCGGGCTACTCCATCAAACGTTGGTTAACCATTGCTGTCATTGCTGTCTCGTTGGTTTCGTCGCTGGTGTATCTTGGACGCACCACTGGAATCACAAGAGCTACCAAGCGCCTTGTATCAGGCGAACACGAAAAGGGGTCGCTACGTGTGAATCTCAATACCGCGACAATCAAGGAACTGCAGACGTTGCCTGGAATCGGGCCGGCGAGAGCGAAGTTGATTGCTGCGAATCGACCGTATCAAAGCATCGACGACCTTGCCAAACTCCAGGGTCTGGGAGCGAAACTCGTGAATGAGCTTCGCGCATTTATCAAGATCGAGGGCAACACAGAAAAATTTCGAGCGCGTTGAACTCCACCTTGTCCCGATACTGAGCAAATAGGATTCGCACTCCGAGTTTCATTGCTCGGCGCGGGGTCCAATTCGTATTCGTTAGCGGAATTTCGCGTTGCGAAATTCACCGATCTTTCATACCACCATCAATTTCACCGGGTCGCTCCAGGCGCCCATGATGCCTTTGAGGCCGACGGTCCGGACGCGGACCCAGACGGTGCTGCCCGGGTTGCCGGGCGCGGCTGCTTACCGTCGCTTTGCCGCCGCTGAGCTTTTGGTGGCGGGTAAACTCGACTGGTTTAACCAGTCAAGATTCACGAGGGTGCGCGACTTTGGCTCGCGCGGCTTCAATTGAGTTTCCAAATGATTCGTTCGCCCCACTCACTCACCCTCGCCCTTCGGGTTTACAATCCATGTCGCGGCGTCCCCGCACGCTCCATTCAAAATCTCCGCGCGCGGTTTCGCCTGCTTAAGATATTGAGGAGTGTAAGGACGCAACCATGCTAGATTGCGCGATGGGCGATAGATCTCCGAAATCAGTGCAGAAACAGGCGACGCAGAAGCAGGCGAAAAACAACGCGGCCAACCAGCAAAAACGACAGGCCGTAGCCGCGAAACAATCCGGTAATAATCCGAAGCGGGGTAAGTGATCCCGAAGATCTCGCGTGAAGCGCGCGAGCTATAACTAGTGTTGGCACATCTGCTGCTAAACAGTAGTCAAAGCTCGGAAGTCACTTAAAACACTTAAACTTTACGCTCCCTTTCGTCAGCTTTCACAGCGGGATCAGAAATGATCCCGCTTTTTTTTGTTTAATGCGACGAGACAAGCTCGTCCCTCTGATTGGCATCGCCCAGGGGACTGGCTGTGGCTTCAAATCCGATGCCCGGACGGATTACATGCAGCAGGTGACGAAAATCATCGGAACCGATCCTCGCAAACTCGACTGGTTTAACCAGTCAAGTTCATCTGCATCTTTCATGCATCGTAAGCAGCTTGCGATACACACCGAGCCACGCTCGATATGCCAAAGTGCTGCTGTGCCGGCAAGTCTTGAACGCCGGCACCCCGACTGCTATCATTTGTGACCGGCAATGAAATGAGCACGCTTCAGGAAATAAAAACCGCGATCGCACATTTGAATGCGCACGACAAAGCGCTTCTCGCGGTGGAGCTGTTCGCAATGAACGGCGAACCGGATGAAGCCGAATTGAAAGCGGCCTTGGAGCGCGGCTTGAAAGATGTCGAAGCGGGCCGCACGCGTCCCATTGAGGAAGTAAGAGGCATGATTCCGGGATGGACTTCAAAGTCCTGATCGCCGACAGCGCGCTCGCTGACCTCAAAGAGATCGTGGAGTTTGTCGCGGAAGATAATCCCGAAGCGGCGACTCGTTTGGGTGAAAAGCTTGTCGCCCATGCGTTGAGTTTGGCGACGATGCCAGAACGCTTTCCTTTTCATGACAAGCGACGCGGGATACGCAAGATGCCATTGCCGCCTTTTCTCATCTTTTACGTCTGCGCTGAGACCGCCTCCGTCGTAAGCATCCTGCACTTTTGGCACGGCGCTCGACAGCGGCCGGAATTTTCCAGCTAATTGTCCGACGAATCGCGGCGCCAAGGCCGCTCCCACATTCGTCACGGAGACGAGACGCTCTGTAGCAGCTCGAGTTCGTGCCAGCGCGCGTAGAGGTGCGCGACTTTGTCACGTGCTGCTTTCAATTGCGTTTCCAAATCGAAAATCTCGGCGCGCGGTTTCGCATAAAAATCCGGCGCGGCGAATAACGGCTTCCAAATCGGAGACTTCGTTTTCCGCGGCGAGAATGTTCGACTCCATCGATTCCCATTCGCGCTCTTCTTTGTATTTGAGTTTGCGCGGTTTTTCTTTGGGCTTCGTTGGCGCGGTAGCAGTGGCGGTCGAGGCGGGAGTGGAAGCGGTGGCAGGGACGGGTGCGCGGCGTTTTTCCAGGTAGTAATCGTAGTTCCCGACGCGATAGACGACGCGGCCGTCGCCTTCGAAAGCGAGGATCGACGTGCAAACGCGATTCAGGAAATAGCGATCGTGACTGACCACGATGACGCAGCCGCCGAAGGCGACGAGCGCTTCCTCGAGCAAGCGCAACGTTCCGAGATCGAGATCGTTTGTCGGTTCGTCGAGCATCAGGACGTTGCCGCCGCGCTTCAGGATTTTTGCGAGGAGCACGCGGCTGCGTTCGCCGCCGCTGAGCTGCGAAATTTTCGTGTTGATGCGGTCTTCGCTGAAAAGAAATCGCCGCAGATACGCGCGCAAGGTGATGCTTTGCTCGCCGAGCGTGACGTGTTCTCTGCCGCTCCCGACTTCTTCCCAAACCGTTTTCGCATCGTCGAGCAGGAGCCGGTTTTGATCGACGTAATTGATCTGGGTCCGCGCGCCGAGTTCCACTTCACCGGTGGCGGCGGGCAATTCCTGAAGAATGACTTTGAGAAGCGAGGATTTGCCGAGGCCGTTGCGGCCGACAATGCCGAGACGTTCGCCGGCGGTGAGATTGAGATTCACGTGCTGGAAAAGTGTGCGGCCGCCGAGCTCGACGCTGACGTCGCGCAATTCGATGATGCGATTCGCGAGCTTCGGCGGCGTGGGGATAATCAACTCGACGTTGAGCTCGGCTTCCGGCGCTTCCTGCGCGGCCATCTCGAAATAACGTTCCACGCGGTCGACCGATTTCGTCCGGCGCGCGCGCGGCGCTTTTCGCACCCATTGCAGTTCGCGTTTCAAAAACTTCTGCCGTTGATGTTCCTGCGCCTCCTCGACCGCCTGGCGTTGCGCGCGCGCGAGCAGGTAATCGGTGTAGTTGCCGTCGTAGCTGGTGAACGGGCCGCGCGACAGCTCGACGATCCGCGTCGCCACGCGATCGAGAAAATAGCGATCGTGCGTGACGAACAAACAGGTGCCGGCATAGCGCGCGAGAAAATCTTCGAGCCATTCGATCGAGCCGGTATCGAGATGGTTGGTCGGCTCGTCGAGAATCAGAAAATCGGGACGCGCGAGCAGCGCCCGGCAAAGCGCGACGCGGCGTTTTTCCCCGCCGGAAAGCGTGCCGACGACGCGATCGGATTCCGGCGCGTGCAGATTCGTGATGAGCGATTTGATCCGATGTTCCAAATTCCAACCGTCTGCCTCGCCGATTTGATCGAGAAGAGTAGCGCTGAGCGGGCTGTCGCCCGGGACGCGTTCGTATTCGGCGATGAGGTCGAGAATCCGTTGCGCGCCGCTGAGAATGTTCGCATGAACCGTAGCCGCATCGTCCAAGCCGGAAACTTGCGGCATGTAGCCGGTAACGAGATCGCGCCGCGTTGAGAATTCGCCGGAATCGGGTCGAGCCACGCCGGCCGCGATCGCGAGAAAGGTCGATTTGCCCGAGCCGTTGCGGCCGACGAGCCCAATGTGTTCGCCTTCGGTGAATGCAATCGTCGCGCCGTCGAGAACGACCTGTGTGCCGTACTTAACGGAAAGATTGTTCGCGCTCGCGATGACTGCGCCTGATGTCTCGGCCATGGAGCCGGGAAGGTCGAATGGGCAGCGCCGCACGTCCAATCGAAGAGCGCGATCGCTGGCCGATCGGTTGTTCGTTAGGTGGGTAGTTATTTGAACATGACGTGAGCTACGGCGGCTTCGAGATTCCAATAGATTATGGCTACCGCCGTTAGATCGAACGCGGCATGCGCGCACATCACCATCCAGATCCGGCCCGTGAGGGCGAAGATCGTCCCGAAGACGAGGCCCGTGATCATCGCCTGTTCGACGCCGGCGCGCGTTAATCCCGAAGACTTTTGCGATAGCGAGCGTTTTTCACGAACAACCGCCTTCGCTCGGTTTCGGCGTGGCAGGCTGCGCGGCGGTCAGCTCTTTTTATTTCGTCGAAGAAGAACCAGGCCGGCGCTGGTGACACCGAGCACGGTCAGGACTAACGAAGATGGTTCCGGGACAGGGAGGTAAACGAGGCCGAGAAGGTTTCCGCTGCCGGTGGAGCCGATCAGCGTGGCCGCGCCGGTAGCCATATTGATCGTGTAAAGATTGTCGGTGCTGTTATCGACCATGTAGAGGAGGCCGTTGTCGCGGTCGTAGGCGACACCGTTTGGGTTGGTGGGACCGTTCAATGGCCCGATGAGAGTGGTGGCGCCGGTCGCGCGATTCATCGAGTAAAAACTGTCGGCACCGCTGTTGGTGGCGAACATCTGGTCGGTATCGGAGTTGTAACCGAGATTGGTAAAGGAAGTGAGCCCCGAGGTGCCGACCAACGTAGCGAGACCGGTCGTGGTGTTAATAGTGTAGAGGCCGTTGTTGTGGGAAGAAACGCCATAGAGGATGCCGGTGCTGGTGTCGAATTCCAGACCGTGCATCACGACGTTGGAATCGCCATAGAAACCCACCAGCGTCGCCGTCCCGGTGGCGAGGTCGAGAGTGTAGAGCGAATCGTTGCCGGTGGAGCTGAGGTAAATAGTGTTGTTGAACGGATCGAGGGTCAGCTCCGCGGTTGTACTCGCGTTAGCGCTGACGGTGCCGATAAGGGTCTTGGCGCCGGTGGTCATGTTGATCGAGTACAAGGAGCGGTTCGAATCGACGGCGATGAGATCGGCGCGGATGCTGCCAGCGACAAAGCTGGTAACCAGCAACAGGAAAATAAGGACAACTTTGAAGGGTACTGTGCGGTTTGGACTCATGTGCATTTTTTAACAAGCCGCGACTGGTCGGGTCAAGATTAATGGGGATGGAAAGGAAAGAGTCAGAGATCCGGAGTCAGAGATCAGCGGTCGCGGATCGTTGGTCATTCTCGCTCCGCAAAACAACCAACTGCCGCGTTACGTCGGAACGTGAATGCTGAATGTTGCCCGACAATGTTGACCGCTTTAAGCGGTCAAGTGCCTAACCACATCCCGCCGTTCATACCATTGTAAGTGGCTTACGATAAATCCAGATGGCGTGATCCTCTGGATGAGACACAGCGAGTGGGAGGCGGTCGTACGGACTGTCGGAGTAGCCGGGGGGGTGTGCACCGTTTGAACTTTCTGGACACGAGAAGCTTGCGGTGTTAAATCGCGAAAAAGGGAGCCGGGCGGGCGCGGTTTGCGAAAACTTATGCCTCTCACGACCGAGACGACGAAGGATTGCCGTGGAATCATTCACATGGGCACCGGCACGGTCACGGGAGATGATCTGGTCGAAGCCAGTCGCCGCGCTCTTCAGTTAGTGCAAAACACGCAGAATTTCGATTACGAGATTGTCGATCTCACAAGTGCAACCGGGCTCGAAAAGTTCGGCGACGAACATCTCGAGCAAATCACCGCGCAAGACAGGCTCGCTGCCGTTTTTCGGCCGAACGCGATCGTAGTCGTCATCGCGCCGCGCGACGAATTTTTCGAGATGGGAAAAAAATGGGAGCAGCGCGTGCATGATCTCGGCTGGGGCACGCACGTCGCGCGCGATCGGGCCGAGGCGGTGAAATGGCTCAGCCAAAATTATCATCCATCGGTCGCGACCTAGCCGGCAATTCTGCACGCAAGATCGACAAAGAGGCTGATTGGTTTTGATTAGCCGGTGGAAATACGGGTCGACGATTTAAGCGGGCGGGAAATTATCGCGCTGCTGGAGCAACATCTCTCGAATATGCGGGCCATTACTCCGCCGGAAAGTGTGCATGCTTTGCCGGTAGAAGGTTTGCGCAGCGCGGATGTGACGTTCTGGAGCGTGTGGGA
This sequence comes from uncultured Verrucomicrobiae bacterium, assembly GCA_963824795.1. Classification (GTDB taxonomy): domain Bacteria; phylum Verrucomicrobiota; class Verrucomicrobiia; order Chthoniobacterales; family UBA10450; genus JBBQFI01. The sequence goes on along the minus strand of CAWGQU010000013.1, from coordinate 2,787 downwards.
GAATGGCGAACTGCTTGGCTGCGGTGCATTGAAGGAGCTCGATTCGCAACACGGCGAGATCAAGTCGATGCGCACGGTGTCGAAACAACTGCGCAAGGGTGTGGCGCGCGCCGTTCTCAATCACATCATGAGTGAAGCGCAACGACGCGGGTATCGGCGCTTGAGTCTGGAGACCGGTGCGATGCCGGAGTTTGAGCCGGCGCGTCAGTTATATGCACGAGCCGGTTTCAAGCTTTGCCAGCCGTTCGCGGATTACATCGAAGATCCGAACAGTGTGTTCATGACGATGGAGCTGTAAGGGCCGGGAAACGTGACGGCTTCAAGCCGCCAATATTCCCCGTCGCGTCATGATTTGGCGCTTGAGTGGCGGTTCCGGCGATTTTCCCGCCGTTTTTGTCCGCAGCATTCGAACTAGTTATTACGACATGAACACGAGACAGGAGCGAATGGGCGACGGTGCGCGGAACAGGGATGAACCGAAACAAGAACAAGAGCGCCGACAGCCGCGCGGTCGCAAGTTCCGAGAGGAATTGCCCAAGAGCGATTACGCGGCGCTGGTCGCGGTGTTTAACGGACTGCTCGCTGCCAGTCTGCTGGCGCGCAAATGCTCACGCGAGCCGTTGCCGGAACGGGTCGAGCCAAAGGATTTGGTTCTTTTCGCGCTTGCGACTCAGAAGCTGAGCCGCCTGATCACGAAGGATAAAGTGACGGCGGCATTGCGCGCGCCGTTCACCGAAGTGGAAGGCAAAGGCGGCGCGGGTGAGCTGGAAGAACGTCCGCGTGGGCGGGGCCTGCGGCGGGCAATCGGAGAATTGATAACGTGCCCATTCTGTCTCGGCACGTGGATTGCCTCCGGTTTCATTTACGGATTCATTTTCTCGCCGCGCACTACGCGCACGCTCGCCAGTATCTTTGCCGTCAGCGGCATGGCTGATTTTCTGCAACAGCTTTACGTCAAAGCGCAGGAAATGAACGATCAGATCTGAGCGTTAATTCGTCGTGCGCAATGCGCATGATGGTGACGATTTGTTCACGGCGACAGAGCGCCGTGGCCACGTGGCGGCTTCTGATGCATTATCTCCGAGCGCAATGAAGACGCTCGGAATTGTTGGTGGAATCGGACCGGAATCGACGATCGAATATTATCGGTTCATCCTCGACGGTTATCGCGCACGAGTGATCGACGGCAGCGCGCCGCACATCATGATCGACAGCGTCGATGTGAATCGCGGGATCGCGATGCTGGATGCGAACGATCTCGCTGGCCTAACGAATTATATTTCTGCTTCTGTTGAGCGATTGGCGCGCGCCGGCGCGGAGATCGCGCTCATCGCAGCGAATACGCCGCACCTTGTCTTCGACGATGTGCAGAAGCGCGCGACGATTCCGATGATCAGCATTGTGGAGGCGGTGTGTAACCATGCGCGCGGACTCGGACTCAAACGGCTCGCGTTACTCGGCACCGGTTTCACGATGCGGGCGAGGTTTTATCCTGATGCGTTTGCGCGCGCCGGGCTGGAGTTGGTCACGCCTAACGAATCCGAGCAGGCGTTCATTCACGACAAATACATCAGCGAACTTCTAAAGAACAATTTCTTGCCCGAAACGCGCAGAGCGATCATCGGCATCATCGAGCGTATGCGAAAGGACGAGCGCATCGAAGCGGTCATCCTTGCTGGAACGGAACTTCCGCTCCTTCTTCGCGGCGCCGATCCGGAAAACCTGCCTTTCCTCGATACGACCGTGATTCACGTGCGCGCGGCGGTCGACGCGATCCTGGCGTAGGCAGTCGTTAGGCAAAACCGCCGACTTACTTTTTCGGCGCGTCGGCCACTTTCAGCACGATCTTGCCGGGGGTGTGATGCGTTTCGATTTGTTGATGCGCTTTGGCGGCTTCGGCTAATGGAAAAACTTGTGAGACGATTGGCGTGAGTTTTTTGGCTTCGATCAATTTAGTCAGTTTTTCCAACACGTTCGCATCCGGATGTGCCGAGAGGGAAGTGCCGCGGAGACCGTGCTGGTCGAGCTGAGCCTGATCAGGCGGGCCAGTGATGGAAACAATGAAGCCACCTTTTTTCACAATCCCATACGAGCGCGACATCGAGTCGGAGCGCGTGGCTTCCAGGACGACGTCCACGTCTTTTACGACATCTTCGAATTTCGTTTTCGTGTAATCGATTGCCTGGTCGACGCCAAGTTGTTTGAGCAAAGCCTGATGTTCGGTCGATGCGGTGGCGATGACTTTTGCGCCACGCGCTTTCGCGATTTGAATAGCAAAGTGTCCGACGCCGCCCGATCCGCCGAAGATCAAAACGGTCTGCCCGGCTTTCAGTCCGGCGGCGTCCAACGCCTGCCACGCTGTGGTCGCGGCGAGTGGAACGGCAGCAGCTTGCTCGAAGTCGATATTCTTTGGCTTGATCGCGGCTTCGCTTTCTTTCGCGATCGTAAACTCCGCGTACCCGCCTTGTTCCCGGACACTGAGATACGCATAGACGGGATCGCCAATTTTGAATCTCGTCACTTTGGCGCCGACTTTTTCCACGACTCCGGCGACATCCATCCCGGGAATGAATGGAATCGAGCCGCTCCCGAAACGTCCGGCCCGAATGTAAGCGTCAACCGGATTCACTCCTGCCGCCATCGTGCGGATGAGGATCTCGTCCTGCTTCGGTTCCGGACGCGGCGCATCTTCATATTTCAATACTTCCAGCCCGCCCGGCTGATGCACGACGATCGCCTTCATGGTCGGCGATGCGGATTGCGCGAGGAGCGTCATTGGGACTAACG